>JBEVJN010000031.1:0-8412 GCA_040510135.1 Acidimicrobiia bacterium | reverse complement strand
CAATGGGTGACCGTGGCGCGAGCTCTGGGTGACGCTTGGGGCGGCGACCTGCTGCCCATGGCGTTCGGGAGGGCCTGACCGTGGACCAGTTAGAGGTGGAGATCGGGGAGTGGCGTGCGTTCGTCGAACAGAGCCCGGCGGTCGATGGCCGTGACGTCGAGGAGTTGGAGGACCATCTCCGCGCTCAGATCGCTGACCTGACCGCGGTCGGTCTCTCTGCCGATGAGGCGCTGTTGGTCGCGGTGAAGCGGATGGGGGCAGTCGACGAATTGTCCCGGGAGTTCGCACGCGAGCACAGTGGCAGACTCTGGAAGCTCCTCGTCACCTCCGACGTCGATGCGAAGCCGGAGGCGGGCAGTGGGTGGCTGGAGGCACTGCTGTTCGCCGTCGCCGCGGCCGCCACGGTCCAAATCGCACGCCTGGCCGCGGGGTTCCCGACCGAGCAGGCATCGTGGCTGGAGCGAAATGCAAGCTTGTTCGTGTTGCCGTTCCTCGCCGCCTACTTCGCCCGGCGAAGGCAACTCACCGTGCGCCAATCCCTGATGTTGGCCGTACCATTCGTGATCGCCGCGGTGGTGATCAACGTATATCCGTTCATCGAGGGCGGGTCGACCGAATTGTTGGTCGCCACCCATCTGCCCGTCGTGCTGTGGTTCGTGGTCGCCTACCCGTACATGAGCGGTGTTCTGACATCGCACGAGCGGCGTATGGACTTCGTCCGTTTCACGGGCGAGTGGTTCATCTATTACGTGCTGATCGCGCTGGGGGGCGGCGTGCTCTTGGCGCTGACGGCGTTCATCCTCGACCCCACCGGTGTCGACTCTGAGCGAGTCGTCGACTGGGTCTTGCCCCTGGGAGCCGCGGGTGCCGTGATCGTGGCGGCATGGCTCGTCGAATCGAAGAAACAGGTCATCGAGAACATGGCGCCGGTACTCACCATGCTCTTCACGCCCCTGTTCGCGGTGATGCTGGTCGCAGCGATAGTCGTTTACGTTGCGACAGGACTCGGCGACGCGTTCGATCGCGACCTCCTTGGCGTTTTCGACGCTCTGCTGGTGGTGGTCCTCGGGCTGGTCTTGTACGGGATCTCCGCCCGAGATCCGTCCGACTCGCCGGGCTGGATGGACCGGATCCAGTTGGTTGCCGTCGTCAGTGCGCTTGTCCTCGACGTGATCGTGCTCGGCGACATGATCGCTCGCATCGGTGAGCTCGGGTTCACCCCGAACCGGACAGCAGCGCTCGGCCTCAACGTGCTGCTCCTGGCGAGCCTGGCAGGGACCGCCTGGCTGTCCATCCGGTTCCTCACCGGACACGGCACGATCCACCGGCTCGAGCGCTGGCAGACCACCTACCTGCCCGTCTTTGGCGTGTGGGCCGCGGCTGTCGTGGTCATCGTGCCCCCGCTCTTCTCGTTCAGCTGAACCCAGGCGCAAAGTGGGCGTGAACAACCTTGACTTTCGGGCTTACTATATGCTTCTATATACCTAACGCTCCTATGTATACGACCCAAATGCCCTTCACTCATCTATTGGGAGGAAGCCCGTGATCATCGACGAGTACCTGACCGCGGCCCCGGCGGCGCCGGCCGTACTCACGATCCTGTCAGAGGGCGAGAGCTTCGGGTACGAGATTCTCAGACGTGTGCGCGAGCTATCCAGAGGCGAATTCGATTGGACCGACGCCATGGTCTATCCGCTGTTCCACCGGCTCTGCAGGCTCGGTTACCTGACGACGGAGTGGCGAATGCTGCCTGGGGGTCGCCGTCGCTACTACTACACGATCACCGACCGCGGCCGGGCAGCCCTTGCAAGGCGGCAAGGTCGACGGATGGCCGTTTGGCATGCCCTGAGCGGAATGTGGGGAGGCACGGGATGGCTTTTGACCTCATCGGTCGCGACGTGACGGAAGAAGGAGCGATCATGAGGAGCAACACCGCCTACCGATCCGCTATCTCTGTCGCCGTCGGGTCGGGCTCTTCGTCGTCTGGGGGATGGCCGCGCTTGGGGTCGTCGGCGTGATCACACTCATTCTGGGCAAGCACAAGGCGGAGTACAGCTCGGTGTTCGAAATCATGGGCCTGACCGGGATGTTCGCCAGCCTTTTCGCCGGGTCGGCGTGGTTGTTCCTCTCCGCTTCGGCGCAGCAGAACCGCGCCGACTCAGCGTCCCGACTCTGATCTGCAGGCCGCCCGAGCGGAGCGTTATCGCCACACATGTAGGCAGGTGCTCGCCCTACCGTCCCGCGAAGCCGCTCCAACGAAGGAGGCGTGATGAGTTCTGTGGTCATGCACAATGTGGTGTCGGTCGACGGCAGATCTTGCAGCGCCTCTCGCAAAGTGCCAATAATACAAACGATTGCGTGATTGCCGGGTACCGACCGTCGTCTCGCAGCGCCGTTAGAGGCGAGAGGAGTGCACCGACGATGGCTGACAAGTATCCGCACCGGGTGGGCTGGATCGGGACCGGTCGGATGGGTGCGGCCCTGGCCGCCCGGCTGCTGGCTTCGAACGTGGATCTATGGGTGTACAACCGAACTAGGGCCAAGGCGGAGCCATTGGCCGACAAGGGAGCAAAGATCGTCGAGTCACCGGCCGATCTCGCCGAGCGTGACATCGTATTCACGATGGTGGCCGGGCCCGCGGACGTCCTGGAGGTCACGTTCGGCGATGAGGGTGTCCTCTCCCAACCGAACAGTCGACCCGAGATAATCGTCGACTCAACCACGATCGACGGCCCAACGTCGGAGAGGCTCACGGCGCGTGCCAACGAGATGGGCACCGCAGTGCTGGCGGCCCCTGTTTCGGGCAACCCGAAAGTGGTCAAGGCCGGACGCCTCACCTCGGTGGTCTCCGGCCCAATGGGCGCTTACGAGACCGCACTCCCGTACCTCGAGCTGTTCGGACGCAAGGTGACCTACGTCGGCGATGGTGACGAGGCCCGTCTGGTGAAGATCTGCCACAACCTGATGCTCGGTGTCGTGACGCAATCAATGGCCGAGATCACTGTGCTGGCGGAGGCGGCGGGTGTCTCTCGTTCTGACTTCCTCGAGTTCCTCAACGACAGCGTTATGGGATCCATGTTCACCCGGTACAAGACACCGGCCTTTGTGAATCTGGACTACACGCCCACCTTCACGATGGATCTGCTTCGTAAGGACTTCGAGCTCGGTCTCGAAGCCGGCCGACTCCTCGATGTTCCGCTTCCGACGGCAGCCCTGGTCCATCAGATCGTCATGGACGGAGTGGGGCGTGGCTTCGGCGCCCAGGATTTCGCTTCCATGCTGACCCGGCACGCCGATGGCAGCGGTGTCACCCTCGAGCCCGAGAACAAGGAAGTCTCCGACGGCTTGAGCTGACCTCTGGCGGGCCTATGGCCTCAGATGCTTGTCGAGGAAGGAGAGGACTCCGGCGATCGCCTTCTCCTGGACCTCGTTGACCTCGTACTCACCATTTGGCCCACGCAACGGATAGACATAGCCATGAAGGTCGTGGTCCCAGCTGACCCATTCGACAGGCTTGTCCTCCTCGGCAAGAAGCTCGTAGCTCGTGCGAAAGATCCCTTGGAGGTGGTCGTCTTCTCGGCCCATGACGAGGATAGGTGTGTCGATGGGGGCGATCCGCTCCAGGGCCTTCGCCATATCGATGCGCGACCTCACCTTTTCGGTCTCCACCATTTGCATCTCTTCGATGTTGCGAAGCCCGGTGTCCGGGTCGATGAAGGCCGTGTTGTCGGGGCTGAGGGCGAGGAACTCATGCGAGGCGGGCTCGGATGCAACTGCGGCGGCGAGGCCGTGGAAATCCGAGGCGATCTTTAGCACCATCTCTCCGCCATGACTCATCCCGATGAGCCCGACACGCTCGGGGTCGATGCGGGGGTCTTGCTTCAGTTGCTCGACGATGGCGATCTCGTCTTCGTACTCGAGTGGAGATCGGTTGAACATGTCGCGTCCCTGTCGCGTGTCCCTGATGAGCGGGCCCCCGGTCTCGTAGCCCAGCTCGACCTCGGTGCGGTAGCGGATCCAGGCGCAGGCATATCCCCGTTCGAGCAGTCGGTCCATGATGTAGCCCCGGTTGGCGACGGCATCCCGGATCCACGCCATGCCACCTCCTCCATTGCCCGAGGCGAGCAGGACCAGTGGATGAGGACCGGGTCCCGGGGGGATTCGCAACCCGATCGGGGCGTAGAGCCCATCCCAGGTCTCGATGTACTTGAGCTCGACCGGGATGTCGGAGCCGGACACCTCCTCGACGATGGTCACGTTCTCTGGATCCACAGCCATGAATGCCCTTTCGCCTTTGCACAAACGTTAGGGCAGGAGACTAGGTGCCGACAGGGCAGCCCACACCGTTGCCGGTCGCAGCGGCATTTGCAGATCGGTTACGCCGTAGGGAGCGAGGGCGTCCAGCACGGCATTGACGATTGCGGGTGGCGCCCCTATGCAGCCGCCTTCCCCGGTGCCCTTGACTCCCAACGGGTTCGATGGCGCTGGATGCACCAACCGCTCGGACGTGATCGGCGGAGCGTCGCCGGCCCTGGGCAAGGCGTAGTCCATCAAGGTCGACGTGAGCAGCTGGCCTTGCTCCGAATACTGGACGCCCTCGAACAGAGCCTGTCCGATCCCTTGCACGAGGGAGCCGTGAAGTTGGCCTTCGACGATCATCGGGTTGAGGACGTTCCCGCAGTCGTCAACGGTCACAAGGCGATCGAGCCGAACCTCCCCGGTCTCGAGGGCAACTTCGACGACTGCGACGTGCACGCCATAGGGGAATGTCTGCTCGCCGGGCACGAACCACTCCTCTTCGCCCAACTCGATGCCGCGGTCATGAGCGGCAGCAGCCACCTCGGGCCAACCAATCTCGGTGCCGGGCACGCCGGCGATCGAGAACGTGCCGTCGGCAAGTACCACGTCGGCCGGGGAGGCCTCGAGGAGCTCAGCGGTCAGTTCGATGGCTCGACGGCGGACTCCATGTGCCGTTCGCCAGATCGCCGCAGCTCCGATCTGAGCCGATCTGCTGGCGAAGGTCCCGGTGCCTCGGGCCACCTCGTCGGTGTCGCCGGCCACGTAGGTCACGTCGTCTGGGTTGACCCCGAGGGCCGCGGCGGCCACCTGTGCCCAGGCGGTCTCGTGGCCCTGACCGGATGAGGCCGAACCCGTGCGCAGGGTGGCCTTTCCCTCACGGTCGATCTCGACCCGACCGTACTCGCCGCCGTCGACCGCTCCTCCGGCCCGCTCGACGAAGGCGCCGAACCCGACACCGATCGGGTCGCGCCCTTCTGCCAGGCGGGTTCGCTGATCTTCCCTCAGCCTGTCCAGCTCGACGAGCTCGACGGCGCGGCGCAGGGCCGCGGCGTAGTCACCCGAGTCGTACAAGGCGCCTGTGGGCGTGCGGTAAGGGAGGGAATCGGAGGGAATGAAGTTGGTCAGACGGACCTCGACCGGGTCGAGGCCGGCGGCACGAGCGAAGGCGTCGATTGCCCTCTCGATGGCGTAGGCGGCCTCCGGTCGTCCTGCACCGCGGTAAGAGCCGGTCGGAGCGGTGTTGGTCACGACCGAGGTCGTAGTGAACGACGCATTGGAGATGTCGTAGAGCCCAAGGGCGACTAGCCGGGAGAACATCGGGATAGTCGCGCCGTTGTGGGGATATGCCCCGACGTCGGCGAGCACGTCGATCTCTGCTCGTTGGATTCGTCCTTTTGAAGTCCCCATGAGCCTGATCCGGTGCACAGAGCCCCGCCCGTGGGTTCCGCCGCTGAGATGCTCGCGACGTTTCTCGGCCCACATGACCGGCCGCCCCAGCCGGAGGGCCACTGCCGCGGTCACGGTGTGCTCCGGGTAGGTCATACCCTTCATCCCGAACGCCCCACCGACGTCGGGTACGACAACCCGCATCTTGTCCGGGTCATGGGGGAGAAGTTGGCAGAGACGGGCCTTCACTCCGTGGGGTCGCTGATGGCTCACATACACCGTGAGTCGGCCATCGTCTTCGGGGATGGCAAGCATGACCAATGGTTCGATCGCGTTAGGCGCCAGTCGCTGATTGGTCACCTCCATCTCGGCCTCGACCTCGTAGTCGCCCTCGGGTTCGCCTGCCGCCAGCTTGGACCGACTCACCACGTTGGTCCCCGCGCCTTCGTGCAGTGTCGTTTCATCCTCGAGGCTCGGCCTTGGATCGACGACCGCCGGGAGAACTTCGTAGTCGACCCAGATGAGGTCGGTGGCGTCCACGGCCAGGGCCGCCGTCGTGGCAGCGACCACCGCAATCGGCTCGCCCACATATCGCACCTTCTCCGATGCGAGGTGCGGACGGGGAAAGTCGGGAGCCGGGATGGTTGTGCTGTCGCCCGGGATGTCTTCGAGACCGAGGTCGGCTGCGGTGAACACCCCGATGACGTCAGGGGAATCCACCGAAGCCGTGTCGATGGCCGTGATCCGGGCGTGGGCCTCGGTGCTGCGGACGAAGGCGAGGTGCAGAGTCCCCGGCGGCGCCAGGTCGCCCACGTACCGTCCCGAGCCGGTGACCAGGCGACGGTCCTCCAGACGGAGGTGCGATATCGGCTCGAAGTACGGGATGTCGTCCACGCCGGACCTTTATAGCTTCCGGACCCCGACCCCACAATCGATTGCGCGAGCTACACCTATACTGCCGGGCCGGTGGATTCACGGCGGCCCAAGGTGGCGATTCTCGGAACGCGGTTCGAAACTTTCGACGTCGAACGCGAGGTGCTCGGTGAGGTCGAGCTGGTTTCTGGCCCGGGACACACCAGCAAGCACGTGATCGAAATCGCCGGGGGAGCCGACGTGATCCTCGCCGGGGCCGCACCACGGTTCGACGCGGCGACCTTGGAGAAGCTCGATTGCCGGGGCATCGTCCGCCTCGGGGTTGGTGTAGACGGGGTAGACCTAGACCGGGCACGGTCACTGGGTATCTGGGTGGTCAATGTGCCTGATTACGGGATGGACGCCGTGGCACTGCATGCAGTGACAATGGCCCTGGCCTCACTTCGCCGTTTGACCACGGCCGACCGACAGTTGAGAGCGGGATCTTGGGGTGTGGGCAACCTGCGCCCGCTCCGACTTCCCTCCAGTCTCGCCGCCGGCATCGTCGGATTCGGGAGGATCGGGAGACGGGTAGCCGTCATGCTCGCCGGGGTGGGCTTCGGGAGCCTTTTCATCTCCGACCCGGCGGTCGACGCTTCTGACGTTGCCGCGACCCTCGGCGACGTCCCCGGTCGGCTCGTCGGCGTGGACGAACTGCTCGCTCGCTCCGACGTGGTCACACTGCACGCCCCGCCGCCCGCTCAGGGATACCTGCTCGGTGCAACCGAGCTCGGCACCATGAAGGAGGGCTCGATCCTCGTGAACACGGCTCGTGGCGCCCTAGTCGACACGGGCGCGTTGGTCGCTGCACTCGGTGACAACCGGCCCGGTTACGCCGCGCTCGATGTGTTCGAACAAGAACCACCTGATGTGTCGATCTTCGAGCCTGTCGCGGACCGGCTGATCCTGACTCCACACATGTCCTGGTACACAGAGGAGAGCGAGCTCGCCCTCCGGCGTCAGGCCGCTGCCGAGGCACTCCGATTACTCAACTCGGAGCGGCCGTTGCACGCCGTGGTCACTCCCGAGGCGGCGGAGATCCTATGAGTATGGCGCGCAGATCGATCTACGACCTCGCCTCACCGGACGTCGCCGACATCATCGGTCGCACCGGCACAGTGGTGATGCCGTTCGGGAGTGTCGAGCAACACGGCCCGCATCTGCCCTGCGGCACCGACACCATGGCCGCCGATCTCGTCGCTGCCGAGCTCGCCGAGCGTCTAGATGCGATCGTGGTGCCGGCCGGGCCGTACGGTGTCACTCCGATCCACGCCGGCCATCCGGGCACGATCTCACTGCGGAGAGATGTCTTCGAGGCCTACCTCGCCAACCTCTGCGAGGAGATGGCCGCCATGGGGGCCAGGACCTTCGTATTCGTCAACTGGCACGAGGGCAACATCGCCTCGCTCGATGCCGTGGCCACTGACCTCCAGGACAGTCGGGAGGCCCTCGTCGTCACCGCGCATGCCTGTTACACGGCGCAGCGCATCTACTCGCCGGCGGGTGGGGAGCTCACCCACGGTGGCGGGATCGAGACCCTGGCGGTTCTCGCTCACGATCCCGATCTGTTCCACGCCGAGCGTGTATCAGAGCCGACCAGGCCCGCGGGTGCCGACGAGCTGGACGCGATGCGTCGCTCCCGCGAGGTGTACGGCTACATCACAGACGTGACCGAGATCGCTGACGATGGCTGGTATGGGAACCCGGGCTGGGCGGACAAAGGGCGCGCCGAGAAATTCGCCGCCGTCGTGGCCGACGACATCGCCACGACCGTTGAGTCCATCCTGGAGATGCGGAGGCGTGGATCGTGACAGT
>JBEVJN010000030.1:0-4078 GCA_040510135.1 Acidimicrobiia bacterium | reverse complement strand
GTGGCTACACGAAATGGGACGCTCGACGAAGGGACAGACGTGGCGACCCGACTCGACTACGTCTCGCCCGTGAAGAAGCCGGCCGTCACGGGGCTCAGGGTCCGACGCCCACCATCTCGGTCACAGCCCATTCGTGGACGCGAGCCAGCGTCTCCAGTTGCTCGCTGCCCCGTTCCTCGAGGGCGGCAAAGTCGAACTCGGACCATTCGGGATGAGAGGGCCCGGCTGAGCGCAATGCGACCCACAGACCCTGTTTCCCGCGGACGGCCGACATGAGCGTCTCCAGCTCCAGGACTCGGCTCAGGGGCGAATAGGTAAGGAGATGGCCATTCAGCTTCAGTCGGCTGGCCCGTTCGGTGAGCAGAGCAGCCGCCCTTTTGAGATCTCCTCCCGAGACACCGGCCGCGGCCCGAACCTCGTCGAGGACGACCAGGTCCCGCTCGATCGACTCGGCTACCTCTTCGATCATCGGACCCCACTTCGTTCGGCGATTGTTGCGCCAGATCCGCCTGACCAATGCTGTCCCAGCAGTGGCTCCGGCGCGGTGGTCGTTCAAGTATGTCTCCCAGTACCGCATTGCTTCCATATCCGCGGGTGCTCCTTTGGTGGACTCACTTGCCCGGCACGCAGGGTTCCCAACCAGGTGGCTGCGTCTCTCGTCACAGCAGATTCGAAGGACCAACCCGACGAGGCCCATACAGTGGCGGGGTTGAGTGAGGCACTATCAGACCTGGCCACAGCCCTCGCCCGTCGGGTTGAGACTGCACCCGACCCGGACCGCGCCGCCCGGGCCGAACAGCTCCGTCGTCATGTCGCCGAGTATCTGGCCCCTCGTGCGGCCGACCTCTCGGCTCCGCTGGTCGTGGTCCTGTTGGGATCGACGGGGGTTGGCAAGTCGAGCCTGTTCAACGCGATCGCCGGCGCTCCGCTGTCCGAATCGGGCCTGATCCGTCCCACCACCCGGCGCCCGGTGGCGCTGGTCCACCCCACCGACAGCCCCAGCCTGCGCCAGGACCGCCCCCTCGCCGGGATCTCCGAGCGTGACCAGCTCGATGTCCGTGTCGACCCTGCGATCGTCCCCGGGCTGATGATCGTGGATGCTCCCGACTTCGACAGCGTGGAACGCACCAACCGGGAGCTGGCTCTGGAGCTCTTGGAGGCGGCCGACCTGGTGATCTTCGTCACCACCGTTACCCGCTACGCCGACCAGGTCCCATGGGACATACTGGCCCGGGCTCGCCAACGGGGGGTGCCGTTGCTGGCGGTGATCAACCGCATGCCCACCGATACGACCGACGAGGCGGCTGTGATGGCCGACTATCGGGCACTGATCGAGCGGGGCGAGCTCGACCGCCAAGGGGCCTTCGGCGATCTGGAGGTCGTCTCGGTCCCGGAGGGTGAGATCGACCTTGCCGTAGACGGTCTGCGACGGGAAGCGGTCGCACCAATCCTCGAGGCGATCGAACGGCTCCGTCAAGACGACGATGAGCGGCGCTCGATGGCACGGCGCAGCCTCGACACCGCCCTGGCCGGTCTCCCTGAGGCAGTAGAGAGAATCGCCGTCGAGGTGGAACGCGAGCAGCAGGCTGCTGCCTCGCTACGAGCAGCCCTCGAGTCGAGCTACCGGGGGGCCCGAAACGAGCTCAACCGGGAAATCGAAACCGGAACGTTTCTCCGCACCGAGGTGCTGCGGCAATGGCTCGATTATGTCAACGCCGGTCCGGTCACCCGTTACATCTCAGAAGGAGTGGGGAGGGTGGCCGCCTCCCTCCGCAACCTGATACGGCCCACCCCGCCACCGCCGGCTCCCGAGGTGCGTGAGGCGGCCTTCGCCGACCTGGTGACCTCGGTGGTGCGTCACACCGACACCGCAGCATCGAAGACTGCCGCCATCTGGGTCGACGATCCACACGGCGCCACGGCCCTGGCAAAGGACGGCGCGCTGTGGGGCTCCTCGCCGGGCATGGCGCCGGAGATGAAGGAGCAGCTGGGGGAATGGATGGAAGTGATCGGCGATGAGATCCAGGTCATGGGCGCCCAACTCAAGGGAAGGGCGCAGGCGGCCAGCATCGGCCTCAACGTGCTCGGGACCAGCGCCATCCTCGCCGTCTTCATCCACACCGGCGGGCTCACCGGGGCGGAGATAGGCATCGGCGCCGCCACCGCCGTCCTCAACCAGAAGCTGCTGGAGGCAATCTTCGGCGAGGCAAACGTCGCCGCCTTCGTCGAACAGGCGCGGGCCCGTCTCGATCGGATCCTCGATGCGGTGTTCGTCTCCGAACAGCAAAGGTTTCTCTCCGCCCTCGGTCCCATGGCGCAGCCGACCGATCTCGCCTCCGATCTGCGCCGGGCCGCCCATGCCGCGGCCCGGATGGAGTCGCAATGACCCCCCTCGAGCGGTTGGAGGAGGCTGCCTCTGCCGCCGCCGATCTAGGGCTGGCCGATCATGCAGGGTCAGCCCGAGCTTTGGCAGACCGGATCCGACAGCGGCTTGGTTTTTCGGGCGGGCTCTACGTGATGGCACTGGTCGGTGGCACCGGAGTAGGCAAATCCTCTGTGCTCAACGCCCTCGCGGGCGAGGAGGTCAGCCCGGCCCGGGCTCTGCGACCCACCACTGAGCAGCCGTTGACCTGGGTGGCCAACGAGGCTCGGGAAGAAGTCCGTCCCTTGCTCGATTGGCTCGGTGTGGAGCGCGTGGTCGGCCACGACCGAGCCGACCTGTCCGGGGTGGCCATACTCGACCTGCCCGACGTCGACAGTGTTCGTCTCGAACATCGGGCAACTGTCGATGCCCTCCTGCCTCGCATCGACGCGGTGGCGTGGGTGGTCGACCCCGAGAAGTACGACGACGAGCGCCTCCACGAATATCTCCGCCGTCTGGCCCCCCACGCCGAGCGGATGCGGTTCGTCTTCAACAAGGCCGACCGACTGGATCCCCAGCAGCGACAACTGCTGACCGATGATTTCCGCCGCCGGTTGGCAGGCGATGGGATCGACGGAGCCACGATCGACATGGTCTCGGCCCTCGATGGCAGTGGGTTCGATGGGCTGCGAGCCGAGTTGAGCCGGGCCGCCGAGGGAAAGGCGATCGTGGCGGCCAAGCTAGCCACGGACGCCGCCACCGAGGTAGATGCGATCGCCCGGGCGGCCGGGCTGGAGCCAGGTAAGCCACACACCCCGTTGCTTCCGACCAAGGAAAGAGAGATGGCGATTGCCGCCGCGGTGGAGGGGGCCATGGCACTGGTCGACCCCGTCGGGGTTTCCCGTCAGATGGAAGAGGCGGTGTTGCATCGTGCTCGCCGTCAGGGTGGCTCGCTCCTGGCCCGGATCATCACACTCTTGTCGTTCATCACCGGGCGGAAGCGGCGACAGGCGGACCCTGGCGCCTATCTGCTCGAGTGGCGACGGCGGGGGAGCCTGGGCCATGTCCTCAACCCGGTTCGCTCGGCCCTCGTGACGGCGGCTGGGGCTGTACCGCCCGCCACCCGGCCCGCGGTCCTGATGACACTCGGAGCGGACGATGCCGAAACCGAGGTGACCAGGGCCCTAGACCGCGCCACGCGTCAGGCCGCCGGGGAGCTAACCGTGCCCCGCTCGATTCTCTGGCCAGTCGTCGGTTTCGTGCAGTTGCTGTCGGGGGCGGTTCTTCTCTTCGCCATCGCCTGGTATTTGCTCGTCATCTTCGGCCCGGGGGAGTTGCCCGTGGCCACCGTCGACGTTCCCTATCTAGGCCCGGTTCCGACACCCCTCCTCCTCATCACCGGTGCCCTGGTCTTGAGTCTTCTGCTCGGCTTCGTGCTCAACCTCCATGCGAGATGGATCGGGCGGCGGGTAGGGCAAGAGGTAGCGACCCGGGTGGGAGAAGCGGTGTCCCGGTCGATAACCACGGTCGGCTTTGGTGGTCTCGATGCGGTCGAGGCGACTCGCCGCCATCTTGCGTCAGTGGCCGCCTAGCCAGGATCCGCCCATGTTGGGGCAAATGGCCCGGAGGGTCATTGCGGCGGCGACGTCCTCCTCGACAGGCTCAACACGCCCGACCTCCGGGCGTTATGGCAGGCCATGTCACCGCTTCTCCCCA
>JBEVJN010000029.1:0-6811 GCA_040510135.1 Acidimicrobiia bacterium | reverse complement strand
TCGACGAGGGAACGGGAGACATCGGTAGTGCGACGGAGACCGTTGGTCATGCCGTCGGGATAATCCAGCTCGGCGAGAAGGTCGACGATCCGATCCATGGCCTCGAGGGTGGCTTGGGCTTGCTCGACGTCGCCGGCTCGCAGAAGATCGAGCAGACGCCGCCGCATCTCCCCAACCGCCTCGCCAAGACCGTGCAGAAAGGGGACGGGGTCGATGCCGAGCTCCGCGAAACCGGGCACCGGCTCACCCCGGAACAAGGCTTCGGTGATCCTGGCCTCGGCATATTCCTTGGCGGCATCCGAGACGAAGCCGGCATAGAGGATGTCTGGATGTTCGGCGAGGGCGGTGGTGATGTCCGCCAACACCGTTCCTGCCTCGGAAATGAGCCCGGCTGCCTGGTCCCACTCACCTCGATGCAGGGCGCGGATCCCGTTGGCCGAGGAGCGGATCACTTTCCTGGAGCCGGAGATCCCCTTCTCACGAGCTGCGAATCGGGCGTCGAGAACGACTCTGGCGTCGTCGGCGAAATCGGGACCCATCGCCTACTGGGCGATGACTTTGATCTGCGGCTCGTCCCACTCGGTGGGACGCTCAGAGACATGGGTGACCTTGAGCCGCCATTGACGTTGCTGTTTCATCTGGGCGAGGGCGGCCACGTAGAGAGCGATCAGGGAATCGACGAACAGGTGAACCAGAAGCAAGGCCAACGAGTTCTGCCACAGGGCGAGTCCCGCGGTGAC
The DNA here is from genome assembly GCA_040510135.1 of Acidimicrobiia bacterium. Taxonomy (GTDB): domain Bacteria; phylum Actinomycetota; class Acidimicrobiia; order Spongiisociales; family ZC4RG35; genus JARDZU01. Next base: position 6,071 of record JBEVJN010000029.1, on the reverse strand, counting down.
GAGAGCAAGGGCCACGAGCACGCCGATCGTGCGACGGCGGCGAAGACGGATGACGTCCCGCTGCCCTACCGACTTCCTGTCGTATGGCCGCTTCTGGACATCGGCCATCAGATGGCTCCAGCGGTCGAATTCCTCGGTCGAGTTCTTTGGTGCGTTTTGTCGATCGCCGAACACCGAGGGCAGGAGATAGACACTCCACACAGCGGCTATCAGCAATAGGCCGACTATGACGCTTGTTGACATTTGGCTTTACGACTCCGTCCACGGATGAGCGTAGTTGCCGGGACCCTGTCCGATCAACGACTCAACCTCGTTCCCACTTGCCGGACCTTCCACCTGATTTTGACAGCAACCTGACCGTCTCGATCGTCACCTCGCGCTCGACGCCCTTCACCATGTCGTAGATCGTCAATGAGGCCACAGCGACGGCAGTCATTGCTTCCATCTCGACACCGGTCCGGTTGGTCGCCCGCACGCTAGCAATGACGCGAATGCCACGCCCACTCGGCTCGAGGCTCAAGTCCACCCCGGTCAGCGCGATGGGATGGCACAGCGGGATGACCTCTGCCGTCCGCTTGGCCGCCATGATCCCGGCGACACGGGCCATCGCGGCGGCGTCACCCTTGGGCAGGTCGCCCGCGAAGAACCGCTCGGTCAGGTCGGTGGACATGACAACGAATCCCTCCGCCACCGCCTCCCGATCGGTTACCGCCTTGTCCCCGACGTCGACCATGCGGACCTCGCCCGCCTCGTTTAGATGGCTCAGTTCACGCTCATCGGCCATCGATCCACTCCCTCGATTCGGGCCACTTGAACATTTCGACCATGACAGGGTCCCCGCGCTCGATAGTCGCGGTCCCGCGTGGCACCACGGCGAATCCGTCAGCGGCAGCTGCAGCCGAGAGCACGTTGGACGCCTGCCCCCCGGATTTGACCACGATGGGAGGGCCTGCTTCGAGACCCTCGACCAGGACGCGGAGAAAAACTGTCTTCTCAGGATCCGTGGCCAGAGTTTCACCGGCAATGGCCACCAATTGGGGCCTGAGGACGTGACGAGCCCCTTGCATCTTGAGCAACGAGGGCCGGGTGAACTGCTCGAAGGAGACAAGGACCGAAACGGGGTTGCCGGGCAACCCGAAGAACAGGGCGTCGCCGATGTGCCCGAACGCGAAAGGCTTGGCCGGCTGGATAGCCACCTGCCAGAAGTCGACATGGGCATCTCCCTGCAGCACGACCTTGGTCACGTCGTAATCGCCCATCGAGACACCCCCGGTGGAGACGACCACGTCCGCCTCGGCCCCCCTCGTCAGCGCCTCCCGCAACACGACCGGATCGTCGGGGATGATGCCCATGTCAATCGGCTCCACCCCGGCATCCTCGAGGAGCGTGAGCACCATCGGCCGGTTCGAGTCCCTGATCGCCCCTGGCTCGAGACCCTCTGCCTCGGGAGCGGTCAGCTCGTCGCCTGTCGACATGAATGCCACCCGTGGGCGCTTGAACACGGCGGGCGTCCCGATTCCGATGGTGGCGAGGACACCGACGTGCATTGCGGTGAGACGCGTCCCTGCTGTGAACACCAACTGGCCCTCGGACACGTCCCCGCCGGCCGGGCGGACCGAAGTGCCCCGGTCCACAGCCGTGGAAATGATCACTTTCGAACCTTCCATCGCCGTGTCTTCGACCCTGGCAACTGTGTCGGCGCCGGGGGGCATCGGGGCACCGGTCATGATCTTGATCGCCTCTCCGGTCCCCAATTCGAGGTCCGAGCTCGACCCCGCGGGAAGGTCGCCGATCACCTCGAGAACTGCCCCGGCCGCGGAGACATCGGCCCCGCGCACGGCGAAACCATCCATCGCGGAGTTGGCGAAGGGTGGCACGTATTCCGGAGCCACGACGTCCGCGGCCAGGACACGGCGAGATGCCTGCCAGATCGGGACGTGCTCGACTCCGAGAAGGCCGACCGAGGAGAGCACCTCGGAGCGGGCCTCCTCCAGCGGCTTCACCCGCTTCGCTCCTTCAGCCAGGAGCTGAACTCCTGCCCGAACTCGTGCTCACCCAATTCGACCGACGCCTCGAGCAAGCCGATGGGTGTGCCCACGTCGAGCAGGTCTTCCTCGGCGACGTAGCCGCGGAGACGCCCGCGGGCACCCAGTTCGTTGATGGCGTCGGTGAGCTGGATCTCGCCCCCGTGGCCCGGTTCGAGCCCGCCCAGGATCTCGAAGACCTCCGGAGTGAAGAGATAGCGGCCGACCAGCCCGAGCCGCGACGGTGCATTGACTGGCCCCGGCTTCTCGACCGCGCCGGCCAGGTCGAGATAGCGATCCTCCAGTTCGGACGCCGGGATCACCACTCCGTATTTGCTGAGGAACTCCTCGGTCAGGTCGCGCAGACACATCACCGATACCGATCCGTCACGACTTCCCACGCCGAGACTCGCCAGCACGTCGTGTCCGGGTCGCACGATGTTGTCGGACAGAAGGCAGTAGAACGGCCTGCCGCCAACCATGTGCGCCGCCTCGTTGACCGCATGTCCGAGGCCTAGCGGTTCTTCCTGGACGACCGGACGCACCTGGATGTCTTCGAGACCGGGAAGCGGGCCCTCGATGTTGAAGTGCTGGGCGAGGAGATGGCCGGCATCGAGGTCGACGACGACGACAGCCTCCTTCGCCCCCGCCCTGGCCGCCTCCTCGACCGAGTACTGAATGGCCGGCCGATCGATCACCGTGAGCAGTGCTTTGGGCACCACGCGGGTCGCAGGCCTCATCCTCGTGCCACGACCCGCTGCGGGGATGACCGCAACTTCGACGCTCATGTCGGGACTTTCTCCTCGCTACCGGAGAGCATGCGTTTGATGTTTCCACGGTGCCGCCAGATCACCAACGCGATGATCAAGGCGACCCAGACCAGGGATAACCCGGTGACTCCCTGCCAGATCAGCATCGGGATGGTGATGACGACGATCACCATTGAACCGATGGAAGCAGTCTTGGTGAGCCAGAAGACCAGAAACCACACCGCGATCTCGATGACGGCGACGATCGGCACGGTGAAGAGAAGAACACCGCCGCCGGTGGCCACCCCCTGACCCCCTTTGAACCCGTGGAAGATCGGATAGCAATGGCCGACGACCGCAGCCAACCCGGCAAGGAATGCCCAGTGAACCGCGGGGTCGGCCGAGCCGGAAGCAACCCAACCCATCGCCGCCCCGATAGTCCCCTTCAACGTGTCCCCGATGAACACCATGGCGGCGGGCACCCGTCCCATGGTGCGGAGCACGTTGGACATGCCCGGATTGCCGCTCCCCTCCTGGTGGATGTCGACGCCGTACATCCGTCCGACGATCACGGCGAAGTCGATACTCCCCACCAGATAGGCGGCGACAACCGCCAGCGGCAGGGCAACAGCGGGCGACATGGGTGCCGATCATATTGCAAGAGGAATGGAAGACCCATTGTCCCGGTTATAGAATTCGCCCCTACCCCCACCAAGCGGTCAGAAGTCGGTCATGCCTACCTACGAGTACACCTGTAAGCGCTGCGGCGAGAACATCGAGGTCTTTCAATCGTTCTCGGAGAAGCCGCTGCGCAAGCATGCGGAGTGCGGCGGAGAGCTACAAAAGGTCTTCCACGCCCGCGGCGTGGTGTTCAAGGGATCTGGCTTCTATTCCACTGACTCCCGGTCGTCCAAGAAGTCCGACCCGTCCAAGAAGTCCGAGCCGGCCAAGAAGGCCGACTCGTCGAAAAAGAGCGAGACAGCGACCACTGGGTCGACCACTTCTTCTGCGGGCAACTCTGCCACGACGGAATGACCTGTCCGGTCAGTCCCTTTCGTTGACCAGGTACCAAACACCAAACGTCAGGGCAACCACCAAGAGCAAGATCAGTGTCGACCTAACCCAGTGGACCTCCGCGACTGCGGTCTCTTCGGCCTTCTTCTTTTTCTTCTTCTTGTCGCCCATTGTCATCTCCTGGTCTGGCGGCGTCAGGAGGAGGTGGACCCCAACCCGTGGAAGATCAGTGGCCTCCGATGACCCACGAATCGCGGTCCACGCACCTCTCCGGGACCACCTACCCGTCGGTGGCTCCGTCGAAACCGTTGGACTCGACAGGCTCTCGAGACCGGCTCAGGGTGACCAACCCGATCGCGATGGCCGCTCCGGTAACCGTCATCAACACGACGATGATCCTGAGCAGCCATGTTGTCGTGGATAGGGAAGACGCGGTGCTCTCCACCACGCTCTGAGCCCGGTCGACCGTGGACCGGTAGGAATCGATGAGCGACTGGCTCGACTCCAGCTCGATCCTCAAGGCGTCGAAGGCCTCCGCCGTGGCACCAGCGTCCTCGGCGAATTGCTCTGATACCGGAACCAGGGCCCTGATCGTCTCCGCCTGTGCCGTCAGTTGGGGAGGAATCGCCTCCAAGGCGTCCGCAGCCGCCGTCAAAGAGGCATCGAAAGGCTGCTCCGGGTCATAGTCCACGCCGAGAAAGGACAGAGCGTTCAGAGTGTTGTCGATGACCCCAGCGGTCTGGATCGCGGCGGGCATGGTGTCGAGGAGGGTCTCGATGCTCGTTTGCAACTCACCGTCGAGGAAGTTGGCGACGTCATCCAGCTCCCCAGATGCGGTGAGAACGGCCTCCGAGGCGGCGGCGATGCTGGCGGCGGCAGCTCCGATGCCCTCATCGACTTCGACCGCCACCGATTCGAGGACGAGGAGCGTCTCCTCGACCGCACCCAGAGCTGACTCCGAGACGGCCACCGACTGCGTGAGATAGTCGGACAAGTTGTTCACCATGAACAGACCGAGGACCAGCCCGAGGATGCTGCCGACCAGGGCCACGACTCCGCTGACGAGCAGAGTGGTCCTCGTGGTGTCCGTCATAGGGGCCCAACCTACTTCCCAGGCTCGCCCGCACTCCGTACTTTCGGACAGGTGATCTGGCTGCAGTCGCCCCCATGGGCACGTTGGGCTGTCGCCCTGCTCATTGCCTCGGGAGCTTTGTGGATCGAGTTCCGCCCCGAGCCCACGACACCCCACCCGTTCGCCGCTGAGGACGTGACAGCCGGATCGGTCGTCGACGAGTCCAACACCGAGATCCGACAAGTGCCGACCGGGACCTTCAGTGAAGTCGAGTTAGGGCAGGTGGCCCTCGACTCGATCCTGGCCGGCGATCCGGTGCTGGCGTCGAACATCGGCGAGTCCGGGCAAGCGGTTCCCAAGGGATGGTGGAGTCTGGAGATGCCCCTGCCTCGCGGGGCTCACCGGGGAGACTCGGCTCGAATCGTCCTGCTCGACTCCGAGGTCGTGGCTTCCGGAGTCGTAGTCGAAGACCCGGACGAGGACCCGCTTGGCTCAGGGTTGGGTCTGGTCGCGGTCGAGTCCCGGCTTGCCGCCGAAGTTGCCCGGGCAGCCGGCGAGGGGCGGGCCGTGGTCATGATTGCCCCGCCCTGAGGATTACCGTGCCGCCGTGCTCAACGCCATCATCTGGGGCCTGGTCCAGGGCCTCACCGAGTTCCTGCCTGTCTCCTCGTCAGGCCACCTGATCATCATCCCCGCATTTCTCAACGAGCTGGGCATGGACGTACAGCCGCCTTCGCTGGCCGTGGGCGCCGTGCTTCATCTCGGCACGCTGGCCGCCGTGCTCATCTACTACCGCGCCGAGGTGATGAGTGTCCTCCGCTTCAGGACCAATTTGGACGGTCGCAAGATCGCGCTGCTGGTCGGGATCGGGACCATACCGGCGCTCATAGGGCTGCCTCTGGCCGACGAGGTCGAGAGCCTCCAGGAGTCTGTGGCCGCCGTCGGGTGGCAGATCGTGGCGACCGGCGTGATCCTCGTGGTCGGTCAACGTCTCGCTACCGGGGCGCGGAATCTGCTTCAAGGACGAATACCGGACGCAATCGTCGTCGGCATCGCCCAGGCCATCGCTCTCATCCCGGGGATCTCGCGGTCGGGTGTCACCATCGCTGCAGGCAACGGGCGAAGGTTCGAGCCGGCCGAGGCCGCCCGCTTCTCGTTCCTCCTCGGCATTCCCGCCATCGCCGGGGCCGGGTTCAGCCAGCTGTTCGCCCT
>JBEVJN010000028.1:0-16174 GCA_040510135.1 Acidimicrobiia bacterium | reverse complement strand
GTCGTCATGACGGTGATCAGCGGGATCGCCTACGCCGCCTTCCGTCTCGCCATGGACATGCAGAAGGGGATCATCAGCCGCTTCCGTACGATGCCGGTGAAACCTTCGTCGGTGTTGAGCGGTCAGGCGATGTCATCGACGGTGTCCAACGCCCTTTCCTGCGTCCTTGTGCTCGTCGTGGCGTTCATCGTCGGTTTTCGCCCGGTTGCCGCCCCCGGCGCCTGGCTGTTGTTCGCCGGCTTGCTGATCCTGTTCATACTGGCCACCACCTGGCTGGCCATGTTCTTCGGCCTGGCCGCCCGGACGGTCGAGGGCGCCGGCGCATTCAGCTACATCCTGTTCTTGCTGATCTTCATCAGCCCGTCGTTCGTGCCGACCGGCTCGATGGCGCCGTGGCTGAGGAGCTTCGCGGAGAATCAGCCGCTGACACCGATAGTGGAGACGGTTCGGAGCCTTCTCACCGAGGGGACTCCCGGCCCTGACTTTTGGGTGGCCCTGGCCTGGGCGACCGGGATCCTCGTCGTCTCCTACACGCTGGCACTGGTTGCCTATCGCCGGAGCGAGCCGCCCCAGGTCGTCACATAACACCTCAGTAGAAACCTCGTCATGACGCTCACCCGACCCGGAAGGACCATTCGTACTCTCCCGGGTCGGGGAGTCCACTAATCCGGTCCCACACCACCCGGACGGTGTGCTCGCCGGGAGCCCACTCGGTGATAGACGGGTTCTGGGGCGAGGGCGACCACCGGTAGACGCCCGTGCCCTCGACGAAGGTCACGTCGGTCACCAGCCAGCCATCGACGTAGATGTCGGCGCGGTAGGCGACCGGCAGGTCGACCTCGACACTGGTCTGCGGGGGGACCAGGTCTCCGGGTCTGGGCGAGATCGCCTCGATCTCCTCGGGCAGGACCAGCTCGTCGCCGCTCTTGTTGAAGGCGATCCCGAGTGCGATGGCGGCCACGGCCAGCAGGCCAAGCCCGATGTAGAGCAGCCGATAGGGCATCGGCTCGCACCGTAGCGATGAGCCGAGCCAATTACCCTGCCGCCAGACCGACCTGGGAGTCACTTGCCCGACCAAGACACGATACGTGCCGCCTTCTCCGGCGAGGTCGAGCCGGAGACGGCCCGCGAGGCCGTGGAGAGCACGATCGCCAGCCTCGACCGGGGTAAGTTGAGAGTCGCCGAGAAGGTCGGCGGGGATTGGGTGGTGAACGAGTGGGTCAGGGAGGCGATCCTCCTCTATTTCCGCCTTCGTGAGATGGACACGTTCGAGGTCGGCCCGTACGAGTACCGCGACAAGGTCCCGTTGAAGACCGGCTTGGCCGAACAAGGGATTCGGGTGGTCCCGCCGGGCACGGTGCGTTATGGGGCGTTCTGCGAGCCGGGGGTGATCGTGATGCCCGGGTTCGTCAACATCGGCGCGTATGTCGGGTCGGGCACGATGGTCGACACGTGGGCCACGGTCGGCTCCTGCGCCCAGATCGGCCGGGACGTCCACCTTTCCGGTGGCGTTGGCATCGGTGGTGTGCTGGAGCCGCCGGGGGCGCGTCCGGTGATCGTCGAGGACGGTGCCTTCATCGGTAGCCGCTCCATCGTCGTCGAAGGAACCATCGTCGGGGAGAAGGCCGTATTGGGCGCCAACACGGTCTTGACCGCCTCCACTCCCATCATCGACGTGACCGGCCCGCAGCCGGTGGAACATCGAGGGCAGGTCCCGGCGGGCGCGGTAGTCGTTCCCGGCACCAGGCCCAAGGAGTTTCCCAGCGGGACCTACTCCCTCACCTGTGCCCTGATCATCGGCAAGCGGACGTCGGCAACGGACGAGAAGACCGCCCTCAACGATTTCCTCCGCGAGTTGGACGTCCAGCTTTGACCAATCTGGTCGAGACACTCACCTGGCTGGTCGACATACCCTCGGTCACCGGCGAGGAGGCCGCTATTCGTGACGCAATCGCCGCCCGTCTCGACGGTATGCCACAGCAGTTGATCGCGGACTCCCTGGTGTTGGGAGAGCCACGTGACGACGCGGTGCTGCTGGCCGGGCATCTCGACACGGTGCCGCTTCAGGGCGAGATCGGAGCCAGGTTCGACGGCGACAGGGTGCACGGTCTCGGTGCCACCGACATGAAGGGCGGGTTGGCGGTGATGATCCATCTCGTCGAGGCCCTCGGAGCCGACAATGTGGCCTGTGTCTTCTACTCGGGCGAGGAAGGGCCGCTGTCGGGCAACCAACTTACGCTGGTCCTCGACGAGGCGCCCTGGCTCAGGAGATCCTCGGCCGCTGTGGTCATGGAGCCAACCGATCGGGCCATCGAGGCAGGATGCCAGGGTGTGATCAACGCCGAGGTCACCTTCATCGGCCAGCCGGGCCATTCGGCCCGGCCCTGGTTGGGGGACAATGCGATCACGAAGGCGGGAGCATTCCTCACCTCCATCCGGGCGCTGGAGCCGGAGCCGCATGTCGTCAACGGTCTCGAGTTCTTGGAGGTCATGTCGGTGACCACGGCCCATGGGGGGGTGGCACGCAACGTCATCCCGGCGGAGTTCGTGATGAATGTCAACTATCGCTTCGCCCCCGACCGCTCGCATGACCAGGCGCTGGGCCGTCTGCATGAGGTGTGCGCGGCCGCTGATCGCGTCGAGGTGATCGAGCTGGCCCCAGCCGGGTCGGTCGATACCGACCATCCTCTGTTCCGCGCCCTGATAGAGCACACCCGGGCGCCCGTGCAGGCCAAACAAGCCTGGACCGATGTGGCACAACTCTCATCGGCGGGCATTCCTGCGGTGAATTTCGGACCGGGCGAGCCCTCGCTCGCCCACAAGCCGGGTGAGTCGGTGCGGGTCTCAGACCTGGAATGGGTCTACGGGTCGCTGCTCGACATCCTTCGCTGACGACCCAGGAGCACCCACACCGCCCATCCGACCAGCGCCGCCCATACCAGCCCAGGTCGGGCCAGGACCAGGACGAGTCCGAGCCCGGCGACGACCAGTGTGGGGAGCGACGGCTTGCGGATGGTCGGCAAGACCAGTGCCAGCGCTCCCAGCACCGCGCCGACCCGGATGATCACGCCACCGAGATTGCTTCCATCGTCCGCATCCTGGACGAGGAGCAGCACCACCCCCACCGCGATCACCAGCAGCCCGATCACACCCATCGCGATGGCGGTGCCCCTCAGCGGGTTTGCCTCTGTCACCGGGCCATTCTGACGGGTTCTGGTGGCTCGTCGGCGACTCGTAGACTTCGCCCCGATGCCCATTGAGATCGACATCGCACACGTCGCGCGCCTGGCCCGCATCGACCTGACCGAAGCTGAACTCGAGTCGTACAAGGCCCAGCTCGGAGTGATCCTGGAGCACGCGGCAAGGGTTCAGTCGCTGGAGGTCGAGCCGGATGTGGAGGCCGCCCATCCACTTGGCATGGCCAACGCGTTCCGGGACGACGAACTACGGCCCTCACTCGATCGAGATGAGGTCCTCGGCCAGGCTCCAGAAGTTGTCGATGGGTTCTTCGTCGTGCCTCCCGCGATGGGGGCAGAGTGATTGCATCGAGCGTCTCCGAAGCCGGGCGGTTGCTTCGCTCGGGTGCGACGTCGGCCGAGGCTCTGCTCGACGCCGCCCTTGACACGGCGTCCCGGACCGAAGCACAGTTGCACGCTTTCCTGACCATCGACGCTGACGGGGCTAGGGAAGGGGCAAGGCAGGCGGATGCCGACCTCGCCGACGGGATCGATCGTGGCCCATTGCACGGCATCCCGGTCGCCCTCAAGGACAACATGTGCACAAGGGGCGTCGAGACCACAGCGGCTTCGCAGATCCTCGCCGGATATGTCCCTCCATACGACGCCACTGTGGTCACGAGGCTGCGCGCTGGCGGCGCGGTCATTGTGGGTAAGACGAACCTCGACGAGTTCGCCATGGGCTCTTCGACCGAGAACTCGGCGTACGGGACCACCTACAACCCATGGGACTTGAGCCGGGTGCCCGGGGGATCGTCGGGTGGCTCCGCTGCTTCGGTCGCAACAGGATCCTCACTACTGGCCCTGGGCTCCGACACCGGCGGGTCGATCAGACAGCCCGCCTCTCTGTGCGGTGTTGTGGGAATGAAGCCGACGTACGGCACGGTGAGCCGGTACGGATTGATCGCATTTGCCTCGTCGCTCGACCAGATCGGCCCATTCACCAAGACCGTGGAGGACTCGGCGCTGGCTCTCACCGCAATCTGGGGCTACGACCCGCTCGACTCGACCTCGTATCAGGGTGAGTACCCGAATCCAGCTGCCCGGCTCGATCGAGGCGTGGACGGGCTCCGCATCGGCGTGGTGACCGAGCTGTCCGGCGAGGGATTCGAGCCAGCAGTCGAGGCGGCCACGGCCGACATGGTGGCCCGACTGGAGAAGGAGGGAGTGGAGGTGATGGAGGTGTCGCTGCCCACCTTCGACATCGCCCTGTCTGCCTACTACCTCATCGCACCGGCCGAAGCCTCCTCGAATCTGGCCCGCTTCGATGGGATCCGGTATGGGCTCAGGGTCGAAGGCGCCACCACCGAGGAATTGATGACGCGAACGCGGGCAGAGGGGTTCGGGCCTGAGGTGATCCGTCGCGTCCTCCTCGGCACTTACTCGCTGTCCGCCGGGTACTACGACGCCTTCTACGGCCAGGCGCAGAGGGTCCGGGCTGCCATCCAGGAGGACTTCGCCAGGGCCTACGACCAAGTCGACGTGCTCGTGTCACCGACGAGCCCGACAGTTGCTTTCGCCGCCGGTGCGCGGACCTCGGATCCGCTTGCCATGTACCTGTCGGACATCTGCAACATCCCGGCCAACCTGGCGGGCCACCCTGCCATATCCGTGCCTGTCGGCCTCGACGAGGCGGGCCTGCCCATCGGATTCCAGGTGATGGCGCCTCCGCTCGGGGAGGAGACGATGTACCAAGTCGCGGCCGAGGTGGAGCGTCTCGCCGGCTTCGAGATCTCGCCGCGGGCGTTGGACGGGGCAGCGTGAGCTGGGAGCCGGTGATCGGGATCGAGGTCCACGTCGAGTTGATGACGGCCTCGAAGATGTTCTGCGGTTGCGCCGTTGCGTTCGGCGGCGAACCCAACACGAGGGTGTGCCCCACCTGTCTCGGCCTACCCGGCGCTCTCCCCGTGACCAACCGGGTCGCCATCGAGTCGATCGTGGCGATCGGGCTGGCTCTGGACTGTCAGGTCTCGGAACGATCGGTGTTCCACCGGAAGAACTACTTCTATGCCGACCTTCCCAAGAACTATCAGATCTCGCAGTTCGACGTCCCGGTCTGCCACGACGGGCATCTCGACATCGAAGTCGACGGCAAGACCCGGCGTATTGGCATCGAGCGAGCCCATATGGAAGAGGACACCGGAAAGTCGACCCATCTCGGAGCTGGTGGCCGAATCCACGCCGCTGAGGGCACCCTTCTCGACTTCAACCGATCCGGTGTGCCGCTGGTCGAGGTGGTGTCGAGACCCGACCTGCGAAGTGCCTCCGAATCACGGGTGTACGCCCAGGAGCTGCGATCGATCGTGGCGGAGCTGGGCGTGTCGGACGCCAGATTGGAGGAGGGATCGATCAGGTTCGACGCCAACGTCTCGATCCGACCCCAGGGGGAGGAGAGCTTCGGCACCAAGGTCGAGATCAAGAACATGAACTCGTTCCGTTCGTTGGAGAGGGCGATCGCGTTCGAGATCGAGCGGCAGATCGAACTCGTCGACTCGGGCGGCGAGGTCATCCAGGAAACGCGTCACTGGGAGGAGGAGTCCGGCGTCACCCATTCGATGCGGGTCAAGGAGGGCTCCTCGGACTATCGCTATTTCACCGAGCCCGACCTCGTGCCCATGGTGATGACCCCGGAATGGATAGCCGGCATCAGGGAACGTCTCCCCGAGCTGCCCGCCGACCGGCGAACCCGATATGGAGCACAGGGTCTGGCCGTCGAGACTGCCGGGGTCCTCTCCAGTCTCGACGCCGGACTGCGCCGGCTCTACGACGACGCCGTCCTCTCCGGGGCTCCTCCCCGATCCGCCGCGAACTGGATCAACGGTGAGGTGCTGGCCTGGTTGCGCAAGACCGGACTCGACGCTCGAGTGGCCAGGCTCGACGGCCCCGGTCTCGCCGAACTGATCGAGATGGTCGATGACGGCTCGGTGTCCAACTCTGCGGCCAAAGAGGTGCTCGCCGGTGTCCTTTCCGGTGAGGGCGGGCCCCGGGAAGTTGCCGAAACGAGAGACCTGCTTCAGCTGAGTGATGCCGGCGTCCTGGAGACGGCAGTTGCCGAAGTGCTGGCGGAGAATCCCGGGGCCATCGAGGAGTTTCGAGGCGGCGAGGAGAAGGTGGTGGGATTCCTGGTGGGTCAGGTCATGAAGGCCACCGACGGCAAGGCGGACCCCCGGATGGTCAATCAGCTCCTCAGGGAGAGGATGTCGGGCTGACCCGACACCGGTTACCGTCGGTCTCACATGCAGCGGCACACCAAGATCATCGCCACGCTGGGACCCGCCGTGGCCTCCGCTGCCAGGATCCAGGCCCTGGTGGAGGCCGGCATCGATGTGGCGCGGCTCAACTTCTCGCACGGTGATCGCGAGCTACATCGGACCATGGCCGGCTGGGTGCGTGATGCCTCTCGTGAGACGGGGCGAGCCGTGGCTCTCATGCAGGACATCCAGGGACCCAAGCTGCGGGTCGGTGAGTTCGCCAACGGCAGAGTGACGTTGGAGCCTGGCCGTCACATCACCCTCGTGGCTAATGGGGCGCTGGGAAGCGAGAGCGTCATCCCGGTCGGTTACGAGCCCTTGCTCGACGATGTGGAGCCCGGTGACCGCATCCAGCTTGCCGACGGCCTGATCCGTTGCGAGGTGGTGGATCGGACCGAGGCAGGCCTGGTGGCCACGGTGCGGGTTGGAGGGGTCCTCTCCGATCACAAGGGTGTGGCTTTCCCCGACAGCAAGCTGAGTCTGGAGATCCTCACTCCCAAGGATGAGTCCGACCTCGCCTTCGGCCGGGAGCTCGGGGTCGACTACGTCGCGGCGTCGTTCGTGCGGAGCGGCGACGACATCCGGAGCGTGGCTCAGTTGGCCGGCGATGCGCCCATCATCGCCAAGGTCGAGCTGGCTCAGGCCTACGAGAATCTGGACGACATCATCGGACCATCCTCGGGGATCATGGTGGCCCGGGGTGACCTCGGTGTTCAATTGCCACTCGAGCGAATCCCTCTCATCCAGGACGAGATCCTCAAGAAGACGAACGCTGCCGGCCGAATCTCCATCACGGCGACCGAGATGCTCGAGTCGATGACCAAGAGCCCCCGGCCCACCCGGGCCGAAGTCACAGACGTGGCGCATGCGGTGATGGCCGGCACCGACGCCGTGATGCTGTCGGGCGAGACCGCCGTCGGCGACTACCCGGTGGAAACCGTCACGGCCATGGCCGCCATCTGTGTGGCGATGGAGGAGGGCACCCTTTCGATCCGAGGCCATCACCCCATCCCATTCGTCGGCGACGGCAACACCGTGGCGTCGGCCGTGTCCCAGGCGGCCACCGAGATCGCGGTCAACGTGGACGCGCAGACCATCGTGGCCTTCACCGAGTCGGGAAACACCGCCCGGCTGATCTCCAAGTACCGGCCCGAGGCGCGGATCGTCGCCTTCACCCCCAACGAGGCGACCCTCCGTCAGATGGCCCTCTACTGGGGGGTGAGCCCTCACCCCTTCGAGCGTCGCACCTATACGGACGAGGAACTGGCCTCGGCAGCCGACATCCTGGCCAGGGAAGGAGTGGTGAGCATCGGCGATCGGGTGGTCATGGTGGCCGGCGTGCCCCCGAACGTGCAGGCCTCCACCAACCTCGTAAAGGTGCATGTGATCGGCGAGATCTCCGGTGGCCTGGGGTCCTGAGTACCCTGCCGGGGCTCATGGGCCAGACAGTCATCGTCAACGACGTGAGGCAGCTCGACGATGTCCTGCTCCTCGACACCGATCGCAGCTTCACTGGTCAGGACGGAACCGCGATGTCGCCTGCCAATCGGGGTCGCGGCGTTCCGGGCGCGCTCGCCGGTGAGCTCTTCGATCTCGGGCTCGGCATCGATCACATGTACGTGCTCCAGAACACCGTCACCGTGAGGCGGCCCGGGGGATGGGATGACGAGAGCAGGGCTGCCGTGACCTCGGTGGTCGAGCGTTTTCTTCTCTTCTACGACGAATCCTGACCGGGGTCAGGGTGGTGTCGGTGGTGGCGTTGGCGAGATCGTGGTGGTGGTCGTTGGCGGGACGGTCGTCGGAGGCGGCTGCGTGGTCGGGGGAATTGTGGTTGGTGGGGGGGTTGTCGTCGTCGGGCAGGCCGTGGAGGTCCCCGGCACCATGCAGGGGTGCACTTCGTAGACGGCGAATCTCGGGGCGTACCGCACCGTCCACTCTTGCTCGTTGACCACCTGGTTCTCATCACCGCCGAGCAGGATGCGCCGAATCACTGTGACGCTCCAGCCACCGAGCTCGGTCTGCGTCTGGTCCTGTTGGTTGATACCGAAATCGGGGTTGGGCTCATAGCGGGGCTCGGGCGGGTCGGTCAGCGCGAACCGGTCGGAGACCAAACCCTTGACGTGGAGGGCGTTGGGGCCACCTTCGGTGTCCACCCAGGCCCGGCTGCTGCCACCCGACTGCTCCCCTTTCAGGGTTCGACCGTCGTTCTCGCCAAATATCCGGACCGTGATCGAGGTGTCCGTGTACGTGGTGTCGATCAGTATCCCGTTGTCGGTGTTGTTGCGGAACTTGAGGTCGGGGCTTCGCCAGTTGAGGGTTGCCTCGACCCCTTCGGGATAGCGGGTGAAATAGTACGAGTGCGGCTTGTGCTCCACATCCTCGTAGCCTCCCCAGAACACCGCGTTGTACAGCGTCGTGGTGAACTGGCTCACCCCGCCCCCGACGGTGTCCTCGACCTCGCCGGCGATGATGGTGCCGGCCGGCAAATATCCGTCCTCGAGGGTGCGCTGGCCCACGTGGTCGTTGAGACTGAAGGTCTGTCCGGAAAGGACGATCGCACCGTCCACCTCGTCGGCGATCCGGTGAATGTTGACGACCCGGTCCTCACAGCAATCGTGATAAGTGGTGAACTGGGCCACCAGGTGGTTGATGTTGAGGCTTTCGAGGTACTCGGTGGTGACCTCGGGCTCCGCGGCTTCGACCAGTGGAAGCTCCCCGGTGCGCTCTTCGGTCATCGCTGCATCGGCCAGACGGACCGAGGTCTCGTCCGCGTCGATCCGGGTCCCGCTCGAGCCGGGGACGATCGAGATGCTGTCACCTGAGATCTCGTAGGTCGCGTTCACCGGCTCGGCCTCGATATCTTCTCGTATGGGGTTCAGGAATCCATCGACGGCCTCCGGGTCGAACGAGTTGACGATCCGTGGCTCGCTCTCGGTCACCGTCTCGGAGCGAAAAGCTTCGGTCAGTTGGTCGACTGTGAACACCACCTCGACGTCCTCATGGTCGAGTTGGATCGGCTCGACGAGCATCGCCTCGGCCTGGTCGACGGCGCGATCGACGTCCTCGTCGGTCAGGATGGGCACGACGGTCGCAGTGGGAATAGAAGTTTGCTCCGGTTCGAGCGCGAGCAAAGTCGCCTCGACGATGGCCCTGGCCGGAGGACGATCGACGCCGGTTCCGACCTCGGGGTAGACCGGGGCGGGCCGGCCATCGGTGAGGACAACGCCTCCCAGGGACGGGGGCAGTGCGATCACTTCGGTGTCCCAGATGTCGAACACCTCTTCGATCGCCACGTCGTCCACCGATCCCCTGACCGGTACATGCACGGTGTCGAAGATGTGGGTGAGCCACCAGGCGAATTCGGAGATGACATTGCCGTTGCGCCCCACCAGCAACGCCTCATCGGCGATCGCCTGCTCGTCGATGTCGAGACCTGCCTCCGGTGGCTGCATGCTCACGAACTTGCCCTCGATGTTGAACACCGCCGGTCGGCCCAGGTACTCCTCTTCGACCGCCAGCAACGCGCTGAGCGCTTGCTCCTCGTCGAGACCTCCGATCTGGGTGCCCGCCACCTCCACCCGCCCCATCACCTCGCCCCGCGAGGCGAGCCGGGTGAGGCCGTATGCGGTGAACAAGAGCAGCAAAAGGCCGGCAACACCCACGACGAGCGCGCCAAGCGGAGTCCTGACTGCGGAGAGATGCTTTTTCATGGAAGGCCGCCCCAAATACGACCTCTTGTTGCCCGGGGTCGGCGATGGTAATGAGCAACTCGCACTTATCCGAAAATGTGACAGGGCTGCTCGGTACCCTCGATTCGAGTGACGATCCGATTCCCGGAAATGGTTCATGGGGACGCCATCAGGGTCTCGGCTTCCACCTACGTGACGTTCAAGAAATGCCCGGCACAGGCCGGGGCGAGGCTGCAGGGGGTCTATGGCCAGGAGAGCCGTCAGTCGTTCCTCGGCATCCTCGCTCACCGGATCTTCAGCAGGCACCTGACCTCGGGCGCTATCCCATCCGAGGAGTTCGTGCAGGCCTGCCGGGAAGAGATCGGCGGCTCCGCCCTAAACAACAAGATGGCCGGGCTCGAAATGCGACCGTCCGCCCTTGCCGGCGTCATCGAAGAGGTGCGGGGCCTGTACGAACGCTTCACGCGGCTGCCCGGAGAGGGATTCGAAGGGTCCGAGCACAGCATCGAGGCCACGGTGGCCGGAGGAGTCGACCTGGTCGGCACCGTCGATGCCGTTTACCGGGAGGACCTCGGCGGGTTCCGCCTGGTCGACTGGAAGACGGGCGAGCTCGGCGACGCCGAGGATCAGCTGCTGTTCTATGCCCTCTTGTGGGTGCTCGAACGTGGGGAGCTGCCGGCATACGTCGAAGCCGTCTCGGTGAGGACGGGGGAGCGGTATCGGACCGTGCCCTCCTCGGCCGACGTGGAGAAAGTGGCCATCGAGCTCGGCGAGCTGGTCGAGGTGATTCGGAATGCATGGACAACCGGCGCCGATCTGCCCCGGGCAGGAGGCCCATGGTGTCGGTACTGCCCGCTCCTGGAGGGTTGCGACGAGGGGAAGTCGGTCGGGGCGCTGCTCGACTGAGCAACGCCCCGAACCCTGTTTACCGATCAGCAGCAGCGGATCCCGCCGCCGCCGCAGCAACCGCTGTCATCGAGCACGATCATCACTCCCTCCTTCATATCGATGACCTTCGATACATTGATCTTCCTCGATACATCGACTAATGTCAATATGAGAAATGGAATGTTGTGAGCCCTTGTTCGAGGGAGTCCTCGAGGAGGAGGGGGCCGCCCACACGGCCGCTCTCTTTGCCGCGTTGGCCGACCCGGTCCGTCTCCGGATCGTGTCCATGCTCGCGGCTGCGGCGGGAGGGACTGCCTGCGGCTGCGAGCTCGAAGACCCCCTCGGCCTTGCCCAACCGACCGTGTCTCACCATCTCCGCGTCCTGCGGGAGGCAGGACTCGTCGTCGGCGAGAGGCGTGGGCGCTGGGTCCATTACCGGGTGGTCCCAGAGCGCCTGTCGGAGATCAGGGATGCCCTCAACCCACCGGTCCGCGAGTCGGTATAGGTCACTCCTCGAGCATCTCGTGCAGGCGGGACACCGTGTTCCAATTGCGTGCGGTGCCTGTCACACCGAGGATCCTCTCGAAGTAGCTCAGACCGAGTGAGGAGCGTCCCGAACCGGCCGGTCCGTAATGGACGAATACCTCCGTCCCGACCACGGAGAAACGATCCTGTGGTGATCGCTCGGAGTCGAGGTCGGCCACCCGATCCGGGGCCGGCTCCGACTCGAGGAAAACCGCGTGCAGCAATGTCGGGTTGGCCTTGGGCTCGAGGAAGGGGTTGGACGTAACAGTCCTCGCCATCTGGTCACGGTCGCGAACTATCACCCTGATGCTGAACCCGAGACCTTCCCTGATCACCTTCTCGATGAGACCGGCGACAGCGCTGGAGTCGCTGGTCGCTGGGGTCACGATCACATTCCCGCTCTGGAGATGAGTCCGCACCTCGCCCATATTCTCTCTTGCGAGCAGCGATCGGAGGTCTCCCATCGGCACTCTGACGCCGCCCACGTTGACCCCGCGGAGCAGCGCAACGAAACGCAACGGTGTTTCAGGCATCGAGCTCAGAGCGGTACTGCGTCGACCCAGAGCCGAGTGGCGCTCTGATCCCGCGGAGCTCCCAGTCCCCACCCAGCGCGGTCGATACCACCTCCTCGGAGTCGCTGGGTTGGGCCCCAACGGTCGAGTCGATCCCGGCCGGCCCGTCGACGATCGTGTTGGTCAACTCCCCGAGCCCCTCCACGACGACCGTCACGACGTCACCCGGCTCCACTGGCCTCGAACCGGCCGGTGTCCCGGTCAGGATGACGTCACCAGGCAGGAGGGTGATGGTCCGGGCCAGATCTGTCACGAGATATCCCATGTCCCACTCCATCTCGTCGGTCGACCCTTGCTGTCGGAGCTCTCCGTTCACCGAGGTCGAGATCCGTTTCCCCCTGAACTCCCAATCGGTGACGAGCCCGGGCCCGATGGGGCACAGTGTGTCCGATCCCTTGACCCTGAGCATCGACCCGGCATCCGTGTCACGAAAATCGTGGATCCCGAAGTCGTTGGCGATCGTGTATCCGGCAATTCGCGACCCGGCCTCGGCCATCGAAACATTGCGACAGGTCTCCCCGATGACGATGGCGATCTCCCCCTCGTAGTTGAGAAACCGGCATCCGGCCGGCCGCACCACACTGCCGCGGTGTGAGTTCAAGGCGGTTGTCGGCTTGTGGAAGTAAGTGGGCGCCGGAGGGAGGCTCGTCATGAACTCGTCCACACGGCTGCGGTAGTTGAGGTGAACGGCGATGATCTTCGACGGCTCGACCGGGGGGAGGTGGATCGCCTGGTCCGCCCTTACCGACCGCCCATCAGCCGCGAGAAGCTGCTCACCGTCCCTCACGACGTTGGTGGCCACGCCGTCGAGGAGGATCCTTCGGTATTCCGCCATCCGGCCACACGGTACCCAGGGGAGTGCTGCGATCATGTCGGGATATGCCCCTGAGCACCCTTCACCAGGATCCAGGTGAGGCCGACGCCGATATCACGTCACACGACACATTCGTGCGCTCCGTGCCTCATGCGACCTTCGCCCGGATGCGCCGCGAGGAACCGGTGGCCTGGGTCCTGGAAGCTGACGGCCAGGGCTTCTGGGCGCTGACCAAGCATGCCGACATCTCAACAGCGAGCCGCGACTTCGGCAGATTCACCGCCTCGAGGGGGATCAGGATCGAGCAGATGGCGCCAGACGAGCTCGAGGCGCGGCGGACCATGATGGAGTTCGACCCGCCGGAGCACGCCAGGCTGCGGCGCCTGGTCCAGCCCGGATTCACCCCCAAGGTGGTGGCGACCTATGAGAGCGCCTTCCGGATCCTGGCCGGGAATGTCCTCGACCGTGTCCTCTCCCTCGGCCGGTTCGACTTCGTGACCGAGATCGCACGTGAGCTGCCGATCAGGCTCCTTTGCCGACTTCTCGGTGTGCCGGAGTCGGACGCACAGCAATTGGTGGCATGGGGAGATCAGATGATCTCCAATGCCGATCCGGAGTACACCCCGGTGGTCATCGACAAGATGGACACCGAGGAGTACCGGCTGCTCCCGTTCCGATCCCCGGCCGCCCTCGAGGTCTTTCGTTATGCCGAGGAGGTGGCGAGGGAGCGTCGAAACCACCCGGCCGACGACATCATCACTGTGCTCCTGACCGCCGAACCCGACGGCCAGCCGCTCACCGACCTCGAGTTCAAGAACTTCTTCACCTTGATGATGGTGGCCGGGAACGAGACGACGCGGCACACGGTCAGTCATGGCCTGATCTATCTCCTCGAGCATCCCGACCAGATGGAGCAGCTGCGGGACGACCCGGCCGGCCTGTCGGCATCGGCCACCGAGGAGATCCTTCGCGCCTCTTCGGTGACAATGCATTTCCGACGCACGGCCACCGAGGAAATGGTCATCCGGGGGAGGACCATCATGCCTGGAGACCGGGTAGTCATGTGGTACCCGTCGGCCAATCACGACGAGGAGGTGTTCGACCGCCCATTCACCTTCGACATCCGGCGCCATCCCAACGACCATCTCGCCTTTGGCACGGGTCGACACGTATGCCTCGGCGCCTCACTTGCCCGTCTCGAGGTGCGGGTCGTGTTCGAAGAGTTGTTGAGTCGGGTCGCCTCTATCGAGATCACCGGGCCGCCCGATCGTCTTCGGTCCAACTTCATCAACGGGATCAAGCATCTCCCTGTCGAGGTGACGACGGTCTGAAGCTGTGTGATCGCCTTCAGAGGTGGGTCAGCAGCAGACCGATTGCGAGAGTGATGGTTGTCCAGGTCAGGAGCCGAAGAGGCTTCTCCCAGCTCTGCAGGAGCTCCCTTCGGTCCCAGGACCGGTCCCCGTCGAACAGGGTCACCGACTCACGAGTGCGCCGCCTGACGAAGCGAGCCGGCGTGCTGAGCGCCCGCTGCGCCAGGCTGAGCAGGCATGCCATGGCCGCCATCACGATGACGGGCAGGCTCAGCGTCTCCGTCTGGGCCCAGTAGCCCACGAGCAGCGGGAAGGCGCCCCATGCCAGACCGAAGCCGAGATCGCTGTGCACGAACGGCCATTCCAGGGCATAGCCGACGGCGAGGAAGATGCCCACGACCGCCCACACCAGAATCAATGGCGACACCACCACCGCACCAACGAGGGCGATCGCCATCGACACGATCATGGCTCCGATGCCGAGCGCCCACAATGCTCGGTCCGAGATGTGGGTCCCGAGTGGTCTGCTCTTCACCTCGTCGAGGGCGTGCGCGCCCACCCCGAGCCCGACGGTGAACGCGGCCAGTGTCCCACCCAGGACCAGCCAGTCGAGCTCGGCGGCGAGGGCGGCTCCGATTGGCACGTAGGAGAGATGCCACAACGTGTAGGGGACGTGGAGAAGGGACACAACATCGCCGGTGAGCGAGCCGGTGGGGGCGTAGAAGGCGGGTCGCCGATCGCTCACGATCCCCCAGCCTCGGATCGTCCCGGTTTGTCCGCCCACATCACGAGACCGCCGCCCAGGGACAGCCGCTCGAACCGGACACCGGAGAGACCTGCGCTTTCCCAGATCGCGGCCAACTGGTCAGGCGGGTAGCGGTCGGCGAACTCCTCGATGCTCGGACCGAGGAATCGCCCCACCTCGGGCCAGCCCTCACCGGCCAAGGCCCCGGCGCCTGGCAGCACGAGGCGGGTGTAGAGCCACCACAACGGCCGCCAGATGCCGTTTGGCCGGCCGAACTCCACCATCCCGACCCGGCCCCCTGGTTTCAGAGCACGGCTGATCTCGGTCATGCAAGCGCCCACGTCCCCGACATATCGGAGGAGATAGCCGAAAGTGACGATGTCGAATTGGGCGTTGGGGAACGGGAGGCCCTCCGCGGAGGCGAGCACTCCGGTCGCGCCCCGCGCGGTCGCCGATGCCAGCATGGGGGCGCTCTGGTCGAGGGAGATCACCGAAGCTCCCTCCTGCTGGATCAGTCGGGTGATCGAGCCTGTGCCCGCGGCGATGTCGAGCGCCACGTCCCCAGCCAGAGGCGCGATCGCTTTGACCATGCGGGCCCGCCAGCGACCGTCCTGCCCCATGCTCAGAATCCGGGCCCAACGCTCGTATCTGGGGGCTAGAGGGGCGAACAGCGCCCGCGCGATGCGGGGCGGAGTGGCAATCACGGGCGCGACGGTACCGATCGATGGCAGGGCCGGTCATACATCCTCGGTGGTATCTGGGTCGCAACTCCAGGCCGACGACCAGGTGGCAGGTGCTCCCTACTTTCACGATCGATGAACGAAATCGACTTGCCTGCAGGAACCCGGCCTTTCCCGCCGGCCCGGCACTCATCCCGTGCCCTGACCTGGCTCCTGTGGATGGTGGCCTCCGCCATCCAGACCCAGGCTGTGCTGGCCGGTCTGTTCATCTCGGCCACGGCCCCTGTCCTGATGACTCACGCCATCGTCGGATCCCTTCTCTCATGGTTTGTCGCCAAGCGTCGTGAACTCGATCCACGGCTCGTCACCGGCTCGATCCTCCTGCCAATCGGGCTCTGGGTGCAATCGACGCTCGGACACATGCCATTCGCCGTGAGCACCGCCATTCATGTCCCGTTCGGTGT
>JBEVJN010000027.1:0-9392 GCA_040510135.1 Acidimicrobiia bacterium | reverse complement strand
GACGTCAAGGTTTCCTCAAGGCCCATGGGCAGATATCGACGCCTGGATAACCTGCGGACATGGCGCAGATCGTGCTCATCGAAGACGACGTGGACATACGACGTCTCGTGGCCGATGCCCTGGCTGCCCAGGGGCACGACGTCGAGAGTGCCGCCGCAGCTCTCGAGGGCCTGCAACTGACTGTGAAGGGAAAACCCGATCTCGTTGTCATGGATCTCGGGCTTCCCGACCTCGATGGCACGGAGTTGCTACGGATGATCAGAGCGGTGAGCCAGGTCCCGATCATCGTGATCACGGCCCGTGGCGCCGACGACGTAGTGGTCCGGACCCTGGACTCGGGCGCCGACGACTATTTGGTAAAGCCGTTCTCGGTCTCCCAACTCGAAGCACGAGTGAGGGCCTTGCTTCGACGAGGGCCGGCTGCGGATAGCGGTGACCCGCTCCGTGTCGGCGATCTCGCCATCGATCCGGCCGCCCGCGAGGCGACGCTGGCGGGTGAAGCCTTGGAACTGAGCCCGAAGGAATTCGATCTGCTCCGAGTTCTCGCCGAGCGGGTCGGAGAAGTGGTCAGCAAGCGAGCCTTGATGGCCGAGGTTTGGCGAGAGCCCTACGGAGGCGCGGAGCGAACGGTCGACGTTCATCTCTCCTGGCTGCGCAGCAAGCTCGGAGAGACCGCGCAGGAGCCCCGTTATCTGCGCACCGTTCACGGGGTTGGCGTCAAACTGGTCGATCCCGCCGGGTGAGACGGCGGCTCGCCCTTCTCAGCCTCGCCACTACTGCACTCGTTGTCGTAGCACTCCTCATTCCCCTGGGCCTTTTGGTCCGGCGGCAAGCCGGAGATCGTGCTCGGCTCGAAGCAGAGAGGACGGCGCAATCCACCGCCGCCCTCCTCGCCTTGACCGTGAGCCTCAACGGGGACGCTGCTGCGATCGAAGCCGCCCTCGGGCCGCTCGACCCCGGGACGATCGTCGTCCTTCCGGACGGTTCAATCCTTGGCGAGGCGATGACTGGCCAGGGCTCGCTGGTCGCGTCTTCGATCGAGCGACAGGCGACCATCTCAGGGGTGGTCGAGGGTGGCTGGGAATACGCCCTACCCGTCATCGGGCGTGAGGGAACGGCGGTGGTCGACATCTTCGTCACCGATGAGGTTCTCACCGAGGGAGTAGCCGCGGCCTGGCTGCTTCTGGCTTTGCTCGGCGTGCTGCTCGTGGCCATCGCCGTCTGGGTGGCCGACCGGTTGGGTCAGCGCCTGGTCCGGCCGATCAGCGATCTGGCCTCCACCGCCCGACAACTCGGTGAGGGGAATCTGGACGCCCGGGTAGAAGTGGGCGATCCGGAGGAGATCCGGGAAGTCGGCGAGTCGTTCAACTGGCTCGCAGGGCGTCTCGAGGACCTGATCGCCGACGAGCGCGAGGCGGCCGCCGACGTCTCCCATCGCCTGCGGACACCGCTGACTTCACTCAGACTCCAGGCTGAGAAGCTGACCGACGACGACGAGCGAGCAGGGGTCCTGGGACAGGTCGATCGTCTCGAGCAAGCCATCGACCAGGTCATTGTGGACACGAGGTCGGCCTCCTCTGGGGCGGTCGGCGTCTCCGAGCTCTCATCGGTGGTTTCGGCGCGCTGCTCGTTCTGGGCCGTTCTGGCCGAGGAACAGCTCAGGGAAATGTCGATGAGTGTCGCTGATCACGGGTCGGTGCCTCTATCTCACGAAGCGGTAGAGGCCGTGGTTGATGCGTTGATCGGGAACGTGTTCTCTCACACCGAGCCGGGCACGCCCTTCGAAGTGTTGATCGGCTCCGATCGTGGCCGCCCTTGGATCGAAGTGAGTGACCATGGGCCAGGGTTCAGCTCGGAACGACTGGCTGAGCGAGGTGTCAGCGGAGCCGGCTCGACCGGCCTCGGGCTCGACATCGTCCGACGGACCGCCGAATCGGTGGGTGGTGAGATGGAAATGAACGACCGCCCCGGTGGTGGAGCGGTCGTTCATGTATGGCTGGGGCCGCCCGCGGGCTAGTTCGGCTCCACTCTCACTCTCAGTTCGCCGTTGTCGATCTTGGCCTCGAACTTCGCGTCCGAGCTTCCACTCTCGAACTCGACCTTCACCTCACGCCCATCCGCCCTGTCCAACTCGAAGTTCCAGCCCGCCGCGGCGATAGCGTCGATCAGGACCAGTTGGCCACCAGTGACCTGAACGGTCACCGTGCCCGCGGTCCCCACCTGGTAGGTCGTCGGCCCGCTGTTGACGGGCGCTGGGATGCGGGTCTCTTCACGATCGTTGTCGTCGAAAGTCGTGCTGGTCGAACCGTCGGGCACGGTGGTGCTGGTGGTGGATCCGTCATCCAGGCTCGTGCTGCTGGTCGCGTCCACGGTCGTGCTCGTCGACGAGGTGTCGACCAGGCTGATGCTGGTGGTCGAGTTGTCAGCGACGCTGCTACTCGTCGAGCTGGCGTCGGGGCTGGTGCCGGTGGATTCCGTGACCAGCGACCCGGACGACGATGAGACGTTGGAGCTCGGGGGCGTGACCTGAGAGCCAGAGCCGGAGACATCCTGGACGGTGTTTCCCGAGGCCCAGGCGACTCCAACAAGGAGCAGGGCGGCAAGCACTGCGGTGAAGACACCTAGGGACGTTCTCAACATCTGGGGACCTCCATGTCGACTCGAGTCCCCAGTGTCGGAAAAGGCGTCTTATCGGCGCATCACTGATCCCTCAAGAAGAAGTCAAGAGGAACGGCGGCTACGCCACTCGTTGCGCAAGATCCCGTAGATGTGGGCATCAATCCATTGTCCGCGCTTGAGGTGAGCTGACCGGATGGTGCCCTCGAGTTGCATCCCGAGTCTCTCGACCAGTCGCATGCTCCTCGGGTTCGACGTGAATATCTCAGCTTCGACCTTGACCTGATTGAGGTCGTCGAAACAGAGATCGAGCACGGCGCTGAGTGCCTCACCCATGATCCCTTGTCTCCAGTAGGGCTTCCCCAGCCAGTAGCCGACGTCCCCCCTGCCCGGCTCGTCGCTCGGTCTGGCACTAATCATGCCGAGGGCGGATCCAGCGGATCCGGTGATCGCTCCGCTCCGGTCTCGAAGGGCCCAGTGGAAACCGCTCTCTCCATACCGCTCGGTCTGAGCCTGTCTGATGAATCCCAGGGTCTCGGAAATCGCGTCTGGCCCGTCCCAGAGAAGACCTGCGGTGATCTCGAGGCGATCTGGTCCCCCTACGAGAGCGAACAATGTCGGGGCATCCTCTTCGGCGGGCACCTCGAGCAGGAGCCTCTCGGTCTCGATCCGGTAGGTGTTGAGGGCTGCCCTGTCCGGGCCGCGTCCCGTCATCGGTCCAGTATGCCGATGCGCCGTCGCTGGTCGATCGCGATTTTTCCCGCCTGGCTGTCACCCAATCCCGGGCTTGGCTCCGTCTCACGGGCATGATCACCGCCACAGGTGTGATGGACAACGAGCAGGTATATCGGTCATACGCCGTGGAGCTCACCAGGTATGCGACTGGCCTGGTTGGGCCGTTCGACGCCGCGGATGTGGTGACCGATGCCTGTCTCAAGGCCTTTTCCGCCCGGAAATGGCCCGAGGTGAGCAACAAGAGGGCATACCTCTATCGAGCGGTGCTCAGTGTGGCCAATGACCACCACAGGAGCACGTTGTCGCGGCGGCTGCGAGAGATGAAGACTGCATCGCCGGAATCGATGCCATCTCAGGACATCGATTTCGATGTGCTGGGTGCTGTCGAACGTCTCTCGGTGCAGCAGAGGGCGGCCGTGCTGCTCACCTATTGGGCGGATCTCCCGGCGGAAACAGTCGCCGATCGAATGGGCATATCGACCGGAGCCGTGAAGCGTCACCTGGCCCGGGCACGAAAGCACCTCGAGGAGTGGCTGTCATGAGCAGATCAGACGATCGAAAGATGAAAGAACTTGCCGACCGGCTGGTGGCGATGTCGCCAGAGCCACCGCCCTATCCCGAGGAGGTCTCTGTGACCCAACGTGAAGATTCGAAGCCCCGTCCGGTCCTGGTGTTCGCAGGCGCCGCTCTCGTGGTGCTGCTCCTGGCCGCTATCCCGATCTTCCTATCCAGGGGAGGGGGCGACGTCGACCCTGTAGCGACGTCGACGACTTCGACGGTGCCCACCACCGTCACCACCGAGCCCCAGGGGTCGACGACGGTCACCACGGAGCCGCCGGTGACGACCACCACGGTGCCGGCGACCACGACCACCACGGCTCCAGTGGTCGAAGCGGTTGAAGCTCTGCTCTACGCAGTGCAGACACCGGAGAACTCGTTCACGGGGAATCCGGCCCTGGTGGGCCTCCACGGGACTGTTATCCCGGATCAGGAACCGATGCATCCGTCCTATCCGGGCTTATATGCCTTGACATCGGAGAATCTCTTCCTCCCCGAGGGTTTCAGCAACATGGTTCCGGCCGACGTCGAGATCCTGGGTGTGACTCCTGGCGAGCACACGGTCACCGTGGACATGAACGAGGCGTTCCTCGCCGGGTCCGGCTCAGGTCTGCTGGGAGACTTCACCATGCTCAACCAGTTGATCTACACGGCGGGTGCGTTCGGTGAGGTCGAGAGCGTCCTGTTCACCGTCAACGGCGCACCGGTCACCGCCTTCGGTAGCGAGGGCCTCGATCTCAGCGAACCCCAGGGCAGGGACGCCTACCTTGACCAGCTCAACTCGGTCAACGTCGACTCACCCATCCAAGGTCAAGGCGACGAGTCACTGAGAGTCGCCGGATTCGCCAACGTGTTCGAAGCGACGGTGAGCCTGGAGGTGGTCGATGCCAGTGGGAACGTGGTGCAGGAGGACTTCACCACGGCTACATGCGGCACCGGTTGCTGGGGCGCCTACGAGTTCGAGGTCGACTACCCCTTTGTCGGCGACGAGACCATCCGGGTTTTCTGGCATTCCGCGGAGGACGGGTCTCCGAGCGATGTGGTCTCGATCCCCGTCCTTTGGGACGACCCGGACGGGTGGGACTTCTCCTCGCACCCGGGCACGCCGTAACACCGTTCCCAATGCAGGGCGTCACCATTCGTGACGCCCTGCATGACTCTTGACCTACCTCCCCGGCGGTGGCTCCCAGAGCTCGATCCTGTTCCCTTCGAGGTCCCAACACCAGCCAAACTTCCCGTTCTCGTCCCCCATGGTTTCGTCGTCGACACGAACCCCCTCGTCCCGGAGCTGGGCCAGGAGCTCGTCGAGGTCATCGACTCGGTAGTTGACCATCCACTGGCTTCCGGAGGACCCGAAATAGTCGGTGTCCGCGGGAAATGGTGACCAAATGGTCGTGCCACCCGCATCCCCCCAACTCATGACTACGAATCCAGGGTGTTCAGTGCTGAGGCCGAGGTGCTCGACGTACCACTCCAGGAGCGCTTGAGGATCCTCCGACTTGAAGAACACGCCGCCGATGCCGGTCACTCGAGCCATATTTCCTCCTTGGGCAAGACGCTACGCCGCGATACTCAGCCCATGCCACTGGATCAATACCGCGAGGCGAATCGGGCAAACTGGGACGCCCGTGTCCCCATCCACTACGGGTCGGACGAGTACGGGATAGCCAGGTTCATATCGGATCCCGCCCATCTGAGCGGAGTGGTCACCTACGACAAGGAAAGGCTCGGTGATGTCACCGGAAAGAGCCTTCTTCATCTGCAGTGCCACATCGGGACCGACACCATCTCCTGGGCTCGGCTTGGAGCAACCGTGACCGGGACCGACCTGTCGGAGAAATCGGTCGAAGCAGCTCGGCAGCTGAGCAGGGACTCAGGCACACCCGGGCGTTTCATCGTCTCCGAGCTCTACGACACGCCAGACGTCATCGACGAGAAATTCGACATCGTCTATACGGGCGTTGGCGCGATCGGCTGGATCCCGGAAATACGAGGTTGGGCCGAAGTGGTGTCCTCCTTCCTCGAGCCAGGGGGCACGTTTTATATGCGCGAGGGCCATCCCATGATGTGGGCGATGGACTGGCTGGAGACCGAGGAATTGCGGGTCGCCGCAGCCTATTTCGAGACCGTGGAGCCCGAATCTGTGGAGGAGCACGAGACGTATGCCGGCGTCGGAGTCGTCGAGAGCCCGCTCAACCACGGCTGGAACCACGGGATGGGGGAGACCCTCGATGCCCTGATCCGGGCAGGTTTGCGCATCGACCGGGTCGAGGAATACGACGAATGCGAATGGCAGGGTCTGCCCATGATGATCCAGGAAGACGACGGACTGTGGCGCCTTCCCGACCACCGGGAGCGGTTGCCCCTGATGTGGTCGGTTCTGGCGACGAAGCTCTGACAATTGGGTCGATCGACCCTTCAGGCAGTACACGTGGGTGCCGAATCAATGGGGGTGAGTCACTAGTTTCAAAGCTAAGGACTTTCTTCCTCCTCCAGTGCGAGAGGGGCCACTTCGGTGGCCCCTCTTCGCGTTCAGGCCAGGCAGTTGATCCGGGGAAGGCCGGAAACGACCTCGGTCCAATGCCCGCCATCGTCGTCCGACCTCCAAACCGTGCCGCTGTGGCCGGCGTACACCGACCCGTCGAGGACCGAGAGGCAATGGGTGTCGAGATTGTCGTCGAACCAGTCGGGTAACCCGTCACGACACTCCTCGAATCGTCCCGACGAGAGACCCGCCCGGTAGAGACGGGCCTGATTCGATCTCGGTCCACTCGAGGCGGAGATGAGGACGGTGTCGTCAATGAAGGCCACCGCCCGGCAATACGGTGCGTGAAGACCATCGTCGCGATAAGTGAAGACCTGACCGTCGGCCGACTGAGCCAGGCCTCGGGCGCAGGCTGCCAGAACCTTCCCCTCGACGGATTTGTCTGCGATCACCTGATGGACATCCGCGTCCTGGTCGAGGGTGGGAGTCGGGCCGGTGTCGTCGTAACGGAGTATGCCGCCGACGTGGACGTTGATGAACAGCGTGCCTGCTCCGTCGACAGCGATCGATCTCACATCCGGCGGCCCGCCCCACGGGGTGTACCAGTCGTTCCGGCCAGGCGCGCCGGCGAAGCCAGGATCCTCGATCAGGTCGCCTCCATCGATCCGGTACAACCGGGCTGTCGATGCGCCAACCCAAACTTTTTGATCAACCGGCAGCACGCAGTTGAGGGTGACGCCCTCTCCGCCCTCCGCGATGGCGTGACCGTTGTGATGTACCCGTGCCTTGCCGTCGACCGCCCACCAGCCGGCTTCATCCCGGGCAATGTGGTTGATCGACGTGTTGGATATCAATGGGTTCGTTGGATCGTCGAGGGCGAACATCCCGGCGGCCGTCCCGACGAGAAGTCTCATCTGCGACACCATACGACCAGTGATCTAGCCGGTGATGACCGAGACGATCTCGGCGACCGGGTACACGATCGAGGTCGTCGTTTCGGGCACCTCCAGGAACTCCCACTTTTGTCCAACGACCCGCCACCGCGCTGTCCATGCATAGGAGATCGAGAGGTCGTACCCGGCGGGGTCTTTGAGCTCGTAGACGTGTCTGGCCACGCCATCCGGGTAGCCGGCGAGTGCAGCCTCGTCCGCCGGGAAAGTGTCGACGCGACTGTCCCCCCAATCGACCACCACGCCGCTCACCTCGATATGGATGTCGAGCGCAGCGCCGCTCCCGCTGGAAAGCTGGGTGTCGTGAACATCGGGGATAGGCACCCCCACGAACGTTTCCAGTCCCGTGACGCCATTTCCCGGTGAGGGATTCACGTCGGGAGCAGGGGGAGGATGGACGTAAGACGTCACGTAGTCCCACGCCTCTGCCGACGGGTCGACCGTGATCCCCGGCTCTGAGGTGCATCGGCGAAAGTAACCGGAGGCGCCCGGCGAACCGTCCACGATCAGAACTAGTTCCGCCCCGCCATCGGGATTCACTGGGACGATCTCGTAGTTGGTTTCGGCGCTGGTGACATACCAACACTCCCCTAACAGGTCGAATCCGATGTTCGGGTAGAGCCGGGAAGGAACCGAGTTGTCGTCGGCGTAGTCGACGACGTCGCCGCCAGCGATGCGGCATCTGGTGACCTGCTCAACGGTGAGTGTGACTGGGTTTCTCTCAGTCGTTACCCAGCAAGCCATAAAGGTCTGAGCTAGCGCTGGCAAGGCGCCTGCCGCGACCAACATTACGAAACCGGCTGCAGCTCCGACTCGCAGTCTGCGTCCCATAGGTCATCCTTGTGCGTCCACGTGGAAGCCAATTTCCACATTTCATCGGCTCTACGAACTACGACCACCATCTGTGACTGTGACCCCTCACCTCTGAATGCACTCACGTCTATGCCCATCCAGACAACGAGACAAGCTCCATCTGATTTGAGGATGTCCGTTTGATCCACTCGGACACCTTCGAGTGAAGGGTCTGCCGTGAAGGGAGCCCCAAATGCTTCCCGCGCTGCATCCAACATTGCCTGTGTCCCCACCACCTCCCGTATCCGGTCTTCGTCTTGGTTGTAGATACCTTCGAACCACCCGAACCAAAGGGTCTGCAGGATCTCCTCTGCTTCCGCGACCGTGGCGACAACGTGAGTGTCGGCAGTGGTGGATGTCGTCGGGAGGGTGGTGGTGGTGGAGGTGGCCGTTGGAGCGAGGGTTGTCGTCGTCGGTTCGACCGCGGAAGGCACAGTGGTGGGAGGGGGATCTGAGGTCTCCCGAGGCCACAGGGCCCAAATCCCGACTGCTAGACCCACCAGGATCAGGCCGGCGACCAGCGGTCGAATCACTGCAGCGTCGAACCTACGCAACCAGTTGCCCTGGGTGAAGTGTCCTGTCGTCAGGCCGCGAAAAGTCCCGGTGGCTCTTCTGTATGGTTCAGGATGGAGGTGAAAGAGATGACAGAGACCAAAGTCATCGCAGACACAACCGACGAGAGTCATGCCTTCCGGACCCTGTTCAGGATCCTGTTGGTCGTCGGGATCGTCGCCGCGATCACCAAGTTCATGTCGGATCGGAGAAGAGACTTCTACGGTCTGACCGAGGCGGAAGCCCGCGCCAAGTTCGAGTCGAAGCTCGGACCCATAATCGGCGAGGACCGTGCATCCGACGTGGCCGATCAAGTGATCCCCCGTCTCAAGGAGACGGGTGTCCTCATCGAGGATGCAATGGACAAGGCGAAGAGCACCGCTTCCGATATGGCCGACAAGGTCGGCGACACGACGGAGAAGGTCGCCGGCAATGCCAAGAAGGCCGCCTCAGACATGGCGGGCGACGTCGGCGACGCCGCCGAGAAAGCCGGCGATTCTATGAAAGACGCCGCCGAGAAAATCGGAAAAAAGATCGACTGACCCCCGTCTAGATCGGAAAAATGTCACACCCGTTTCGTACGGTTGTGACATGAGCGGTTTGACGCCCGACCAGGTCGAGCAGGCCCTCCTCGCAGATGAGGT
>JBEVJN010000026.1:0-30739 GCA_040510135.1 Acidimicrobiia bacterium | reverse complement strand
GGATCTCGCGGTCGGGTGTCACCATCGCTGCAGGCAACGGGCGAAGGTTCGAGCCGGCCGAGGCCGCCCGCTTCTCGTTCCTCCTCGGCATTCCCGCCATCGCCGGGGCCGGGTTCAGCCAGCTGTTCGCCCTTCCCCCATCCAGCGGGCTGACCCTCGATCTCGTGGTGGGGATGGTGGTGGCCGGAATCTCGGGTTACCTCGCCATCGCGTTCATGATGAAATCTCTGAACCGGATCGGCCTCTACCCCTTTGCGATCTATTGCTTCGTGATCGGCCTGACCGCGGTCGTCTTTTTCTGAGCAGGTAGCCTCGGCTGCCAGGAGGAGAAACGATGACGCATGTCCTCATCCAGGAGTCGATCGACAAGCGGCAGCACGTTCGCGACCTACTGGCCCAGACCCCTGACGACTACATCGCGGTGCGCGAACTGTGGAAGTCCCACTCCCTGGCCGAGGACGCGAGGGACATCGCCGGCCTCATGGCAACACTCACCGATGACTGCGTCTACGAGCTCATTCAGACCGGGCATCGCTGGGAGGGAAAGGAGGGAGCGACCCGTTTCTACATCGAGTTGCTCTACGCATTCCCCGACATCGATTTCGCCCTGACCAGCATCGTGGTCGGCCCCCAGGGTGTGTGTGAAGAGGCGGTGGTCAACGGCACGTTCTCCTCACCCTGGTTGGGCATGGAGCCCACGGGGGAGAAGATGGTCTGGCGCAACGTGATCTTCTTTCCCTGGGATCCCGACGCCCGGCTCTTCACCGGAGAGCGGGTCTATTCCTTCTTCCCCGATCTTCCCACGGGTGACCTGCCGACCGGCATGTAGCGCTCTGCTCTTGCGGCGTGCTCAGAGAACGGTGTCGAGCCCGAGGTGGACGCCCGGGGCGAGAGTCCCGATCCCGCGGATGGCGATCAGGGCTCCCGAAGCGAAGGACTGGTAGCTGGTCGAAAGGTGCTCGATCGACAACACCTCGCCGAGATTGGATAGCACCACCTCCTGTTGGGAGATGAGACCGGGCAAACGGACAGCGTGCACCCGCACACCTTCCACATCGGCCCCCCGCGCCCCCTCGACCAATTCCGCCGATTCCCGGGCAGACACCCCACCTCCCGAAGCCACCCCCATCGCAGTAGCCAGGGCGGTCCCTGAGGGTGCGTCCGGCTTGCTCGAGTGATGACGCTCGATGATCTCCACCGCCTCGAAATGCGACGCCGCATCGGCGGCGAATCGCATCATGAGGACCGCCCCGATCGAGAAGTTGGGGACCACCAGCGCAGCGGGGCCGTCAGTTCCCCAGATGGCGCGCAGCTGCTCCAAGCGCTCGGGAGTGAAGCCGGATGTCCCGACCACAACAGCGAGACCCTTCTCTCGCCACGTCTTCAAATTGTCGAAGACCACATCGGGGTGCGCCGTCTCCACCACCACGTCTGAGTCGACTTCGGAGGACGACCCGGCGACGGTCAGGCCATGCATCTCGGTTCCGGACCGATTCGGGTTGAAGAGCCCGGTGAGCTCGAGGTCATCGGAGGCGACGATCGCGTCGGCGATCGGTGTGGCCAGCTTGCCGCCGGCGCCTGAAATAGCGACGCGAATCATTGCCCCACGTTAGGGAGTGCGGAGTTCCTCGGTCGAAGGGGCATCCCGCGTGGCGTTGACCGGCCAGCGAAGGGCCGCCCCCACCACGCCAAGACTGATCAGTAGCGATGCCACCCCCTCTCCCCAGACGATGGAGTCAGAGGCGCACTGCGACGACACCGGACCGTCGACTCCGGACTGACCACTGGCCTCCTCAGAGGAGGTGGTTGAACCGACGCTCCAGCCGGACACGTAACCCCTCTCAGCCGGGTTCACTTCGACAACCGTCCCGTCTGCAAATGTCTCGGTGCAATAGGGGTCCCGATGCAGAAACAGGGCTATTACGGCGACAAAGACGCCGAGAGCCATCGCCACTCGCGCCCACCACAGTGGGCGGGACAGCACGACTTTCGTCGGCCTCCGGTTGTACGCCCACCACCAGGTCAGCGCCAAGAGGAGCCAAACGAGAAGCAGGGTCAGGTCGAAAAAGCCGAGCATGATGGCTGTCAGCGAAGCTGCTGGCAGGAGCGCCGGTCGACGATCCAACGAGATCAGGGCAATGGTTGGAGCCACTGCGGCAGCGACGCCCAAGGCCACAGCGCCAATCACCGCCCCAGGGTCGTCCCCGATGTTGACGATCCCAATCACCACCAGCGCGGCGGCGACGGAATATCCGACGACGATCCCGGCCCAAGTCACTCGCCGGTTCAGTCTGATGGTTTCGTACACAGACATCTGCTCACCTCGCACAGGGGGGTTCGGACCAGTTCAAGAAGTCGATCGCCAAGATCGAGACCGCAGTCGGATCGACCTCGTCGATGAAATCGAGGAGCTCGCCAGTAGGCCCGGTGACGACCAGTTCCTCGACCATCGGAGTCTCCAGTCGCTCCAGCGCCTCTGTGACATCCTCGACACTGGCCCCGGTCCCGGCGGTGAGCTCCGGATAGTCGAGCAAATTTCGGAGCGCCCTCTGGGTCTCCTCGAGCGCACCAGAGACCGACGCCGGCATTCCCAAATAGTCGCCCGAGCCACCACCACTGGAACCGGCTGCCGTTTCCGGTGCCGTGAAATATTGGCTGCTGCAGGTGCCGTATCCGAGCACGCCGGCCGGAGCCAATGCGGAACCTTCGACGCCCGCCACCTCGAAGCCGGCCCAGACCACACTGACATCAGCAGGAGTGCCGACCATGGCTTGGGCGGTATCGACCTCGATTGCGTCCTCGAACCAGACCTGAACGGTGGCCACCGTGCCCTCACCTACCGCTCGGAGACTCTCCTCTCCGCCGAGCTCGTTCTCGTCGTATAGAACCGGCCACAGCGGGCCGCCATCCGCGCTGCCAAAGGCGAAGAGCCCGATCCGAGACTGGATGCTGCCCACTTCTTTCACCGCGCTGCCCACCGGAAGTGAGACATCGACCTCGGTGGTGCGGCTCAGAAACGCGCTGTGGTAGGCGTACTCGCTCATCGTCACACCAGGGTTCGACAGGATGGCAAGATCGGCGGTGGCGACGGTCGCGGCCACGGCACGCCCCCCACGATTGAGGACAAACGGCTGCAGGATCAGCAACGACAACAGCCAGGCCGCAATCCACCCAGCGAACAAGAGCAGCAGGGCATCGGCCGCCACCCGCAATATCGAGCGGCGCACGGCCCGGCCCATCGCCTTCTGGTCCCAGGAGCCGGCCGGGCTACCCAATTCGACCGGGGCGACGCCGTCGAGAATGGACCTGCACTCATCACAGGTGGCGAGGTGGATGTCGACCTCGCGACGCGTGGCGCGGTCGAGGGTCTCGTCTACATATCCCTCCAGAAGCTCCTGGATCTCCTCGTGTGTCATGTGCCATCACCCTCGTAGGCCCGGCGAAACCCCAGCCGAGCACGATGAATGAGGACCCGGGCGGCTCCATCCGAGACTCCCAGCGTCTCGGCCACCTCCGACCCGCTCAGCCCGACCCTGTCGGACAAGACCAGGGCGGTCCGCTGCCGCTCGGGCAGGCTCGCCAAGGCACGATCGATCGCATCCTGCTCCACCGGGTCCCGATCCGGCTTGGCGCTGGTGTCCTGCTCCTCGACGCTCACAGGCCGTCGCGACTGGCGCCGTAGGTCGTCGAGGAAGACGCTGCGAGCGATCGCGAACAGCCAGGCCCGTGGGCTCTCGCCGCGATAGCCACCCATCGCCCGCGTAGCTCTTACGAACGTGTCCTGCATGAGATCCTCCGCCAGGTGGCGATCACGACACAACGAGATGAGATAGGAAAAGACGGGGTCGGCGTGGAGCCGATAGAAGCTCTCGATGTCGTTGCTCTCGGCCACACCCGTTCCCGTGATCCTCGTGATCGAGTGGTCATTTCACCGGAGTGACGCACTCCAAGCCGTGATTGTTACGGAGAGATTCGCTGGTATCTGGCGAGGACCCCACCCCCGTCCGAGAGCGACGTTCAGCCGAGGGCCTCCGCCAGCGACTCGTCGAACACCTCGAGTGTCTTGGCGACGTCCTCATCGGTGTGGGCAGCGCAGACGAACCAAGGCTCCAACGCGTCCGGGCAGGGCATGACGCCTCTCCGGATCATCGCGAACAGGACTTCCTCGTAGAGCGGGCCGTTGTGCCGCGACGTCTCCCGGAACTCGTTGAGGTCGCCCTCACCGATGAACACCGAGAACATCGCCGGGTGGCCGGTGGCCTTCCCCTCGACCCCGCGGTCGGCCAGCACCTTCTCGATGCCCTCCATCAGGTTCCGCCCGACCTTCTCGATCCGCGCGTGCGGCGCTCCGGTGGCGAGCTTGTCGATCGTCGCCGCTGCAGCGGCAGTGCCGATGCCATTGCCGGAATAGGTCCCCGCCTGGGCGATCCCGGAGGACCGCCAGCCATCCGCCACCTTGTCGGTCATGGCGATGGCCGCCACCGGATAGCCGTTGCCCATCGACTTGGCGTAAGTGCCGATGTCCGGCCGCACCCCGAAGCACTCGCAGGCGCCGCCGTAGGCCACCCGAAACCCGGTCTTGACCTCATCGAAGATCAGCAGTGAGTCATTGTCGTCACAGAGCTTCCTCAGCCCTTCGAGAAACCCGGGCAGCGGCATGATCCCAAAGGCGTTGCCCAGCATTGGCTCGACGATCACGGCTGCGATCCGCTGTCCCTCGTCCTTGAAGGCCCGCTCGACCAGCTCGAGGTCGTTGAACGGCATGGTTCGCACCAGTGACCTGATGGCCTCCGGTATCCCAGAGCTCGACTGGAGGGCAATGGGGCGGAAGCGTGACCCGAGGCCTTCCACCGGCACCCCCGCAGTGGAGAAGAGCACGTAATCGTGCATGCCGTGGTACTGGCCCTCGAACTTGATCACCACGTCGCGTCCGGTCAGCCCGCGGGCGAGTCTGATGGCGTGCATGGTCGCCTCGGTGCCGGTGTTGGTGAAACGCATCGCGTCGGGCCACTGCAGCGCCTCCATCACCTTCTCGGCTGCCTCGACCTCCCGACGCTGGGTCATGGCGAAGCTCGTCGCCTGCCCTGCCGTCTCGACCACCGCAGCCCACACATCCGGATCACCGTGACCGAGGATGATCGGCCCGAATCCGCACTGGTAATCGATGTAATGCTTGCCATCCATGTCGACGAGATGCCCCGCCTCGCCGTGGTCGATGACGAGAGTGTCGTCAGGTCCCCAATAGCGGAACTGGCTCGACACCCCGTTGACGAGGACCTTGCGGGCCCGCTGGTACCACTGTCTGGTCTGATCTCCCTGGAGGCTCATTTCTTCACTCCTCTCGGAACGATGCTACTGAACCGCCATTCAGTCCGACTTCGATCGGGATTACCGTTGTGTCCATGGCGACCGATCTCCAACTCTTCATTGCAGGTGAGTGGACGGAGGGGACCGGAAATGACCACTACGAGGTCTACTCCCCCTCCACCGGCGCCCACCTCTACAACGTGCCCAAGGCGTCGACTGCCGACATCGACCGTGCAGTGACCGCGGCCCGTGACGCGGCAGAGGAGATGCGACACTGGACCGCGTTCGAGCGCGCCGAACTCTGCCTTCGAATCTATGACCTATGGCAGACCAGGGTCGATGACGTGGCACGCATCCTCTCGATGGAGCAGGGGAAGCCATTCGAGGCTGAGGCGAAGGACGACATCGCCGAGTCGGGTGACTATTTCCAGATTGCCGCCGAAGACGTCAAGCGCCTCAAAGGCGAGTTGATCCCGACCACCAGCCGGCACCGCCGCATGTTCACGGTTCGTCGCCCGGTCGGCGTCTGGGTGGCGATCACGCCATGGAATTTCCCGGTGATGATCCCGATGGAGTACGTGGGGCCGGGTCTCGCCACCGGCAACGCGGTAATCGTCAAGCCACCCGAGTTCACATCCTGGGCCCTTCTCGAGATGGCCAGGGTCTTCGACGAGGCTGGAGCCCCGAAGGGGGCCATCCAGGTCATTCCGGGCGCGGGCGACATCGGCACCCAGTTGGTCACCCACGATGGTGTGGACGCGGTTGGCTTCACCGGGTCGTCGGCCACGGGCAAGAAGATCGTCTCGGTCATGGGTCTCAAGCGCTCGATCATGGAGATGTCGGGCAATGGCCCGACCGTGGTCACTGCGGATGCCGACGTGGCCAAGGCCGCGGAGGCGGCGGTCTACGGGGCCTATTACAACGCCGGCCAGGTCTGCGTCGCCACCGAGCGTGTGATCGTCGTCGACGAGGTGCACGACGAGTTCGTCGAAGCGTCCCTCAAGGCGGCAGAGAACGTGCGGCTCGGGGACCCGTTCGACGAGGCAACCACCATGGGGCCGCTCAACAACGAGCCGACTGCGGCCAAGATGGACCGCCACATCGCCGACGCCGTCGACAAGGGCGCCGAGTTGCTGATAGGTGGTGGGCGAGCATCAGGGTTCCCCACCGACCTGTACTACGACCTGACCATTCTCGACCGAGTCCCGGAGTCTTCGGCGGTGGCACAGGAAGAGTCGTTCGGACCGGTGCTCCCCATCCTCAGCGCCAGAGACGACGAGGAGGCTGTCGGAGTGGCCAATCGGACCCATCTCGGACTCCAGGCGGCAGTCTTCACCAATGACCTGACCAAGGCGTTCTGGTACGCCGACCGGATCCGGTCGGGAACGGTGGTGGTCAACGACTCGACCGACTTCTGGGAGACCTTTCAGCCTTTCGGCGGCGCCGCCGGTACCGAAACCGGCTGGGGCCGGCAGCGGATCGACGAATTCACCGACCTGCAGACCGTGGTGTTCGTGCTGAGAGAAGAGGGCTGACTCAGCTCACTCCCGCATCGTCATCGCCATGCCGGCGAAGCCACCACCAAAGGCACCGAGAAGGATCCCGGGAAGCACCGCGGTCAATGCCGATTCGGAGATGTCCAGTGGTGTGATCAGCCAGATCCCGATAGTCATCCCGACCAGGACCACCGGGATGCCGATGATGATCCCCCGGACGATGGCGGGACCCATCGGATCGGTCTGAGTGCTCTCCTGCTCGGCCACGACCCAATGATGCCAGAGGTCAGGGCACGATTGTCGGCTCGACGCGGGTTTCGGTGTCGGCCCGCAGACCCATCCTGCGCACCGCCACTACGAACGGCAACCGGATGGCGTAGACCACGCCGGCCACCACATAGGCGGTCCCGAACGAGAACACATCGGCCACCCTCCCGAGCGCAGGTTGGGCCACCACACCACCGGCACTTCCCATCAATGAATTGAACGACAGCACAGTCGCCCGTTGCTCAGAGGGAATGCAGGCATTCATGTATGCCTGCTGCATGGGATTGGAGACGGCGCCGACCAGGGAGAGGAGAGTGAGCAGCCCGATCGCCACCCAGAACCCGGCCGGGATCTGAAGCATCTCGGCCAGCCCCACACCCACCAACGCGATTGCGCCGACAACGACCTCGAGGATGATGACCGCGGTCCTGGTTGCGACCAGACCTCGCACGAATTTCACCGAGGCGCCGCCGGCCATCTGGGCGACGGCGAACACCGCGGCGGCGATCCCGGCCACATAGGTGGCATTCGGATCGCCGAACAACTCCAGCAAGTAGGGCTGGAAGGCGTAGAACGCCCAGATGATCACCCCGGCGGCGAATGGGGCGCCGAACATGAACATCCGGATTGGGGGATTGCCGAAACCATGCTTGATCGACGCCCGCAGGATCCCGCGCACCTGTTGTCCCACCGCCACCCCTTTGGTGGGCTCATACCCGAGATCGTGCATCCACAGCCACGCTGCTCCGATCACCGCGAGAAGGAGTAGCGAGCGGAGGGCATAGGGAATTGCCAAATTGACCTGACCGAGGAACCCGCCTCCCACCGTGCCCAACAGCATCGCGGCCCCGCCGACAATCTGGCCCCGGCCGAAGACGGTCTCGATCGCCCCCTCGAAACCGGTGGCCTGGAGAGCGTCCACCAACCATGCCTCGGTGGCGCCGGAGAAGAAAGTGAAGCCAAGCCCGATCAACACCGAGACCAGGATCCACCATCCGATGGGCGCCGCCAGGTACCAGAGCCCCAGATAGGCGGCCGTTGTCACAAGGAGAGTGGCCGCACCGAGCATGAATGACGTTCGCCTGCCAAAAGTGTCGGCGATCACCCCTGTGGGCACCTCGAAGATCACCATGCCCGCGGTGTATCCGGCATTGGCGATGAACGCCTGGGTGATGGTGAGCCCCGCATCGAGCAGGAACAAAGTGTTGATCCCCCAGATCAAGGACGCGGCGAGCGTTTGAAGAAGCAAGAGCAGGTAATAGGTGCGTTGAACGCGTTCTGGCGTCATGGCTCACCGAAGGGGTCTGGCAGTTAGCGTAACGATCCGATGTACACCCCCTACGAACAACGAAAGGGCGAGATTCCTTTCGCCTCCTCGGAATACATCTCATTCGCCTCGCGGAACTCGTTCCTCGGTGTCCCCGCAGTCACCATGGACGATCTCGGAGATGGATCGGTGGTCATACTCGGCGCTCCCTTCGACTGGGGCACCACCTACCGGCCCGGGGCTCGGTTCGGGCCCCAGGCGATCCGAAATGCCGACTACGGGGCAATGGATGGTTACCGGCCCCATCTCCCCACCGGGCTCGACCCGTTCGATACCTTGGGCGTGGTGGATGTGGGTGACGTGTACGTTCGACCGGGCGAGCTCGAGATCTCGATCGGGAGAATCGCCGACGCCGTCGAGCAGGTGTCCGCGGCCGGCAAAGTGCCCATCGTCCTCGGTGGCGACCACACCATCACCTGGCCCGACGCACTCGGTGTGGCACGGGTGCATGGGTTCGGCGAGATCGCCCTGATTCATTTCGACGCCCACGCCGACACCGGGTTCACCCAGAACGGCTCGCTCTACGGGCATGGCACCCCGATGCGGCGGCTGATCGAGTCAGGGGCAGTGCCCGGCCACCGCTTCGTGCAGATCGGGTTGCGCGGCTATTGGCCCGAGCCCGAGGTGATGCAGTGGATGCGGGAGCAAAAGATGCGGTCGTTCCTGATGAACGAAATCGTCGACCGGGGTCTCAATGACGTGGTCGACGAGGCTGTCGCCTACTCGCTCGAGGGTGGAGCCAAGGGTGTCTTCATCAGTGTCGACATAGACGTGGTCGACCCCGGGCTTGCCCCGGGGACGGGCACCCCCGAGCCCGGTGGGCTCGGTTCACGTGAGCTCCTCGACACCGTGCGGCGGCTCTCCCGCGATCTCAACGTGCT
Organism: Acidimicrobiia bacterium; assembly: GCA_040510135.1. Lineage (GTDB taxonomy): Bacteria > Actinomycetota > Acidimicrobiia > Spongiisociales > ZC4RG35 > JARDZU01. Next base: position 21,461 of record JBEVJN010000026.1, on the reverse strand, counting down.
CGGAGCAGACATCGTCGAGGTCTCACCGCCCTATGACGGGCCCGGTGAGCAGACCTCCTATCTGGCCAATCGCGTCGTGCTCGAGATCCTGAACGGGATGGCGGAGCGGAAGCAAGAAGAAGAGTCGTAGATATTCCGGGCCAAGTCGGCCCAATCAGGCTTTGATCAGCTCGATGCTCATCGGGTAGTCATACAGCTCGCCGCGGGAGGCCGCCAACGACGCCATGAGCGCAAAGACCAACTCGAGGACCACCAGCACCAAGAGGAAGAGGAAGATGGGGATCGCCACCACCAACCCGATCACCGTGATCGCAAAGATGACCCCGATGATTCCCCCAGCGATGAAATAGATCAGAAGCGAGAGTTGGAAATTGAGGGCGGTGCGGGCATGCGGCTCGACCGCCGGATCATCGCGCTTGATCAGCCAGACCACCAGCGGACCGACTAGTGAAGGGACTCCGATGACCTGGACGAAGGCCGACGCGTGGGCCAGAACCTGCCACATCTGTTGGTCGCTGGTCCTGGCCGGGGGCTGAGCCTGTGGCCGCGGCTCGATCGGTCCCGCAGACGGCACGGGCGGCTCCGGGACAGTTGGTTGCCGGACCGGGGGTTGGGGTGCCGGGTCGGGTGCGGGAGATTCAGGCAGCGAGGGTGGCTTTGGATCGTCGCCGGCAACGGGATCCGTGGGCGGTCCTTCTGTCATTCGTCAATCGTAGGCCGCCGTCAGGATCTGTTCTCCCAGACGATGAGGGCGGCCCATCCGTCGTCAGCCTCGTCCTCGAGATAGTTCTCGAGTAGGCCGCGAACCTCAAATCCATGCGAGAGTTGAAAGGTCAGGGTCGGATCGTGAAGCTCTCCGGCAACGACACGGCTCACGTACTCGTCGATCGGCATCGTCCCCTTGTGGTGGAAGTAACCGGGCAACGAGCCACCGGCGACGATGCCCCTCTTGCCGTCCCGGATAACCAGGCCTTTACGCCGCTCGTACAACATGCCGCCGATTCCCCGGCCCCGATACTCGGGGAGGACAGTGATGTCGGTCCCGTAGTACCAGGCGCCTGCCGGGTCGTGATTGGCGCATTGGTGCTCGCCGGTGATGCCGGCAATGGTGTGCCGGGGCTGATCGAAGTCGAAGTCCAGGTAGATGCCGGCGCCCATGCCGACGGGGCGGCCATCTGCCATCGCGACGAAATAGCCCTCCGGGAACACCTCGGCGTAGGCGACGATGTCCTCTTTGGACAACAGGTCGTCGGGGTTGGCCATCGGGAAGCAGGTCAGCTCGATTTGCTCCAGGTCATCGGCCATTTCCGTCTGGAGGTTGACGATCGTCACCTCGCTCACAGACGGAACGACTCCCATGGGTTGTCGCCGGGGATCCCCCAGACCGAATCGAGCTTCTTCTCCTTGGGGCGGATGACGACCGCACCACACGTGGCGACGTCGCCGGGTGCTTGGGCCCTGCGCGCTATCGACTGGTCGGTGAAGAAGCGGTCCAGGTCCTGGGAGAGCTCCGTCCCTCGTTCCAATCTCTCTTCGCTGCCCGCCACGTGCTCGGGAGTCCTGTCTCCCTCCTCGAGTCGGGTGCCGGTGTCGAGGCAATGGTTGGTATGGACGTACGGAACCTCGGTGACGCGGGTCACTTCGATCGTCCCTGGCATCGCCTCGATGTTTGCCCCAGAGCCGTCAGGGCCGATGATCAGGTAGTTGTGACCCCCGGCCAGATCGGCATCGGTCACAGCATCGATGGCCGAATCCAGGTCGGTCTGCTCCAAGACCTTGCGAACAACGAAAGGCCAGGTCACCCCGGGTTTTCCGATGGATGTGAGGTTGTTGATGCCGATGCCGATCCCCGCCTCGTTCATCCCGATCTGACCGAGACACCCCGCCGTGGTCTGGACGACGGCCCCGGGACCGGACAATGGGTCGAGCTTGAGCATCAGCACGTACTCCCCGGCGGTGGCGTGCATGTCCCAGGTTTGTGCAAACACGCCGTTCACCGGATCGATGACTGCCGTGCAATCGTCCTCGATCGGCGCCCACCCGTCGTAGGCCCGGACCAGGTCGACGAGGTCGGTGAATCCTCCGACCACCACCGCCTCGGCGGGCGTGATCCCGGCCGCGGCTGCGAGGGCCTGCATCTCTTCGTACAGCGTGGGCGAGTAGTCGCGGTGGTACGGCAGCGTCTGCTCCGCCAGGGCGAGGACCGTGTCCGCCGCGGCGGAACGGCCGGCCCAATTGGCGTCACCAGAGAGACCGAGGCGCTCGTCGAGGTAGCCACGGACCATCTCCTTGCACTCGGTTCCGTGGATACGGCCGAAATCCGAAGGGTCGCCATAGATCTCGAGCACGCGGAGCGGCCCACTGTTCATCCCCAGAACGGTACCTCCTCGCTGCCCTCAATTTCGTCGCCGGGGAACCGACACCCCGTAGCTCTCGTCCAACCGGCAAGCCCCGACGGGGCGTGAACGAGGAGAAGCCGATGAGACGACTGGCATTGATTCTGGCAATGGGGCTGGCCATTGCCGCCTGCAGCGGAGTTGAGGGGGCCTCCGACACCACAGCGGTCGGGGAGTTGGCCGACCAAGGCCGGTTCGCCTCCGGCGACGATACGGTGACGACAGCGGGGGCGGAGGGCGCCCCCTCAGCCGAGGGCGATGGCGCGATCGCGGTCGATCTCGAAATCGCGCAGGACCGCAAGGTGATCCGCCAGGCACAGCTGCAGCTCGAGGCGGACGACACGAGAGCTGCCCTGGACCGGATCATTGCCCTAGGCGAGGCAGCCGGCGGGTTCGTCGCCGACGCCATCGTGCACCCGGTGGAGGGAGAACAAGACCAGCCGTCGGCGAACATCACCCTCCGCATCCCGGCGAGCGAGCTGACCGCAGTCATGACCGCGATCAAGGGATCAGTGGAGAAGGTGGTCTCCGAATCTCAGGGCGCCCAGGACGTCACCGATCAGTTCATCGACCTCGAGGCACGTCTGACCAACCTCGAGGCTCTGGAAGTGGAGCTGCGCGCCTTGCTCACCGAGGTCAGACAGCAGCCCGAGGCCGACCCGGACAAACTGCTTCGGGTCTACAACGAGATCGCAGTCGTGAGGGGTCAGATCGAGCAGATCCAGGGACAGCTCGACTATCTCGACGACGTCGTCGACCTGGCAACCTTGACCATCGGTCTCATGCCCACACCTGCCGTGGTGCCCATCGTGGAAGACACGTGGGAGCCCGTCGAGGTGGCCCGCGACGCACTGCGGAGTCTGGTCGGAGGTCTCCAGACCGTGGCGAACTGGGGCATCCATTTCGCCATCTACACCCTGCCGATGTTGCTCCTGCTGCTCGGCGTGCCGGCTCTGATTGGGTTCACCATCTACCGGCAGTGGAAGAGGCGACGCCCGCCGGCGCCACCCGCCGCGGTGCCGAGCGAGACGTGATCGAGAGTGGTCTGGGGTGGTGACGATCTCGGCCCATGGGTCGAGATCGTCACTCCAGAGACGGGTTGATCAGCCCTTGGCCATCGCCAGGTAGTCCGTGAAGTTGATCTCGTACTCCCCGGTGTCCTCGATGATCTCCAGACCTTCGGCATCGAATGTCGGCGCGTAGAACTCGATGACCTCAGGTTCGACCAGGTCGAAGGACGCCTCGTTGGGAGTCCCGTAATAGTTCCAGTTGGTCAGCGTCGCCCCGTTCTCGGCGTCGAGCACGTAGTTCATGAAAGTGAAGGCGGTGCACGGGTGCTCCGCGTTGGCCGGCACGGTCATGTTGTCGATCCAGAGTGTGGCCCCCTCGTCGGGAAGGACGTACTCGAAATCGTCGGGGTTCTCTGCCTCGCCGATTCCGACGATCATGTTGCCCGAGTAACCGTGGGACACCGCCACTTCGCCACTGACGAGTGCTTCGTCGTACTGATCGGAGTCGAACGTGGCAATGGAGTCCTTTGCGGCGGAGATGGTGTCCGCGGCTTCCTGGAGATGCTCGAGATCGGTGTCGTTCAGCGAGTAGCCGAGGTACTTCAGGGCCGCCCCCATCGCCTCCCTCGGGTCGTTCAACACCGAGACTCCACCCGGGAAGGTCCCGGTGAGCTCGGGATCGAAGAGCAAGGCCCAACTGCGAGGGAAGTCCTCCCCAACCACTGACTTGTTCACCCCGAGACCGGTGGTCCCATATTGATAGGCGGCCGAGTACTCCGGCCCCGGGTCGTAGGGGAGCTCGGTGAACCTGGCCTCGAGATTCTCCAGGTTGGGTACCGCCGTGGTGTTGAGCGGAGCGAGCAGCCCGTTTTCGATCATGATGCCGACCATGTAGTCCGAAGGCACAATGAGGTCATAGACCGCTCCGGCCTGCATCTGGGCGAGCAGCGCCTCGTTGGACTCGTAGAAGTCCTCGATGACGTCGACCTCGTATTGCTCCTCGAAAGCGGTGACCATGTCAGGGTCCATGTACTCGGACCAGTTGTAGAAGTTGAGGTCGCCGTCGACCTCGTCGAGCGCGCAGTCGGCGCCGGTCACCCCCTCCGGTGATTCACCGCTCTCGGCAGTCGTGGCGTCGGGCTCGGTGCCCTCGTCGCCACCGCAAGCCGCAACCATCAGAGCAAACACCATGAATGAGGCGATAGGCCTCGCCCTACGTCGCATCGATCCTCCCGGGATTCCGCCTTGTGCACGACACCTTATCCGCGTCCCGACGATTGAGGGTCGGCCGGATCGGCTCAATCGGCCGTGATCTCCTCGAGGAGCGCTTCCGGATCCGCCAGTCTTTGACCCCGCGCTTCGGCGCCGCGCTGGAATCCCAACGAGATGCCGACCAGCACCATTGAGGCCACGAGCATCACGGTGCTCACCGCATTGATCAAAGGGGTCACACCCCTCCTCACCAGGCCGAACACATAGACCGGGAGCGTGGTCGACCCGGCCCCAGAGACGAACTGGGTCACTACGACATCGTCCAGGGACAGAGTGAGCGCGAGCAGCGCCCCTCCGGCGACGCCCGGGGCGATCAACGGCAAAGTCACCTTGCGAAAGGCCTGCCAGCGGTTGGCGTAGAGATCGGCAGCCGCCTCTTCGAGGGAACTGTCGAGTTGGGAGAGACGGGCACGGACCACCACGGCGACGAAGGAGATGCAGAAGGCGATGTGAGCCAGGGAGATTGTGAGTAACCCGGTCCGGAGCTGCAAGCCGAAGAGGTCGCCGAGAAGCCCGAATGCCTGGAAGAAAAAGACGAGGAGCATGACCGCCATGGTCACGTCGGGGATGATGATGGGCAGGTAGGCGACCCCGTCGAGCGCCCCCCGTCCCCGGAACCGGTACCTCTCCAGGGCGATGGCAAGCATCGTACCGAGCACCGTGGAGATGATGGTGGAGAAGAAAGCGACGATCAGTGAGTTACGCAGGGCTCCCATCACCCTCTCGTCCTGGAACATCTCCCCGTACCAGCGAAGGGAGGGCTGGGTCCAGATCCCGACGTTGTTGTTGTCGTTGAAGGAGAAGATGATCAACAGGAGGATCGGGGCATAGAAGAAGATGTAGACCACCCAGGCATTCAGGGCTAGCAGGCGGTCGACGACGCCTCTGGGAGCCGTTCCCTCGTTCACAGGGTCCTCGCCCCGACCCGGAAGTAGAAGATCGTCGCCAGCAGCATCACGAACATCACAGCAAAGGACAGTGCGGAGCCAAACGGCCAGTTCCGGGCGGCGAGGAACTGGCTGACGATGTAATCCCCCATCAACACCGTCCTGGCCCCGCCGAGCAACGCCGGAGTCACATATGCGCCGAGCGAGGGAATGAAGACCAGGATCGAACCGGCGACCACCCCGGGCATCGACAGCGGGAGCGTCACCTTGCGGAACGCGGTCCAACCATCGGCATACAGGTCCCGCGCCGCCTCCACCAGTCGCCAGTCCATCCGCTCCAGCGCGGCATAGAGGGGAAGGACCATGAACGGCATGAAGCCGTAAACCAGCCCGATGAGGACTGCGACGTTGGTGAAGAGCAATCGGAACGGCTCGCCACCCAGCAGCTCGCTCAACTGGGAAAGAGGTCCTTCGGAGCCGAGCAGAACCCTCCATGCATATGTCCTGACCAGGAAATTCGACCAAAAGGGGATCATCACCAAGACGAGCAGGATGTTCCGGACCCGGGTGCCTCTGGTGGCGATGTAGAACGCGAACGGATAACAGATGACCAGGCAGATCAGCGTGGTGAGAATTGCCAGGACCATCGACCTGAGGAAGATCGCCAGCACATCGGTGGAGAACAGACGACGGTAGGAGTCGAGATTCCAGCCCTCGAGCACCGTCTGTCCGGTGGCGTCCCTCGTGGCGAACGAATAGACGAAGACCAAGACGAGGGGGATGACGAAGAGGAGGATGAGATACACGAACGATGGGAGGGAGATGAGAAACCCCCTCCTCGCTTCGGCCCTCTCCGCAGCACGCTCCAGCTCGGGAGTGACCTCCGCCGCGGTCTCCGGTTCGGTGACCGTCGGGGCAGCCATCAGGAGGTCACCAGGTTGGCCGCCTCGGGGCTCCAGACCAGATAGGCCTCCTCCCCCACCTCGTACAGCTCGACGCCTGGCCGGTTCTCCTCCTTGACCTCGATGTCGATTCCGATGCCGGCGTCCACGTCGTAGAAATGGACGTCGCCGAAGTAGAGCCTCCTCGACACCCGAACCCGGACCCGGTTGTGACCGCCGGGGATGTCCTCGTCGAGGTCGTAGAGCGCCAGCCGCTCCGGTCGCAGGGCGAGGGTGACCCGCCCCTCCGAAGCGTCGGCCTCTCCCGGCAGTGCTATCTCGGCGCCGCTGGAGAGCCGGGCCGCACCCGAACCATTCATGGTGACGTCGATGAGATTGATGTCACCGATGAAGTCTGCGACGAACCGAGAAGTCGGATGCTCGTAGATCTCTTCAGACCGACCTATCTGGAGTAGGCGTCCCTCGTTCATGACTCCGATCCGATCGGACATGGTCAAGGCCTCTTCCTGGTCGTGAGTGACGTAGATGAAGGTGATGCCAACCCTGCCTTGCAGATCCTTGAGTTCGACCTCCATCGCCTGTCTCAATTTGAGGTCCAGGGCTCCCAGCGGCTCGTCGAGAAGCAGCACCTCGGGCTCGTTGACCAAAGCCCGTGCCAGTGCCACCCGCTGCTGCATGCCACCGGAGAGGTGACTCGGCCGGGCGTCGGCTCGCTTCGACAACTGGACCTGGTCGAGCACCCGGTTGACCCGTCGCTGCACTTCAGACTTGTCGACCTTCTTCATGTTGAGCCCGAAGGCGACGTTCTCCGCCACTGACATGTGGGGAAAGAGGGCATAAGACTGAAACACGGTGTTGACCGGGCGTTGGTTCGGAGGCTTCAACCCCATCTCCGCCCCGTGAATGCGGATGCTGCCCTCGGTGGGAAACTCGAATCCGGCGATCATCCGGAGCGTGGTCGTCTTGCCGCAACCGGACGGCCCGAGCAGGGAGAAGAACTCCCCGTCTTCGATGGTCAGGTCGAGCCCGTCCACCGCCACGACCTCGTCGCCGAATCGCTTGGTGACGCCTGCCAGCTCGACCGCGGGGTTCGCCATCAGACCTCCTCGTGCACCACCTGTCCGCCAACCACCGTCATCGCCACCGAGGCTTCCTGGATGTGCCCACTCGCCATCGGATCGCGGTCCATGACCGCCAGGTCGGCGAGCATACCGACGGCCAGCGTGCCGCTGACGTCCTCACGATGGTTGACGTAGGCGGATCCCGCGGTGAATCCCGACAGGGCGTCGAGGAAGGTGATCCTCTCGTCCCCAATGAAGGGGCCGAGGTCGGGCTCGTCGTGATTCGACCGGGTCACCGCAGTGTCGATCTGGGCCATGACATCGGCGGTGGATACCCCCCAGTCGGAACCCATGGCCAGGGTGGCGCCCGCTCGGAGAAGGCTCCCGAACGGGTACTGCCATTGCGATCGCTCCGCACCGAGGTACGGCATCGTCAGCACCCGCTGGTCCTCGCCGTGCTGGGCCCAAAGCGCCTGTGCGTTGGCGACCACCCCGAGGCGGCGAAATCGCGGGATGTCTTCGGGATGGACCACCTGGATGTGGCAGATGGTGTGTCGGGTCCCCATCCATCCGTTGCTGAGGCGGGCCGCCTCCACGGCGTCAAGCCCGCTCCGCACCGCCTCGTCTCCGATGGCGTGAAAGTGACATGAGAAGCCCCTGCGATCCAGCTCGACGACGATCTCACGGAGCCGGCCTGGCTCGATGAAATCGATGCCGGTGTTGCCCGTGGGGTTGCCCGCCTCATCGAGGTAGCTGTCCAGCATCGAGGCGGTGAAGTTCTCCACCACTCCGTCGAGCAATAGCTTCACTGTGACGGGCAGGTATCGGCCCAGTGGCTCGGACCGCATCTGCTCGATGTCGTCGATCTGTTCGAGGCCCAGGTCCCGGCGCCACCACAGCGCCCCGACAGCGGTCCCGATCAGCTCACCGGATCCGGCCAGGTAGCGGTAGGCGAGGTGAGTCTCCTCCTCGACGTGTGCGTCCTGCCAGGCTGTGATCCCCTTGGAGAGGAGGTACTCCTGGCCCGCCAACAGCCCGGAGCGGACCTCCTCTGCCGTGTTCTCCGGGATGAGCAACTCCACCGCGCCCACCGCCCCCTCGTGGAGGGTCCCCTGCGGCCGATTGTCCGGGTTCCGCTCGATCCGTCCGTCCACGGGGTCGGGCGTGGAGGCGTCGATACCGGCCAGGGACAGCGCCAGCGAGTTGGCCCACGCCCCGTGCCCGTCGGCGTTGTACACCAGGACGGGTCGGTCCGGGACCACGGCGTCGAGTGCCTCCTTTGGCGGGCACCCCCGGGGAAACCAGGTCTGATGCCAGCCCCCACCGAGGATCCACTGCCTCTCCGGGTGATCCGCCGCATACCGGGCCACATATCCGATGGCATCCTCTGCACTGGCGCAACCCTCGAACGAGCACCGGAGGAGGTCGAGACCGCTGCTGCCGGGATGGCAATGGGCGTCCTGGAATCCGGGGCTGAGCATCCGGCCGGCGAGATCGACCACTCGTGTCCCCGGACCAATCGATGCGGAGACCGTGGCTTCGTCGCCTACGGCGCTTATCCGCTCCCCGGTGACAGCGAGGGCACGGGTGAATGATCTTGACGGCCCGGCGGTGAAAACGGGGCCGTTGACGAAGACGAGGTCGGCGGGCATGGCGCGGCAGAGTACCCAGGACGGGACGATCCAAGCCCCGGCTACCCTCGTCGCCCATGTCTTCTTTCTGGCACCCGTTTGCGGAGATGAGCAAGGTGCAGCACGCGCCGTTCATCATCGATCGCGGCGAAGGGATCTACGTCTACGACGAGTCGGGCCGGCGATATCTCGATGCCGCCGCCTCCCTCTGGTACATGAATGTCGGCTACGGCCGCACCGAGATCATCGACGCCATGGCGGAGCAGATGCGCAAGCTGCCCGCCTTCCATGCCTTCATCGACTACGGGACCCGTCCCCCGATCGACCTGGCCGACCGCATCTCCTCGGTCTCACCGGACCCTGGCTCGAAGGTGTTCTTCGGATCGGGCGGATCGGACGCGGTCGACACCGCAGCCAAGATGATCCGGCGCTACTTCAACGCCATCGGCCAGCCCGAGCGGACCGTGTTCATCTCCAGGGAGTGGGCCTATCACGGCATGCATCCCTATGGCACCTCGCTGGGCGGGATGGAGCCCAATCGCGCCGGATACGGCGGAGACCTCGTCGCCGACATCGTGATCGTCCCCCACGACGATGCTGAAGCGGTGGAGAAGGCGATAGACCACGCCGGGGCGGAGCGGATCGCCGGCATCTTCGTCGAGCCGGTCATAGGCGCAGGTGGAGTCCGTCCAGTGGAGAAGTCGTACTTCGGGGCAGTCCAGGACATGGTTCGCAATGCCGGCGGGCTTTACGTGTCGGACGAGGTGATCACCGGGTTCGGGCGGGTCGGCGACTGGTTTGCCGCCAACCGATACGGTCTCGAGCCCGATCTGATCACATTCGCCAAAGGGGTCACCTGCGGGTACGCCCCCCTGGGCGGGGTGATCGCCTCGGCGAAGGTCGCTGCCCCGTTCTTTGAGACGCCTGGTCTGATGTTCCGCCACGGCTACACATACTCGGGCCACACCACGGCCTGCGTCGCCGGCCTCGTCGTGATGGACATCCTGGAGCGCGACGGGCTGTTGGCCCGTGCCGCCGAGCTCGAAGACGAGCTGTACCAGGCCCTGCTCCCCCTCGAGGATCTCCCTGTCGTCGATCATGTCCGGCGCGGTGTCGGCGCGCTGGCCGCGGTTCAACTGACTGTCGGTGACGACGAGACGCTTCCTTACCGGGCCGCCGTATCGTGCCGGGAGGCCGGCGTCCTGACCCGCGCCGTTGGAGGGGGTGGGCTACAGGTCTCGCCCCCGTTCATCATGACCCCGGATCAGGTGGCCGAGATGGCCTCTCTCTTCCGGGTCGGCCTCGAGGCTATGTGAAGCAGTCTCCCTTCTGGGTCGAGGAGCACCCCAGGCCGGAGAACATCACATCCGATCTCCCCGGCGAGGCAGACGTGCTGATCGTCGGGTCCGGGCTCACCGGGCTGACCGCCGCGTTGCGTCTTTCCCGCGGCGGGAAGTCGGTGGTGGTGGTCGACTCCGGCGAGATCGCCTCGGGGGCGTCGAGTGTCAACGGCGGCATGGTGTCCCCTGACATCAAGGCGGGCATCAAAGTCATCTTCGACCAACACGGCCCCGAGCTCGGGAAAGAGATGTGGCACGCCACCGTCCGCTCCGTCGACATCGTCTCCGATCTGGCCACCAGCGAGTCGATCGATGCGATGATGATGCGAGGCGGCATGGCTGCCCTCGGGACAGGGCCTGACGCCCAGGCCAGGTTCGAGCAAAGCGTCTCCTGGTACCGGGAGCACGTCGGAGTCGACTGGGAAGTGCTCGGCCCGGGTCGGGTGGGCGAGGTGATCGGGGGCGGGCCGTTCACGACCGCCATTTTCGAGCCGGAGGGATTCGGGATCCAGCCCGCCCGGTTCGTGTTCGGACTTGCCTCCCGAGTCGCCGCGGCCGGAGCGGTCCTCGTGGCCAATTGCGAGGCCATTTCCTTCGACAAGGAGGGCTCCGGATTCCGGGTGGCGACCTCGAGGGGGCCGGTGAAGGCCGGCGATATCGTCCTCGCCACCAACGGCTACACGACCGATCGGCCCTCGGGCGAGCTCGCCCGACGGATCGTCCCCGTCGGGTCTTACATCATCGTCACCGAGGCGATCCCCGATCGTGCCGCTGAGATCTTCCCGGGTGGGGCGATGACGTACACCAAAAAGCGCCTGCTCAACTACATGCGCCGCACGCCCGACGGTCGGGTCCTCATCGGGGGGAGACGCAACCTCCACACCGGTCTCGACCTCGCAGAGTCCGCCGCCTCACTCCAGAGTCAATTGGTCGGATACTTCCCTCAGCTCGAAGGGGTGCCGCTGACGCACGTGTGGGGCGGGAAGCTCGCAGTGCCCTTTGACCTCATCCCCCACATCGGCCAGGTCGACGGGGCGTGGTATGCCTTGGGTTATGCCGGGCATGGGGTCGGCTTGTCCACGCTGATGGGTCACGAGCTGGCCGGGATGCTTCTCGGCGAGGAGCGGCCCAGCGTCTTCACCAAGGTTCCCCATCCGACCCGCTTCTACTACCGGGGCAATCCCTGGTTCCTCACACCGGCATCGATCCTCTATCGAACCCTCGATCGCCTGAACAGATAGGCTCGGGGAATGAGCTTCCCACAAGAGTCGACCGCATACCCTGAGGCCAGTCAGGCCTCCACCGCCCTCGTCCTTGGCATCGTCGGCCTGGTCTGCTGCCAGGTGCTCGGAATCGTGGCCTGGATCATGGCCAACAACGAGCTGGAGGGGATCAAGACCGGGCGCCGCAACCCACAGAACGAGGGCACGGCCACCGCAGCACGGATAATCGGGATCATCGCCACGGTGCTTCTCGGGCTCGGGATCCTCGCGCTGATCTTCGGGATCATTGCCGGGCTGGCGTTTGTCCCCTGGTCCGAGGAGTTCTGGCGGGAGGACATGTTCCGTTGACCCAGGCGTGGCGAGACCGATTTACTATCGCCGCCCCTCTGGCGGTGATAGGGCTCCTTGCCGCCATCAGGCCGGCAGACGACGGTGTGACGGTCTGCCCCTTCGCCCTGCTCACCGGGATGGCCTGCCCGGGCTGTGGCATGACCCGGGCGGCCTCCTACCTGGTCCGGGGCGATATCTCTACCGCCCTCACCTACCACCCGCTGGTGCCGTTGATCGCGCTGCTGTCCGTTGCGGGATGGGCCTGGTTCCTGTTGCGGCGCTCGGGCCGCGTGGAGCCCCTCCCGACGCGCTGGGTGAACGCCGCCCTCATCGTCACCGGGATCATGCTTCTTGGCGTATGGGCCGCCCGTCTTCTGAGCGGGACACTGCCGCCGGTCTGATCCGCCGACGGAACATGCGCGCGACGAGCGCTGCGGCCATCGCGACGAGGCCAATGGTCAGCGGCACCAGCCATTTCGAGTCTGCCAGAAGGGCGAAACTCTCCCGGAACGGCGCCCTACCACCTTCCGGGTCGACCAGCCAGGAGCCGAGCCGCAGCAGCACGGCAAAGGAGAGCGCGCCGAGGGCGAAACGGGTGAGCAACGCTCCGAATGCTCGCATCCGATCCCTCGACATGGCGACATAGGACGTTCCCGAGAACAGCATGAGCAGCGCACCCAGCATGGCGGCTGTACCAAGATTCGCCGCCAGCGGCGAGGAGGCGCCGACAAAGGGGCGGTCGGAGGGGTCGCGGACGACGAGCGGGTCCAGCTGGGTCAGGGCGGCTTCGACTTGTTCGCTGCTCACCGGCACGCCGGCCTCGTTCAAGCCCGCGGTGATTTGGCCCGACGCCGGGAGCAGGATGGCGGCCACATCGACCGATGCCCCGGTTGGGTCGGCCGACGCGGCCGCCTCCACACCTTCGGCGACGAGCTCTTCGAGGACCGGCCCGACCGAAGGATGGGCCAGCACCTGGTTCGCCGCCACCGTGGCGCCCACACCGTCGACCCCCGCTTCGACGAGCTCGGCCTCCAGCCAGGTGGCCAGGCGATCGGAGACCATGTCGCCTGCCGCCAGCGGGCTGAGAGTGTCGGCCAGCTCATTGGTGTCGACGACGACCGCGCGCCCCCATAGCCCGACCATGAGCACTGTCGAAGCCAGGCCGAATACCCAACCCGCCACACCTACTGCAAAACGCCGGCTTCGGTCGCGGGATCTCAATTGATCACGAGAGCCGGATTGGTCCTGATGCGGGGCCGCTTGTCCACGACCGCCTTGGCCAGGTGGTCGAAGGCCTCTGCTGCCTCGGACCCGGGGGCGGCGATCGAGACCGGATGGCCCTCGTCGGCCCCTCGTCCCATTGCCGGCAGCAGAGGGACTCGAGCCATCAGGTCCACCCCCAGCTCGTCGGCCAGTGAGGCACCGCCTCCAGCTCCAAACAGCTCATAGCGCTTGCCATCGTCCCCGGTGAACCAGGACATGTTCTCCACCACTCCGATCACCTGCTGGTCGACCTCCGCCGCCATCAAGGCGGCCCGCCGCGCCACTCTCTGTGCGGTGGGCTGAGGGGTGGTGACGAGGAGGACCTGAGCCCGGGGGAGGAACTGAGACATCGAGATGGCGATGTCACCGGTGCCGGGCGGCATGTCGACGATCAAGAAATCGAGGGTGTCCCAAAAGACGTCCTTGAGGAACTGCTCGATCGCCTTGTGCAGCATCGGTCCCCGCCAGATCACAGCCTTGTCGTCACCCACGAAATAATCCATCGACATCACTTTCACCCCATGTGCAGTGGGAGGCACGATCGCCTCGCCCACCAGGAGGGGTGGCTGGGTCACACCGAGCATGCGGGGGATGGAGAAGCCCCAGATGTCGCCGTCCACGATTCCCACGCGGTTCCCGCCGCGCCGCAACGAAACCGCAAGGTTCGAGCTGACGGACGACTTGCCCACTCCCCCCTTGCCGGAGGAAATCGCCAGCACTCTCGCCGAGGAGCCGGGCTCGCCGAGCCCGGGCCCGGACTCTGCGCGTAATTTGCCGATCCACTCGATCGCCATCTGCTCGGTCATGACCTCCACGGTCACGTCCGCTCCACGACCATAGGGCTCCAGCGCCTGTTGGAGACGGTCGTTCAGTGCGTCGGGTGGATTGGCGGTGGGGAGGAGTAGGTCGACCTTCACCCGGCCCGCCATCTTCTTCTCGACCGACTTGACAAGACCGAGGCTTCCCAGGCTCCTACCGACCAGGAAGGGGGATTCGATGGACGCGACCGCTTCGAAGATCTCGTCGTTGGAAGGCATCGATTTCCCCTACGCCGGCAGTGGTTAGAAGGCCCTGGTCACTATAGTTTTGGCCGGTTGGTACCCCTCATGGACACCAAGACCCTCGAATCGAGGATCTCCGACCTGACTGCAGCCTTGGGTGATCCCACCCGTCGGGCCATCTATGTCGCGGTCAGGGAATCGGCCGAGCCGCTGACCACTTCCGCCGTTGCCGAACTGTTCGGCATCCACCCGAATGTTGCCCGTCACCATCTCGACCGCCTGGCCGACGATGGTTATTTGAAGGTCAGCCATCGTCGTCCATCCGGCAAGGGCGGGCCCGGGGCCGGTCGCCCGGCCAAGTGCTACGAGGCGACCACCAAGGAGGTCTCGGTCCATTTCGCCCCACGGCGGTTCGAGATGCTCGTGGAGATGTTGATCAGGGTCCTCGACCAGGTAGCACCCGAGAACGTCGGGGAGGTTGCCGAATCGGTGGGGCGTGCCTACGGCGCCGAGCTGGCCGCCGAGATCGGCGTCCCCGATGAGCCCGGCTACGACGGGGCGGTCCAGGCCGTCGCCAGCGCGATGACCGGCCTCGGGTTCTCGGTCGATCCTGATGTTCAGGGCCAGCGGCTGCTCACGACCCATTGCCCGTTCGGCGAGGCTGCCACGAGCCACCCCGAGGTCATCTGCTCACTTGACAGGGGCATCGTCGCCGGAATGTTCGGCGCCCTTTCCTACGACTGCAATCCGGTGATCATCCCCCACACCGTTCTCGAGGATGATTGCGTGACCAAGGTCCCGGTGACCATCGGGTAGGCGTTTTACGTCCTACGTTTTACGTTCCACGAAATACGCCTCTGCCTTTCGGTTTCGTCGGAGATTGCACACTTCGCCCTGTCGGTAACCTTGGCTCATGTTCACCGATCCATTCGGGTCCCGCGCCACGCTCGACACCCCGCTCGGGTCCCGGGAAATAGCTCGCCTCGACTCGATCGAAGGCGTTGAGAACCTCCCATATTCGATAAAGGTCATCCTGGAATCGGCCCTGCGCCATCTCGATGGAAGCTCTGTCACCGCCAGTGACGTGACCACCATCGCGGCCTACGACGCGGCCCGTGTCGGCGGCGCCGAGATTCCATTCGTGCCGGGGAGGGTCGTCCTCCAAGACTTCACCGGGGTCCCCACCGTGGTCGATCTCGCCGCGATGAGGTCTGCCATCGTCTCAATGACCGGCGATGAGGGCTCGGCACAGAAGGTCAACCCCCTGATCCCCGTCGACCTGGTGGTCGACCATTCGGTCCAGGTCGATGCCTTCGCCCGACCCGACGCCCTGATGATCAACTCGCGCAAGGAGTTCGAGCGCAACCAGGAGCGATACGAGTTTCTCAAGTGGGGCCAGTCCGCCTTCGCCAACTTCAGGGTCGTCCCGCCTGCGACGGGCATAGTCCATCAGGTGAACCTGGAGTACCTGGCCAAGGTGGTCTGGGACGACGGGCGGTGGCTCTACCCCGACAGCCTGGTGGGCACCGACAGCCACACCACGATGATCAACGGCCTCGGCGTGGTGGGCTGGGGAGTCGGTGGCATCGAGGCCGAAGCGGCGATGGTGGGCCAGCCGATCTACATGCTGCTCCCGGAAGTGGTCGGATTCAGGCTCACCGGTCGTCTCAGCGAAGGGACAACCGCCACCGACCTGGTCCTGAGGGTCACCGAGATGCTTCGCGAGCACGGTGTGGTGGACAAGTTCGTCGAGTTTCACGGTCCGGGGCTGACCGACATGCCGGTCGCCAACCGGGCGACTATCGCCAACATGGCACCCGAGTACGGCGCCACGATCGGATTCTTCCCGGTCGACGACCGGACCCTGGAGTATCTCCGCCTCACCGGCCGTGGCGACAAGTTGATAGACACCGTCGAGCAGTACTGCAAGACGCAGGGCATATGGCGGGACGACAACCGGCTCATCAACTACTCGTCGTCGCTCGAGTTGGACATGTCTACGGTCGAGCCTTCACTGGCAGGCCCGAGACGACCCCAGGATCGCATCGCCCTTTCGGCGATGGCGACGCAGTGGCGATCGGATCTCACCAATCTCTTCGGCAAGAACGGGGGATCATCTGCCTCTACCGTCGTCAGCTGGGAGGACGAGGGCGGGCGGGCAGTCGAAGCAGGCTCGCTCAAGGCGAAGACGGGAGTAGAGGTCGAGGTCGACGGGGAGCGTTTCCTGCTCACCGACGGCGATGTCGTCATCGCGGCGATCACCTCGTGCACGAACACCTCGAATCCGGACGTGATGATCGGTGCCGGGCTGGTGGCACGGAGGGCTCGTGAGCTCGGATTGGAGCGCAAACCCTGGGTCAAGTCCTCGTTGGCTCCGGGCTCGAAGGTCGTCACCGAGTATCTCACCAGCGCCGGTCTGCTCGAGGATCTGGAATACCTCGGCTTTCATATCGTGGGCTATGGATGCACCACCTGCATCGGGAACTCGGGACCGTTGCCCGAACCGATCTCGCGCGCGGTCAACGAGCGCGGGCTCGTCGCAGTCTCTGTCCTCTCCGGGAACCGCAATTTCGAAGGTCGAATCTCGCCCGACGCCAGAGCCAACTATCTCGCCTCCCCGCCCCTCGTCGTGGCCTACGCGCTTGCAGGCACTGTCGACTGGGATCCGATCAACGAGCCGCTGGGCCAGGATCGAGATGGAAAAGACGTGTTCCTGCGAGATATCTGGCCCGATCAGGAGGAGGTCTCCGCTCTCGTCGCCGCTCATGTCAACCAGGGCCAATTCGTCTCGAGGTATTCGGAAGTGTTCACCGGATCCGACGAGTGGCGCGCCATCAGCACCCCCGAATCCGATCTCTATCGATGGGACGAGGATTCCACCTACATCCAGGAGCCTCCTTTCTTCGTCGGCCTGGGACCCGACGTAGCCCCGATCGCGCCGGTCACCGGAGCCCGGGTGCTCGCCAAACTCGGCGATTCGGTCACCACCGATCACATCAGCCCGGCGGGAACGATCTCACCGACGACACCCGCGGGCCAATTCCTGATCGCCAGCGGCGTCCAGCCGGCGATGTTCAACTCGTACGGGTCGCGGCGTGGCAACGACCGGGTCATGACCAGGGGCACCTTCGCCAACATCAGGGTCAGGAACGACCTCGCTCCCGGCAGCGAAGGTGGGTGGACCACCGATTTCCTCGACGGCGAGGTCAAATCCATCTACGACGCCGCGATGCACTACCAGGCAGCCGGTGTGCCCCTGATCGTGATCGCCGGGAGCGACTACGGGATGGGGTCGTCCCGGGACTGGGCGGCCAAGGGCACCTTTCTCCTCGGCGTGCGAGCTGTGATCGCCAGATCCTTCGAGCGAATCCACCGTTCCAATCTCGTGATGATGGGGGTGCTGCCGCTGACTTTTCTCGACGGCCAAGATGCTTCTTCGCTCGGGCTGGACGGGACAGAGACTTATGACGTCGCTATCGACGATTCCCTCCAGCCCCGGCAGATGGTGAAGGTGACCGCCACGGCAGGTGACGAATCGGTGACCGAATTCGAGGCAGTCGCCCGGGTCGACACCCCGATCGAGGTGGATTACCTGCGCAGTGGTGGCATCCTCCACTACGTGTTGAGGAAGATGGCCTCTGCCTGAAGATCCGGAGGGCCCCCTCCAGGGGCGGGGCTTCGTGCTCACCGGTGTGTTCGTCGGCGTCGTCGTCCTGGGGCTCGCGGTGGCCTGGGCCGTTGGCGACCGCGGCGCGATCGCGCAGGTCGGCGAACCGGCGCCTGACTTCACCGTCGACCTCCTCGACGGGGGCGGCAGCTTCTCCCTCTCCGATCACATCCTGGAGGACGGGAGGCCCCTCATCATCAATCTCTGGGCCTCCTGGTGTGCCCCGTGCCGGAAGGAGATGCCGGCTCTCTCTGACTTTGCCGGGGAGAATCCCGAAATCGCGGTGGTGGGCGTCGCCGTCGAGGACCCGCTGGGGGAAGCGAGAACCTTCGGCGCAGAGATCGACCCGGGTTATACCCTGGCCTACGGTGACGACGCCTTCGAAGCGGCGTATCACAATTTCGGGCTTCCGGTCACCTATTTCCTCGACGCGGATGGCGCGGTGACCGAGGTCTTCAACGGCATCCTGACACCGGAGAGGCTCGAGGAGCTCACCGCCGGCGTCTAGGCCGGTGACACGGCCAGGTCATGGAGATGCTGCACGTACTCGACGTTGGGCCCCGACACCAGCTCGGCCGTGACGATCAGCCGCTCTCGCGCCGAATACTTTGGATTGCAGGTGGTGAGGGTCAGCCACGCCCCTGACTTGCTGTCCGTCACCCAGACGTCGGTCGGGGCCACGATGAACGACTCCCGAACCTCGTAGACATGGGTTCCAATAGCAGTCTCTACCTCGACGAGGTCACCGACGACCAACTGGTCCAAGTCGTGGAACGGTCGACCGTGGGTGGTCCGATGGCCGGAAATGACTGCGTTTCCGGGCTGTCCGGGAAGCGGAGTTCCGGGCATGTGACCAGGGCCGTAGGCCAGGGTCGGGGTGGTTACACCTTCGAAGACAACTGCCTCCAACCCGACTTTGGGGACCCGTAACATGGCGAACCCGACGCCTTCGCCCGGAACGTCTTCGAGGACATGCTCGACGACTACGCCTTGCTCCTCGACCTCCTGGACTTCCTCGACTTCCTCGACCACCGGGGTACCGGCGTTGGCCATGCGTCGTTCGAGAGTCGACATCGCCTCCGCCTGGACCTGGGCGTTGACGACATCGGTCCCGTACAGCTGCCAGCCCAGGTAGCCGAAGATGAAGATCCCGCTCCAGATGAGGGTCCAGCCGATGATCTGGACAATTCGCCTCACTTGAACTCCTCCGACGGCTCAGACGACGGAGCGACGTTCCAACGAGGCTCCCGCTTCTCGAGAAAGGCGGCGACCCCCTCTGTGGCATCCTCGCTCAGCGCGACCGCCGTCAGCCCGGTCTGCAGACGGTCGAGGGCGGAATCGAAATCGAGATCGGCCGTGCCGTAGAAGGAGTCCCGGCCAATCATGAGCGTTGCCGGGCTCTTTGCCTTCAACGCCTCGACTATCTCGTCGACGACCCGATCGAGGTCGGCGCGGGACACCACCCGGGAGACTGCTCCGAGACGCTGTGCCTCGTGGGGGTCGATCACCCGACCGGTGAGCATCAACTCGATGGCGGATTTTCGTGGCATAACGCGCGCCAGAAGCGCCGAGATCATCATCGGCCACAGCCCGAGCCCGATCTCGGGGACACCCAGCCTGGCGTCGTCGACGCAAACAGTGATGTCGCACGCGATGGCAAGCCCGAAGCCCCCCGCCAACGCATGCCCGTTGACCCGGGCCACCGTCGGTTTCCCGCCTCTGAGCATGAGCCGGAAGAGTTCGGCAAGCGCTCCTCTGGCCCTGTGCAGACCCACAGGATCGTCGACGAACGAGCCGGACAGGTCCCCGCCTGCCGAGAATGCCTGGTCACCCGCGCCGGTGAATACCAGGACGCGGACTGACGGATCCTCGACCGCTCCTCGGGTTGCCGACACGAGACCTTCCATGGTCTCTACAGACAGCGGATTGCGACGGGCAGGATCAGCCAATGTGATCGTTGCCCGGCCCTTCCCCACTTCGTACTCCACCAATTCTCCGCCTTCGTCTGACTTGACACCGGGTATTACCGTCGGGGGACATGCTATGGCTGGCCATTGTCTTGTTCATCGCCTTGGCCATGGCGGTTATCCGCGGGGGCCGTCTCACCAACCTGGGCGACATCGAGCTTCGTGCTTGGTGGCTGTTGCTGATTGCCCTCGGGCTGCAGGTGGCGACGGTCTGGCTTCCGGACTCCAACTGGGCCGAAGGTCTCGGATTGGCCATGGTGCTCGTCTCCTACGGGCTGCTCATGACCCTCGTGCTTCTCAACAGAAACCGCCCCGGGATGTGGCTCGCGGGTCTCGGTGTTTTGATGAACTTCACCGTCATCGCCGTCAACGGCGGGATGCCGGTGATGGCAGAGGCCGCCGAGGTCGCCAGTGGATTCACGGTCACCGTGCCTGATCTGTCCGGTTCGTTCAAACATGTCCTCCTCGATTCCGGGTCGCGTCTCACTGCTTTGGCGGATGTCATCCCGCTCCGGATCGGTGGGCTCGGCCAGGTGATCAGCCTGGGTGACGTCTTTCTGGCGGTCGGGCTCGGGCGCTTCCTGGAAAACGAGTTGCGCCGTCCCCGCCGCTACTTCAAGCGTGGCGCTCACGCCCAGCCCGGGTCGGCCAGCAAGACATAGGCCGATCAGGCCCGAACCGGGCTGAGGACTCCACGGCTCTCGAGCAACCGGCGCAGAGATGCGACCACCTCGGGGTCGTAGTCATAAGCCGCACCGGTGTGGAGGATCTCGAGCGCCTGGAGCGGGGAGAGACGCTCGAGATGGACCTGCCAGTCGTAGGCAGCGGCCACCTTGATGATCCGCGACACGATGGAGACGTCGGGGTCGGTCTGCTCGCCGGGTTTCCGGTAGGGCTCGTACTGATGACGGACATGAGTCGCCACCCGGCTCAGATAGGGCGACTCGGCGATGATCTCCGAGCTCCAGCGTGCGATGTCGTTGTCGCTGTAACCCATCCGCAGGATCTGGGGCTCGTTGAGGCTGACCCGTCCGATGTCGTGCATCAGCCCGGCGTATTCCACGTCTTCCACCTGGACCGGTCCCAGCCCGATCTCTTTGGCGATCGCCGAGGCCAGCTCGGTGGTCCGGTCGGCATGACCATCGACCCCCAGCCCGGAGACCTCGGGGATACGAGCGAGTGCCCGGATCGTTTGCTTATAGGTGATCTTGGTCTCCTGGAAACGCTTGAAGGCGAGGTGGGCGAAGGAATAAGGGAAAAGGGCAATCGGAAAGGCCCACCAGCCGATCTCAGGAAGGAGCTCCCCAAAGAGGGCGCCGGTGAGGGCGAGACCGAGAAAGACGTTGAGATCGTGGATGAGAGACCGCGCCAGGTAGCTGCGGGAAAGCTCACGCTTGCCCACCACCAGCATCGAGCGGGCGGAGACCTCGACTGCGATCCAGGCGATCAGGGCCATCACGAACGGGAACAGATCCGCCCAGTCTCCAGTCAGCTCGGCAAACGGCCCGACT
>JBEVJN010000025.1:0-12208 GCA_040510135.1 Acidimicrobiia bacterium | reverse complement strand
TGCGACCGTTTCACGAGTCCCTCCTCCCCGCCCTCGCCCGGAGCACCGAGCAACTGACGGCGGGGTATGTCGCCGGCGGAACAATCGAAAACCTGGGCTGGATCGCCGGGCCGCTTCTGGCCGGCGTCACCGCCGCTGCCTGGGGGATCGGCACCACCTTCGTCATCACATCAGCCCTTCTCCTCCTCGGCACGATCTTGGTCTGGAGTGTCCAGACCACCACGGCGGCCGACCGTGGCACCGGCCAGAGCGCGATTCAGATGACATTGGAGGGGTTCGGCTCCTTCCGCGGCCCCCGCCCCAGGGTCATCCTCCTCTCCTCGACCAGCGTCTTCTTTCTGGCCGGTGTTCTGGAGGTCGCCACCATCGTCCTCGCCTTCGAGGTGTTCGCCACGGAAGATTCCGGGGCTGCCTGGCTCAATGCCGCTATCGGTATCGGAGCCGCGGCAGGCTCGGTCCTGGCGATCGTTCTGATCGGGAGGAGGCACCTCGCACCCTCGATGCGGCGTGGACTGCTACTCATCGCCATCTCCGTGTCTTTCATCCCGATCTTTGGATCGCAGACGGTCGCCCTTGTCGCTCTGGCAGTCATGGGCGCCGGCTGGACCTTCGTCGATGTGTCCGGTCGGATCATGCTGCAACGGGTCATCCCGCTCGGAGGTCTCTCCAGGGCGTTTGGAGTCGTGGAAGGAGCTTCCACCGCCGCCGAGGCGCTCGGCTCGGTAGCGGGGGCGGTCCTCATCGGCTGGTTGGGCGTCGGGTGGACGCTGGTCGTCGCCAGTGTGCTCATCATCTTTGTTGTCCTGGTCAACCGCGGGGCGCTCCAGGAGGCGGATGTCGGGGTCATAGTCCCGATCGAGCACCTCCACCTGTTGAGGTCGACGCCCATGTTCGCCGCATTAGGCCCGGCCGAGTTGGAGCGCCTGGCATTGACTATCGATGAAGAATCGGTCGGCCCTGGCTCCGCTATCTGTGTGCAGGGGGAGCCGGGGGAGCACTTCTATTTCGTCGAGCGGGGGACGGCCCGGGTGGTGCGTGACGGAATGGATGTCGCGACATTGGGAAGTGGCGATTTCTTCGGGGAGATTGCCCTGTTGCGGGACATCCCCCGGACGGCCACCGTCGAGGCAGTGGGCGACCTGGATCTGTTGGTCCTCGAAAGAGGTCCGTTCCTCGACGCCATCAAGTCATCGGCGTGCCAGATCGAAGCCGCCGAAGCGGTCTCGCAGACCCGTATGGATGAATTGGGGATGTGAGAGCCCTTCTGACTCCAGCTCCCACGTAGGGTCGTCCGATGGCGGATACCGCCATTCCAGACTCGAGCCGGGTTCGCACCTCAGAGATCATCGCTGCGATCTCGATGGCGACCGATCTGGCTGTGGGGTTTCCACTGGAGCACGGTTTACGAAGCTCCGTGATCGCAGCGCGCCTGTGCGATCGTCTCGACGTCGACCGGGAAACCACGTCACAGGCGTACTTCCTCAGCCTCCTCTTCTACGTTGGCTGCAATGCCCCAGCCGACGTGGGCTGGGACGTGTTTGCCGACGACGACTCGCTTACCACCTACGGCACTCCTTTCCGGTTTGGTAGCCGGGCGGAGATGGCCAGGGGAATGATGCGGGCCGTGGCACCGCCAACCGCACCTGCTCATATCCGTGCCTGGCGTCTCACTCGCCGCCTGCCAGAGCTGGCGATCGGATTTCCTGGGGTAGTCGATGCCACCTGCGAGGTGGCCCGCATGTTGACCGACGAGTTGGGCCTCGGCCCTTCGGTCTCCAACCTCGTCGCTTTTGAGTCGGCACGCTGGGATGGCATTGGATTTCCCGGTGGAGTCGCCGGAGAGGAGATCCCAATGGGAGTACGGATTGCCCATGTCGCTCGGGACGCCGCATTCCAACTCATGTTGGGAGACCCCGAGTTCGTTACCGATGTGATCAACCAGCGAGCCGCCCACGCGTTCGACCCGAAAGTCGCCAGGACTCTCACACAGGACGCGGCCGAGATCCTCGACCTCGAATCAGAAGTCCCACTCTGGGACCTGACACTCGGCTCCGAGCCCAAACCCTGGCTGATGCTCGAAGGAGAGGCGATCGACCGAGCGCTGGCGGCGATGGGTCACTTCACCGATATGGCCATTCCCGAGTTCGTCGGGCACTCCTCTGGAGTGGCGTCAACGTGCCTGGCCGCAGCCCGGGTGCTCTCGTTCGACTCATCGGACACCTCGATGGTTCATCGGGCGGCGCTCGTGCACGACCTGGGACGCGCCGCGGTCCCGGTTCGCATCTGGAGCAAGAAAGAATCCTTGACACTGGACGACTGGGAGCGAATACGGCTGCACGCCTACCAAACCGAGCGAATACTGACCCAGTCCCCTTTCCTCTCAGTACTCGTCCCGGCTGCCGGTTTTCATCACGAGCGTGTCGATGGGACGGGTTACCACCGTGGTGCCGGGGCGTCGTCGTTGCAGCGACCGGCCCGTCTCCTTGCTGTTGCCGACGCCTATCACGCCATGACCGAGCCACGACCACACCGCCCCGCCCTTTCCCCAGGCACAGCGGCCGAGGTACTCGCTGGAGAGGCCAAAGAGGGTCGTCTCGACGCGGAAGCGGTCGCCGCCGTGCTGGAGGGCGGCGGACATCGCGCTCCTTCAGTGATGTGGCCCTCGGGTTTGACGGAGCGCGAGATCCAGGTGGTCAGGCTCCTCGCACGCGGCCTACAGACCAAGCAGATCGCTCGGGCCCTCGAGATCTCGCACAAGACCGTCGATTTTCACATTCAAAGCGCCTATCGCAAGATGGGCGTATCGACTCGGGCCGGGGCCACCCTGTTCGCCATGCAGCACGGTCTCACCACCTGGGAGAACTCCCGATAGGCGACGATCGCCGATTCCCATACCTTGGTCTCGAGACCGAGATGAGCGATCACATCGAAACAGTCGTCATCGGCGGCGGGCAGGCGGGTCTGGCCGTCGGGTATCACCTGCACCGCAATGGCCTGCCCTTTCTGATCCTGGATCAGAACACCCGGACAGGAGACGTCTGGCGCAACAGGTGGGACTCCCTCCGGCTATTCACTCCCGCTGCATACAGCGGACTGCCTGGCATGCCCTTTCCCGGCCCTCGAGGTGCCTACCCCAGCAAGGATGAGA
Organism: Acidimicrobiia bacterium; assembly: GCA_040510135.1. Classification (GTDB taxonomy): domain Bacteria; phylum Actinomycetota; class Acidimicrobiia; order Spongiisociales; family ZC4RG35; genus JARDZU01. Next base: position 9,060 of record JBEVJN010000025.1, on the reverse strand, counting down.
CCGCGGATTACTTCGAGGCGTACGCCGAGAGGTTCGCGCTTCCGATTCGAACCGGGGCCAAGGTGGACCGGCTAACCGGGAGCGGGGACGGATTTGTGGTGACCGCGGGCGATGAGCATCTCGATGTCGAAAACGTCGTGGTGGCCACCGGTGCCTATCAGAACCCGCGCATCCCGCTCTTCTCGACCGAGCTCCACGACACCATCGTCCAGCTACATTCGACCAAGTACCGCAATCGCGACCAGCTGCGTGAGGGTGGAGTTCTCGTCGTCGGCGCCGGTAACTCGGGCGCCGAGATCGCCCTCGACATTGTCGGTGACCATCCGGTTTGGCTCTCCGGCCCGGACACCGGACAGGAGCCCACCCGTGCCGGGACCATCCCCGACCGGGTGTTGACACCGATCATGTGGCTGGCAGCGACCCGCCTGACGGTGGAGACCGCACCCGGGCGAAAGCTCCGTGACCGCTTCCTCGATCCTCCCCGTGGCATCCCATGGGGACGGGTGCGGCGGAAGGACATCGTCGCCGCCGGAATAGAAAGGGTGCCGCGGACCACTGGAGTGAGCGACGGGTATCCCGTGCTCGAGGATGGCCGGGTGCTCGAAGTGTCGAATGTGATCTGGTGTACCGGATTCACCCCGAACTACGACTGGATCGACCTCCCGATGGCGACTCACAACGGCGTCCCCATCCACAATCGGGGAATCGTCGAGTCCCGACCCGGTCTGTACTTCATCGGGCTCCTCTTCCTCCACTCGCTGAGCTCGGCTCTCTTGGGCGGTGTGGGACGGGACGCCGAATACATCGTCGATCACATCGTCGCCACCCGGCAGGGAGGAAAGGAATTGCGTGACCAGAGAGCGCAGAGGTGAGACCTCTGCTGCCATCACGCAGGCGAGCCAAGAGAATGATGGTGGTCAAGCGGTAGGCGGTCGTGGGCCGTGCGACTTGGCGCGCGAATAGCCTGCACGCGTGGCTAACCCTTCGTCGCAGGCTCTGGTGTTTCCCCGATGGCTTGTGGAGTACGAGCGTCCCTGGTTCAGATATGACCTGATCGCTGGGGCATCGGTGGCTGCGCTCGTCGTCCCCAAGGCTCTCGGGTACGCCGGGATCGTGGGGGTCCCCATCGAATACGGGCTCTACGCCGCTGCGGCCGGTGCCTTGATCTATGCCCTGTTCGGCACGTCCCGACAGATCTCGACGGGGCCCAGCTCTGCCCTGGCTGCGGTGGCCGGTGGTGCCGCCGTGCTCCTGGGCCTGACGGGCGGCGAGGCTCTCCCTTTAGTGAGTTGGGTCACTTTGCTCGCCGGGTTGCTCTTTGTCCTGCTGGCGTTGCTGAGGATGGGTTGGATGTCTCAGTTCCTATCCAAGGCGGTCGTGAAAGGCTTCTTGTTCGGGGCAGCCCTGGAAGTGATCGTTGGAGAGCTCCCCAAACTGACTGGAACTTCGGCCGAAGGTACCAACACCTGGCGCGAGTTCGGGAGCTGGGTCAGATCTCTCGGTGCAACCGACTTGACCACGCTCCTAGTGGGACTCGTTTCGCTCGGGGTCATACTGGGACTGCGTTTCTGGGCGCGCCGTGCTCCCGGAGCGTTGGTGTTGGTCGCCCTGGGGATCTTGGCGACCCGTCTGCTCGGCCTCGACATCGCCTTGGTCGGAGACGTCCCGAGTGGCCTGCCGGCCGTGGTGCTGCCCGACCTCGCCTATCTCACGGCAAATCTCTCGGTCATTGGCCCGGCTGCAATCGGCGTCGTTCTCATCGGATTCTCTCAGTCGGCTGGTGACGCCCGCGAGTTCGCCTCGAGACACTCCTATCGGGTCGATATCAATCGGGAGTCCGTCGCACAGGGGCTGGCGAATATCGGATCCGGCATGGTCCAAGGGATACCGGTATCGACCAGCCTCTCGGCGAGCTCGCTCAACGACCAGTCCGGTGCCAAGACCCAAATGTCGTCGTTGGTCACGGGACTCTTGGTCGTGTTGACCATGCTGTTCCTCGCCCCGCTGTTCTCTGACTTGCCCAAGGCGGTGCTGGCCGCGGTGATCATCGACGCCGTTGTGTTCGGAATGATCGACGTGCCGGCCATGCGCCGTCTGTTTCGGGTCAAGCGATTCGACTTCTGGATCGCCGTGGCTGCTATCGCCGGTGTGCTGACCTTCGGAGTGCTGGCAGGAGTGGTCATCGGAATCGTGCTCTCCCTCATCTGGCTGGTCTACGTCTCGACCCGTCCAAACATCGTCGAGCTGGGGAACCAGCCCGACACCCAGGTATTCGGAGATCTGGCCAGCTACCCCGAGAGCATCACATACCCGGGACTGTCGGTAATTCGCCTCGATGGGGGCCTCTTCTTCGCCAGCGCGGACGCTCTACACGACCATATGCGAGAGATGTTGCTCGATCGGGAACCTCCCGTCCGCACTGTCGTGCTCGATTGCGGCAGCGTGAATTTCATCGACTCGCAGGGCGCGGAGAAGCTGCGGGAGCTCCACGAGCTCGCCGCCCAGCAGGGGCTGACCCTTCACCTCTCCAATCTGAAGGCCGACGTGAGAGACGTGTTGGCCGCCGACGGCCTGTTGGAGCTCTACGGGGACGGGCGAGTGCACGCCAAGACATACCTGGCCGTCGAGGCCTATCTGGAAGAAGAAGCTCCGACCGACCCCGTCGAGCCAGGTTCCTAGCTGCCGAACCGTTCCCGTAGCAGGCCGTGGCGCAGCCCTCGATCGCTGACCGTGACCGTCTCCTGACCGAGCTTTCCCATCACGGTACGGACGATGCAGGATCCAGCCAGGATCACGTCGGCGCGTTTGGGTTGAAGACCGACGATCGCACGCCGACTCTCCGTGTCGTGAGTCCGGTACATCTCGATCTGGCGGTCGATCTCAGCACGGTCCAGGACCGTCCCCTGAATCACGTCGGGGTCGTAAGTCGCCAACCGGTGGTAGACCGCAGTGATGTTGGTCACGGCCCCTCCCATGGCCACCAGCCGGTCAGGCGGGTCGCGGCCTTCGAGAGTGGAGAGGTCATCGGCGATCGCCTCGAGGGCCGAGGTGAGGACGTCCGGCTCTACTACATCGTCCAGACCGAAAGTCTCGGTGTATCGCACCGCGCCAACGGGGACACTGAAACGCTCGACAACTTCCTCACCTTCGCCGAACGTGAACTGCGAGCTGCCCCCACCGGTGTCGAACACCACCAGTGAGCCACGATCGAGTCCGAGCTCGGCTTTGACCGCCTGATAGGCGAGGCGAGCTTCCTCTTCGCCGGAGATGGCCTCAACGGTGAACCCGGTTCGCTTCCTGATGTGCTCGATCACTTCGTCGCTGTTGGAGGCGGTGCGCAGTGCCGCGGTCCCGACCAAGGCGATGGCCTTGACCCTGATCTGTCTGGCCTCGTCCACCATTCCCGCGATCGCTTTTCCGGTGCGCTCCATTGCCATTTCGGAAATCGCGCCGTTTGGCAACTGGCCTTCGCCGAGCCGGGTCAATTCGGCGCGGTCGACGACGGCTCTCCATTTCCCGTCGGCGGTCTGCTCTGCCACATGGAACTTGACCGAGTTCGTGCCGACGTCGATGACCGCGTAACGCACCGCCCGGTCAACGAGGATGTTGGTCATGGCCCTGACGAAGTTGTGGTTGACCAGGTTCTGCATCCCTGTGGCCCCGACGGCCGCGCTCACCTTGTCTGGATCCTCCGACTCGATCGCGATCGTCCTGATAGGGACGCCGTCAACCAGCAGGTCGGTCACCTCGGCCATGCAGCCTTGCAGCGTGTAGCGCACACGTCGCTTGTGGATCGGCACCGCGCTCACCAGCGGGTGTGACGCCAATACCTCAGAAAGGAGTTGGTCGAGGGTGTATGAGTCTCGTTCCAGTGGTGGTGGGGCGATTTCCAGCATCGCAAAGACCTTCGCCACATCCGTCGCGGCCAAAGGGAAGCCCTCCTTCATCACCGGAATCCACTGTTCGAGACCCTCGGGGCTCACCTCCTGGAGTACCTTCACGTCCATCAGCCCGTCGCGGATCTTGACGATTGGGCCCGACCCCGTGCGAAGGTATATCTCGTCGGATTCCTGGATTGCCGTTGGTTCGAGGCCGGCGAACACCTCTTCGGCACCACCGAAATCCGAGCCGAAGGTGCGCCATTCCCAGCGAGGGACGATTGTCGTCATGCGCAGGTCGGTCCGATCTGGTTGGATTCGGGGACCCACCCGACCCTAGACGACCCAAGGGAGACCATGACCACCCAAGTGAGCGAACGCGCGGATTGGTACGCCATGGAGGCCACCGACGCGGCCGTCGCGCTCGAGGTGGACCCAGAGCGAGGCCTCAGGACCGCCGAGATCCAAGAGCGTGTGACGAGGTACGGGAAGAACCGTCTCGCCGAGGGGGAGAAGGAGTCCGGGTTCAAGGCCTTTGTCCGCCAGTACGAGGACTTCATGCAGCTCGTGTTGTTGGCTGCGGCGCTGGTCAACCAGCTGGTGACCGGTGACACCCCGACCACGGTCCTTCTCGCCGGTCTCACCGTCTTCAACGCGGTTATCGGTCTTCGGCAGGAGGCGAAAGCCGAGGAGAGCGTCGCCGCGCTGGCTTCGATGATGAGGACCGTCGCCCGCGTCCGCCGGGACGGCCAGGTACTCGAGGTCGATGCCGTCGAGCTGGTGCCTGGGGATGTAGTGCTGGTGGAGGCGGGGAACCTGGTGCCTGCCGATGGTCGGATCACCGTTGCCGCGACACTGGAGATCGAGGAAGCAGCCCTGACCGGGGAGAGCCTTCCGGTGAGCAAGGACATTGCGCCCGTGAAAGGTGCTGACGTGCCTCTCGGAGACCGCACCTGTATGGCCTACATGAACACGTCTGTGACTCGCGGCCGCGGGGAGATCGTGATCACAGCCACCGGAATGGAAACCGAGATCGGCCACATCGCCGGGATGCTGGCCGCCACCGAGTCGGAGAAAACGCCGCTTCAGAAGCAACTGGACGCTCTGTCCAAGATCATCGCTTCCATTGCAGCGGTGGCCCTGGTCATCGTGGTGATGTTGGGGTTGGCCCAGGGCGAAACCTTCGACACCCTCTTCATCACCGGGGTGGCGTTGGCAGTGGCCGCCATCCCGACCGGGCTTCCGGCGGTGGTGACCGCGCTTTTGTCGATCGGCACCCGGGAGATCGCCCGGCGGAATGCGATAGTGAAACGTCTCCCCGCGGTGGAAACCCTGGGCTCGACTTCGGCGATCTGCTCCGACAAAACCGGGACGTTGACCCTGAACAAGATGACCGCTCGGGAGATGTTGATTCCCGGCCAGAACATCTTTCAGGTTTCTGGTGAGGGATATTCGACGGTTGGTGCGATCAAACACGTCGGTGGGGCCAATTTCGATCTCGACCATTGTCTGCTTCCGATGGTCCTGTGTGCCGATGCCGTCCTCGACGGGGAAAGCCTCATCGGAGATCCAACCGAAGGTGCCCTGATAGTGCTCGGCGCCAAGGGCGGGCTGGACATCGATCGCACCCGATCGACTTATCCAAGGGTCGCCGAGGTCCCCTTCGACTCGGACTACAAGTTCATGGCCACGTTCCACGAGATGAGGGCCCGCGACGGCGCTCCGGTCATCCGCTGTTACGTGAAGGGCGCACCCGACGTGCTCATTGCACGAGGTGGCTCCTATTTCGGCCCCGATGGGAAGAAGGTGCCCGTAACCGACGAGAACAAGCATCTCGCTCTCGAGGCCAACGACCGCATGGCCGCTTCGGGCGAGCGGGTAATGGTCGTAGCCGAAAGGGATTTCGACCCGAATTCCTTCGACCCCAAAGGAAATCTGATCGATCTCGTGCAGGACCTGACCTTGCTCGCCATGGTGGGGATCGTCGATCCACCCCGGGCCGAGGCCAAGGCTGCCATCGCCACCTGTCACGAAGCAGGGATCCGGGTCCGGATGATCACAGGGGACCATGCCACCACGGCCGCTGCCATCGCCGGGGAGCTCGGGATCGAAGGCAGGGCGATCACCGGCGCCCAGTTCTCCGCGATGAGCGACGACCAACTGATCGAACAACTGCCTGAGATCGGGGTGATCGCCCGGGTCGCCCCCGAGGACAAAGTGCGTCTGGTCCGAATGCTCCAGCAGTCCCAAAACGTCGTGGCGATGACCGGGGACGGGGTCAACGACGCCCCGGCGCTCAAGGCCGCCGACATCGGTGTGGCAATGGGGATCACCGGCACCGAAGTCTCCAAGGAGGCAGCGGTGATGATCCTCACCGACGACAACTTCGCCACCATCGTCGGCGCGGTCGAGTACGGCCGTGCCCTCTACGACAATCTTCTCAAGTACCTCCGTTTCCAGATGTCGACCCTCGTGGCCTATATCGGGGTGTTCATCGGCGCCGGAATCTTCGGCATAGCCGGGGGCATCCCGCTCAATCCGCTCCAGATCCTCTGGTTGAACATGGTGATCGACATCCCCATTGCCGTAGCCCTCGGCTTCGACCAGCCCACCCCTGGTCTGATGCAACGCGCACCACGGCCGGTGGGTGCCCCGGTCCTCTCTTCCCGAGATTGGGTTCGGCTTTGCGTGCAGGGCTTTGTCATGACCCTTGGAACTCTCGTCGTTTACCAGCTGGCCGAGCCGGAGTACGGAGCCGCGGTTGCCTCGACCATGCTGCTGACCACCCTGTCGCTTTTCCACCTGGTCGCCGGTTACATGGCACGAGACCCGGAGACCACCATTTTCGACCGTGCCGCACTACCCGGTACTACTCAGCTGAAGCGCTACGGGTTCGCCCTCCTGGCCATCATCCTGGTGACCGCACTGGAGCTCCTCCAACGCATCTTCTCGACGGTCAACCTGGGCTTCACCCAGTGGGTGATATGTGCCGGAATCGCGTTGAGCCTGCTCGTCGTCGAAGAACTGATCAAATTGTTCCTGCGTGGTCGGGCGGCTGCGCCGGGGAAAGCCCCGACCCAGCCGGTGACCGCGGAGTAAACCGGGTTCCGTCACCCGACGCCGGCCGGGAGCCAGCCCGGCTCGGGGTCGCCGAACATCCCGAGCAGGTAGTCACGGGATGCCTCGACAGCCCGGCGAGGCGCGTCAAGCGACGCCTTGAGCCTGAAGTCTTCCTTCAGGATCTCGCCGTCGACGAGGACGGTCTTCACGTTGGAGATGTCCGCCGCGCAGACGACCGCCCCGACCGGGTCGATGATCGGCGCCACATTCACCGCCGACCCGTCGATGATCACGACGTCCGCCTTCTTCCCGGGGGTCAGTGAACCGGTTCGATCGGAGATTCCTGCTACCTCAGCTCCACCCAGTGTGGCCCACGAGAGCGCCTCACGCGCAGTGATGAGACCGGGTGACGCCTCCAGGCCATCCAGTTCGTTGTCCCAGGCCTCCTGGTGCTTGCGCCCGCGCTCGGACCCGAAGACCGCGTGCATTTGGGTGAACTGGTCGGCTGACGCGGTGGTCGCCACATCCGATGACAGCCCGATCGGGACGTTGTATTCGACTGCAGTGACCGCCGGCGCCCACCCGTGTCCCATCTGGATCTCGATCTGCGGGGCGAAGCTGACGTTCCCGCCTGAATCGCGGACGAGTTGCCACTCCTCGTCAGAGAAGTGGGATGCGTGGACGTAGGTGGTGCCGGGATAGAGGAGGTCCATGTCACGCAGCGCGGTGATCTGGCCTTTGGTGTATCCGAACCGGTCCATGGCCACGTGCACCGTGATGTTGATCCCGAGCTCCTTGGCCAGCTCCCAGTCATGACGCACGACATCGGGCTTGCAGAAGCCGGGTCCTCTTGTGGCGAGGCCCATGGTTATCCGCTCATCGTCGGAGTTGAAGTACTGCGATCGCAGACGGCGCGCCTCGTCTCCGTCCGAAGACAGCACACTGCCTGTGTAGTCGGGGCCGAACCACCAATCCACGAGCGAGGTGTTGGGAAAGCCATATGCGAAGACCGACCTGATGCCCGTCGCGTCGAGCGCCGTGACCGAGGCGTCGGCGTGGTCGGGCGTGTTCATGATGTGAGCCCAGTCGACGAGGGTTGTGATGCCGGCGTTGATGCACTCGAGCGCGCCCCACTGTGTCGCCGAGTGAACGTCCTCCGGCCGGTAGTGCGGGGCGAATTTGTCGAGGATCGCGCTGAAATAGGTAATGAGTGCGAAGTCGGGGGCACAGGTGCGGATGCAGGTCTCCCAGGTGTGCCGATGGGTGTCGATGAAACCGGGGATGACGATGTCACCTGCCGCATCGATGACCCGAGCATCGTCGGCCGGGAGGTCGTTGCCGATGGCGGCGATCTTGTCGTCCTCGATCAGCACGTCAGCTTTCGGCAGCTCACCGAGATCAGGGTCCTGGGTCAGGACGATCCCACCGCTTATGAGGATTCGCTCAGTCACAGCTTTGGCCTTTCTCACGGCGGATGGGCCCCGCCGGCTGGCGAAGCCGTGTCATGGACTTGTTGGTGCGCTGATGTGTCTAAACAAACACTCGAGTTCGCACCGCGGTCGGGATCGTAATTCCAAGAGGCCAGATGGTTCTCGAGCAGGTGCATACGCTGTCCTCGTGGCGGTCGACCGAAGTCGCAAGGCGAGGAGTGCCCGAAGGCGCAAGCGCCGCATGGGTCGCGTCGAACACGACCTGAGCGAGGAGCAGTGGGCGACGCTCAAGGCGGCCTGGGGTGGCTGCGCGTACTGTGGCGCTGCCGACAGGCCGCTGCAGCGTGATTGCGTGTTGGCGATCTCCCGCGGCGGGCGTTACACCCTCGACAACATCGCTCCGGCCTGCGGTTCATGCAACGCCAGCAAAGGGAACAACGAGGTGACCGGTTGGCTGAGGCGAAAACGGCTCGATGAGAGCGCCTTCTTGCTTCGCCATCTCGAGATCACGGGTGCGCTAGCACTGCGGTTTCCCGACGACGTGAACCCGCTCCTCCCGGGAGAATCCTCACCAGCGGGCCCCACACGCGGTGATGGTCGCTTGCTAGCTTCGGACTCATAGGGATCTCTGGCTGGCACGGCTGAATCGGCCTCGACCGTGTCTCTCCTGCCGTTCGGACCGATCTCAAATA
>JBEVJN010000024.1:0-29145 GCA_040510135.1 Acidimicrobiia bacterium | reverse complement strand
ACCAACACGCCCAAGCCGACCAAGAGATACGCAGCTATGAAGCCCACGTCCGAATCGGCCAGCAGACGCAGGACGGCGACACCGCCGGCAATCAGAGCCAGGGCCGTCCTGGTCCATGCCAAGTACGTTCGTTCGTTGGCTAACGAGAATCGATAGTCGATCAAGGGCGTGCCTGAAGGCGGCTCATCGCCGGCATCAGAAAGAGGCACAGTCATGAAGGTCCTCGCATGGCTGACGACTCCTCGACGGGCCGTCGATGCGTCGTTTGGAACAGTAGCCCCCCGTTCTCGGCCCGATCACGCTTCGCCGCCACGCGTCCTGGAGGACATGCGAACAGTTTGGGCGTTCGTCCAGGGCGCTCCTCCGGCCCGGCCGGCGGGTGGTCACCAGGACTTCGGGCCGTGCAAGCCGTCTCCCATTCTGCCCTCGAGGACCGACTGGGAATCACTGCACGGCGATCAGGTCGTCGGGGTTTCGCTCAGGCCGGTCTGACTGGCCGAAGCACGCTCCTCGCGGACCAGTTGGGTGGCCCGGCGGATCATGAGCACCGAGAGCGCGAAGATCAGCAACGCGTTCACCGGGTGCAGAGCAGCTATCACGGGCGATTCCTCACGGGCGTACGTGATGGTGGGCTGAAAGAAGGTGATCACCGACAGCACGACTCCGAGGAGTACCGTCCTTGCCCCAGCCCGTGCCAGGGCGGGGAGAGCCAGGAACAGCAGCCCGGCAAACGCCAACATGTATCCGGTCCCCAGATGCAGACTTTTCCCGTCTCCCTGGCCGAACAGCATGAGCCCAGCGAAATACACCTGAATCACGATCGCCGCCAGAAACAGCCACGCGTAACCGAGCAACACGTACCGGAAGAATTTCCTCATGGTTATGGAATCTATCCGGACCGCGGTTGATCGGCAGGCGAGCTATTGCTGCCGCCAGATCGGAGTCGACAGTGCCCCGAGCCGTAGAGGTGTCGGGGGGCGTGGTCCGGGTTGGCGAATCCCGTCGACAGTCGGAGGACGTTGCCGTTAGCCGCTTCCCGGAATTTCAATTTCCATGTCGTGGCGCAGCCTGTATCGCCGCTCGTCGTACACGTACAACGTCTCGAAAGCGATCATCGCCCAGAGGAGAATGTTGACCCCGATGACGGCGTATAGAGCATCGACCGTGGTCGCCACTGGGATGAGTGCGAAGAGCAGAACGGCAAGCACGAATCGCTCGACATTGATGGTGCGCGCGTTTCGGAGACGCAAGGCGACATGGGCGAGAAGGTATATCCCCGTGCCGCCGAGCAGCGCGAACGCGTGGATGGTGTCGAGATGCGAATCGACCTGGGCCAGCGAGTCCTCCATACCGAGGGCGCCAAGCACAATCCCGGCAACCATGGGGAAATGCAGATAAGAGTAGGAGTCGCGGGCCAGCGCGTTCCGCTCCCGGCCCGGTGTCGCCGCCATCAGGCGTCGTTCGGTCACGAGGGCGACGACATCGAAATAGACCCACCACAGGGCCGATGCCAAACCGATACCGAGCACCGCCGCGGCGATCACAGGTGCTGTCAAATCGAGGTCGGCGCCGACTCCAAGGGCAATCACCGACTCACCCAGGGCGAGGATGATGATGAGGTTGTGCCGCTCTGCGAAATGGGCAGGGACCAGACGCCAATTCTCAACGCCAAAGAAACCGTCCCCCCAATCAATCAGGATTGCAATCAGCCACAAGGCCACCTGCGCGCCACCGCTGAGAAACGATGCCCACACAAGCAGTCCGATCGCAGCAGATGTGCCGATGGCGAACCCGAGAACCGATCGCCTCATACCCGGATCGTCACGACTTGCCAGGACGAAGAGCGCTACGTGTCCCAAACGCACGAGCCCGTAAATGAGAGCGAAACCAAGTGCGCGGTCGCCGAACGCCTCCGGGATGGTGTAGGCGACGACCAGGAGGGCGGCCATCACAGCGAACATGACGAGTCGAACCAGACCCTCCTCGGGCTCGATCACACTGGTCAGCCAGGCGTAACACACCCAGGCCCACCACACCATGGCCAATACCAGCATGCCCCGGCCGATGCCGGCCCAGGTGGGCTCGGCCGCGATCAACGCTGTGCATTGGGTGAAGCCGAGCACGAAGACCAGGTCGAAGAACAGCTCGAGTGGTCGTACCGATTGCCTCTGCCGCGGCTCGGCACGCAGCCTCGGAGCTCGACGGCGGCCGCTCCTCCCCGCCATCATCCCGGCGACCCGACGGCTGTGACGATGGTCGTCGAGTCCATGAGGGTCAGCCTATTTTGTCGAACGGGCCAGCGCCCGCGTCCGAGGGGGCTAGAGGGCCCTTGCCTTCACTCTTCCTCTGACAGATTCCAGACCCATCGGGCAATCAGTGGGATCACGAAGAACAGCGCGGCCACGCCAGCGGAAAGAGCGGCGACTTGGCCCCACAAAGGCAAGCTTGGCTGGGCAGCAAGAGGTCGTATCGACGACGGAATGTCGGCGGTCTCCACGGAAGGCGGTCTGAGGATCGCTCGGTTAGTAGGTGTGGTTTCGCCGGCGATGATGCTGGGCCACAATCGGGACCAAGGGAAAGTCTCATTCCCGGCTTGGGACGATGCTGTGACAAGCAAGTCAGCTCCGCCCTGACCGCCGGTCGCCACCGGGTCGAGACCAACTCCACTCGCGGACGTGGCTTTTGGTGGCGGGGAATCGCCAATGCCACGGTCCGACGGGGTGGTGGTTGTGGTCTCCCCGATCGGCCCCGACGCCCGGATCGTCGTGGTGGTGGTGGTGACGGAGATAGGCGACGTCGTCGAGGGCGCGACGCCCGATGCTGTCGTGGTGGTGGTGACGGAGATAGGCGGTGTCGTCGAGGGCGCGACGCCCGTTGTTGTCGTGGTGGTATTGGTGAACACCGTCGTGCTGGTCCCAACTGTGGAACTGGTGGTGGGCGCGGTCGTTGTCGTCGTGACCGACGTCGTAGTCGAGGTTGTGGTTACGTTGGGGAGCACGTTGAACAAGGCCGTCGCACAGGTCTGCGATCCCTGTGCGCAAGCCACAATCTGGTGACCACCCACCAGCGCGTCCGAAGGGACAGTCACGCTCGCCGAGAAAGTCCCGCCAGACCCAGACTGAACCATGCCGAGATCCGAGCAGCCCGAGCTGTCCCAACAAATTGCCACTGGAAAAGAGGCGGGGAAGCCTGCGCCGACGACCCGAACAGGAGTGCCGGCGACCGCGGCGGCGGGGCCGACGGTGAGGGAAGCGGCGACGGCCGGGGCAGCGGTGACCAGTTGTAAGCCAAGCGACAGGACGAAGAGCACCAGCGAACCAGCCAGCCGACTTCCGATCGACCATCCCTGCCTCGGCACCTCAACCCCCAGAACGAAATCGCTCAATCATATGACACCCGTCAAGATCCACACGTCTGGGTCGGTGGATGAGTCCGTGAAAGTCTCCGGGGCGGTCCCAGAAGGCAAGTGCAGGAGATGATTCCTGGCATGGCCGCTCTCCCCGGTAGAACGCCTGCCGGTAATTGGCGATTTCGGAGATCCCGGTGGTTTGCGCCGATGGTCATTGGCCTTTCCCGACCCGCCCTATTTCGGCCACTAGGCACCCCAAGTGGCACCCTGGACTACTGGGCGAGAGCGTCCTCGATCCATTCCCGAGCCACCCGGATCGAGGGTGTAACCGGGTGCCGGTAGTGGCGGTGAACCATCCGGGTGTCCACATGCCCGAGAGGGTCGGCGAGGATCGCGGAGGGGCTGGGTCATGGAGTTCGACAAGAGCCCCCACTCGTCCTAGGGGAAGGTGGGGCGGACGGATGGGGGCTCTGTCGGTGCGGGGCTCCCTGACGGGTGCCTCAGGGCGTCACCCCGCACAAGGATTGAAAAGGCTTCCCGCTCCCGGCTGGGAAGGCGGGAAATCACCCAAGCGCCTCAGGCCCGTGCCCTGGGTCGTGGCACTTCTTCTTGTGTAATCGCTGAATCGGAGCCAGGGGTTACGTGGTAACACCCTCGCCGCGGAGCACCCCCGACTCGCCTGAATCGGGGTGAATCGACGGCTCGGGGGTTCTCGGTGACGTGGGAAAGCGAGACGTCAACCACGTCACACCCCACAACGTAGACCGAACGGTCCAGACTCCGATTGGGAGGATTCCTCTCCGCTGATCGCCACTAGACAAAGAGAATCCCGAATGGCTGGTCAGAGTTCGCCAGGTAACTCCGCTGCGGCTGGACCTGCGGTGAGCGTCCGAAAGATGACCGTTATCAGCAGCACGGGCATAACGAGGGTCCACATGGAAGGGAGCAGCCCGATGGCGCACCCAGCAACAACTAGTACTTTGGACAGGAGGCGATTCTCGGTCGGTACGAACCCGCCGACGAGGATCAGTGTTGCTCCACCCCACAGGGTGGGCAGCCAGAACCAAAGGGGCCCCGGCTCGTCGAGGCGGCTGATCACTTCGGCGATTCCGAGGATGATCAGGCCAGCGGCGGCCAGGGCAGCAAGGACGCGGTCTATGCGACGATCGAACACGAGGGCCTCCTGTTGACAATCGCCGAGAAATTAGAAAATGTCGAGACGGCGATCTGGGTCGGATCAAATGGAATGCGATCAGACGGCCCGTTCCAGGATCTCCACTCTCGCCTTCAACCGCTCGACGTGGTTTACCGGGGCTAATGCCATCGCCGGTTGAAAGTATCAGTTGGCACCCTGGCCGGTGGCTACGACCGATTTATCCGGTGGAGCTGAGGGGATTTGAACCCCTGACCCCTTGACTGCCAGTCAAGTGCTCTGCCAGGCTGAGCTACAGCCCCATGACGGGAGCGGTCATTTTATGGCGGGCGATCGCCCAACGCTCAATCGTCACCCGTCGGCCGCGACCGGCTCCACCCAATCGACGTTCTCGGCATCCGCCCACAGCCGTTCCAGCCCGTAGAACTCACGTGCCCCCGCCTGGAAGAGGTGGACGATGACATCGCCGAAATCGAGCAGCACCCATTCCGCTTCGGCCCTACCTTCGCTCCGCAGCGGCTTGACACCGAGCTCTTCGAACATCCGCTCCTCGACGTGCTCGGCGAGAGATTGGACATGCGGACGGGAGGTCCCAGTGGCGATCACGAAGACGTCGGAGAGAACAAACAGCCCTTCTACGTCGAGCAACGCGATGTCCATGCCCTTTTTGGAGAAGATGGCGTCCGCCGCCACCCGGGCCTGTTCTCTTCCGCTATCTACGAGAGTTCCTCCTGGTCGTTTGCGGACTCCACCATATCGCCTGCTGACATTTGCGTGTATATGCCATTGCTCTCGATGAACGAGTGGACTTCCGGAGTGACCAGGAAGCGATAGGGTCGCCCCGAACCGGCTAGAGCGCGGATCGACGTGGAGCTGATATCGAGGGCCGACACGTCGAGAAGAGTCGCAGCAGGCACGGTCCTTACCACAGCGGCGACATCGGTCCCTGGTCGTGGCACGACCAGGATCCCAGCCCTCTCGATGACCGCCTCCCAGCGGTTCCAAGTAGGGAGCCTGAGCGCCGCATCGGCACCCAGGATCAAAAACAGCTCCTCGTCTGGAGGGAATGAGAGCAGGGTGTCGATGGTGTAGGTGGGGCCGTACCGATCGATTTCGCGATCGTCGATCTCGAATCGGTCGATTCCCTCGATGGCCAACCTCGTCATCTCCCGGCGCTGGGGGGCGGGAGTGAGACCTCGGTCGCCCTTTTGCCAGGGTTCGCCGGCGGGCATGAACAGCACCCGGTCGAGTTGGGCTGCGAACAGCGCCGTCTCCCCGGCGTGGAGATGGGCGATATGTATCGGGTCGAAAGTCCCGCCCAGGATCCCGGTGCGCACGTTGGCGAGCATACGGACCGGGAGGGGTCACCAGCCGGAGCGCCCGAGGGATGTCGGTATCACGACATCCCAGTTGGTTCTCGGGATCTACGTACGCGCCATCGATGCGAGTCGACAAATGCACTCCAGCGACACCATGGGGCGAACCGGATGTTCCAACCGCATCACCCCGGTCGACGAGGGATCCTGGGGAGACGATGGTCTCTGACAGATAGCTCAGCGACACCTTGAATCCGGCAACCGGCTCGATAGTCACAGATCTCATCCCGGCAACCGAGCCGGCGAAGGTGACCCGACCCGAGGCCGGCGCCCTCACGGACGTGCCCGGAGCCGACGCGTAGTCGAGGCCCCAGTGACCGCCATATGAGCCCACCGGGGCGTACACGGCGATGACCGGCCCGTCAACCGGGGCGAAGAGGCAGACCGCGCTCAGGGCGAAAGCCAACAGCATCTCAACCCTCCCAAGACCGACCGTACCGATGTCGGTTTGGGTCGCCAAGGGGTATGACCACTAGTTTCCAGGACGCAGAAAGGAATCGATCGATGATGACAACCCGGATCGGGCTCATGGGCTTCGGCCGTATCGGGAGAAACGTGATGCGTCTTCTCCACAATCGGGCCGATCTCGACATCGTGGCGATCAGCGACATCGCCGATCCCGAGGCGCTCACTTACCTCCTCAAGTACGACTCCATATACGGCCGGTTCCCCGCGCCCGTGTCCTACGCCGACGGCACCCTCTCCTATGGCGACAGGCGGGTCGCATGGTTGAACGCCCGCGAGCCGGGCGACGCCGACTGGAGTGAGCTCGGTGTCGATGTCGTGCTCGAGACAACCAGCCGCTATCGGACCAAGGCGGCCCTCGAGCAACACCTCAAGGCGGGGGCGAAGAAGGTGGTCCTCACCTCGAGCCCCGAGATACCCGGTGAGATCCCGCTGTTGCTTCGCGGCATCAACGATGACGTGCTTGGCCCCGATGTGGACCAGGTGGCCCTCGGGTCGAACACTTCGAACGCCGCAGCACCGATCCTGAAGACCATCAACGAGGGGCTCGGGATCAAACGGGCCTACATGACTGTGGTCAAGGCGATGTCGAATGCAGGACGTTTGGCTGATGTGCCCACGGACTCATACCGGACGAGTCGGGCGGCCGGAGAGAACATCATCCCCGCCGAGACCAACTCGGCCGAGATCATCACCCAGGTACTGCCCGAGCTCGAGGGCAAGCTGGCGGTGGTCGCCCTCAACGTGCCGGTCGTCGATGGCTCCACGATCGACATGGTGGTGGATGTCGAGCGGCCCACCGACGAGGCAGAGGTCAACGACTTGGTGAAGGCGTCGTGTGAGGGCAAATACCAGGGAATCATCGAATACGTCGCCGATCCGATTGTTTCCTCAGATGTGAGATCGGTCTCACATTCGGGTGTCTACGACAGCCTGGCCACCATGGTGACTGGCGGCAACCTGGTGAAGACCATCACCTGGTTCAACAATGGCTGGGGATACTCCAACCGAGTGGTCGAGGTCACCGGCATGGTCGCGGCCTACCTCAACGGAGAGTGAACATGGCAAACGTCGCAATCAACGGGTTCGGGCGGATCGGGCGGGCGGTATTCCGGATCATTGCCTCACGGCCGGATTCGGGTCTCAAGGTCGTCGCCATCAACGATCTCTCGGATGACGACATCCTCGCCTACTTGCTGGAGTACGACTCGGTGATGGGTCGGTTCGAGGAAGAGGTGACCGTCGAGGACGGCGTGATGAAGGTCGGGGATCACGAGATCAAGATGCTCATGGAGCGCGACCCCGCCCTTCTGCCCTGGAAGGACCTCGACGCCGACATCGTCATCGAGTCGACCGGCGTGTTCAGAGACCGTGCTTCCCTCCAGAAGCACGTCGACGCCGGCGCGAAGCGGGTCATCTTGACGGTCCCGTCGAAGGACAAAGTGGATGAGACCGTCGTCCTCGGCGTCAACGACGACCAGCTCGACTCAGACGACATCATCGTCTCCAACGCATCGTGCACCACGAACTCTCTGGCACCGCTGGCCAAAGTGCTGGACGACAACTTCGGCATCCGCAAGGGCGTGATGACCACTGTCCACGCTTACACCAACGACCAGGTCCTGGCCGACGTCCCTCATCAGGATCTGCGCCGCAGCCGGGCCGCAACCGAGAACATCATCCCGACAACGACCGGCGCCGCAGCCGCGATCGGAGAGGTTGTCCCCAGCCTCGCCGGAAAGCTGGATGGCATGGCGATGAGAGTCCCCGTGCCCGATGGCTCGACCGTCGACCTGGTGGTCGAACTGGATCGTGACGTGACAGTGGAGGAAGTGAATGCCGCGGTCCGGGCGGCCGCGGAGGGGCCGATGGCCGGGATACTGGAATACGTGGAGGACCCGATCGTCTCGACCGACATCATCGGCAACCCGCATTCGTCGATCTTCGATGCCGGCGGCACTCAGGTACTTGGCGGCAACCTGGTCAAGGTGATGTCGTGGTACGACAACGAGTGGGGATACTCCAACCGCGTCGTGGATCTGGCCGAGCGTCTGGCAGAGGTGATGGAGAAGGAGCCGGCCTAGTCCTGCCCGGCACTATTCCAGCAGCGACAGGACCGTCGAGCGGAAGTCGTTGGGCTGGAAAGGTTTGGTGACGAAGGCGTCTGCCCCTCCCTCATTGGCCCGGCGCCGCGATTCCTCTTCGGCGTGAGCGGTGAGGACGACAACCGGGATGTTCTTCGTGGACTCGTCGCGACGGATGCGCTCCAGCACTTCCCATCCGTCCATGCCGGGAAGCCCGATGTCCAGGACGACCAGATCCGGTGACTCCGACCCGACAGCGGCTAGACCACTCTTGCCATCCTCGCGGGTCACGATCTCGAGATCGGCGGCGCGGAGACAGACTTCGATGAGCCGTCTGATGACGGCCGAGTCCTCGACAACGAGTATCCGCGAGCCCATGTAGTTCACCTCTGGTCCTAGTGCCCGTAGACGAGCCTGTCCCACAACATCGGCAGAACGTCGGTCACGGTTTAGACATTCTGGAGCAACCGGGGGCCGGGGAGGGTCAATTCCTCGATGAATTGCTCGAGCTGGCGCAAGGTCCGCACCTCATGGACCGAGGTGCAATGAGCGGCGTAATGCGACATGGCCGAATCGCCGGTGTCCCAATATGCCTCCGGCTCCGGGTTGAGCCACACCAGCGCGCGAGCTGCGTCGGCGATGTCGCCGAGGACCCGATCGCGGGGCGGGCGGTAGTTGTTGCGGGCGTCGCCGGTGATGATCACGGTTGTGCGGGGGGTCATTTGACGTCCGTAGCGGGCGAAGAATGTCTCCAGGGAGTTCCCGTAATCGGAATGCCCGTCCAGCCACACGACCTCGGCTTCGGTCGTCACGCGCCGCAACGCCGAGCCGAAGTCCACGCCCGGACCGAAGAAGTCGCTGACCTCGTCGATCGTGTCGACGAAGGCAAACGACCGCAGCTTCGAGAAATGCGTCGACATGGCATGGGTGAACTGGAGGGTGAAGCGGGAGAAGGTCGCCATCGACCCGCTGATGTCGCAGAGCAGCCAAACCTCGGGACGGTGCGGTCGGGGATGACGAAACTGTGGATCTGCCGGCACCCCACCCGTGGCCAGAGATTTCCGCATGGTGCGACGAAAGTCGAGCCTCCCGGCCCGCATCCGACGGCGTCGGGCAAGTCGAGCTGCCAGCTTCCTTGTAAGTGGTCCGATGGCGTCCTCCATCTCGTGGAGGTCCTTGGTGGTCGCGTGCATCAGGTCCACGTCCTCGATGAGCGGGCGGCGCAAAGTGCGAGCGACGGCATCTCGGCCCCGATCGGCGACCAGACGACGGCGGATCTCCTCCTCGATCTCCTCACGGAGACGCTCGATCCTCGCTTCCACCTCCTCACGGAGCAGACGCCGGTCGAAGTCGGAGAGGTCTTGGTCGTCGGTGAGGGCTGAGATCAACCTCTCCTCCAAATCGGCCAGGTCCAACCGACGCAGCGTCCGGTACAGGTAGTAGGTCCCGCCGACCGGCCGGCCCGGCTCCATCCCTGCCAGCTCGTCGACGGCGGCACGGGCGCCACTCCGGATCGCCTCGTCGTCGAGACCGGCTAGGGCCTCGAGGAGCGATTCGAGCAGCTGGTCGAGGTCGAAGGGGAGCGGTTCGTTGAAATCGGGTCGATCTCTGTCTGGCTGTCCGGGGTGCTCCGCGGGGCTGCCTGGCTCGGACAGTTGCTCAGGAACCGTCGCGAAATAGACGTCGAACGCAGTGTCGAAGGCGCTCTCGTGTCGCAGGTTCTTGATGAGCGTGGCCCGCAGCGTTTCGCGAAGGGCGATCCGGTCCCCGATCTCGATGGCCTCCACAGCCCGCATCCCGTCGATGGCCTCCACCATGGACACCGGGACGCCGGCCGCTCTCAGCTCGTCGATGAAGCCGGTGATTACCCCGAGCACGTCAGCTGGGAGGGCTCGATGTCAGTTCTTTCGCAGCCTTCTCGATATCGGCCTGGTACTTGAGCAGGACGTGCAGCGTGTCGCCCAGGATCGCCTCGTCGACGTCTTCGATGGAGAGAGCGAGGAGGGTCCTGGCCCAATCGATGGTCTCCGACACCGAGGGCGCTTTCTTCAAGTCGAGGCTTCGGATGGACCGAGCGACCTTGGCCACTTGTGCGGCCAGATGCTCGGACAGCCCCGGGACCCGGGCCGCGAGGATCTCCTGTTCCCTCTGGGCATCGGGATAGTCGATGTGGAGGAACAAACAGCGCCGCTTCAGTGCCTCACTCAGCTCTCGCGTGTTGTTGGAGGTGAGGACCACGATGGGCTGCGTCTTCGCCTCCATCGTCCCCAACTCGGGAATGGAGACCTGGAAGTCGGAGAGAATCTCGAGGAGCAACGCCTCGGTCTCGACTTCGACCCGGTCCACTTCGTCGATGAGGAGCACGACCGGGCTCTCGGAACGAATGGCCTCGAGCAGGGGGCGTGTGAGCAGAAAGTCCTCCGAGAATATGTCCTGCTCGATGTCCTCCCAGTCGTGATCCACATCTGCCTGGATCCTCAGCAGTTGCTTCTTGTAGTTCCACTCGTAGAGCGCTTTGGACTCGTCGAGGCCCTCGTAGCACTGCAGCCTGATCAGATCCCGCCCCGTGACCTTGGCCAGCGACTTGGCCAACTCGGTCTTCCCGACGCCCGCCGGACCCTCCACAAGAATCGGCTTGTCGAGGCGGTCAGCGAGGAAGACGACTTGCGATATACGGTCGTCAGGCAAGTAGTCGACCGAGCGCAGGGCTTCACCGACTGCTTGCGGGGTGTCGAGAGTCATCGGCCGCCATTCTATGGGTGAACCTCGACGACTCCGCTTCCTAATGTTCGATGACTTGGATGCCATCCGTCAGGCCCTCATCGATCGGAAAGACGAGCTCGAAGTCGAGTTGGCCAGGCTGACCGCGCCCCCGACCACCGGGGCCGCCGTGTCGTTCGGGAAACGAGTCGGGGACGGCACCGCCGAGGCGGTCGAGCGCCTGAGCACCACGGCCACTGCGCGCTCGATCGCGCGCTCCATCGAAGATACCGATCGGGCTTTGGCCAAGCTTGAGGTCGGCACCTACGGGATCTGCGACGAGTGCGGAACCGCTATCGGCACCGACCGACTCGAGGCCCTTCCTGCTGCCTCGCGCTGTGTGGAGTGCGCCGGACGCCGGTGATCTAACTGGGGAACCCGGCCATATCCACTTATTCCTCTTCATCCCGTTCCGGTGTGAACTCGAAGGAGATCTCACCGATCCTGACCTCGTCGCCCTCGATCGCGCCTGCCTCTAACAGCGCCTGATCCACACCCAGTCGAGACAGGCGCCATGCCGCCATGTCGGCCGCCTCCGGAAGCGTGAGGTCGGCGAAGGCGACGGCTCGCTCGGCGGCGAGCCCCTCTATGCGCCAGCCGCCGTCTTCTCGTCTCACGGTGAACGTCGGGCCTAGAGGGCGATGGAGCAGGAAACCCTTTCGCTGGGGTGCGATCCGTTCCGCTTCTTCGACCAGGTCCGCGATGGCGTGCAGCGACTCACGAATACCCTCCCCGCTCACCGCCGACACCGGTGTAGCCCCAGCGGCGCCTGCAAGATCCTCCATGTCGCCGAGGTCCGACTTGTTGAGCAGGACGATGCTCGGTCGCGCCGCGATCTCGGGCGAGTAGTCGGCGATCTCGCGTCTCAGGATCCGGAGCTGCTCCTCCGGCGATCGTTCCTGCATGGGCGACGGATCGAGGAGGATGACCAGGACCCGGGCGCGCTCGACGTGACGAAGGAACTCGTGGCCGAGTCCTTTTCCCGACGCCGCGCCTTCGATGAGACCCGGGATATCCGCCATGACGAACTCCCGCCCATCGAAGCTCACCACTCCCAGATTCGGTACCAGGGTCGTAAACGGGTAATCGGCGATCTTGGGCTTGGCGGCCGACACCTTCGAGATGAATGTGGATTTCCCTGCGTTGGGAAATCCGATGAGCGCGGCATCTGCGAGGAGCTTCAATTCGAGGGTGAGCCACTCCGACCGTCCGTACTCCCCTTGCTCGGCGACGCCGGGGGCCCGATTGGAGGGGTTGACGAATGCGGCATTACCCCGGCCACCACGCCCGCCCTTCACGGCCTCGATCTCCTGGCCCTCTTCGACCAGGTCGGCGACGATCGTGCCTTCGTCGTCGATGACAACGGTGCCCAGGGGGACGGGCAGGACCAACCCTTCACCAGATTTGCCATGCCGGACGTCGCCCTGGCCGTGGGTGCCATGTCCCGCGGTGTAATGGGGATTCCGCTGATACCGAAGAAGTGTCGCCACCGAGGGATCCGCCCTGAGGTACACCGACCCGCCCGGACCGCCATTTCCCCCAATCGGCTTGCCCTTGGGTTTTCCCTTCGCCCGCACAAACGAGACAACCCCCGCACCACCGTTGCCGGCGCGGAGGTTGACACGAACCCGGTCGACGAACACGACCGGAAGCTACTTCACTCGGGCAGGACGCTGACCAGACGCCGGTTGGCCCGAGTCCCGTACTTGACGGTCCCAGGAGTGGTGGCGAACAGGGTGTCGTCGGACCCCTTGCCCACGTTCTCACCGGGATGGATCCTGGTCCCGCGCTGACGCACGAGGATGGCCCCGGCGTTCACGAACTCGCCGTCGAACACCTTGGCTCCGAGTCGCTTGGCGGCAGAGTCCCGACCGTTCTTGGAGGAACCGCCTGCTTTGGTCTTTGACATCTCACTCCTCCTCAGACGAGTCGGTCTTGGCTTGCTTGGTGGTCTTCGCCGCCGTTGCTTTCGCAGCGGTCGACTTGGCAGGACTCGGCTTTGCAGCGGTCGTCTTCGCCGCCGTTGCTTTGGCAGCAGCGGGCTTCTCTTCGGATGCCTTCGCCGTCCCCGACTTGGCGGCAGCGGTCTTGGCCCCTGAGGACTTGGCCTTGGCGCCCGGCAGCTTGATCCCGGTGATCTCGATCTGGGTGTACTTCTGGCGATGACCCTGACGACGGCGGTAGCCCGTCTTGTTCTTGTATTTGAAGATGTCGATCTTCTGGCCCTGGGACTCGCCGAGCACCTTCGCCGTCACCGAAGCTTTGGCCAGGAGATCACGATCGGACACCGCGTTGCCCTTGTCGTCCACCACGAGAAGAGGTGAGAACGACAGCTCGTCGGCGTCACCTTTCACCCGCTCGATCTCGATTACATCGCCTGATTGCACCTTGGCTTGCTTGCCGCCGGCGCGAATGATGGCGTACATGGGTAAACCTCTAGAAGGGATTGGGCCTGGATGGTACCGAGGAGGTGACAGTATCGCCAAGCGAACGAGCGAAGCGAGTTACTCCGCCAGGGAAAAGTCCTCCACCACGAGATCGTCTGCAGCAATGGCGTGCTCGTGAACGATCACCCCGCGGCCGCCACATTCCTCGCACTTGGACGAGAACTGCTCGAGCAGCCCGGCCGAGACGTTCTTCCGCGTCATCTCCACCAGGCCGAGATGAGACACGTCGAAGACCTGAGTCCTGGTCTTGTCCTTGGCCAGGGCCTCTTTGAGTCGTCGCAGAACCTGCTGTTGATTGTCGATCGTCTCCATGTCGATGAAGTCGATGACGATGATCCCGCCGATATCGCGGAGCCGTAGCTGGCGCCCGATCTCCTCAGCCGCTTCCAGGTTGTTCTGCAAAACGGTCTCTTCGAGGTTGGAAGAGCCGACGAACTTCCCGGTGTTGACATCGATGACCGTGAGAGCCTCGGTGCGATCGATGACCAAGTGGCCGCCCGACGGCAGGTACACCTTTCGGTCGAGGGCTTTCTTGATCTGGTCGTCGACGTGGTATCTCTCGAAGAGGGGGACCTCATCGGTGTAGTGCTGGACCTTGGAGACGAGGTCGGGCGCCGTGCCCCGTAGGTAGTCGACGACGGTCTCATACGCCCTGGCGTCATCGATGAGCAACTTTCGGAAATCCGCGGTGAAATGCTCACGGATCACCTTGATCAGGAGATCGGGCTCCTGATGGACCAGACGAGGAGCCCCACCGTTCTGCGACTCCTCGCCGATCTGGTCCCAGACCTTCCGCAGCCGAGAGATGTCGGCAGCTAATTCCTCCGCGCTGGCATGGAGGGCGGCCGTCCTCACGATCACGCCGTAGCCCTCGGGGCGCACCTTGTTGATCACCTCTCGGAGCCGGGTCCGGTCGTCATCAGGCAGACGGCGGCTGATCCCGATGCTGTCGGAGTCGGGGACCAGCACCAGATAGCGGCCGGGAAGTGACGGCACCCCGGTCAGGCGTGCCCCCTTGGCACCCATCGCATCCTTGGTCACCTGGACCAGGACATCGTCGCCCTCCTTGAGGACGTTCTCGATCCTGCGGTTCGGGCGACCGTTGCCCTTCCCATCGGAGGCGACGTCCGAGGCATACAGGACGCCGTTCTTTGGAGCGCCGAAATCGAGAAACGCCGCCTCCATGCCGGGGAGAACGTTTCGAACCTTGGCCAGGTAGATGTTCCCTGCAACCGATCCGGCGTCTTCGCGGGCGACGTAGTGCTCGACGAGGACTGGGCCTTCGAGGATCACCATCTGGGTCTGTCCGCGGTGCACCCTGACCAGCATCTGCTTGCGTCCGGTCTCAACTGGGACGATCACCTCGTCGTCGACGGGCCGACGTGTCCTGGTGCGAGATGTGGATACGCCGTTCCTGGAGTGGTTGCCGCCGCCCTTGCCGGACGGCTGGTGACGTCGATCCTTCTTCGGTTTCGTGGCGGGGGCAGGCCTGCCCTCGACCCTGGTGACCTCTACCTTTTTTCCCTTGACACGGACGGTCTTGTGCTCCTCGACGGTCCCTTCCGTCGAAGACTTCCGAACGATCTGTGGGCTCTTCTTTCGAAATAGAGCCATGTGTTGTTACTCCTCTGAGAGTCGATGCTTGGGTCGACCCGAATGCCCATTTCCTGGCATGGGCTCTCGGGCCCAAATAGATGCGCCAGATCGCGCTGGGGCGCCCGCCCTGCATGGGGGCGGTCGCCAAGGACTGACATGCCGGCCTGCCGGTATGCAAGGGTGCTCATCAACGAAACACTCCGAAGAGGGGAAGATGTCGCGTCTGGCGGACCTATGAAGATTACCAGAAAGGAAACGCTGAACCTATCCGGCGCCGAGATCGAGCTCCGGCTGTTCAGGCTCGGTCGGGTCGTAGCAAACCCGACACCGGGCCTCGTAAGCGCCCTGCGCACCGAGAACTACGAGTTCCTCCGAATCCACGATCCGCTGGGTGTACATGCCCGGGCCACCGCATTTGTGACAGACCGCAAGCATCTTGGTGACGTACTCGGCGCGGTCGCAAAGCGTGGGAATGGGCTCGAACGGCCGGCGCAGGTAGTCGGTGTCCAGACCGGCGACGATCACCTGCTTCTCGGCCGAGGCGAGCTGTTCGACGACGCCGATGAGGCCATCGTCGAAGAACTGGCCTTCATCGATCCCAATTACCCGTGTGCTGTCATCGACGCGGTGCAAGAGCTCGGAAGACGTCTCCACCGGGATCGCTTCCACTTTGAGGCTCGAATGCGAGACCACCTCGGAGTCGGCATACCTCACATCGAGCCGTGGCTTGAAAGTCTGGATCGGCACCCGGGCGATCTGATAGCGGGTCACCCGCCGGATGAGCTCTTCGCTCTTGCCTGAGAACATCGGCCCACAGATGACCTCCACCCACCCTCGTTCACCACGTCGGTCCATTCGGCGGCAGGGTAGATGCTGGCGAGGGTCGCGGCACCGGTAAATCCGGGCATGAAGCGGGCGGCTCGACCCGCGGTGTTCCCGGTGTTGGCCGACGTGCGCCGGCAGTGGCGACGGTCAGGTGAGCTGGTTCTCCCCCGGCACAGGGGTGCGCAGCAGCCAGACGGAGTTGGCCACACCGAGGGCCAGGGTCATCGCCAAATAGAACGAGCCTCCCGCCGAGAGGAAGGGCAGCGGGATGCCGGTGACCGGCATGATCCCGATCGTCATCCCGACGTTCACGAAAACATGGAAGACCATCAACGCCGCCAGACCGGTAGCGATCAGGGCACCGAAGCGATCCCTGGCATTGGCCGCGATCACGAGAAGCCTCCAGATGATGACGGCAAAGGCGGCGACGACCAAAACCCCGCCCACAAAGCCGAGTTGCTCTGCGACCGCGGTGAAGATGAAGTCGGTCTCCTGTTCAGGCACGTACTCGAATGACGTCTGCGTGCCCTCGGCGAACAGACCTCTGCCGAACAGCTGGCCCGAGCCGACGGCATACCGCGACTGCTGGATGTTGTAGCCGATGCCTTGGGGGTCGATGCTGGGATCGAACAGGACCCGGATCCTGTCGAGCTGGTATCCCGCCAGCCACCCTTGCTGGAGGGTGACGACCACGCCCAGGGCCGCGGCCGCGGTCAGGGCGAGCATTTGGCGCCAGGTAGCCCCTGCGACGAACAGCATCACGAAGAGGATGAACCCGAACACGAGTGTCGTCCCCAGGTCTGGCTCGAACAGGACCAGCACCGCGGGCAGGGCGACTATGAAGATGGCGCGAAACACGGTGGGCCAGGTGATCTGGCGCTGCCCGACCTCTTCGCGGTTGCTGGGGGCGAGCACCGCGGCCAAGAGCAGGATCACAACCACCTTCGCGAACTCGGCTGGTTGGAGCTTGAAGAACCCGAGAGGTATCCAGCGCTGTGCCCCGTTGATCGGCTCGAACATGTAGACCGCGAACAGCCCTAGAAGCACCACGATCGACACGATCGGGATCAGGTTCTTCAACTCCCGATAGTCGATGTTGGAGATGATGGCGTAGACCGTCAGCCCGGCGGCCACGAAGATCATCTGACGTTCCATGCCGACCGACCCGGCGCTACTCGTCGCCGAGTAGATCATCAGCAGCCCAAACCCGGAGAGGGCGAGCATGGTGCCGAACAGGATGCGATCCGATTTGTTACGGCCCCGGTCTACGGCCACTTCGCGGAGACGGGACAAGACCGCCATCAGTCGGCCTCCTCACCCTCGACTATGGGTGTCGGCTCGTTACCGGTCAGATACTGCATGATGTGACGGGCCACCGGTGCTGCCACCTGCCCCCCGGACCCACCCTCGTCGATGAGAATCGCCACGACGTATTTCGGGTCGTCGAGAGGTGCGACGCCGACGAACCAGGCATGGTTGTCGCGGGTCGCCGACACCTGGGCGGTCCCGGTCTTCCCTCCGACGTTCTCCACGCCTTCACCGAAGTCGCTGAAGGCGGCGGCTGCTGTGCCTCCGTTGACGACGTTGCCGAGATCCTCCAGCAGGGACGCTCGAGTTGCCGGGTCGATATCGACGATCACCGGATCCGGACGCTGGACAGGGGTGACGTTGCCCTCGCTGTCGATCGTCTCCTTGACCACCCTTGGCTCCATCACCCTTCCGCCGTTGACCAGCACGGCATACGAGGACGCGACCTGGAGTGGGGTAGCGGTGAACGCTCCCTGCCCGATGGCGAAGTCCATCAGGTCTCCACCGAGCCATGGCGAAGCCAAGTCGAGGCGGGCTGGCTCGAGCCGAGGTGGCTCGTCCGGATTCTCCAGCTGGTATTCCTTCCACTCTTCGAACAACTGTCGGGTTGGGATGATGCCGGGTGCCTCGCTGGTCAGGTCGATGCCGGTCTCGTGGCCGTACCCCACCCGGGTCGCCCAGTCCTGGAGGACATTCTCTTTGGCCTTTCCCTGGTAGGCGGTGTAGGTGCCGAGGGCCACATTCCAGAAGTAGATGTTGCACGAATTCGCCAGAGCCCCGTGGATGTCGAGCCAGCCGAGATTGCGGGGGTCGTACCAGTCGTGTTTGACCTGGGCCGAGCCATCGGCGAGCTCGTCGAGGACCAGCGTCCCGTCACAGTGGATCAGGTCGCCGTCGACACCCTCTACATCACTGGGGAACGGGAGGTTCTCTTCGAGTTTGGCGGTGTAGGTGATCGCTTTGAAGGTCGAGGCCGGTGGATAGAGACCGCTTACCGCGAGATTGTTGAAGGCCTTGGTCTCGTTGAGGCCCTCGAAGGTCGACTCGTCGATCCCGGCCACGAAGAGCTGGGGATCGAAATCGGGGAACGATGCCAGGGCGAGCACGTCGAAGGTGTCGACATCGAGCACGACAGCAGCCGCTCGCTGAGTTTCGTTGAAGACCTCCTCTCCGTCTTCCCTCTCCTCTTCCTTTACCTCGTTGGAAAGCGCCACCCCACTCTCGAGGGCTAGCTCGACCTGCTCCTGGAGAGCGAGATCGAGGTTGAGCACGATCGAGCTGCCGGTAACCGGGTCGACCGGTGGGCGCTGTTCGATGATCTCGCCTCTTCTCACCCGGTACTCCACCGACCCGCCCGTGCCTTGCAGCACCTCGTCATAGACCCGCTCCACCCCCAGCTTGCCGATGCGGACGTCTGGCTCCAGCTCCTCGCGCTCAGCCAGATCCGCCTCCTCGGGCAGTCCGAGATGGCCGATAACGTGGGCCATCGTCGGCCCGGACAGATAGACGCGTTCCGGCACCTTGACCACCTCGACCCCAGGGAGCTCGTCGAGCGACTCGTTGATCGCATAGGCGGTCTCATTGGAGACCGTGCTCACCTGGAAGCGCCCGTTGATCCCGGCCTCCTCGTACATGGTCTCTAGTTGAACAGGGTCGACGCCGACGATGGAGGCCAACTCCTGAATCAAGGGCATTCTTTGGTCGGGTTGAACGAACGTACGGTCGACGATGACGGCGGGCACCATACGGCTGGTAGCGAGGAGAGTTCCGTTCCGATCGTAGATGTCGCCCCGGGCTGCGTATGTGGTCTTGCCCACCCACGTCGCCTCTTCGGCGGCCTGGGCGATCTGGGGTCCCTCCGCAACCTGGATGAACCAGAGACGCAACCCGATCACCGAGAACATCACGGTGAAGATGACTCCCAGAGTCGTGAGTCTCAGCGCGAACTTCATGGGTATCTGAGAGCGGTCCGGTCGCGGTCGACCAATCGTACGAAGGTTGGTGCGAACAGGGCGGCAACCGCCACATTTGCCAGGGGAACGAGGATCATGACGCTAACCGCACCTTCTCCGATGAGGGCCGCCTGCCCGAACAACGTCCCAATGAGAAGCAGGAGGACCACTCCGAGCAGAGTCAGCAGGCCGACCCAGAGGGCGATCGTCACCCGCCCACCCATCTCGGCTCTCTCCCTGGTCCTGATGGCGATGTAGGCCACCGTGGTGTAGACGACCGCTCGCAGGCCGATCAACGACGCCCCCAACAGGTCCATGATCAGCCCGGAGAGGAATGCGACCCCGAGAATGGCCTCGGTCCGGATCCTCGTGAGTGCCAGCATGATCCCGATCAACATCACCAGATCGGGAGTGACCACTCTCAACCTCCCGAAGAGTGTGGTCTGGATCACGACGGCGATGACGACAGTTAGGCCGATCACCAGCGCGGTGCGGCCTCTCATCAACCATCGTCCTCGGGGGTGGTAGTCGTGGTGGTCGCCTCCTCGGCGACCGTTGTATCGGTGACCTCCTCGGGAATGGTGTCGTCAGTGGCAGCCGACACCGGGTCGGGGGGCCAGGCCAGAACGACAACGAATCGGAGTGCCTCGGGATCGACAAAAGGTCGCACGGTCGTCGTCAGCGAGGTCGACTCCGGAGATGCATCCTCGATGACCTCGCCGACCGGGAGACCGGCCGGATAGTCGGTGCTCGCCGCCGAGGTGAGCACTCGGTCGCCGGCGAGCACCGGCTCGCGGGCATCGAAGATATCGAGATCCATCTCGAGGCCGAGGTCTGACGAGAACGGCCGGGTGACCAGGGTCCCGGTCTGCGATCCGACGAGCACGGTGAGGCCGTCCCGGCTCGCAGTAATGGGGAGGATGGTCGCGCTGCCGGAACTCGCACTCTCGACCGTGCCGATCACGTATCCGTTGGTGTCGATGACCGGCTGACCGGCGAGAACCCCGTTCCGGGTGCCCTTGTCGATGATCAGAGCGGCGTCGACCGATCCGATCACATTGGCCACGGTTTGCCCCAGCTCCGCCCCGTCTGTTTCCAAATCGTAGATCTGCTCGAGGAGAGCCAGCTTGGCCAGGTCGTCTTGAACTGCGACGAGTGCGGCCTGGGATTCGGCGAGCTGGGCCGAGAGAGCTGCGTTTTGCTCTCTCAGCGAGGCGACGTTGGACAGGCTGTCGAGTGCATTCGCGATCGGGTTGACCGCGTAGGCAGCGATTCGTTGCATCGGCGACACGATGGCCTGGGTGCCGCCCCGAAGCACAGCGACAACTCCCCCTCCCTCCAGGCGAACATCGAAAGTCATCAGGAGAACGCCGATCACCAGGAGAGTGATGAAGGTGGGCAGGGCTCGGTCGGATTGCTTCGAAGTCAGCATGAGTCAAGACGGGTCGAGGCGGTCATGGCCGGGATGACGACACAAGCACCTCTTGCAATGTGTCGAAGTCCTCCAGACACTTCCCCGAGCCGAGCACCACCGACTGCAGCGGATTCGCCGCTGTGACGATGGGCATCCCCGTCTCATGAGCCAGACGATGGTCCAGCCCCACCAGCAATGCTCCGCCCCCGGTGAGCACGATCCCGCGCTCGACAATGTCGGCCGCAAGCTCCGGCGGCGTCTTGTCGAGGGTGAATTTGACGGCATCGACGACCGCCTGGGTCGGTTCCTCGATCGCCTCCCTGATCTCTGGGCTGGAGAGGAGAATGGTCTTGGGTAGACCGGTCACCAGGTCGCGTCCACGCACCTCGGCAGATGGCTCATCGGCGTAGGGCCAGGCCGACCCGACTGCGAGTTTGAGCTGCTCTGCTGTGCGTTCGCCAATGAGGACGTTGTACTCCTTCTTGACCCAGTCGATGATTGCCGTGTCCAGTTCGTCGCCCCCGACCCTGATCGAGCGGGAGACGACGATGCCACCCAGAGAGATGACTGCTACCTCGGTGGTGCCGCCACCAATGTCCACGACCATAGATCCCGCCGGCTCGGCGATGGGAAGCCCTGACCCTATGGCGGCGGCCATCGGCTCCTCGATGGTGTAGGCCCGTCGTGCGCCGGCGTGATATGCCGCCTCTTCGACCGCCCTTCGCTCGACCGGCGTGATCCCCGACGGCACGCAGACCACGATCCGGGGACGGGCCCATTTTCTCCTGTGGACCTTCTGGATGAAGTAGCGGAGCATCTTCTCGGTGACGTCGAAATCGGCAATCACCCCATCTCGGAGCGGCCTTATGGCGGTGATGTGGGCCGGCGTGCGCCCGATCATTCGTTTCGCCTCCATGCCGACTGCCAGGGCTCGACCGTTCTGGGAATTGATGGCGACTACCGATGGCTCATTGAGCACGATGCCGCCGCCACGCACGTAGACGAGCGTGTTGGCGGTTCCGAGATCGATGGCCATGTCCTGACCGGCGAATGAAAGAAGGGTTTCAGCCATGGCTGATGATGACTCCCGCGATGACTTGGGGAGTGTAGGTGTCGTCCAGACCTTGTGCCAGAGCGCGTTTCACGCAGTTTCCGCCGTCAGGGTGCGACCAAAGGAGAGTTGCCGCGGTGGTGAGCCGGAGCGTTCCCGGAGTCATCTCAACCGAAGAAGATCTCCAGCTCACGGGCCGCGCTATCCGGACCGTCCGAGCCATGGACGATGTTGTGGGTGACGATGAGGCCGAGGTCCCCTCTGATGGTCCCGGGAACAGCCTGTTTGGGGTCGGTCGCTCCCATCAGGCCGCGGCAGACAGTGATCGCGGACTCACCCGACCACTCCATGGCGATCACCGGCCCGGAGGTGATGAAGTCGAGCAGCTCGGGGAAGAATGGCTTCTCCACATGCTCCTCGTAATGACGACGAGCCATTCCCTCGTCGATGTCGAGTTTTCGGATCTTCTCGAGCGTGAGGCCCTTTCTCTCGAATCGTGCGATGACCTCACCGACCAAGCCCCGATCGACGCCATCGGGCTTGACCATGATGAAGGTGCTTTCGATTGCCATGTCGGCGGGAGCGTAACCGCTATGCGCGTTCAGCCGACCCCGCCTCGGCGGCCGATCAGAGAAGAAAGGCCCGTGCTTCCCCGACTAGGTACAGCGAGCCGGCTACGAGCACCGCACCCTCTGCCCCGGCCTCGGCCCGAGCCATATCGATGGCCATCTCCGTGTCCTCCGCTTCGAGCACGGCCACATCGGTCAGATCTTTGATCCGATCAACGAGGACCGACGGCGGGACAGCACGCTCCGCGTCGGGTGCGGTGGCGATGATCCCGGCCAGGAGCGGTTCGAGGCTTTCCACCATGGCCTCCACGTTCTTGTCTCCCATCACCCCGAGAACCAGCTGCCAGCGAGTCGTCGGATATTCCTCGTCTAGGGATTCGGCGAGGGCTTCTACACCATCGGCATTGTGGGCTCCATCCACCATGACCAGGGGATGGGTGCCCAACACCTCCATGCGCCCCGGCACCGTCGCGATCGCAACCGCATCACGAACCGCCTCCTCGTCGAGCTTACGGCCCAACAAGGCCTCGGTGGCCGCCACGGCGTTGGCCAGATTCACCAACTGATACCTCCCGTGAAGGGGAAGGAACAAGTCTTCATATGTGTCCTCGGCGCCGCCTATGGTCACCAGCCAGCCCCCTACTCCTCGCTCGGCGTCCAGGACCGAGAAGTCCTTTCCGTAATGACGATGATGGATGCCGAGATCTCGGGCGCGCGTGTCGGCGACCTCCAGTGCTTGGTCCGGCAGCGGCCCACTGACGAGTGTCGAATTCGGACCAGCGATGGCGAGTTTCTCCCCGGCGATGGTGGCAACATCCTCGCCGAGGTATTCGGTGTGCTCGATCCCGATGCTGGTCAGGACGCACACCTCGGCGTCCACGACGTTGGTGGCGTCGAGACGCCCACCCAGACCCACCTCGAGCACGGCCGCGTTGACCGCCTGATCGGCGAAGAAGGCGAATGCGGCGGCCGTGGTGAGCTCGAAGTAGGTATTGGGCTCCTCGCCTGCCTGAGCCCGCAGGTCGGCGAAGGCCGCGACGTCTGAGATGGCGAGAGCGAACTCCTCCTCGGCGGCCATCCGACCGTTGATCGCAAGACGCTCCTCGACCTTTTGGAGATGGGGCGACGTGTAGGTCCCTGTGTTGAGTCCATGGGCGACGAGCAGCAACGTTGCGAATCGCGCGGTGGATGTCTTCCCGTTGGTCCCGGCCACATGGATTATCGGGTACCCGTCGTCTGGCCGCCCCATGTCGTCGAGTAATCGGTTGATTCGGTCCAGGCCGGGCTTGATGCCGTGCGCGATGTGCCCATCGAGGTAGGCAAGGGCTTCGTGATAGTTCATGAAAAGCCCCGGGAGGTTAATCCCGGGGCTTTGTCATAGACTTCGCAGTCTGGATTCAGCTCTCGTCGGGTTCGTCCCTCTGGGCGCTGAGCACCATCAGGCCACCGAATGCCACGACTGCAATGGCAACCACTGCCAGGGCTCCATCCTGGACGCCGGTGAAGGGGAGGACATCAACACCATCGACTTGGTCCGAGGTGGTCGGTGGCGTGATCACTGTTCCGGCGACCTCGTCGGGGTCAGCGTCGGCGCAAGCCCCGGTCCCCTGCTGGTACGAGACCGTGACCATCGTGCTCGGGTTCACCTCGAACAGGACGTTGACCGTTCCTCTAGCCCAGAGGAAGCCGTCGTCGGCCTCCACCCAGACTCCATCGTCGCGGACCCATCCCGGCCAATCAGGGGGGTTGTCGCTCGCCCCGGGCCACAGCACGGCACCGCTCAGCGGCACATCCTCGTAAACGACGTCGGGCCCGGTGGGGTTGAGAAAGGTGATAGTGGCCGATTGCCCCGGGGGATAATCGATCTCGTACTCGAGGTACGGGATGGCGTTGATGCACTCGGCTCCGGCCGCTGCCAACTCCAGTCCGGGAACGGTTGTCGGAGCGACCGTGGGCACCGTGGTGGTTGTGGTTGACGTGCCGGGAGCGCAGTCGTCGTCGTGATCCTCACCAGCCGGAACCGTCAGGTCCGGGCACTCCTCGGAATCACAATCGTCGTGCTCACCAGCACTGCTCTGGACCGCGAGATCGGGGCATTCCTCCCCATCGGGCTCACAATCCTTGGATTCGTCTCCGCCAGAGCTCTGAACCGCTAGGTCAGGACATTCTTCGGAATCGCAATTCTCGTGGTCCTCACCGCTGCCCTGGACGGTGAGATCCCCACACTGATCCGGTTCGCAGTCCTCCTGATCGTCTTGACCCCCTCGATACGTCTGAGTATCGAAATCGGTGCATTCCTCGCCTTGGTGATCGCCGGTCGATTGCTGTCCGGTCGTTGCTGCCGCCGCTCCCGAGAGAACGATCGACAACGAGGCCAACAGCATCAGAGCCATCATCAATGCGACGACGAAGCGAACCTGTCGCACGCTAACCCGCATGAATCCCATCCCTTCATTGCGCGTTGGAACGGGCCGGTCCACCGCTGGCTAACCCACGTCCCAGGTGACCGCTTAACAGGACGTGGGGTCAAGGCCTCCCTGATTCCCCATATGACCCACCCCAAGGAGGATCCACGACAACCTAACGGGCGCGGTATATCCGCCAGTGTCTTTGAGACGGACTTGTCCGGATGCGCTAGTTCATCCTGAGAGGGTTCAGTAGGTTCAGGCCGATTTCTCGGCTGGACCGTCCACTTCGCGCGCCGGTACCAGGGTGGGGTTGACCTTCTCGGCAACCACGCCGCGGTCGATGACCACTCTCTCCACATCCGTGCGGGAAGGGAGGTCGTACATCGTGTTGAGAAGGACCTCTTCGAGGATGGCTCGTAGCCCTCGTGCCCCCGTCCCACGCTTGATCGCCTGGGCGGCGATCGCATCGAGCGAGTCGGACGTGAACACCAGCTCCACGTCGTCCATCTCGAACATGCGAGCGTACTGACGGGTTAGCGCGTTCTTGGGCTCGGTCAGAATTCGGATCAGGGCGTCCATGTCGAGATCCTCGACGGTGGCCATCACCGGCAGACGTCCGATGAACTCTGGAATCAAGCCGTACTTCATCAGGTCCTCAGGCATCACCTGGTTGAGCAGGTCGGAGGGCCGCCCATCGGCCTTGCCGCGGACTTCTGCTCCGAACCCAACGCCACGTCTCCCCACCCGGTTGGCGATGATGTCCTCGAGCCCACCGAAGGCTCCGGCGCATATGAAAAGGATGTTGGTGGTGTCGAGCTGGATGAACTCCTGGTGGGGGTGCTTGCGCCCGCCCTGGGGCGGCACTGAGGCGACGGTGCCTTCGAGGATCTTGAGGAGCGCCTGTTGCACGCCTTCCCCCGAGACGTCCCGAGTGATGGATGGGTTCTCCGCTTTGCGGGAGACCTTGTCGATCTCATCGATGTAGATGATTCCCTGCTGGGCGCGATTGACGTCGTAGTCGGCCGCCTGGAGCAGTTTGAGGAGGATGTTCTCCACGTCCTCGCCTACATAGCCGGCTTCGGTGAGACTGGTGGCGTCGGCGATGGCGAACGGGACGTTGAGCTGGCGGGCGAGGGTTTGGGCGAGAAGTGTCTTGCCCGACCCGGTCGGCCCAATGAGCAAGATGTTCGATTTCTGCAGCTCGACATCGCGCTGGACCTCGCCGCCCCGGATCCGCTTGTAGTGGTTGTAGACAGCGACGGACAACTTCTTCTTGGCGTCTTCCTGACCTACCACGTAGTCGTCCAGGTATGAGTTGATCTCGACCGGCTTGGGTAGCTCGGTGAAGGTGATCTCCTCGGTAGCGGAGAACTCTTCTTCGATGATCTCATTGCAGAGATCTATGCACTCGTCACAGATATAGACGCCCGGCCCAGCGATGAGTTTCTTGACCTGCTTTTGAGACTTCCCGCAGAAACTGCACTTGAGCAGCTCACCGCCGTCACCGAGTCGTGCCATCGAGTTGTGAACCTCCTTACGTGGAGGCTACTGCCGCGAGCTCCCGACGGGTGAGAATTCCGTCGATGACCCCGTATTCCTTGGCTGCGTCGGCGAGCATCCAATAGTCCCGTTCGGTGTCCACTGCAATCTTCTCGTAATCCTGACCAGTGTGCTCAGCGAGGATCTGATTGAGCTGCTCGCGCATCTGGACGATGAGACGGGCCTGGATCTCGATGTCGGAAGCCTGACCCTGAGCGCCGCCATGAGGCTGGTGGAGCATCACCCGGGCGTGGGGCAACGCGTAGCGCTTACCCACGGCTCCGCCGGCAAGGATGACGGCCGCGGCCGAGGCAGCCATGCCCATGCAGACCGTGTTCACGTCTGGCTTGATGTATTGCATCGTGTCGTAGATGGCGAACAAGGAGGTGATCGATCCCCCAGGCGAGTTGATGTAGAGGAAGATGTCCTTGTCCGGGTCCTCCGATTCGAGGTGGAGGAGCTGGGCCATGATCAGGTTGGCGATCGTGTCGTCGATTGGGGTGCCCAAGAAGATGATCCGATCTTTGAGCAGCCGGCTGTAGATGTCGAAGTAGCGCTCGCCCCGACTGGTCTGCTCGAAGACCGTGGGGATCACATAGTTCTGGAACTGGTCGTTCATTCTTCTTCCTCCGCCGCTGTCGCAGCCACTTCGCCGATTGGCACCTCGCCCACCGGGATCTCCCCGACCGGTTCGGCCTCGACTATCTCGGCCTCGACTATCTCGGCCTCGACTTCCGTCACGTTCAATTTCAAATCGACCGGGTTGCCGTCTTCGTCGACCGGATTTGCTGCCGAGAGGATGGCGTCCAACGCCCTGTTTCTGAGAATATCACCGGCCACCGCCAATTCCCGGCCGCTTTGCCGGAACGCCTGCAGATAGGCGACCGGGTCGCCGGAGCGAGCGGCCGCGTTTTGGATGACAGCCGACACGTCTTCGGGGGTGACGTCGATCCCCGCATCCTTCGCCACCGCCTCGAGAACTAGCTGATTCCGCAAGGACACCTCAGCCTGTTGGCGAAGGTCGTCGAGCAACTGTTGTTGATCGATTCCCGAAGCTTGGAAGTAGTCGTCGAGGGTGAGCTCGCTCTCTTCCAGTCGATGGATGAACCTGTGGAGGTGGTCGTCCATCTCGGACCGCACCAGCCCCTCGGGCAGGTCGATGGCAACCTGATCGACGAGGGTGCTGAGCGCTCGTTCTGCGTACTGCCGCGCGACGGATTGCAGCTTGGCCTCGGAGAGGCGCTCCTCCAGCTCGGCCTTCAATTCTCCGACGGTCTCGAATTCCGTGTTCTCATCGATCCAAGCGTCATCGAGCTCGGGGAGTATCCGCTCCTTCACTTCGTTGACCGTCACCTCGAAGCTGACTTCTTCGCCGGCCCGGTCACCGAAGCCGACTGGTAGAGGAGCATCAAAGGTGAGGATCGTCCCCGGTTCGGCACCTTCGAGACGCTCGTCGATTCCCTCGACGAACAAGCCCGATCCCACCTCGTATAGAAGGTCCGCGGCAGTCGCCCCCTCTACCGGTTCGCCGTCCTTTGTCGCCTTGACATCGACGGACACGAAATCACCGGGGGCCGCGGGCCGGTCTGCCTCCTCGACGGTGGCGAACTGCTCGAGCATGCGCTCCACCTGGAGTTCGAGTTCCTCAGGTGTGACCACGGGCGAGATGACTTCGACTTCACGATCTCGATAGTTGGGCAGTTCGATCGTCGGCCACAGCGTGACCTTTACCTCGACCTCAACCCCGCCCTCGACATCGTTGAGCGCCTCGAGCTCGGGCGTGACCGCCGGACGCAGCTCCTCGTCGTTGAGGATCTCAGTCAGGGCGGGCGGCACCAGGTCATCGATGACCTCGCTTCGTAATCGTGCCGGACCCACGGCCGCTTCGATCACCGGCAAGGGCGCCTTGCCGGGCCGGAATCCCTTCAGCTTCATGTCCTGGGACAACTTGCGCGCGGTGGCAGCCTTGCCGGCCGTGATCTGGTCGTCGCTCAGTTGAAAGGTGACCAGACGCTCGAATGGGCCGGTCTCGGTGACGGTTGTTGTCATTTCTCTCCGTGGTTGTCATGAAGAAGGGCGCATCACTGCGCCCTTCCCCTTGGGGTGACCGACGGGATTCGAACCCGCGACTTCCTGGACCACAACCAGGTGCTCTAACCGAGCTGAGCTACGGCCACCATGTCTCGAATGGGTCTTTCCTTCGCGCCCCCGGGAGGACTCGAACCCCCAACCTGCGGATTAGAAGTCCGCCGCTCTATCCAATTGAGCTACAGGGGCGAGGGCCGGGTCAGTCCCGTGGGTGACCCATTCGAGCGGGTGAAGGGAATCGAACCCTCACCGCCAGCTTGGAAGGCTGGAGCTCTACCATTG
Source organism: Acidimicrobiia bacterium (assembly GCA_040510135.1). Taxonomy (GTDB): domain Bacteria; phylum Actinomycetota; class Acidimicrobiia; order Spongiisociales; family ZC4RG35; genus JARDZU01. The sequence continues at coordinate 479 of JBEVJN010000024.1, read as the reverse complement.
AGCTACACCCGCGGGACCCGCCATTGTAAAGCCCCAGTCGGGCTGGTCGGACTCGAACCGACGACCTCTTGCTCCCAAAGCAAGCGCGCTACCAAGCTGCGCCACAGCCCGTGATCGGGGTCAGGGTACTTGCCACCCGTTTCCTGTCACACCCCATTCGTATGGTCGAACCATGGAGGTGGGGACCGAAATTCAGGCCCGGGTCGATTCCTGGGGAGGGTTGTCACGGTGGGAGCGATCGGAGCTGGGGAAGGACGTGCGACGTCTCGGGCTGTCCTATGGCGAGATGATGGAGCTAATCCCCGTCAAGAAGTCGACCCTGGCCACTTGGTGCCGAGAGGTCAGGCTGACGGAGGAGCAGTACGTCGCGATCAGCACCAGGACCGGCTCGCGAGAGGGAGTCCCGCGGGATACGAACCGAAGGCGTCGTGCAGAGATCGCCCAGATCCGAATTCAAGCCAGGCAGCGTGTCCCGATGC
>JBEVJN010000023.1:0-48337 GCA_040510135.1 Acidimicrobiia bacterium | reverse complement strand
CAACTCCACGTCCTCGAACAGACCGCCATAGGTGTCGAGCGCCGTCACGTATGCCTCGACGTCGGTGCAGAACTGAGCCTGGGCTTCTTCGATGTCGATCTCGTCGCCGCCGCACGCCGCGACGAGTGCTGCGATCAAGGCCAGCGCGAACACAGTCCGGAATCCGAGTCTTGCGGTCATTGAGTCCTCCTGACCAGCCATAAAAGCACAGCCGAGCACCGATCCCGGTCAATCATCCACAGTGTTCGATTCGGGTCCTCTCTAGCCGCCGACAGGCTCGAGAACGAAGAGCGGTATCACCCGCTCGGTGCGGCCTTGATATGTCCCATAGAGAGGGAAAGCGTCGGTGACCAGTTTCCACAGGATCGGTGGGATGCCCCCCGGAAGAACCGACGACTACCAGGCGGTCGTCGTCGGGGTAGGCGTAGAGGGTGACCCTATGAGGCTTTCCCGTCTTCCGGCCGGCGGTGGTCAAGGTGATCTGCAAGGTCAGCTTCCGAGAAGGTCCTCGAACGACATCACATCGTCGTATGGGTCTGCCGGCGCCGGTCTCTGATCCGAGGCGACCAATCGGGCCAGCTCGCGCCCGGCTCGGTCGATACGCTCCGAGAGGGCCTCGCCTGAACTACTTCCCGTACCCCAGTCCTCAGACGCGGCGAAGACCGTCGTCGGCACGACTACCGCGCGGAGATAGCTGAACAAGGGCCGGACGACATGTTCCAGCGCCAGCGAGTGCCGAGCGGTGCCGGCCGTGGCGGCGATCAAGGCGGGCTTGCCGGCCAGGGCATCGGGCTCGAGCACATCGAAGAAGGTTTTGAACAAACCGGAGTAGGAGGCGCTGAAGATCGGGGTTGCCGCGATCAGACCGTCGGACTTCACCACTTTCTCGATCGCGGTTGCGAGATCCGGGCCGGTCAGACCGGTCAACATCATGTTGGTCAGATCATGGGCGTGATCCCGCAGATCGAAGACATCGACCTGTGCCTCGACGTCGAGATCCGCGAGGGCCCGGATGGCGGTTGTAGCGAGCCGATCGGCCAACAGCCGCGTCGAAGAAGGCTCGTTGAGCCCACCACTCACCACGGCGAGACGTCGCTGCTTCACAAGATCTCTGCTTCCACGACCTGATCCTCCGCGGCCGAGCGAAGCCCGGCATGGGTGGGGCCGTCTGGGACGTGGGGCGGCCGCAATGAGTCGAATTCCTTGCGGAGAACGGGCACCACTTCACTCCCCAGCATCTCCAGTTGCTCGAGGACCGTGCTCAAGGGGAGGCCGGCGTGGTCCATGAGGAACAGCTGGCGCTGGTAATCGCCGAAGTACTCGCGGAATTTCAGGGTCTTCTCGATGACCTGCTGTGGACTGCCGACTGTTAGCGGGGTTTGTTCGGTGAACTCCTCCAGGGACGGGCCATAGCCGTACACCGGGGCGTGGTCGAAGTAGGGACGAAATTCCCGCACCGCGTCCTGCGAGTTCTTGCGCATGAACACCTGGCCACCCAGCCCGACGATGGCCTGATCGGCCTTGCCGTGACCGTAATGCTCGAATCGCCGTCGATACAGATCGATCAGACGGATGAAATGCTCCTTCGGCCAGAAGATGTTGTTGGCGAAGAAGCCGTCCCCGTAATAGGCGGCCTGCTCGGCGATCTCCGGGCTGCGAATCGACCCGTGCCATACGAAGGGTGGTATCCCGTCGAGGGGACGAGGGGTCGAGGTGAAGGATTGGAGCGGGGTGCGGAACTTGCCCTCCCAATCCACGACATCTTCGCGCCACAGCCGGTGCAACAGGTGATAGTTCTCGATCGCCAGAGGTATCCCGTCCCTGATGTCCTTGCCGAACCAGGGATACACAGGGCCGGTGTTGCCGCGGCCCATCATCAGGTCGACCCGCCCATCCGCCAGATGCTGGAGCATGGCGAAGTCCTCGGCGATCTTCACCGGGTCGTTAGTCGTGATCAAGGTGGTGGCCGTGGAGAGGATGATTCTCTCGGTACGGGCGGCCAGGTAGCCGAGCATCGTCGTGGGAGACGACGGGACGAACGGAGGGTTGTGGTGCTCACCCGTGGCGAACACATCGAGACCGATCTCCTCGGTCTTCAAGGCGACGGTGACCATCGCCTTGATCCGCTCGGCCTCGGTCGGGGTTCGGCCCGTGGTCGGGTCGGTCGTCACGTCGCCGACGCTGAAGACTCCGAATTGCATTGCGCTCCGCCAACCAGTGATCCCGGATAGGTATTCCTCGGGAAACCGCCCCTTAAACTCGATTTCCTCGACGATCGACTCCGGAGGACCGAGTGAGGGTTGGCTTCATCGGCCTTGGCGACATGGGCCAGGGCATCGTTCCCCGACTCATCTCCGCCGGGCATGATGTCACGGGCTGGAACCGAACCGCGGGGAAGGCCGATTCGCTCCGAGATCTAGGCATGGGATGGGCCGACACTCCCCGCCAGGTGGCCGAGGCGACCGAGGTGGTCCTCTCCATCGTGACCGATGCCGCGGCAGTGGAGTCAGTCGCCATCGGGGAGGATGGCGTCTTGTCAGGTCTCCGCCCTGACGGCATCTACGCCGACATGAGCACGATCGACCCCGATGCGTCGCGGCAAATCGCCAGCCTCTATGCCGAGGCGGAGCGGACGATGCTCGACGCACCCCTGTCGGGAAGCCCCGTTTCGCTCGAGCAGGGCAAGGCTTCGGTGATGGTCGGCGGTGATGGCGCCGCCTTCGAGAAGGTGCGCCCTGTTCTGGAGGCGATCGGGCCCAATGTCACCTACATCGGGGCAAGTGGCATGGCCGTCCAGATGAAGGTGGCGATCAATCTCTGTCTGATCGTGGAGATGGTGGCTTTCAGCGAGGCCGTCGCGTTGGCCGAGAACGGAGGCGTGGACCGCGCGGTCGCGGTCGACGCGATGCTCAAGAGCGTTGTTGCCTCACCGGTGATGGGCTACAGAGGCCCGTTCATCCTGGAGGGCAACATGCCGGACAAGCCATTGGCAAATGTCACCCTGCAGCAGAAGGACATGTTGCTCGCTCTCGACTTGGGGCGTCGCCAGGGCAGTCCCGTGCCCCTCGCCGCCGCGGCGAACGAGATGCTCAACGCCTGCCACGGTCTCGGCTTGAGCAATCGCGACTTTGTCACCGTTTTCGATGTCTATCGACGCCTGGGAGGACACGAATGACCGGCCGCTTCCGGATCAACCGTCACGATGTACCGGTCGAAGGTGGGCTGCGCGAGGACGAGGGCTGGGTCGACATGAAGGTGCAGTTCCTGGTCGACGCGGCCAAAGGAGGCACCGACGATCTCCTCCTCGGCTGGACCGTCCTCCCGCCGGGAGCCCGGCACGATCGGCACCGTCACCCCAATGCCGACGAGTTCCTCATCGTCCTCTCCGGCCACGGAATGATCTACACCGACGACGAGGACCAGCCTGCCGCCGAAGGAGACGTCCTGTTCACCAGACGGGGCCTCTGGCACGGATTCGACAACACCGGCGAGGAGGAAGTGACGCTGGTCTGGGGTTGGAGCGGGGCGGGCTCGCTCGATGCAGCCGGATACGAGCTGCCGGGATGAGCCAATCCGAGATGACCAGCGGTGTGACGGACCAGCTCGAGCTGCGCAGTGACCTCATCTCTCAGGGGTACCGGCCAATAGGTTGGAAGGCGGGCTTCGGCGCCCCGGTTTGGCGGGAGCGATTCAGAATCGACGGCCCCTTGATCGGGTTCATGACCGATGCCACTCTCCTCGATGATGGTGCCGAAGTCGACGTTTTTGGTTGGCCCCGTCCGGTGGCCGAGCCCGAGATTGCGGCCTATCTGGGGTCCGATCTCCCGCCGGGGAGCGGCCACGACGGGACCCGGGCCGCGATCTCAGCCATCGGGCCAGCCATCGAGCTGGCCGACATCGACCCTCCACCTGAAAACGTGCACGAAGTCCTGGTGGGGAACATCTTTCACCGGGGAGTCGTCCTCGGCCCGTCAGACTCGGGACGCGCCGGCGCCGATCTCACCGGTCTGGAGGCGCGGGTGAGGCTGGATGGCCGGGAGCAAGCCCGCACGAACCGCCTGGAGGATCTCGCCGGCGGCGTGATCGACGTGGTCTCTCATCTGGCCGACGTACTCGCCGACCATGGTGAGCTGATGAGGGCAGGCGATGTCGTCATCTGCGGCTCGGTGGTGCCTCCAATCGATCTCTTCCCGGGGGTGACTGTCGAGTTCGAACTGAATCCGATGGCAACGATCTCTTTGCGCACCGCGTGAGGTGCCGGGAGGTCACCCCTTGCGGTGCATCCAATGCTCGCCGCCCAGGGCGACGCCCTGATCCATCTCGGGCGGGCCCCAAGTCCCTGCCTCGTAGCCGATCAGCTTGGGCAGGTGCTCGAGTAGCGGATCGTAGAGACGCCATGACGCCTCGACTTCGTCCGCCCTGACAAACAGCGTCTGGTCACCCTCGAGTATGTCCAGAATCAGCGTCTGATAGGCGTCGGGAAGCGGCCCGTACACATCTGAGTACCGGAAATGCAGCGTCTGAGGATCGATCGCAGTGTCTTCATGGGGCGCCTTGACATTGAAGCGCAAGGAGAATCCCTCGTCGGGCTCGAGGATGATGAGGAGGACATCGGGCTCGTGGAGGCAGTCGTCGCGACGTCCGTGGAACACGCAGAGGGCCGGCTCCCGAAAAGTCACCGCGATGTGGGTCGATCGCTCCGGCAGCCTCTTGCCCGTCCTGAGCAGGAACGGGATCCCTTGCCAGCGCCAGGTGTCGACGTAGAGCCTCAGCCCGACAAATGTCGGTGTGGTCGAGTCTGCGCTGACCCCCTCCTCCTCGAGATATCCCGGCACCGGCTTGTCGTGCCGCCAACCGGCGTCGTACCTCCCGTAAACGACACCGGCTTCGTCGATGGGTGCCACCGCTGTCACGGCTTTCACCTTCTCGTCGCGGATCCGGTCGGCGTCGAATACGTTGGGAGGCTCCATCGCCACCAGGGCGAGAAGCTGGGTGAGATGGTTCTGCACCATGTCCCGCACCACCCCCGCCCGCTCGTAATAGCCGGCACGGCCCCCTATGCCCAGGTCTTCGGCCACGGTGATCTCGACGCGACTGACCCGATCTCGGTTCCACAAGCGTTCGAACATGGGGTTGGTGAACCGGAAAGTGAGCAGGTTCTGAACCGTCGCCTTGCCCAGGTAATGGTCGATCCGGTATACCTGGGCCTCCTCGAAATGTGAGAGCAAGAGCTCGTTGAGGGCCTGGGCCGACTCGAGATCGGTGCCGAACGGCTTCTCCACGACCACCCGAACCCATCCTGGGCCTCGGTTGAGCCCTGAGCTGCCGAGTCCCCGGATGGTCGGAGCAAACGCCCCCGGAGGGATGGCCATGTAGAAGACCCGATTTGCGGGAATGCCCCTCTCGGCCTCGATGGTCTCGATGCGCTCGCGGAGTGCGACGTAACCGGATTCATCGTCGCCGAGCGCCTGATGGTGCAGATTGCGCCGGCACCATTGCTCGACTTCTTCGCCGTCGAGCCCGCTGGCGACGAGTGCCGCAATCGCCCATTCCCGGTAAGCGGCGTCTCCGACCCCGCGGCGAGACACTCCGAGCACCACGCAATGGTCGCCGGCCTCCTCGTCCCTGATCAACCGATACAGCGACGGGATCAGCTTGCGTTGGGCAAGGTCTCCTGTGCCGCCAAAGATCACGAAGACATGGGGATCGACCTTGGTCATCGACCTCAAGGTAGCGGTGACCTAGATCTCGGCGCTGAGCAGGACCTCGCCGGTGGGTTCGGCCAGACCGGGCTCGGGCTCCTCGGTCATGGCGAGGGTGAGACCGGGTTCGATGCCCTCGACCAAGACGGTCGCCTCCTCCGCTGATTCCGGTCTGAAGGCGCCGGCAGCGGTCGGGCCTTCCTCGTCGATCAGCCACAGCTCATAGACCCGATTCCCTTCGGGGAGATCGAGTTCCGAACCGGTGAACACCCCCTGGCCGAGTGACTCCGAATACACGAAGCGGGCGCCACCAACGTCCGAGTCGAGATCGACTTCGACCGCGTCGGGAGCCTCGAGCACGGCAGCGACGGCTCCGTCCTGGCCGGCGTTGTTCGACACCAGCAGCCCCACCGAGACCACGAGGACCGACGCAGCGACTGCAACCAGGCCCCACCCGAGGGCGGAGCGACGACGACTGTCCAGCGGGATCATATCGGTGGGCTCTTCAGCGGCGATGGCCGTCATGACGCGCTCCTTGAGCTCTGGGGGCGGCGTCACCGCGACAGTTTCGGCCAGCGAAGCCGTGGCGTCGGAGAGCCGGGCCAGCTCCTCGCGGCAGTCGGGGCAACCGGCGAGATGTGCCTCGTACGCGGCTCGTTCCTGGTCGTCGAGGGCGTCCACGGCATAGGCCGCCGCGAGATCGTGCATGTCATCCATCGTCTTCACCCAAAGCAGATCGGAGACGGGTGAGCCCATCCCGGATCCGTGTCTTCACCGTTGCCAGCGGAGTGTCCAACCGCTCGGCCACCTCCCGGTAGGTGAGGCCCCCGAAGTAGGCCATCTCAATCACCTGAAACTGTAAGTCGGTCAGTGATCCGAGGGCCGCACGCACCCGATCTCGCTCGTCGCCGAGGATCGCCATCTCGGCGACATCGGCCGACGGCCCATCCGCCGGCACCTTCAGCTCCCGATCCCGGGCGCTCTGAGATCGGCGCACGACGTCGACTGCCCGGCGGTGAGCCAAAGTGGCGATCCACGACTTGACTGAGCCGCGCTGCGCGTCGAACCCTGATGCTTGACGCCATACCTGGAGAAACACCTCCTGGGTCACCTCCTCGGCCATTGCCTCGGAGCGGACCACGCGAAGGGCCAACCCGTAGACCATCGACGACATCTGGTCATAGAGCTCGGAGAACGCCTCGGAGTCGCCCCGGGCGATCCGTGTCATCAGGCTGTCCAGCGGGGGTGTTGTTGACATGCGTGTGAGACGGATCGAGCAGGAGCGAGGGAGGCTACCCACACCCCTGGGCACGGCGTGAAGACGAACGGCGGCCACTGCTTCCATTGGGGTTGGTTCGCAGCCGGGAAGATCGTGGATTGGGTCAGTCCGATGCCCCGAGGACGCGAAGCAAGGCCCGCCGGCAGTACTCCTTGTACTCCCCGTGGTTGGTGCGCCAGTCGCTGGTCTGTAGCCATTGGAGGAAGGTGCCCTCGATCACCGCCCGCATCTGGATCGCGGCCACCGTGGGGTCCTCCACGTCGAGCACGCCTGCATCCACCCCGGCGACGATGACCTCCTGATAGAAGCTGTTCATGATCGACCTGGCCCGGTCGGCGAACTCGTCGAACTCCGGCGAGCGCGCCTCGTGCTCGACACCGTCGAGGTAGAACCGGAAGAAGTCGTGATTCGCCTCCGGGCCGATCCACACCGCATCCACCACTTTGGAGATTGCAGTGGCGGGATCGTCGGACTCGGCGAGATGCTCCCTGATCCTGGCCTCGGTCGACTCCAGGACCCACTCCAGGGAGGCAAGAACCAGACCGTCTTTGGTTTGGAAGTGATAGATCAGCAAGCCTTTGGAGACGCCGGCCTCACTGGAGATCTGCTGGAGCGGGACGCGATGCACGCCGTCGCGGGCCAGCAGCTTGTAGGCGACCCGGATCAGCTCGGCCCGCCGATCTTCTGCGGCCCGGGCCCGGCTCGCAGCCTGGGTCACGGAAGCCTCACGTACTCGAAGTCGGTGGGCTTTCCCTGGATACCGCGCGAAGGAGGGGCGATCCACCCGGCGAAGTCGCCTGGTGTCAGCTCGGGCTGCATGAGGCTCTCGATGTATCCCTGATCATCCGAAGTCGGAAGCCAGCGGTCGCGGTTCTGCTCGAAATCGGCGCGGGATATCAGTTCGCCATCTGGCGTGACCGCAATTTCCCCGAATTCCCCGATCCGACGGTTGAAAGCGATGTGGGGCAGGACGATCTCGAAATCGATGCCCCGATCGGATATCTCGTTGTTCCAGCGGGTGATCCCGGCCTGGCAATCTTCGATGAAGTCATCCCGAAGCCGGGCGTTCAGCGCGTTCAAAGCCGGGACGCCGACCTGACGAAGCTCCCCGTCGACCACCTTCATCACCGGATAGGTGTCGTCGACCAGCCGGTGGTCGTCCTCGAGCCGGTCTTCGTGGAACCGGCCCTTGACCCCGGCATTGAAGAAGTTGGCGGCGTTGGTGGATTCCTCCGAGCCGAACAGGTCGAGGGTCAGGGAGAAATGAAGGTTGATCTTTCGCTGGATGGAAGAAAGGTCGATCACACCGAGACGCCGGACCGCCTCGGTGTCGTGTGGGTCCTCGACACCTCCGTCCGCCATTGCCTGAGCGGTCCGCTCCACGATCCGCTTCACCCCGGTGTATCCCACGAACATGTGGTGGGCTTCCTCGGCGAGCATGAACCGGCAGGTCCGTGAGAGAGGATCGAACCCGGACTGGGCCAGTGCCTCGAGCTGCATCTTCCCGTCACGATCGGTGAAATATGTGAACATGAAGAAGGAGAGCCAGTCCGGAGTGGCCTCGTTGAACGCCCCGAGCATCCGCGGCTTCTCCGCACTCCCCGATTGCCGCTGGAGCAGCTCCTGAGCCTCTTCACGCCCGTCCCTTCCGAAATACTTCTGCAGGAGATACACCATCGCCCACAGATGGCGGCCCTCCTCCACATTGACCTGGAAGAGGTTGCGCATGTCATAGATGGATGGAGCGGTGGAACCGAGGAATCGCTGCTGCTCGACAGATGCTGGCTCGGTGTCACCCTGGATCACGATGAGTCTCCGCAGCATGGCCCGGTATGCACCGGGCACCTCGGTCCACACCGGGTCCCCGACGTGCTCGCCACAGGGGATGGTGCGACCTTCGACCTCGGGGGCGAGGAGAATCCCCCAGCGGTACTCGGGCATCTTCACGTAGTCGAACTTGGCCCAACCCTCCTTCTCGACGCTTATTGCCGTTCGCAGCCAGACGTCGGCCATCTGGAAGCCGTCCGGCCCCATCGACATCCACCAGTCGATGTAGCCCGGGTGCCACTGTTCCAAAGCCCGGCGGAGCTTGGGATCATCGGCGAGACCGACGTTGTTCGGGATCAGCAGGTCGTAGTCGACCATCTCGGTGGTCATCACACCCTCCTCTGGTCGTACTCAGGGCGGAGGCCTGTCCCATACCGGCGTAGCGCGCCCGCCTCACCCGACGCATTGGGCCGCTGGAACACCCAGTTCTGCCAGGCGGTGAGGCGGCCGAAGATCTTCGTCTCCATGGTCTCGGGGCCGGGGAACCGGAGATTGGCCTCCATGCCGGTCAAGCTGTCGGGCGAGAACCCGGCCCGCTCCTCGATCATCACCCGCAATTCGTCCTTCCAGTCGATGTCGTCCATGACATCGGTGACCAAGCCCGCTTCGTGGGCTTCTGCCGCGTCGAGGGCCTTGCCGATTGCTTTCACGGCCACTGCGAGCCCGGCATCGTCGCCCCAGAATCTGGTTTCGAGACGTGTCATATCGTTGGCCATTGGGAGCAGGCCCGCCGAAGAGCGGGTGAGCTTCATCATTGCTTCCGCCTCCTCTCCGGGCCAGGGACCGTCGAGCATGTAGCTCCGGTCGGCGGCCAGCACGACCTCGGCGAGGAAGCCGACGAAACAGCTCCCCGGCTCCACCAGGCAGATCACAGTGCGTGAGGTGGCATCCAGCCGTTTCAGCAGGCGCTTCCAGTAGAGGGCGACCTCTCTCAGAAACCAGTCGCCCTCCGAGCCGAGGAGGCGGTCGAAGCTCTCCACCAGATCGGGGTCGCCCACACTGCGCAGAATCAGCGTGCCGATCTCGAGCTCGTTGACCCGAAGGTGGAGGATGGCGTCGTCTAGCTCACGGGCCAGGCGCAACGGCCAGAGACCGGCGTCTCGATCGTGATCTTCGTCGTCAGGGCCGATGATGGTCAGCGTGGCGGTCCGAATGACGCGATCGATCTCGACTCGAAGGGAGCTATACCTGATGGTGTCGGCGCCGAAGTCGCGTTGAAGCGGCGTGAGCTCCAAACCCTCGGCGTCCGCGGGCCGATCGGTAGCCGTGGCCATCTCAAGCGCCCGGCTCCTGACGGTCTCGTCGAACGAAGACGAGGCGACCAGCTCGTCGACGAGACGCCACTCCAGGGCGCGCTTGCCTTTGATCCCCTCCTCCACCGTGCAGAAAACATCAGCGCGATCCCGACGGACATGCCGTTTGTCGATCAGCCGGGTGAGGCCACCGGTCCCGGGCAGGACTCCGAGCAAGGGGACCTCGGGCAGGGAAACCGACGACGAGCCATCGTCGATGAGGATGATGTGATCGGTGGCGAGTGCGAGCTCATACCCGCCCCCGGCGGCATTCCCCTTCACGGCGGTGAGATACCGCTGACCCGAGTTGGCGGTGGCGTCCTCGATGGCGTGTCTGGTCTCGTTGGTGAATTTGCAGAAATTGACCTTCAAAGGATGGGGCGAGACGGCCAGCATGCCGATGTTGGCCCCGGCGCAGAAGACCTTTTCGTGGAGCGATCCGATTACCACCGCCCCGACCTCTGGGTGCTCGAATCGGAGACGCTGCACTGCGTCGGCCAGCTCGATGTCGACCCCCAGATCGTACGAGTTGAGCTTCATCTCGTAGCCCTCGTGGAGCCCAGCCGAAGGATCCACATCCATTTCGAGGAAGGCCACCGGCCCGTCGAAACGGAGACGCCAATGGCGATAGCGGCCCGGATCGGTCTGGAAATCGATCACGGCCCGATCCTAAACGACCGGTCAGTCAGTGGATTCAGTAACCCCAGACGTCGTGAGCCACCTCCACGGTGCGGGCGAGCTTCCGCCATTGATCGTCCGGCGTGAGTTTGTTGCCGTGCACGGTGGAGGAGAACCCACATTGATGGCTCAGGGCGAGCTGGTCCATGGGCACGTATTCCGCCGCTTCGTCGATTCGCTTCTTGACCTGGTCGGCGTCCTCGACGTCGGCCAGTTTCGAGCTCATCAACCCGAGCACCACCATCTTCGTTTCCGGGACGAAACGAAGGGGGGCGAAGTCACCGGAGCGCTCGTCGTCGTACTCGAGGAAGAAGGCGTCGACGTCCATCTCGTTGAACAGGATCTCGGCCACCGGCTCGTACCCACCCTTGGTCACCCAAGCGCTCTGAAAATTCCCCCGGCAGAGATGGATCGCGGCAACCATGTCGTCGGGCCGACCAGCGAAGGCATCGTTTACCAGACGGCTGTAGAGCCTGGTCAGCTCATCCGGGTCGTCACCGCGGGCGGCGGTCCGCTCCCGCACTTCCGGGTCGCAGAGATAGGCGAGGTTGGTGTCGTCCATCTGCACGTATCTGGCCCCTCGGGAGGCGAGGTCGGCGATTTCTTCCCGATAGGCGGTGGTGAGGTCGTCGAAGAACTGCTCGAGGTCGGGATAGACCTCTTGGCTGATCCCCGGTCGCCCACCGCGGAAATGAAGCATCGAGGGCGCCGGGATCGAGACTTTCGGCGTCTTGGTCACCTGTGAGGCGAGGTAGTCGAAATCCGCCCCCTGGATCGGCCGCGCATGGCGGATCGGCGCGTCGACACCCATGGTCGGCGGCGAGAACTCGATCTCGGACCCGTCGAGTCGATGGAACCTGGCGAGGAAATTCCCCTCGGTGACCGTCACCCCGTCCAACTGCTCGAGGAAGTCGACATGGAACATGAAACGACGGAACTCGCCGTCCGTGATCCCCCTCAGCCCCACGTCCTCTTGCTGACGCACCACTTCGGCAATGGCTTCGTCCTCGACCTCTCGCAGCTCTTCGGGGCCGAACTGGCCTTCGGCTCGTTGCGCTCGGGCGTCCACCACGGTCTTCGGCCGGAGGAAACTGCCAACGTGGTCTGCCCGGAAGGGTGGCCGGTCGCTCATGTCGTCTCCTCGGATACTCGCGGTCATTGCCGAGAGTAACGCTCGGCGTCCGCGTTGACTTCTTGGGGTCAGCGCCCGGCACGGGAAATGACGAAGGCCTCGTCGTTGAACCACACCCCCTCGTTTTCCTGGATCACCGCCCGGGTGGCCGGGACGTAACGACCCGACCCCACGGCGTCGGACAACCGCTCTTCGTCGATCTGGGCCACGTACGTCGCCGCGTTCCAAGCTGCGACGATCAACGATGTGCCAATGTGCTCCTGCACCTCCGAGGACATGGCGTGAAGGTGATAGCGAAATACCGCTTCTTCGTCGGAGGCCGGCTCGAAGGTCAGATCCTCATCGCCCGGCTCGACGAAGTGATCGGGGGCCGCCGCCGCCAGGACATGCCGGTTGGTCTGAAATGGGTCTTCCTCGGGCCAGACCCCCCTGATGATCTCCAGGCCCGGGTCGTTGCCGTGGGAGTGGACCACCACCATCCGACCACCCGGCGCGAGGACCCTGGCCAGGGGGACGATGACCGTCCTCATCTTCTGCTCGACGGAGGTTCGAGCCCGGTAGGGCTGAGAGGCGATGATCAGCTGATAGCTCAGTCCTGGACCTGTGCCCCGCCTCGGGATGACATCGCCGAGGATGAATTCCCGGTCCTTCCGGTAGAGGATCAGCACCGATGGACGGACGTACACGGGATTCCCTGTCTTCGGGCTGGTGCGCACGGCCCAGTCATCGGCCAGGGTGTCGTAGAGACCTCTGATCTGACGGGAGAAGTCGAAAGCCGTCGCGCCCTCGAGGGGCACCGTCGTCCACCTGAGCTCGGCTTCGGCCCCTTCCCGTAGGGGGGTCAGATGAGGGGCCTCCCGGTAGGACATGTTGGTCACCACGAAAACCATCTCCGGGTGTTCGAGGAAGCGATCGGCCAGTTTGTCCAGCGAGATCCTCACGTCCTCGATGCTGATCTCCTTGCCCACGACCAGCCAGGGGACGTGCGGAAAAGCTCGATGGAGTCTTCGCAGCAACTCGGTTAGGACGGTTGCATCCCCCATCCCCGCATCCAGCACCTGGAGCGCCTTACTCCCGGGAGCGATGCGGTCGAGCTCGGATCCGATCCGAGTCGCGACGACAGGCTTCTCGTTGGTCGCGGTGCTGAACAGGAGATAGGCGGCGCGGGAATCGAAGAAGCGGGCGGTCATCGATCCGGGGGATGATCGACCGGTGGCGTGCCGTGGGTGTGAAACGACTCGATTGTCTTCAGACCCCAGGCCTGGCCCTTGGCCCGATCGGCTTCGGTCCAGGTGATCAGCTCCCAGTCGGGGGCCAAGACCAATCGGGCCCCAGCGTTCACGATCTCCACCCTGTTCCCACCCGGCTCCCAGACATAGAGGAAGAATGTCTGTTGGATTGCGTGCTTGTGAGGCCCGGTCTCGATGAACACGCCGTGCTCGAGGAACATGTCCGCTCCGCGCAGGATGTCCTCACGCTGATCCACCGCGAAGGCCACGTGGTGGAGACGACCCGGTGTGTTGGTCCAATCGTTGGTGTAGACCACGTCGTAGCCCTTGTTGGTGAAGGTCATCCAGATGGCGGCGATCTCGCCGGAGTCGAGCCGGATCTGCTCGGTGGGACGGGCTCCCAGCACCGAGACGACGAAATCGCGGCTGCTCTCCACATCGGCGGCCAGGAAGTTGACATGATCCAGACGGCGAACGCCGATCCCGTGGTTGGGCCGGCGCTGGGCCTGGTTCTTGAGGGCTGGTGCCGCCGACTCGGATGGCGTGTACCGCTCCGACTCGAAATAGAGGTCCCAATCGTGCCCGTCCGGATCCGAGAAGGCGAACGTCGCTCCCCTCCCGGGCTGCCCGTCGACCCAGCCATGCCCCAGGCCGGACGACTCGATGTCCTCGACGCGGCGCTGCAGGGCTTCCTCATCGGAGGCCCGAACGCCGACCCGACCAATACCGGCCTCAGAGCGGGCAGTCAGCTTGAGGCTGAACCGCTCGTAGTCGTCCCAAGCGCGGAGATAGGCAATGCCGTCGACCGAGCCGACGACGTCCATGGAGAGCACGTCGGTGAAGAAGCGGAGACTCTCGTCGAACGTCGGGGTGAACAGCTCCAGGTATCCGAGATGGGCGATGTCGAGATTCGATCGGATTGTCACTCCTCTCTTCGCGCAGGGCGCCTGTGGCGGCTTATCAAGTCTCCCAGGGTCGGGATGACACCCCGTGGGACCCAAAGGAACAACACGATGATCAAGATCCCGTAGACGAGCACCCGTAGCTGGCCGAGATCGATCAACACCTCGCCGATGGCCGTGAACGTGATTGCCCCCAGTATTGGCCCGAAAAGAGTGCCGATGCCGCCAAAGGCCAGCATCACCAGCACGATGACGTCGACCTGGGCGAACCCAAAAGTGGTGGGGCTGATACGGCCTTCGCTGAAGGCATAGGTCGCCCCAGCCATGCCGAGCATCGCGGCTCCGATCAACGCGGCATAGACCCGATAGCGCGCCACGTCGACACCGGCCAGCTCGGCGGCGACCTCGTCGTCACGCAGGGCGCGAAATGCCCAGCCGACGTGGGACCGTCTCAACAGACCGTGTGCCAGCAGGAACACCAGCACCAGTCCCAGCATCACGTAGTAGGGAGGGATCTGGCGTCTCAGGAAGCCGTCTGCTCCCGACGAGATGGATAATCCCGACTCGCCCCCGGTGACACCGCCCAGCCCCAGGAGGAGATTCTCGAAGGCGAGGGCGAAAATGAGAGTGATGATTCCGGTGAAGATGACGCCCAACGAGCGTCGCACCGCGATCCAGCTCAACAGCCCGCCGATCAAGCTGGCAGCGATAGTCGCCAGGACGATGCTCACGACGACGGGCAGCCCCACCGTGTCGCCAAGGATGGCGCCCCCGTAGCCACCTATCCCGGCCAACGCTCCGACACAGAGGAACAGTTGGCCCGTGCTGCCAAAGATGAGATTGAATCCGATCGTATAGCAGGCCAAGGTGAGACCGAGAATGGCGACTCCCATCAGGACCCGGGAGTCCCCGAGCCAGAGGGGCGGCACTAGTGCAAGGGCCGCGCCGAGGAGCACTATCGGCAACAACAACGCCGCGAGGGATCGCGAAGCTCGCCGCTCGGTGCCGCCAATCAGCGCGGTGCCGGTGGCTTCGGTGTACTGCTCCGTCATTCTCTCACTCCGAGCAGCCCGGACGGTCGGATGAGGATGGTCACCGCTGCAGCCCCGAGCAGGATGATCAGGGACAAGAACGTCCCGATGTACGACGCGGCGATGTTGCTGATGGTCCCGAGAATGATCCCGGCGAGCATCGCGCCGGTGACGCTCCCCAATCCCCCCACCACGGTGACGATGAGGGCGAACACGGTGATGCTGAACCCGGCCGACACGGTGACCGGCCGGACCATCGACTGGGTCACCGCCACCAGGGCGGCGAGAAAACCGCTGAGGGCAAGGATGATGCGGAGCATGCGTCGCGGATCGATCCCGACCAGACGTGCCCCCTCCTCGTCCTCGATCACCGAGCGGACCGCCCGACCCAGGGTGGTCCCCCGGAAGAATGCAAAGAGTGTCCCGAGCGCAGCCAGGGTTATCACCGAGGCGACGATGCTGCCCCGTCGCATGGGGACCCCGAGGATGTCCATCGGCCCCCCACCGATGCGCAAAGTGAGCCCCTCGATTGGATACCGCCAGGTGAGGTATCCATCCACGATGAAGGCCGCACCGAGCGTAAGGAGCAGGCTGAGCAGAACCCTGGCCTCGCCTTGGAGACGGTATATCGGGCGCAGAATGGTCTGGTCCAGGATCAACCCGAGCACGACACCCACTGCCAGACCGATGCCTACCGCGGGCAGAGGGGGCACTCCAGCGTCGATGGCGAACAAGACCGCCATGGCGGAAACGACCGCCATTTGCCCGTAGGCCAGGTTGAGCACACCACCCAGCCCGTAGACCAGGGTGAGCCCGGCGGCAAGCAGGCCGAACTGAAGCCCGAGCACGACCCCGTCGAGAATGTTGGCGATCATGTCACTCCGAGGTAGGAACGCCGGACTTCCGGGTTCTTCGCCAGCGCCTCGGAGGTCCCCTCCAGTTCGATCACTCCGTTCTCCAACACATAGCCCCGGTCACTGAACGCCATCGCCAGTGGCACCTGCTGCTCGGCGACCAGCACGGTCAGCCCTCGCCCCCGAAGCACACGCAGGGCCTCGTAGGCCTCTGCCGCGAGTTTCGGGGCAAGGCCGGTGGTGGGCTCGTCGAGCACCAGGAGACCGGGTTTCGCCATCAGGGCCCGACCCATCGCCAGCATCTGCTGCTCGCCTCCGCTCATCGTGCCCGCGTGCTGACGGCGTCGTTCGGCCAGACGAGGGAAGAGACCCATGACCAGCTCGACTGTCTCGGGGTCGGGGCGGCCGGGATATGCCCCGAGAGTCAGATTCTCCTGGACCGACATCCTCGGGAAGAGACGCCGCTCGGCGGGGACGAAGCTGATCCCGAGGCGGGCGATCTGTTGTGCAGGCATCCCGACTAGGTCGGAGCCCTGGAAGCGGACCGCGCCCGAAGAGGGTGGGAGGAGCCCGAGCATGGACCGGAACAATGTCGTCTTCCCGGCGCCGTTCGACCCGATGATCATCACCGCCTCACCGGGCTCGACGTGAAAGTCGATGTCCCGGATCACCTCGCTGCCCTGGTATCCAGCGGCAAGTCCGCGTACTTCCAGCATCACCCGGTCCCCGCCCCCAAATAGGCCTGGATGACCGCATCGTCGCGCATCACTACGTCGGCGGGACCCTCGGCCAGGACCCGGCCGAAATCGAGGACGACGACGCGCCCCGACAACTGCATCACGGCCTGCATGACGTGCTCGACCCAGACCACTGTCAATCCGAAGCGCTCACGGATGGTTCGCACCATTTCGATCGATGAAGCCAGCTCCGCGTCGTTGAGCCCCGCCATGACTTCGTCGAGGAGGAGAAGCCTGGGATGGCCGGAGAGCGCCCGCGCCAGTGCCAGAAACCGTTGCTCGTGGAGATTCAGGCTTCCGACACGGTCGTGTCGTCGGTCACCCAGGCCCACCAGCGTGAGCATCTCGTCGCCGATGCCGACCGCTTCGATCTCGATGCGGCGACCGGAGGCGGCTCCGAACATGGCGCCGAGAGTCGCATTCTCGAGCACGCTCATGTTGAGAAACGAGCGCGGAGCCTGCTGCACCATGGCGATACCCTTCTGACGAATCCGATGGGGTGGGTGCTGGGTGATGTCCTCACCCGAGAACCGGATCAGACCCCGGCTGGGATGCTCCAGACCCGCGATCATCTTGAGCAGGGTGCTCTTCCCGGCGCCGTTGGGGCCGACGATGGCGAGAATCTCGCCTTCGTCGGCCCTTAAATTCACCCCGTTCACGGCCGGGAGGCCGCCGAACGTCTTCGACATGTCCTCCAGCTCGAGTAGGGGCATCCCGTCCTTTACGGCTGGTAGGGCTCGAGTGGCTCGGATTGGGTCAGGAGCTCCAACCACCATTCGCCGGCCTCGTTGAGCCCTTCTGGAGCAGGACCCTCCGTGATCCGAAAGAAGATCGGCTGGGCCTCTGCGAGCTCGCCCCACTCGGTCCAGCTCAGCGGATAGGCATAGCCCTCGAGATCGAACGAGTTCTGGTGCATGTACTCGGCGATGGCCGCCGGATCGTTGCCCACCTCACCCACCGCTTGGGCCACCATCGTGACGATGCCATGGCCTGCGACGGCGTCATCCGACATGAACGTGTTGTCGGAGGAAGCGAAGTAACGCTCGGCCAGCGCGGCATAACTCTCGCTGGTGTAATCGGCGCAGGCGAAGTCGGCGTACCGGCCGATGGCAACGTCGGGCTGTGGGCCGACCGCCAGATCCGGAGGAACCCAAGCCCCGGTGACTGGCACGTCGCCGATCAGGTCTGCCGATAGCGCGAGGATGGCCGCATTCCCTGGTGGGTGACCGGTGGCGATCACCATCTCGGCGCCCGCATCGGCCATGTTCCGAACAAACGGCGTGAAGTCGGTGTCCGGCGGAACCGGAGCCACCTGGATCTCGCCATAGTCCACCTCGGAGCCCTCAAATGTGGCCTCCACGGCACCAGCGAAGGCCTGGCCCCACGCGTAGTCGGCGACGATTACCCCGACGTTGCTGAGACCCTGTTCCTGGGCGTACTGGAGGACCGGTGCTGCGTCCATCGGAGCGGCGGGCAGACAGGTGCGGAACATGAAGCGGCTGTCCGCGGTGAGAGCGGCCTCGGTACCGGACTTCACCAGGAAAGTCGGCATCTGCAACTCTTCGGCGAGCGGCGAGACTGCGGCGCCGACAGTGCTGGAGATGATCCCACCAACGGCGACCACACCGTCCTCGACCAGCCGTTCGAACCCGGCGACACCGGCATCTTGATCGTTCTCCGAGTCCTGCTCCACGATCTCGATCATCTGCCCATCGATACCGCCGTCAGCATTGATCTCCTCGGCGGCGAGAAGCATCCCATCGCGCACCTGGACCGCCCACGGGGTGAACGGGGCTGCTGGTGGTGTCGCCGACAGATCGGTGAGCATTCCGATCCTGATCGGCTCATCAGAGGCTGCCTCCGTGGTCTCTGTCGGCGCTGCCGTCGTTTCCGTCGGCGCCGCTGTCGTCTCGGTGGCCGGCTCAGTGGTGTCAGTTGCGGCCTCGGTGGTGTCGGTCGCGTCATCGCCGGCGCAGGCCGCCCCGATCAACGCCATCACCGCAACCAGGATCAGCAATCTCACACTCTGGCGAATGTTCCTCATGCTCTTTCCTCCTCATCGACCATATGGGTGACACCCTCCTCCCGGCTCAGGTGATGTCGGGACCTGTCACCCGCCCGTGGCACCGGCGGACCCTAATCTGCGCGTCATTGCGCGGGCCGGGGAAAGACGATCCCGTCCATGAGGTTGCGGGCGGTCCGGATGATCCCAGCTCCGAGGATCTCGACTTCGGGCCCGGAGTCGAGTCGGACTTTGGCGTCGAAGGTGCCGGTGGGATGCTCGACCCGGATGACGTCGGAGCCGGTCTGGAGGCTGGCCATCTGGGCGGCCGGCGACCCCGGGAGCAGACACGCGGTGGCAACGCTGACCGCCCCGAGCACACCAATCGCCTGATGGCAGCGGTGGGGAATGAAAGTCCTGGTGGAGATGGCGCCTCCTACCCGGGGCGGCGACACCAGAGTCAGCTTGGGCACGGTGGCCCGGCTCACCTCACCAAGGTTCATCAGCGGCCCGGCGACCAGGCGGATCTCCTCGAGCTTCTTACGGAGATCGGCGTTGCCCTCCAGCTCCTCACAGGTCTCATCGCCGCTGACCCCGACATCGGACGCCCGCAGCACGACCACCGGCATCCCGTTGTCGATGAGGGTGGCCTCGACGCCGCCCACGTGGTCCACGGACCGACCCGTTGGGAGAAGAGCCCCTGTGCTGGACCCGGCGATGTCCTCGAACTCGATGACGATTTCAGCAGCACCGCCTGGGACCCCGGCGATCTCGGTGTCGCCCGCATAGACGGGCCTTCCCGCTTCGACAGGGAAGGTGACCACCGCCACTCCTCCGGTGTTCTTCATCAGGATCCTTACTCGGGCCTGGCCATCGGTCGGGCTGATCAGCCCCCGTTCCAGGGCGAACGGGCCTACCGCCGCCAGCATGTTCCCGCAGTTCTGCCTGTCGGTGACCTCGGGGCGGTCCACCGACACCTGGAGAAAGAGATACTCGATGTCGACGTCGTCTCGCTCGGACGGGCCGACCACGGCAACCTTGGTGGTGAGCGGGTGGGCACCACCGACGCCATCGATTTGCCTCGGGTCCGGCGAGCCCATTATCCGCAGCAGCAACTCGTCGCGGGCGCCTACGGAGCTCGGGAGGTCCTCGGCCAGGAAGAACGCACCTTTTGACGTGCCGCCGCGCATCAACATGCAGGGAATGCCGGAGGGATCGGAGCTCATGGGTCGAAGTGCCTCGACAGCGAAGTTAGCGACCAGGTAGCGCAGATAGGGTTGGTGGGATGAGCCAGGAGTCGCTGCTGGTGATCAGCGCCCACGTCGGGGACTTCGTATGGCGTGCCGGTGGCGCCATCGCCCTCTACGCGAACCGGGGGCACGACGTCACCGTGGTATGCCTCGCCTACGGGGAGCGTGGGGAGTCAGCTCGATACTGGCGCCAGGGCATGGACCTCGAGCAGGTCAAGGAGGCTCGACATGCCGAAGCCGAGGCGGCGATCAAGGTCCTCGGAGCCAACCTGCGCGCCTTCGACGCCGATGACTACCCATTGGTGGAGACCCCGGAGCTGCTCGACCGCTTGGTCAAGGTGTATCGGGAGATCCGCCCTTCCGTCGTTCTCACCCACAGCCAGAGTGACCCGTGGAATCGTGATCACGAGACGGCTCACTCGATCGCCACCCAGGCCCGCATCATTGGCCAGGCGGCGGGTTACGACCCGGGGACTGAGGTGATCGGGGCTCCACCGGTGTTCCTCTTCGAGCCCCATCAGACCGAATACTCGGGCTTCCTGCCCGATGTGCTCCTCGACATCACCGAGGTGTGGGAGCAAAAGCTCGAGGCGATGCGGTGCATGGAGGGTCAGGAACACCTCTGGGACTACTACACGGATGTGGCGACGAGACGCGGGGTCCAGGCGATGCGCAACTCGGGTCCCAACCTAGGTCTGGTGACGAACGCCAAAGCGGAGGCATATCAGCGGGTGTTCCCCCAGGTAGCGAGAGAGCTCGGCTGAGGTGGGCGACGCAGTCGTGGTGCGAAACGTCCCGCGCGTCGATGCCGGGATCGTCGCCGAGTTGGGTGCCGCCGGAGTGGCGACCGTTCACGAGGCAGGCGGAGCCGGCCTACTCGATCACGGGATCACACCCATTCAGGATGGGGCTCGGATCTCCGGCTCTGCCGTGACAGTCTCCTGCGCCCCCGGGGACAACATCATGATCCACGCCGCGGTGGAGGTCATCGAGCCAGGGGACATCCTCATCATCGCCACCACCGTCCCCTCGACAAACGGGATGTTCGGCGAGCTGCTCGCCACGTCGGTGATGGCCAGGGGGTGTGTCGGCGTGGTAGTCGACGCCGGGGTCCGTGACGTGTTCGAGCTGCGCCGCATGCGACTTCCGGTCTGGTCACGGGCCATCCATGCCTCCGGGACGGCGAAGGCCACGCCGGGCTCGGTGAACCTCCCCGTTGTCTGCGGGGGGGCAACGGTCGGCCCCGGCGACGTCGTGGTGGCCGACGATGACGGCGTGGTCGTCGTAGAGCGCGAGCGCGCCGGTGAAGTCTGCGATGCGGCCCGTCAGCGCTTGAAGCGAGAGGCGGAAGTCAGGGCGCGTCTCTCCGCCGGGGAGCTGGGCGTCGACCTCTACGGCTTCAGGGAGCGGCTCGAGGACCTGGGAGTCCGCTGGATCGACGCTCCCGATTAGACGGCTCAGCCACCTGCCTCCCGCAGTCTGAAGCGCTGGATCTTCCCGGTCGCCGTCCGGGGGAAATCATCTACATATTCGAAGACATGGGGGAACTGGTACCGCTGCAACCCGGATTTGCACCATGCCTGCAGCTCGGCATCCAGGTCCTCACCGCCGGCGACGCCTTCGGCAAGGATCACCACCGCCTTGATGCGTGACATGTGCTCGATGTCGATGGCTACGACGGCTGACTCCCGCACCGATGGGTGCTCCAGGAGCCGATTCTCGATCTCGATGGGGCTCACCCACAGCCCGCCGATCTTCATCATGTCGTCGACCCGGCCTTCGTACCAGAAGTAGCCGTCGGAGTCCTGCCGATACCTGTCACCAGTGAGGAACCAATCGCCACGGATCTTGTCCCGGCTCCGCTGATATTGGTGCCAGTACATGGTGAGGGCGCTCGGGCCCTTGACCCACATCTCGCCCGCCTCGCCCACAGGGCAGAGGGCACCCTCCGGGTCGCGGACCTCCATCTCATATCCATCGACCGGAGTGCCCGACGTTCCCGGCCTGACCGCACCGGCCCGGTTGGAGCAATAGATGTGCAACATCTCGGTCGAGCCCACACCGTCGAGGATCTCCACCCCGGTCCGATCATGGAAGCGACGCCAGATCTCAGGAGGTAGCGGCTCGGCCGCCGAGATACCGAGACGGACAGACGACCAATCGGTCTGGTCGAACTCGGGGTGGGCGAGGATGGCGTTGTAGAGGGCCGGCACCGAGAAGTAGAGGGAAGGGCGATGGGTTCGGACCCGCTCCAGGAGGCGCTCCGGCGTCGGCCGCCCCGTGAGGTAGACGGAGGTGGCGCCGGCCCACATCGGGAAGGTGAGATTGTTGCCCAACCCGTAGGCATGGAACATCTTGGTGCTGGAGAACACGACGTCGCCCGCCCCGATCCCGAGCACCGGCCCGGCGTAGTTGGCGCATGTGGCTGCCACGTCGGCATGACGGTGCACCACGCCTTTGGGTCTCCCCGTCGACCCCGAGCTGTAGAGCCAAAAGGCCATGTCGTCGGGATGGGTGGGAACCGGGTCGACCTCGTCCACGGTCTCCGCCATCCAGGCGTCGAATGACAGGGCCGCACCGGGCCCATCGCCATTGGCCACAACGAGACGGACCGACGGTCGCGCCGCCACCTGGGGTCCGACCACGTCGAGAAACGCGCCATCGATGATGGCAACCGACGCATACGAGTCGTCGAGGAAGTACCCGAAGTCGTCTGGTCGTGCCAGGAAGTTGACCGGGACCGGCACCGCCCCGATCCGCATTGCACCCAGAAACGCAACGGGGAAGGCCGGCGTGTCGTCGAGGACGAGCAAGACACGATCCTCCCTGCCCAGACCGATATCCCGAAGACGGGCCGCGATCGAAGACACGCTCCGATGCACACGCCCTGCACTCCACGCCACGTCGGCGGCGGTGACCAACATCGTGTCGTCGCCCCGCCCCTGCTGCATCCACCCATCGACCAGGGTGCTGACGTTGGCGTTGTTCTGCATCTACCCCTTGCCAGTCCCGACCGAGCGAGACTATCGGCCGTGACCGAGGCCGGGACAACCTCCGAGAGCAGGATCCAGGTCGGCGGGAGCGAGGTCGAATACCGGATCTACCAGCCGGGCAGCGCAAACCCCCTCGTCTTTCTCCACGACGGGTTGGGGAGCATGGGCTCCTGGAAGGACTTTCCCCGTGACCTGGCCGTGGCCACGGGGAAAACTGCAGTCGTATACAGCCGGGAGGGCCATGGCTGGTCCGATCCCCTTCGTCAGCCCCGGACGCCCGATTTCATGCACCGCGAGGCCCTCGCCCTCGACCAGTTCCTCCATGAGTTGGAGCTCTCCGACGTCGTATTCGTCGGCCACTCCGATGGGGCCACGATCTCCTTGATCCTCACCGGACAGCACCGGTGGGCCTCGGGTCTGATCCTCATCGCCCCACACGTATTCGTCGAGCCGGAGACAATCGCCGGAATCGAACAGGCGGTCAGACGGTTCGAGACCACCGATCTCCCGCAACGATTGGCCAGATACCACCGAGACCCGGAGGAGATCTTCAAGGCCTGGAGCGAGATCTGGCTCGATCCGGCCTTCCGGGACTGGAACATCGAGGACTCCTTGCCGAACATTCAATGCCCCGTGCTGCTCGTCCAGGCTGTCGACGATGAATACGGGACCATGGCCCAATTGGATGCGATCGAGCGAGGGGTCATCGGGCCGGTGGAGAGGCTGACGCTGTCGCAGGGCGGCCACTCGCCACACGTCTCCCATCCCGACCAGGTGTCGGAAGCAGTCATCCGGTTTGTGAGCCGGTTAGGTCCAGACGCCGGAGGAATTGGGCGTTGATCGCCACGACGATGGTGGAAACGCTCATCAGGATCGCCGAAGCAGCCGGACCCAGGACCACTCCAGCCCAGGCCAGGGCACCGGCGGCCAGTGGGATCGCCACCACGTTGTATCCAGTGGCCCAGGCCAGGTTCTGCAGCATCTTGCGATAACCGGATGCGGAAAGGCGCCGGGTGGCAACGACAACCCGGGGATCATCAGAAGCGAGGACGATCCCGGCCGACTCGACGGCAACGTCGGTGCCGGCGCCAATGGCGATACCGACGTCGGCCTGTGCCAGGGCGGGCGCGTCGTTGACGCCGTCGTCCACCATCGCGACTGCCAACCCACGCTCCTGGAGCTCCGCCACCTTGGAGTGCTTCTCCTCCGGCGGGACTTCGGCCAGGACCTCGTCGATCCCCAGCTCCGTGGCCACCGACTCGGCCACCTGGCGGGCGTCCCCGGTGATCATCGCCACCCGGACCCCCAACTGGTGGAGTTGGTCCACCGCCTCCTGCGACTCGGGTCGTATTTCGTCCTCCAACGAGAGAGCGCCGATCACGTCCTCTCCCCTGATGACGTAGAGCACAGCCGCGCCTCGGTTTTCCCAGTCGTTGACCGCGTCCCGGAGATCCGCCGAAATCGCCAGTCCTCTTTCCCGCAGCAACGAAGGCCCTCCCACTGCAACCGATTCTCCATCCACCGTGGCCTCCACGCCACGGCCGCTCATCGCCCGAAACCCGCCGGCGGCGGGAACCCGGCCTCGCTCTGCCGCTTCGGCCACTATGGCCCGGGCCAGTGGGTGCTCGGAATCCGACTCCACCGCCGCCGCCAGAGCCAGCACTCGATCGAGGTCACCGTCGACGGCGGCCACATGACCGACAGCATGGCGGCCCCGGGTCAACGTGCCCGTCTTGTCGAACAGCACAATGTCAACGGTGCGCATGCGCTCCAGGGCGAGACGATCCTTGACCAGGATCCCATTGCGCGCCGCCATCCCGGTGGAGATCGAGATGACCAGCGGGATGGCGAGCCCGAGGGCGTGAGGGCAGGCAATCACCAGCACCGAAACGGTGCGAGTCACCGCGTCCTCGGGTTGCCCGAGAGCCAGCCAAACGATCGCCGTGATGGCGGCGGCCGCGACCGCCACATAGAACAGCAACGCCGCCGCCCGGTCGGCCAGCACCTGGGCGCGAGACCTCGATTGCTGTGCTTGTGCGACGAGTCTTGGTATCCCGGCCAGAGCGGTGTCGTCCCCGATCGCGGCGACTTCGACTCGGATCGCCGAGTCGATGGCGATGGTCCCGGCGACCACCCGGTCTCTCGGCCCCTTGCTCACCGAGTTCGACTCGCCGGTCACCATCGACTCGTCCATCTCCGCGCCACCGACGACGATCATCCCGTCGGCCGGGACCCTCGCCCCCGGGCGAACCAGGACCAGGTCGCCGACGGCGAGCACCGAGATCGGCACGGTCTCAGGCTCCCCCCCGACGATCCGCTCCGCCTCGTCGGGAAGCAGCTCGGCCAAGGCTGCCAGGGCGCCTCGCGCCTGCCCGACCGCCCTCATCTCCATCCAGTGCCCGAGGAGCATGATCGTGATCAAGGCGGCGAGCTCCCACCAGAAGTCGAGGTCGAACCAGCCGAGGGTGGTGGCCAAGGAGGCCAGATAGGCCACCGTGATCGCCATGGCGATCAGCAGCATCATCCCCGGCTGGCGGTCCCTCGCCTCCTGGAATGCGCCACGGAGGAACGGAGCACCCCCGTATTCGAAGACCATGGTGCCAAGCACCGGGGCGATCCAATCCGAGCCCACGACGACAGGTGCGGTGTAGCCGAACCACTCCTGCACCATGGGGCTGTAAAAGACGATGGGCAGGGTCAGGGCCAGTGACAGCCAAAAGCGGTCCCGGAACATGTCGACGCTATGCCCGGCGTGTTTGTCATGTCCTTGGGGTGGGTGGAAGGGTCGTCGTGCCCCCCGCCATGCCCGTGGTGGTCGTGACTCATCGAGGCGACGGTAGACGCGACCCGGCCTGCTCAGTCCAGGTGGAACACCTCGACAAGCTCCTCCATCATCGTGTCGGCGGCGCCGCCCTCTGCGTCGAAGAACGGAGACATCTCAGCCTGCCAGCGCGAGTTGATCTCCTCCCGGGACATGCCATCCAGAGCGGCCGCGAACGAATCCGGGCTCTCGAAGTAACCGAATAAGGTGCCGTCGGAGCGTATGAACAGGGTGTAGTTGTGCCACCCGGTGCGACTCAAGGCCTCGAGCATCTCCGGCCAGACCTCCTCGTGCCTTCGCCTGTACTCCGGGATCATTTCCGGTCTGACCTTGAGGACGAATCCGATTCTCCGCACGCCAATTCCTAGGTGACGCTGACCAGAGACCGATAGGACTTCAACCGTTCGTCCACCGGGTCGAGATCGGTGACGAGCAAATCGATATCGATGAGGTCGAACATCCTGGCCTGGGCGCGGGTCCCGAGCTTGCTGTGGTCGACCGCGAGGATGATGCGGCTGCTGGTCGCGGCAAAGGCACGCTTCACCTCGGATTCGGCCAGGCTCGCCTCTGAGGAGCCGACCGGATGATCCACGGCCGCGGCCGAGCAGACGAATACGTCATAGAGAAAGCCTTGAGCGGCACGGGCCGCGATCGGACCTACCAGGCTTCCCGTCCGCGGTTCCTGGGTGCCCCCGGTCAGCGAAGCAGTGATGCCCGGCTTGCCCACCGCGGCATGGAAGGTGTCGAGGCCATTGGTCACTATGACCAGATCACGAGCCATCTCCAACGATGCGGCGAGACGATGAACCGTGGTCGAGGCATCGAAAGCGACTGTCCCGACGGCCGGGATGAGATCGATGAGCTTCTCGGCGATCCGGCCCTTGGCTCGAGCATTGTGCCGATGCCGTTGCGCGAACGGCTCCGGCCCGAGAGCGATTGCCCCGCCCCTGACCCGACGGGCAATTCCCAATGCCTCCAACTCGTCGAGGTCGCGGCGGATGGTCATCTCGCTCACCCCGAAGTCGGCGGCGAGTTGGTCGATCCGCACCGCACCGCGCTCGGAGATGAGGTCTTTGACCTCGCCCAGACGTTCCTCCGGGCTGTTGAAGGTCCGCCGGTTCACTCCGCCTCCCCATTGCGCTGCCGACCGACATTCAAGCCGCCGGTGACTTTGCCCGCAGCCACCCCATCCCAAGCATCACCCGCTCCCACCCAGTCCCGAGCCTCGTCGAGCCCACCGAAGACACCCATTGCTACGCCCTGGACGATGGCATTGCCCAGGGCAGTGGCCTCTTGAGAGCCCCTCACGACCGGAAGCCCGGTTCGCCGGCTCAGTAGATCGTGGAGAAGTGGCACCCGTGCCCCGCCGCCGACCACGGCTATGCGAGCCGGCCGCTCATCTGTGATCTGCTCCAACTCCTCGACCACTCCGCCAATCCCGGTAACGATCGACTCGATAACACTCCGCGCGATCACACTGCGGTGGGTGCTAGGTGGCAGGTCGGCGGCCTCCTGGACTTCTCGCACCATGTCGGCGGTGCTCACGAATCGGTGATCTCCGGCGTCGAACGTCGGGACCTCGGTTGCGATAGACGCCGCCTCGTCCAGGAGCATCTCGATCGGCGGCCCGCCCCAGGCCTGACGGCACTGCTCGAGAATCCAGAGGCCGACGACGTTCTTGAGGAAACGAATCCCGCCGAGCGCGCCCGCCTCGTTGGAGAAGTTGGCGGCGCGGGCACGGGCGGAGGTGTCCGGACCCGGCCGTTCCACACCCACCAGAACCCAGGTCCCGGCCGATACGAAGACGGTTCCCGGGCTCGAGCCGCCGGGCATGCCGAGAAAGGCGGATGCTGTGTCGTGGCTTCCGACCAGATGCACCGGGATCTCCCGCCACTTGCCCGCTGTGGTCCCGGCACCGATCACAGGAGGGAACAACGATGGATCTAGTGACAGGTCGTCGAGCAGGTCGGTGGCCCAATCGCCGGTCCGTATATCCATGAGCGCGGTGGTCGAAGCGTTGGACCGCTCTGCCGCCTCCAGACCGGTGAGGTGGTGGACGAGGAGGTCGGGCAGGAGGAGGATCCGAGAGGCATTGCTCAGCTCAGCGGACTCGTGCGCTGCCAGTTGGAAAATGGTGTTGATCCCCATGATCTGGACACCGGTGCGCTCATAGAGATTTTCCGGACCGATTCGGTCGGCGGTCTCCTGCCACCCGTCCGTCCTCGAGTCCCGGTAAGAGAACGGGAGGGCAACCAGTTCCCCGGTCCGATCGATCAATCCGTAATCGACGCCCCACCCGTCGACCCCGATCGAAGCAGCGCCCCCTGTGGCAAGGCCTCGTTCCAGTCCCGACTCCACCTCCGAGACGATTCGGGGCCAATCCCATCGCAACGACCCATCACCCACTCTGATCGGAGAGTGCTCCCACCGGTGCAGAACCTCGACCACCGGCTCTCCCATCGCAAGGTCGACGGCCGCAACGCGAACGGAGGTAGCTCCGAGATCCACCGACAGGACCCGGAGCGGGTCGCTCACAACCCGGTTGCGACCGAGGCCAGACCGCGCTCTTCGATCATCGCCCGACGATATCCAAGCGATCGGTAGGCCTCCAGGGGCTCGATGGCCGCGCCATTAGCCCGACGCGCCTCCGCCACCAGTGGGCGAACGTCGATGCGGAAGGCATCCTGGAGCAGGTGCTGTGCCAGGGCAGCGTCATTGGCCGCCTGCGCCTCGAGAAGCGCATCGCGTTCCACGAGGAGGGCTTGCGCGTAGGCGATCGACACGGCTTCGGTCGACTGGATCAGGTCCTCGAGCGGGTCCTTGATGTTGTGGCTCTGGTCGATCATGTAGGCCAGCGCCGGGAGCCGACCCTCGCCCGCCCTGATCAACTCGCAGAAGATGAGGAACAACTGGAAAGGCTGAATGGAACCGGTGGTGAGGTCGTCGTCGCCGTATTTGGAATCGTTGAAGTGGAACCCACCGAGGCGCCCGGCCATTGCCAACCGGCTCACGATCTGCTCGATGTTGGCGTTGGGGAGATGGTGGCCGAGGTCCACCAGGCATGAAGCCTTGGGCCCTGCCGCCTGGGCGAGGAGGAGCGATGAGCCCCAGTCGGAGTTGACCGTGGCATAGAAGGCCGGCTCGTAGGGTTTGTGCTCGGTGAACATCTGCCAGCCGTCGGGCAGATAGTCGTGGACGGCACGGAGGCCCTCCGCCACTCTCTCGAACTGGGTGGTGTGGTCGGCCTGGCCGGGGTGGTTGATCCCGTCGGCGAGCCAAACCGTCAACGCGGTGGATCCCAGCCTGACACCGAGATCGATCACGTACTTCTTGTGCTCGACGGCGACCGCGCGCACGGCCGGATCAGCGTTGGCCAGGCTGCCGAACTTGTAGGAGAGCTTGCCGTCGTCGGTCGTCGAGGGGTTGTCCTGGAAGGTGTTCGAGTTCATGGCATCGAAGCCGATGCCCCGGGCCGCGGCATATTCCCGCAGGCCTTCCGGGTCCTCGGGATCATCCCAGGGGACATGAAGCGAGATGGCCCCGCTGCTGGCGGTCAGAGTGTCGAGGAGGGCGACATCGTCGATCTTCTCCTCTGTGTTCCGTGGCTCGCCACCAATCGGAAAGCGGCCGAACCTGGTGCCACCGGTCCCCACCGCCCACGACGGAGCGGCGACATCGAACGCTGCGAGCGCGGAGACCACTTCGGACGCGCTTGGCCCTGAGCGTCGGTCGAGCCGCACGGCAAGATGATCCAAATCCTCTTGCAGGGCCGGTGCCCACGCCTCGTTGAGCCCGGCAATCCGGTCCTGGTCGATCATCTCTCTCCTCCTTGACTCACCGCAGGAAAGCCGAAACGACACCGCTGTCCACCGGGATCATCAGCCCGGTCGTCTGGCTCAGCTCCCCGCCGACAAGGGCCAATGCGGCCTTCGCCACGTGCTCGGGCAGCACCTCTTGCTTGAGCAGCGTGCGGTCGGCGTAGAACTTGCCCAACTCCTCCTCCGGCACTCCATAGACCTTGGCGCGGTCCGCCCCCCAGCCTCCGGCGAAGATACCCGAGCCCTGCACCACGCCGTCGGGGTTGATCCCGTTGACCCTGATTCCGTGCCGGCCAAGCTCCGCCGCCAAAAGACGCACCTGATGGGCCTGACTGGCCTTCGCTGATCCATAGGCGAGGTTGTTGGGTCCGGCCACCACCGCGTTCTTGCTGACGATGTAGATGATGTCGCCACCTCGACCCTGGTCGATCATTGCCGAAGCGGCGTGCTTGGAAACGAGGAAGGAGCCCTTGGCCATCACATCGTGCTGCAGGTCCCAATCACGCTCGGTCGTGTCGAGCAGGCTCTTGGACAGGGAGAGACCTGCGTTGTTGACGACGATGTCGATGCCACCGAAGGCGCGCACTGCGGCATCGAACGCATCCCGAACGGCCGCCTCATCGGTCACGTCCGCCTCGACCGGCAGGACGAAGTCGGCCGAGCCGATTTGCTCGGAAGTGCTGCGTGCCGAGTCGATGTTGATGTCGACCACCACCACCACCGCGCCCGAGTCGGCGAATGCCTCGGCGATGGCTCGTCCGATGCCCGAGCCGGCACCGGTGACGAGCGCGACTTTCCCGGTGAGCGGTTTCGGAGCCGGGCGGCGGCGGAGCTTCAACTCCTCGAGGACCCAGTACTCGACCCGGAACTTCTCCGCCTCCGGGACTGGCTGATAGCTGGAAACGGCCTCGGCGCCGGTGATGACATTGATCGCGTTGATATAGAACTCGCCGGCAACCCGTGCAGTGTGGCTGTCGGCGCCGAAGCTGAACATGCCGATACCGGGGATCAGAAAAATTGCCGGGTCCGATCCGCGGATCGGCGGCGTCTGCGGATCGGCATGACGCTCGTAATAGGCGCGGTATTCCTCCCGATACTCCGAATGCAATTGGCGGAGTCGGTCGATCCGCTCTTTGAGGGGAGATGCCGGTGCCAGGTCGAGCAGCAACGGTCGCACCTTGGTGCGAATGAAATGGTCAGGGCAGGATGTCCCCAGGGGGACGACCCGAGGAGCCGCCTCGCGAGCGATGAAATCGAGGATGACGTCGTCGTCGAACCACCGGCCAACGACCTGGCCGTCAGTGCCGGCGAGGCCACGGATCACCGGAGCCAGGGCAGCAGCCTCTCGCTGGCGGTCGGCTTCAGCCAACCCCTCGAACCCCGGGCGAATCGGGCCAAGAGGGTCCTGCCGACCGTGTCGCTCGATGAACTCGGCGGCTCTGCCGATGAGGTCCAAGGACGCCGACTCGCAGGATTCTGAGCTGTCTCCCCATGCAGTCAGTCCGTGCCCTCCCATGACCACACCGCGCAGGCCCGGTCGCTGACTGCGCAGGGCTTCGATTTCGAGGGCAAGTTCGAAGCCCGGACGTCGCCACGGGACCCACGCCACCTCGTCCCCATAGCATCGCTTCGTCAACTCCTCACCGTCCGACGAGGCGGCCAGGGCTATGACCGAATCTGGATGCAGATGATCGACGTGGTCCACCTCGAGCAAGCCGTGCATGGACGTGTCGATGCTCGGCGCGGCACCGGGAGGGCCGAAGACGCAGAAGTCGAGGAGTTCGTGCATCTCGTCTTCATGATTCTCACCCCGGTACACATCGCGGAGACCGCGTATCCCGTCGAGCTCGAGGACCGAGAGGCCGGCTGGAGTCAGAGTTCCCAGGTCGCCGCCGGAGCCCTTGACCCAGATCACGGCGACATCGGCACCCGAAGCCGGGTCCGTCACCCGTCCCTTGGCCGAGGTGTTGCCACCTCCGTAATTGGTGTTGCGCCGATCGGAGCCGAGCCGATTGGAACGAGCGATCAGCTCCTCGACCACAGTTGGCTGTTCACCGGGGTTCATGAATCCCGTCTCGAATCTCCGCATGCTGTGTGCGATGCGGCGTTAGATCTCGCATAATCTTACAGGGCTCGGCCAGGCCGGAAGCCCGCCCGGGCCTCCCGTGAGGCCCGGGCAGAGCCCGCGACTTCAGGTGCCCGGATTCTCCGCGTTGTACACGCTGAAGGGGCCCATCAGCACCCGCAGCCCGGCATCTCGTGTCGGGTCGGCCGTGATCTCGTACTCGCCCATGCGACCGGCCACGAAGGCTGTGCCTTCCTCAGCAGTGATCTGCCCGGTGGCAATCCCATATGCCACGTAGTAGGCGAGGTACCCGAGGTCGACGAAGCTCCAAAGTGCGAACTCCGGAGCACATCCGCTCTCGACATAAGGCGCCATCTCCTCCGGGAGGCCGAGACCTGACACCTTGATCGTCTCGCACAAGCCTTCCTGAGTCATCGCCTGGGCCGCAGCCACGATCCCGACTGTGGTCGGGGCCATGATGAGCTCTAGATCGGGATGCGAGTCGACGAGACCCAGAGCAGCTGTCACCGAGTCCTCGGCGACGTCATTGCCATAGACGGTCTCGACCAATTCGAGATTGGCGTAGTCCGGACCCGCCAGCACTTCTTCCATGGCCGCGATCCAGGCGTTCTGGTTGGCGGCGTCCGGAGTGGCCGAGAGAATGGCGAACTGCCCACCATCATCCCCGAGGATGTTGCGGGCCATATCGGCCATTACCTGACCGGTTTCGTCGAAGTCGACCTGCGCCACGAAGACGCTTTCGCCCGTGGCCGAAGGGATCGGCGAGTCCCAGGTCACGACAGGGATGCCGGCATCGGCCGCCGCCTGGGCGGGTGCATCCAGCTGATCGCCGGAGTTGTTGGAGAGCATGATCGCGTCGACACCCTGGGTGACGGCATTGGTCATGAACTCGATCTGCCCGGTGGTGTCGCCACAGTCGGCAGGACCGACGAACTCCGCCGGATCGGAGCCGAGCTCCGCCGCCGCTTCCTCGGCCCCCGAGTTGGCCTGTGGGAACACCGCTATGTTGGTGCACTTGGGCAAGAACGTTGCCGCGATCGAGTCGCCTGCGGTGATCTCCACCGCCTCTCCGGCCGCTGCGGCCGAGGTCGTTGTTTCGCCGGCCGACGTGGTCGTCTCGGCCGCGACCGTGGTCGTGGCCTCAGCCGCTGTCGTTGTCGCTTCACCGGCGGTAGTCGTGGTGTCATCCGTGTCTCCGCCACAGGCGGCGATGATGAGCGCCAGGACCACCATCGGGACGAAGACCCGACTGCGTCGTTTGATTGCTTTCACTTCTTCTTCCTCCTCGTATCTGTCGTGTTCGGTTTTCATCGATATGGGTGGCTGCTACCTCCGTTCAATGACTCGTCAGGGGGGACCATGTGCGACCGCCTCGGCCCGGGGGCGTCGAAGGCGATACCTCTGGGCAAGATTCGGAACCAGCACCGACCCGATCAGCAGGAGGCCGATGACCCCGGTTTGCGTGATTCCGTCGATATTGGCCAGCCCGAGGCCATTGCGAATGTTGAGAACAGTGAACAGCGCGAGCACCACTCCCAGCATCGAGCCGGATCCACCGAAGATGCTGACCCCGCCGAGCAAGACCATGGTGATGATGTCCAGTTCGTAGGTCTCTCCGAGCGTCCCCTGGACTGCGCCGACCCGGGCCGCGAACAGGATCCCGGCGAGTCCGGCCACGGCGCCTGAGGTGACGAAAAGCCGCAGCTTCACCGAGTCGACTTCGATGCCGGAGAACCGGGCGACATCGGCGCTGTTGCCGATCACATACACCTTGCGCCCAAAGGCGCTGCGCTCGAGGATGACCCAGGCCAGGGCAAGGCCGACGAAGAACAGGAGGAGCGCGACCGGGAATGGCCCGACGAGGGTCTGCTGTCCGATGCTCTCGAACCATTCCGGGAAGTCCCCCACCGACCGGTCTTCGAGCAGGACACGCGCCGCCCCGCGGAACCCGATCAGTCCGGCCAGAGTGACTACGAGCGAGGGCAGCCCGAATCGGGTGATGACCAGGCCTTGCAGAAGGCCGGCGATCGCGCCCACTGCGATCCCGATCAGGATGGCGAGAGCGAACGGAAGCTCTCCGCCCTGGTACAGGGTTGCCATCACCGCCGCGGAGAAGCCCATCACCGACGCCACGGAGAGGTCGATCTCGCCGTTGATGATCACAAACGTCATCACGATGACGACGATGATCTTCTCTATCGACAGCCAGAAGAGATTCACGAAGTTCCCGAAACCGAGATAGAAGGGGGAAAGGGAGACGTTGACGACGATCGTCGCCGCCAGCACGATGATCAAGATCGACTCCCAACGGTGCTTTGCCGCCCAGTCACGCATCGGCAGTCCCCCCGCCTCCCGCAACGTGTGCCATCCCTGCCGCCGTGGGGCCGGTGGCCTCCATCGCCTTTCTCGCCTCGGCTGACCAGCGCCGGTTGAAGCGATTGCGAAGCAAGGTATCGAGGATGACAGCAGCCAGGATCAGGATCCCGAGGAAGGCATCACGCCAGAACTCACTCACCTCCGGCACGCGCACCAAGCTGAGCTTGAGGGTGTCGATGAACACGGCGCCAAGAAAGGCGCCCACCATGGTGCCGGATCCACCGAGGATGCTCACCCCGCCAACGACAGCCGCGGCGACCGACTCGAGCTCGAGCCCGGCACCAGCGGTGGCGCTGATCGTGCCGGCCCGTGCCAGGAACATGAATCCGGCGAGCCCGGCGAGTGCGCCGGAGCCGACGAACGACCAAAAAACGAGGGACGCTGTCGGCAACCCGGCTTGGGCCGCTGCCGACGGGTTGGATCCGATGGCGTAGATCCGCCGCCCCCAGCGCAGCCTGGCCAGGGCGAATTGCAGACCGGCCACGACCACCACCGCGATCAGGAATACCAGCCGAACCTCGAATCCGGCGATCGTGAACAAAGTGACGTTGTTGAACTCGAGCACCCACGTGGGCAGATCGCCGGCAAGGACGTTGGCACCCCCCGAATAGATGCTGAGCAGGGTGCGAAACAGGGCCAGTGTGCCCAGGGTGACGATGATCGCCGGCACACCCCCATAGGCAACGAGGAGACCGTTGACCGATCCCAGGACCGCCCCGACCACGGTGGCCACGAGTATGGCTGGGATCGGGCCTTGGCCGGTGGCGGTGAGGAAGTCGCCGGTGAGATAGGCAGCGACGCCCACGATGGAGCCGACCGACAAATCGATGTTGCGGCTGAATATGACCAATGCCTGGCCTGCGGCCAGAAGCGTCACGACCACCACGCTCGTCGTGACCCGATTGAAGAAGCGCCCGCTGAGATAGCCGTCGATGAGGAAGGCGAACACCACGACCGACACCGCGATGATGGCGAGGAGAGTCGCCTCTTTCACCCGCTCCGGACGGAGGAACCGGGTGCTCCTCGTGGTTGCCACTGCGGCGGACTCGGTCATCGAGCACCCACGGCGGCGGTCATGATTCGCTCCTGAGTGGCCTCCCGACGTGGGTAAATGCCAATCAGACTGCCCTCGCGCATGACCGCGACCCGATCGCTCATCGCGATGACCTCGGGCAGATCGGATGAAATGAGCATGATCGCGATCCCGGACGTGGCGAGCTCGTCGATGAACTTGTGAACGTCGGCTTTGGCCCCCACATCGATGCCCCGGGTTGGCTCATCGAGGATCAGAACCTTGGGGTGGGTGTTGAGCCACTTGGCGAGCATGGTCTTCTGCTGGTTTCCGCCGGAGAGCTGACTGACCGGAGTCGACAGGCTTGGTGCCCGGATTCCCAGCCGCTGCCGCAAGACCTCGGCGTCGGCGCGCTCCTGTTCGCGGTCGATGATGCCAAAGGAGTTCGTGTACCGGTCCAACGTCGCCAGGGTCAAATTGGCGACCAGCGATTGCTCGACCGACAGACCCAATTTCCGCCTGTCCTCCGAGAGATATGCGATGCCACTGGCCAGCGCCTCCCTAGGAGATCTGATGTCGAGTGTCTTGCCCTCTAGCTCGATGGTGCCGGAGTCGGCCGGGTGCACGCCGAAGAGAGAAAGGGCGATGTCGGTGCGCCCCGACCCAACCAGGCCGGCGAACCCGAGGACCTCACCCCGACGCAGATCGAAGGTGACGTCCGAGAACACGCCGGACACTCCCAGGGAATCGACCTTCAACAGCGCTTCACCTTCGGGATGCTCGCCTCTGGCGAAGAAATCGGATGGGTCCCTCCCCACCATCTCCCTAACCAAGGATTCCTCGGTCACCTCAGCCACAGGCCGAGTAGAGATGTGCCGCCCATCCCTGAACACCGAGATGCGATCTGATATGGCGAAGAGCTCTTCGAGGCGATGGGTGATGAATAGGACGGCCACACCCGATTGCTTCAGGCTGCGAACTTGCCGGAAGAGTCGGTCGACCTCGTGGGCGGAGAGCGCCGCCGTCGGCTCGTCCATGATCAGCACTCGCACATCGAGCGAAATCGCCTTGGCAATTTCGACTGCTTGCTGGCCGGCCACGGTGAGGCCGGCGGCAGGCAGGCGTGGGTCGATCTCGATATCGAGCTTGGCGAGGATCCGGGAGGCCTCCTCGTACATCGTCTTCCAGTCGACCACCAACCCCTGATCCTGATGGCCGATGAAGATGTTCTCAGCCACGCTGAGGTCAGGGAACACCGATGGCTCCTGATAGATGGCCGCTATTCCCTGGCGCTGGGCATCAGCAGATGAACGAGGGGCGAAGGGCACCCCCTCGAGGGTCATCTCACCTGAATCGGCGGGGTACAGACCGGTCATGATCTTGATGAGGGTCGACTTGCCCGCTCCGTTCTCCCCGACCAAGGAATGGATCTCACCGGGGAGGAGCGAGAGCGAGACCTCGGACAGTGCCTGGGTGGCATCGAAGCGCTTGGAGACCCGCTCGATCTCGATGACCGGCCCGGGATCACTCACGCCAGGTTCCTCCTCAGTCAGCGACCGTCCCGAATCTGAGCCGGTTCCGGTCGCAGGGTCTCGATCGGCAGAGCCGACCACGTTCACTTATGTAACATATCACACTAGATAACGGCGTGTCGGCCCAACTACCGTGTTCGGTATGCAGCCGCAGAGGCAGAGGAAACCGTGGTTCGGATCCCTCCGTCAGCTTCGGTTTCGAAGTCTCGAACTTAGCCCGACGAAGCGACGGCTCCGGAAAGGCGTCTCGGTTGCCGACCTGCGTGCCATCGCCAAACGCCGGCTTCCCCGGGGGGTGTTCGACTACATCGATGGCGGTGCCGAGGACGAGCTGGCACTCGATTCGAACACCGCGGCCTACCGACGAGTGACTTTCCGTCCCCGGATCTTGAGGGACGTGACCGAAGTCGACATCTCCTCCACTCTTCTCGGCAAGCCGATGCCATACCCCCTCGTGCTGGCACCGACCGGTTTCACCCGCATCGCCGACCCCGCCGGTGAGCTGGCGGTGGCGCGTGCGGCACAGCGTGCCGGCCTCCCGTACGCGCTATCCACCCTGGGCACGCGGTCGATCGAGGAGGTGGCAGCTGTCAGTTCGGGAAGGCTCTGGTTCCAGGTGTACGTCTGGAAGGACCGCGGCCTCGTGGCAGACATGGTCGAGCGCGCAGCGGAGTCCGGCTTTGAGGCACTGTGTCTCACCGTCGATACCGCTGTATTCGGGAAGCGGGAGCGCGATGTGAGGCGTGGCTTCACGTTGCCCCCCAAGCTCGGTCTGTCCACGCTCCTCGACGGCATCATCCATCCGGGCTGGACCTGGCAGTTCCTCACCAACGACCCGATCGTGTTCGCCAATGTTGCCGGGCGCAGCGTCGGCGAGGGTGGGGAGACTGTGGCTCTCGCCCGGTACGTCGCCAGTGAGTTCGACCCGGGGCTCTCTTGGAGCGACGTCGAATGGCTGCGGGCAAGGTGGAACGGGCCGATTGTCATCAAAGGGATCCAGACGGTCGACGATGCCCGGATCGCCGCCGACGAGGGCCTGAACGCAATCGCCATTTCCAATCACGGTGGCCGTCAGCTCGACTCGGCGCCGGTCCCTCTCGAGATCCTCCCAAGTGTGGTCGACGCGGTCGGGGACCGAGTCGAGATCATCTGCGACGGTGGGGTCCGGCGCGGGAGCGATATCGTCAAGGCGCTCGCGCTTGGGGCAACCGCATGCATGGCGGGCCGGGCCTATCTGTACGGGCTGGGTGCCGCAGGAGAGGCCGGGGTGGATCACGTGCTCGACCTCTTCTCCGCCGACATGAGGCGAACGATGGCGCTCCTCGGGTGCCGAACCATCAAAGAGCTCAACCGGGAGCACGTCGACCTCGGGGCCTGACTGCGAGCAGTCGTTTGTACACTCCGGAGATGCAGAGGGCTGTCACGCTCCGCGAGGTCGCCGACAAGGCAGGTGTTCATCCATCGACCGCTTCGCGCGCCCTCAACCCGGCCACCCGCGACCTCGTCAACGAAGGCACCACCGAACGTGTCATGCTGGCTGCCCGCGATCTCGGCTATCGGCCCAACTCACTGGCCCGAGGGCTCAAGACGAACAAGACCTTCTCGATTGGGATGCTCCTTCCTGATCTGACCAACCCCCTCTTCCCACCCATCGTCCGCGGCGTGGACGACGTATTGGGGACGGCTGATTACACCCTCATCCTGGGCAACACCGACAACGACGCCGAGCGAGAGACGCAGCTGCTGGCCTCGATGATGAACCGCCGCGTGGACGGGTTGATCCTGGCCACCGCCCATCGCAACACTCCCGCCATCGACGAGCTGGTCGAATCCGGCCTGCCCCTGGTGCTCGTCAACAGAACCGTCGACGACCAGAAAGTCCCCTCGGTGACCACGGACGATCACGCCGGCATCGGCCTGGCAGTCCGTCATCTCGTCGACCTGGGCCACACCCGAATCGCTCACGTGGGAGGGCCGCAGCACCTCTCCACCGGGCTCGACCGCTATCAGGGCTTCGTGGCCTGGATGAAGATCATGGGTCTCGACGTCGACCCAGACCTGGTGAGTTTTGCGGACTGGTATCACGAAGATCCCGGGGCCAAGGCCTTCTGGGCGATCCTCGAACGACGCGCCGACTTCACCGCCGTGATCGCGGCCAACGACCTGATTGCCATCGGATGCTACGACGTGCTCGGCGACACCGGTCGCTCCATCGGCGGCGACGTGTCCGTTGTCGGATACAACGACATGCCTTTCGCCGACAAGCTCTCGCCTCCCCTCACCACCGTGCAGATCCCGCATTATCAGATCGGAGTGAGGGCGGCGGATCTCATGCTCGAGATCCTCGACGACAGCGACGATTCGGCGCCGGTGTCCATCAAGCTGACCCCGACACTGGCCGCCCGACGCTCGACGGGGCCGGCACCTATCGGGACGAGTTGATCCGGCGCCGTTCCTCCAGAAATCGCCGCTCTACGTCGTTGGAGACGAGCGCAAGCGCGTCGCGGTAAGCGTCGTCAGCAGCGGTGACATCACCGAGTCGGCCGAGTAGCTCGGCCCGGGTGGCGTGATAGAGGTGATAGCGGCCGAGATCAATGTCGTCGAGAAGGGACAGGGCGTCCGCCGCCCCATGGACCTCCGCCACGGCCACGGCTCGGTTGAGGGCGACTACCGGGGTTCCAGCCTGAATCATGAGCATGTCGTACAAAGTGAGGATCTGCCGCCAGTCCGTTTTTGTGGCATCGACGGCGTCGCTGTGAACCGCCGCGATCGCCGCCTGTATCTGAAACGGGCCGGGCCGGTTCCTACGCAGGCAGGCCCGGACCAGAGCTTGGCCCTGGTCAATGAGATCTCGATCCCAGAGTTTTCGGTCTTGATCGGCGAGGAGGACGATCGAGCCGTCGGAGGCAACACGCGCCGCACGTCGCGACTCGGAGAGGAGGAGCAAGGCGAGCAGACCCGCCGCCTCCGGCTCGTCGGGCATCAGGTCCGTGAGCAGACCCGCAAGCCTCACCGCCTCGAGGGCGAGGTCCGCACGCAGCAATTCTTCACCGCTCGATGCCGAGTAACCCTCGTTGTAGATGAGGTAGACGACGGTCAGCACCGCGCCGAGCCGGTCCGGCAGGTCCGCATCGGCGGGAACTCGATACGGGATGTTGGCGGCCTTGATCTTTCTCTTGGCCCGCACCAACCGTTGTGCCATGGTGGCCTCCGGGACGAGGAACGCACGAGCTATCTCCGGAGTCTGCAGGCCGCCGAGCAGACGAAGGGTCAGCGCCACGCGGGCCGAGGGGTCGAGAGCGGGGTGACAACAGGTGAAGATCAGCCGGAGCCGATCGTCGGTCAACGGGCCCCCGAGCGGAACAGGCTCTGATTGGAATTGCAGTTCGACGGCGTGAGCATGTCGTTCCTCTCGACTCGATTCACGTCTCAGCCTGTCTATGGCGCGATTGCGGGCTGTCGTGACGATCCAACCCCCCGGGTTGGGGGGCACTCCTGTCTCCGGCCATCGCTCGGACGCAACCACGAAGGCATCTTGAACCGCCTCCTCGGCGAGATCGATGTCGCCGAAGAGGCGGATCAGGGTTGCGATGACCTGGCCGGACTCTTCCCGGAAAGTCCGATCGATTACAGCGAGCTCGAAACCAGCCACTGCCTCAAGCTTCGGGCTCGTCCTGGAAGGGGCGCACCTCGATCGGGCCCTGGCACGCCCGCGTCGCCTTTTCGGCCCACTTCAGGGCGGCGTCGAGATCGGGCGCCTCGATAATCCAGAAGCCACCGACCTGCTCCTTGGTCTCGGCGTATGGCCCGTCGATCGTGACGGTCTCGCCATTCTTCTCTCGCACCACGGTGGCGGTGTCCACCGGATGAAGACCACCGGCGAAGACCCAGGCGCCGGCTTCGATCATCTCCTTGTTGAGCGTGTCGATATCGGTGTTCATCTTCTCGAGGACATCGGCGGCGACCTCGTCCGGTCGCTCAACGTCGAACACTGAAAGCATGTACTGCGTCATGACCTTCCTTTCTGTGAGGGGCACCTTGCCCCTTCCCATACCCCACCTACGAACGCGTTCACCGGAGATCGACAGGGTCGAGCGATTCCATACGAAGGTTTCACGAGACGACGCCAAAGATTTCCCAGCTCCCCGGGACTCCCTTCAGCTCGTGCCTACCCCGAGACGTGAGTTGGAACGTCGATCCGATCACCATGTCCCGGATGGTCTGGGAGACGACCACCTCACCCGGGTTGGCGAGCGCGGCCACCCGAGCCCCGATCTGCACCGCCATCCCGGCCACATCTCCGGCCTCGAGCACCACCTCGGCGCTGTGCAGACCGACCCGGATCTCTAGGCCGGCGCTCCAGCTCGCATGGCACATCGCCAATGCGCACTCGATGGCGGGTGTGCGACTGTCGAAAACGATGAGGAAACCGTCCCCGGCCGTGTTCATCTCCCTACCGCCGTATCGAGTCAGCAGGCGGCGGGCCTCGGCCCGATGACTCTCCAGCAGACCGCTCCACACCCGATCACCGACTCCCGCGGCGTGCTCGGTCGATCCGACCACGTCGCTGAACAGGAGGGTCGTCACCCGTCGGTCGACGGCACTCCCGACTCTCGTGCCAAGGAGGAACTCCTCGATCTCGTCCATGAGACCGTCCACGTCTCCGAGGTACCCCGGCGTCTCGTCGCCCGGCACTTCGACGTACTGGCCGTTCGGCAGATGCTCCGCCAGCCAGCGCATCCCCTCGGCTGGGATGAAGGGAGAATCCTTCCGATGCAGGAGCAGGGCGGGTGCGTCCGCCGACGACAGTTGCGGGCGCAAGTCGATCTCCGACATTCGACGCATCAGATCCGCCGCCATACTGGGAGTGGCTGACATCCGCTCCAGCTTGCGAAACCAGCTGACGATTCGCTCATCGTCGGTCACCGAAGGGGCGATGAGCGGAAGGAGGATGGCTTGACCCCACATGCCCTCTTC
Source organism: Acidimicrobiia bacterium (assembly GCA_040510135.1). Lineage (GTDB taxonomy): Bacteria > Actinomycetota > Acidimicrobiia > Spongiisociales > ZC4RG35 > JARDZU01. Next base: position 6,807 of record JBEVJN010000023.1, on the reverse strand, counting down.
GATCACACCGGCAACCGTTTTGAACGTCTCGGGGTCGGGGCCCAGGGATGGTCCTCATCGGGGTCGAGGTGGCGAGCACCTCGCCCAAGACCAGCGCGGACACCCGCTGTGGATGCATAGCCGCCACGGTCATCGCGATCGCGGCGGCATCGGTCCAGCCCACGAGAGCAGCCTGCTCCACCCCGACGGCGTCCATGACCGCCAGGACGTCAGGCACCATCTCGTCGGTGCTGGCCTCGATCGAGGGCCGGTCGGAGAGACCGGTGCCCCTCTTGTCGAACAGTGCGACCCGTCCCATCCCTGCCAAGCGCTCCAGAAATCGCCGGCATTCAGGCAACTCCCATAGGACTTCCAGGTGTGACACCCAGCCGATCATCACCAGAATGTCGAGCGGCCCATCGCCGAGGACCTGATGGGCGAGGTCGACGTTTCCGGAACGTGTGAACCTGACCTCGGGCACGAGCGACACCGCAGATGAGACTAACTCCGTGGTGTGATCCGGTTTCGCTCGAGCAATCGCTCGAAATGGCGAATCGTCGAATCCACACCAACCTCGAGCGGCGTCTCGGATACGACCCCGAGGATGGGTTCGATTTCGTCGGGTGCGGGCCGGGGCGGAAACGGGAGCGCCGTCTCGTCGAATGTGATCGTGCCCGTCGAGCTCGGGGCCGCCGCCTCGATCGAAGCGACGATCGTCGCCATTTCGGTGGCCGGAGTGGGGAGGTTGAGCACAACCGCGCCTCGATAGCTCGAGTCCGCGGCCGCCACCAAGACCCGGGCGACATCGTGGCCATGCTGCATCTGAAGAGAGCCGCCGAAACCGATGTGATAGGGACGTCCGGCGGCGGCGTGGAGCATCGCCTTGGTTGGACCTGAAGTCAGGCCCTGGTCGCGGCCCACGCCGTATCCGGTGTGGGGCCGGATCCCGATAGAGGCGACGCCCTCGTCCTGCCACATCCGGGAGGCGGTGCCTTCGTTGGCCCTCTTGAAGACGCCGTACATGGTCGAGGGCGTGTCGCTCCCAACGAGACTCAGCGCTGCCACAGAACTGGCGTACACCACCGGGGATAGGAGCCCGGCATCACGTGCTGCGATCAGGACATTGGTGGTCCCGACGACGTTCACCAACGCCCCGCGGGAGGGGTTAGCTGCACATGCCGGCACCTGGAGGGCGGCGAGATGGATCACCTTCCCGATTCGATGGTCGATCAAGACCCTGGTCGTGGCGCCCAGGTCCGTCACGTCGCCGGGTACCTCCGTCAGCAACCTCACATCGTCGTCTTCGAGAACCTGCGCCAAACGCCCTCGATCGCGATCCCGATCGAGGGCGACCACATGCCGCCCCTCGGCCAGGAGAGTCTTGACCACCCAGGCGCCGATAAAGCCCCGCGCCCCGGTGACCAGCACCACATCCCGATCACTCATGTCGCGATGCTAAGTGCGCTGGAAGTGCCTTCGGATAGGCTCACCTCATGGTGGTGACACTGTCTCCCAAAGGGACCCGGGGTACCGAGATTCCAGGCTTCGCCAAGGCCTTGATGAGGGCCGGATCGGGACTCGGCAATTTCCTCTTCAACATGATGGGCGATCGAATGAAGGTGCAGGGCCAGCCGCTCATCTTGCTGACCACGGTGGGGGCGAAGAGTGGGAAACAGAGACAGGCGTTGCTCGGCCGGTTCGAGGACACGAAGCATCCCGGAGCTTGGCTCGTCGTCGGCTCCAACGGAGGCGCGGCCCGGCACCCGGGCTGGTGTCACAACCTGGCCGCCAATCCCGATCAGGGTTGGGCGACGGTCGATAAGCAAGAGACCAGGGTCCGGGCGGATTCGCTCGATGGCAATGAATATCAGGAGGCGTGGGACCGGATCGTGTCGCTTGCTCCCGGATACGGGTCCTACCTCGACAAGACCGATCGCCACATCCCGATCATCCGTCTGACACCGCTCGCGGACGCGACGTGATCAGGCGCTGAGGCTCTGCGCCGGCGCCTTCTTCTGCGGGTCTACAAACGGGAGGCGGGCGGCAACGGCGGTGAGCTCCTCCCCGTTCTCGGTCATGACGTCGGCCCGGGTGCCGGGTGTCGAGAGGTCGATCGGGACCCACATGTACCCGATGTTCTGCTCCAGCCCAGGCGACCAAACGGCGTCAGTCACCCGCCCCACCTCGTCATTCCCCGAAAGCACCGGCCACGGTTGGGACAGCTCCGCACGGAGCTGGTCGCCTTCGAGGAACATACCCACCAGCTTGCGATCGACCCCGGTCTCCCGGAGTTTCTCCAGCGCCGCCTTTCCCAGGTAATCCTGTTCCTGCGGCTCGACCAGTCGTTCCATGCCACTGACGTGGAACGGGGTGTCATCGAGCGTCATGTCCGAGCCGTAGTTGAAGATCCCGGCCTCGATGCGACGCGCCTCACATGGGGCAATGGGCCGGATATCGAACTCCTCACCGGCGGCAGCCACCGCGTCCCAGATGGCGGCGCCATCCCTTCGATCGAGCACGTTGATCTCGAATCCGGGAATTGCCGTCCAACCGGTCCGGCTGACCACCACCGGGATCCCATCGATCTCGAACTCGCCCAGCCAGTAGTACTTGATGTCGAAAATGCCCGCGCCTACCAGCTTCTCCATCGTCTTTGCGGCCAGCGGTCCTTGTACTTGCATCGGGTGCACATCGGGCAGGGTCACATCGACATCGAAACGATCGGCGGCCACGCCTAGGGCATAGAGACCTGCGTCGGAATCTGCGAGCTGCATCCACCAGCGGTCCTCGCCGACGTGGAGCAAGACCGGGTCGTTGACGATGCCGCCATCGGGAGCAATGACCGGCATGTACTTGCCCTGGCCCACTGCACACCTGGTCAGATCACGGCAGGTGATGTAGTCGATGAGCCGATCGGCATCCTTCCCGCTCACCTCGACTGTCCTCTCCACGCCGACGTCCCACATCGTCACCCCGTTGACCAGCGCCCAATACTCCACGTCGGGGTCGTCGAAGTAGGCAGGCAGATACATGTGGTTGTAGATGTCGTAGGAGGTGCAGCCGGCGGCGAGGGTGGACTCGAAGTACGGCGACCGTCGATACCAGGGCCCGAAGTAGAGAGTGGTGCTCTTCTCCAGCATCTCACGACGTTCGTTTGCCACCCGTGTCCTCCTCGATTCCTGAACGGTCGTTCAACCTTAGAGCAGGGGGTGCCGGCCGTGCCGGCGAGGGTCACACCGTGTCGGAGCGGCTGGAGAATCGAGCGGCCGCGTCCATCACCAGCGAGGCGATGGCGTCGGCTCTCCCGTCGACAGGGAACCTGTAGGTAGGGCCGTGGACGTGGATTGCGCCTAACGCGCGTTTCCCGTCGGCCAGCACGGGAGCCGCCACCGAATTTATCCCCTCCGCGAACTCCTCACGGACCCAGCAATGGCCGGAGACTCTCACCGAATCGAGCCTTTTCTGGATCCGGCCGGGGTCGACCACCGTGTTCGCGGTATACACCTCTAGCGGGCGACCCAGATAGCGGTCCACCTCCTCGGCCGGCCATTGCGCCATCACGCAGAGCCCGGACGGGCCGACGTGCATGGGGACCGTCAGTCCGGTGTAGTCACGGACCTGGACGGGGTTGGGGCTCTCCACTTGCACCATGTATTGGATGGTGTATCCGGTGGGGATGCTGAACCCGGCCGCCTCCCCGAGCTGGTCGGAGAGCCAGACCAGGTGGGGGCGGACCGCGGTGGCGAGCGCAGCTGTGGCGTCGATGGCACCGGCGAGCTCGACCAGCCCCATGCCGATGCAGTACATGGTGCCGTCCGGGCCCCTGGTCACCGCGCCCTGGTCTTCGAGGCTGGAAAGCATCCGGGCCACGGTCGACTTGGGCAACCCGACTCTTTGGGCTAGGTCGGTCACACCCGAGGGCTCGACGGCCAGGGCCTTGAGGACTTGAAAAGCGCGATCGATTGACTGCACCGCCATCAAGCGATCCTCGCCATGGCCTTGTGATGCCAGGCCACCGTGGCCTCGACCTGATTGAAGGTGAAGAGGTGGATGCCGGTCATTCCTAGGCCGGCGCCGATCTCGGCCAGGGGTCCGACGATCCGGTCTGGCCGGTAACGACCGGGGCGCAACATCCCCAGGATCGAACCCCGATTCTTGGTCAGGAACCTCATCGATTCCCCGACCCCGATCCGTGCCCCAATGCTGAGGAGACGAGCAGGATCGACCGCGCCGGGCACCCCCACCTTGATGGGCAGTGTCACCCCTTCGTCTCTGATGGCGGCGATCCAGTCGACGATGGTTTGCGGGTTGAAACACATCTGGGTGACGATGTACGTGGCGTGAGCTTGCTTCTCGAGAAGGGCTTGGCGGAGAAGGTCGGAGGGGATGAATGGGTGGCCTTCCGGGTACCCGGTTATCCCAACCTCGAGAAACGGATGGCCGAGCGCCGCCATGTCCTGGAGCAAGGAGAGCGCGTCGTGGTAGGAGCCGCTTGGCTCACCGTCGCCGCCGGTGATGAAGACCTGCCCAACTCCCCCGTCGTCCAGGCGCTTGATGATCGAGGCGAGATCGCGGCGGTTCTCGACGGTTCTGGCCGACAGGTGGGGCACTGCCCGGTAGCCCCGTGCCTGGAGCTCGGTCGCCAGATCCACCGTGGGGGTCATCCCGCGCGATGGCGAGGCAGTCACAGATACGGTCGAGCCCGGTGCAATTGACGATGTCTTCTCCATGACGCCTTTCAACGGGATCACTTCGAAATCAGCCCCGGTGAGAAGCGCTCGCACGAGAACGTCACTCATGCTCAGACGTCCGAATCAGGGAAGGAGGCCTTGCGCTGCGCGACCCATTCGGCCAGTTCCGCGTCGATCGACTCATCCAGGGGTGGCGGCTCGTACTCGGCCAACATCCGGCGCCAGATGGCATTGGCGCGCGAGGCTGCCTCCTGAGATCCTGCCTCCAACCACTGCTCGAAGCTGTTGTTGTCCGCGGTGGCGCTACGCCAGAAGGCATGCTCGAAGTTGGCAAGGGTGTGCGGGTTCCCCAGAAAGTGCTGGCCGGGCGGGTTGTCGATGAGCGCTTCGAGGGCCTGGCCATTGTCGGAGAGGTCGATTCCCCCGACCATGGCCTCCGCCATCGAGGCCTGGTCCGCGTCGAGGACGAACTTCTCATATCCCATGACCAATCCGCCTTCCAGCCACCCAGCGGTGTGGAGCACGAAGTTGACCCCGGCGAGAATTGTCGGGAGGAAGGTGGCGGCCGACTCGAATGCCGCCTGGTAGTCGGGGGTCTTCGCCGCGGTGAGGTTCCCCCCGCTGCGGAAGGGGACGCCGAGCCGCCGGGCCAGGGCCGCCATAACGAACAGAACCATCGCCGGTTCGGGCGTACCGAAGGTGGGAGCGCCGGATTGCATCGAGATCGACGACGCGAACGACCCGAACACGACCGGCGCCCCGGGTCGCACCAGCTGGCAAAACGCCATGCCGGCCATGGCCTCGGCGAGAGTCTGAGTCGCGGTCCCGGCCACGGTGACCGGCGCCATGGCGCCGGAGAGGATGAACGGGGTGATCAGACAAGCCTGATTGTTCTCGGCGTAGACCTTCGCCGAGCCAAGCATGTTGTAGTCCCAGCTCATCGGGCTGTTGGCATTACACAAGGAGAGCAGGACCGTCTTTCCTTGGTCGAAATCGTCACCAAAGAGGATCCTGACCATGTCCACGGTGTCCTGCGCCCGCTCGGGGGCGGTCACCGAGCCCATGAACGCTCTGTCGTGATACTTGATGTGGGCAAGGACCATGTCGAAGTGCCGCTTGTTGACTGGCAGGTCGACCGGCTCGCAAAGGGTCCCGCCGCCGTGATGGAGCGCCGGGGTCATGTGGGTCAATCGGGCGAAGTTCTCGAAGTCGGCCAGGGTCGCGTAGCGACGACCGTCTTCCAGGTCCCGGACGAAGGGCGACCCGTAGGCCGGGGCAAAGACGAGATGGGGATCACCGATGACGACGTCGTGAGCGGGATTGCGAGCGTGCTGGGTGAACTTCGATGGCGCGGTCGCCAAGAGACTCCTGGCCAAACCGGCGGGGAATCGGACCCGGGTCTCGGAGATCTCACACCCACCATCTCGGAATATGTCGAGTGCCTCGGGGAAGTTGCCGACCTCGATGCCAACCCTCTCGAGAAGCATGTCGGCATTGGACTCGATCAGAGACAGGCCTTCCTCGTCGATGACCTCGACCGGCGCCAGGTTGCGGGTGAGGAATGGCACCGACTCGATGGCCCGCGCGGTTCGTGCCGCCTGGCGGGCGGCGCGGCCACCACCCCGACGTCCCGTGCTGGTCTGTTCCATGATGCGGTACCAGGCTACATCATGGAACAGTCGGTCGGAAGGGGGCAGAGCCTCATTCCGAGCGTCGCCGCCGTCGCTCGCCCGGCTCAGGTCGGGGTGGCAGGTCCACGACTTTGGACAGGAGCGGGTAAGCATCGGTCTTGTGTGGTATGGCCAGAGCGGCCACGAAATGCTCCTGGAATCGTGGTTCGACCGCAGTCTCCACCTTCTCGATCACAAGGGCCACCTCCTCGATCTCGGAACGGGCCACACCCGAGAGAAGGGCCATCATCGCCCCGACCCGTGCGGCGTTCCCTGCCCCCGAGACGCGATCGAGGTCGCAGTCGGGGATCATCCCCAGCACCATCGCGTACATGGGATCGATGTGGCTGCCGAAGGCCCCGGCCAGTCTGATTTCGTCGACGTGGTCGACCCCGTAATGGTCCATGAGAAGACGCGCCCCGGCGTGAAGTGCGGCTTTGGCCAGCTGGACGGCCCTCACGTCGTTC
>JBEVJN010000022.1:0-52255 GCA_040510135.1 Acidimicrobiia bacterium | reverse complement strand
TCGCCAAGCGTCGTGAACTCGATCCACGGCTCGTCACCGGCTCGATCCTCCTGCCAATCGGGCTCTGGGTGCAATCGACGCTCGGACACATGCCATTCGCCGTGAGCACCGCCATTCATGTCCCGTTCGGTGTCGGCCTGTTCTCGGCATCCGTGATCCTCGCCATCGCCTCGGCCAGGACCGGCGATATCGGCTGAGTCTCCCGCATCGGTTTGAGGGCATCCGTGTTCGTGGAATGGGGGAGAGATGGTCAATCGCATACGCCTCTTCCTGGCACTGGAGGCGGCCATATTCATCATGGCGGCCCTCATCCACTTCGAAGTCTTACTGGACGGGTACTTGGATCGGGAAGCGGGCACCGCCGAGAGCATCATTGCGGTGGTCCTGCTCGGGGGACTCGCGGCGAGCCTGCACCGACCTGCCGCCACCCGACGAGCGGGCATCATTGCCCAGGGTTTCGCCCTGGCCGGGACCTTCGTCGGTGTGACGCTTCTCTTCACTGTCGGCCCACGGACCACCGTCGACGTCATCATCCACCTGCTCATGGTGGCCGTGCTGTTGGTCGGTCTGATCGTGACCGTGCGGACACCGCGCCCCGTTTCGGGGCGGGTCACATCGGGTATTTGACTCGTACAGGAGGTGCAAAATGCAGACCATTGAAGAAGTGATGACGAGAAATCCCCTGACAGTCGACGAGAGCGCGCCCGTCAGCGAGGCGGCCCGGATCATGCGTGATGCCGACATCGGTGATGTCCTCGTCAGCCGCTCCGACGGGAGCGTATGTGGGATCGTGACCGACCGAGATCTCGCCCTGAACGTCGTGGCCGAAGGCAACGACCCGGCTTCGATGGTGGTTCGCGATGTCTGCAACCACACGATCGAGTCCGTCGAATCGGGCGATCCGGTGGGAAAGGCCGTCAAGCTGATGAGCGAGCGAGCCATTCGCCGGCTTCCGGTGATCGACGACGGAAGACTGGTGGGCATTGTCACGTTGGGCGACCTCGCCATCGAGCGAGACCCCGCGTCGGCGCTGGCCAACATCAGCGAGGCACCACCGAACAACTGATCCCGAATCAGCCGACGAGCAACTTCTCGATCATGTCGATGGCATGGTCCAGGTGTTCACTTGTGGTGCGCCGATTGAGGATGGCGAACCTGAGCACGTATCGGTCCGCGATCGTCGTCGGGGAGAGGTGAACCACTCGTTCCTTATTGATCGTCTCCAGTGCGCGACGGCCCAGCGTGTCGTCTTCGAATCGGAACGCCACGATGGAGAGATCGGGCTTCCACGGGACCTCGAGATCATCGATGGCGATCAGCCTTCGGTGGGCGTATTCCGCGAGGTCGAGGCTGGAGTCGAGTGCGTCGCGGAATGGGGCGATCCCGTGGAGGTGGAGGGGGAGCCACATCTGCATGGCGCGGAACGGGCGGGTCAACTCCGGGCCAAGGGAGGCGATGTCCCTGATCCCCGAATCGTGGTCCTCCTCGCGCAGGTAGGCGCCCCTTCCTTGGTTGGCGTCGATGAGGTGAGCCTCATCCCGGACGAGGAGTGCGCCGACCCCGAAGGGCACGGACAACCCTTTGTGCGGGTCGATGGCGATCGAGTCTGCTTGCTGGATCCCGGACAGGACGGCGTGGCCGCGCGTTGTGAGTTGGAAAAAGCCGCCATAGGCGGCGTCGACGTGGAGCCAGAGCCCTTCGTCCGCAACGATCCTGGCCAGGGGCTCTAGGGGGTCGACGGTGCCGGTGTCGGTCGTCCCGGCCGAGGCGACGACGAGGAAAGGGTCACGTCCGGCGGCCCGGTCATCCAAGATGGCCGCCGCGAGCGCCTCCGGGTCCATTCTCAGGTCGAGGTCTATGTCGACCGCACGTATCTGGTCCCTTCTGAATCCGGCGATCCGGGCGGCCTTCTCCACCGAGTGGTGGGTGTGCCTGGTGACGTAGATGACACCGCTGGAGAATTCGTCCCCGAGCCGGGCAGTCCGGGCGGCGACCAGAGCGGTCAGGTTGGCCATCGATCCACCCGACACGATGAGACCCGAAGCCGATGGGCCCATTTCGAAGAGGGAGGCCATCCACCGCACCATCCCGTGCTCGATGGCGCTCATGCCTGGCGCGGCCCCCGAGACCCCGGTGTAGCGATTCAGGCCGGCGGCGAGGAACTCGGCCAGCGCCGCGGTGTAAAGCCCGGCATTGGGGATGTAGGAGAGATGTCCGCCGGACGGGTGGAACACGCCGGAGCGCCCGGCTTCCTCGACCTCGGCCAATATCGCCTCCAGAGGTCGCCCCTCGTCGGTAGGTGGGGAGATCAGACGCACCGCCAGATCGTCATCCAGCTCGACTCCCGAGGCGGGCATCGTGTCGGCCCGATCGAACCAATCCTGGAGGACGCCGAGGACGCTCTCCGCCAACTCGGCGCGTTCCTGGTGCCCCGGCTCGAGGATTCCCGACATCGGGGTCAAGGTAGCCCGGGTGAGATGCCTTCGCCCACCCCGGATTGGCGCATATACGATCACGCGATCTACAGCTTGCAGACGATCTGATGCCAGGTTTCTTGTTCCCCCGCACTCCCAGCGGCCAGTCCTCCCTGATACCGCCGCCGCCGTGGCACTACTCCGGCGAGATGCTCACCGTCGAGTACCGAACCGACCCCGAGCGTGTTGCCGAGCTGCTTCCCGCCGGGGTCGAGCTCGCCTCAGAGGATCCGGGTGCCGTGGCCTTGATCTGGGCCGATTGGCAGAGCTGTAGTGACGGCTTCGAGGAGGTTCTCGACCCGGTGCGCTCCCAGTACAAGGAATGCTTCGCCGTAGTCCGATGCCGGTGGGGTGCCGAGACCTGGAGCCGGTGTCTGTTCATCTGGGTCGACAAGGACTTCGCACTGGTGCGGGGCTATCACCAGGGCTACCCCAAGAAGCTGGGCAGCATCTGGATGACCCGCCCCATCACGGTCGGCAGCGCCGGGCCCAGGCTCGAGGCCGGAGGGAGATTCGGCGCCACACTGTCCGCGGCGGACCGGCGCCTGGCCCAAGCAGTGGTCACTCTCGAGACACCGGGAGCCGATCCTGGGTTCGTAAACGGGCATCCGATGCTCCACAATCGATGGTGGCCGGCCATCGAATCCGACGGCACGGAGTCGCTTGATGAGCTGGTGACAATGCAGGGATATGACGGTGAGGTGGGGCACGTCTGGAGTGGTTCGGCCGAGCTCGAGCTCCTCCCGTCGCCGGCCGACGAGTTGTCGCTGCTGGCGCCAATGGAGATGATCGGTGGCTATTACCACCGGGTAGGAGTGTCATGGAAAGGCGGCACGACACTGCGCCGCACGGTGCCAATGGAGGTTGATGGTCAATGAGCGCGATCCTCGAAGAGCTCAAGGAGAGAGGAAAGACCGGTCTGTACATCGGTGGTTCCTGGTCCGCGGGCACTGGTGAGCTACCAGTCGTCGACCCCGCCACCGAGGACGTGCTAGTCGATGTCGGCCTGGCCGAGGCCAGTGATGCCGGGGATGCCGTCGATGCGGCCGCCGACGCACTGGGGTCGTGGTCGGCCACGGCTCCGCGTGAGCGCGCCGAGGTACTCCGCCGAACGTTCGAGGCGATGCGCCAACGAGAGGACGACCTGGCCGAGCTCATCGTCCTCGAGAACGGCAAGGCATTCCCGGATGCTCTCGGCGAGGTCCGGTACGCCGCCGAGTTCTTCCGCTGGTTCTCCGAGGAGGCGCCCCGGATTGGAGGCGAGGTTCGCCTCGCGCCGGCGGGGGACAAGAGGATCATGACCGTGCTCCAACCGGTTGGGGTCAGCGTGATGATCACGCCGTGGAATTTCCCTGCAGCGATGGCCACCCGCAAGATCGGTCCCGCCCTGGCTGCCGGTTGCACCGCCATCGTAAAGCCCGCATCGGACACACCCCTGACGACGCTCGCCGTCGTCCACCTGATGGAGGAGGCGGGGCTGCCTCCAGGGGTGGTCAACGTGGTGGTAGCCAAGGGCTCATCGGGGGTGGTCGAGCAGATGCTGCACGACCCCCGGGTGCGCAAGCTGTCGTTCACCGGATCCACCGAGGTCGGCCAGACGTTGCTCAAGGTGGCCGCCGAGCAAGTGCTCAATGTGTCCATGGAGCTCGGCGGCAACGCGCCCTTCATCGTGTTCGAGGACGCGGATCTGGACGCGGCGCTCGAAGGTGCCATGGTGGCCAAAATGCGCAACGCCGGTGAGGCCTGCACCGCCGCCAACCGATTCCTGGTCCACTCTGCGGTGGCAGAGAAGTTCACGTCGATGCTGGCCGATGCGATGGGAGCCATGAAGCTCGGACCCGGGATCGACCGGAGCAATCAGGTCGGTCCCATGATCAACGAGCGCTCTCGCGACGACATCGCCCGCATGGTCCAGGAGGCTGTCGACTCGGGCGCCGGTGTCGCGGTCGGTGCGTCGGTGCCCAACCGCAAAGGGTTCTTCTACGAGCCGACCGTCCTGTCGGGAGTCTCCCCGGACGCCGCGATCCTCGACCAGGAGATCTTCGGCCCGGTGGCGCCGGTGGTCGAATTCGCCAGCGACGATGAGGCAATCGCCATGGCCAACGACACGGTCCACGGTTTGATCGCCTACGTCTACACGGGCGATCTGGCTCGCGGCCTCCGGACGGCAGAGGCCCTCGAGTCGGGAATGGTTGGGCTGAATCGCGGCCTCGTCTCCGACCCGGCTGCCCCCTTCGGCGGCGTCAAGCAGTCCGGCATCGGCCGAGAAGGGAGTCACGAGGGCATCGAGGAGTTCCTCGAGATCAAGTACATCGCCACCAGTTGGTGATATTGCCCCCGCGACCGGAGTGAGCGCTGGGGGGAGTATCGGCGAAGCCGGGAGGGGGCTCCTACCTCACCGTTCCCTGGCTGATCTGGACGGTCTTGAGATCGGAATGGAAATCAAGGGCATAGTCGCCGCCTTCGCGCCCTATGCCCGAGATTCCGATGCCCCCGAAAGGCGCGGTGAGGTCACGAATCAGATAGGTGTTGACCCAGATCGTCCCGGCTCTGATCCCCCGACCAACCCGCTCGGCGCGCTCTTCGCTGCCCGTGTAGACGATCCCTGACAGGCCATAGGAGGTCGAGTTGGCGAGAGTCACCGCCTCCTCCTCATCGGCGAAGGTCTGGTAGGTCAGGACCGGGCCGAACACCTCGCGTTGGACTATCTCGGAGTCGTTGTCCAAAGGCTCGATCAAAGTCGGCTCATACCAGAGCCCGTCCTGCTTCCACCGCTCCCCACCCCTCAAGACCCTGTCCCCATGACGGCGCGCCCGTTCAACGAAACTCTCGACCCGGGCCAGATGGTCGGGATGAATCAGCGGGCTGACTGTGGTCCGCGGGTCGCGGCTGTCGCCGAGGATGTGGGCGTCGGCGTGGGCATTGAAGAGCTCGAGGAATTCGGTGGACACGCCGGCCTCGACGAGGAGCCTGGTGCCCGCGAGGCAGGTCTGGCCGGCGTCGTCGTACTGCCCCGCGGCCTTCCGGGCGGCTGCCTCCAAATCCGAGTCGGCGAAGACGACAAGGGGTCCCTTGCCCCCTAGCTCCGCGGTGAACGGGACGATGTTGCGCCCCGCAGCCACCCCGATGTGCCGCGCAGTCTCCGGCGACCCGGTGAACGAGATCCGCCGAACGCGGCGATCGGAGACCAGGGCCGCGCCGACTTCTTCGCCCGCCCCTTGGACGACATTGAGCACGCCCGGCGGGAGGCCAGATTCTGTCGCCAGGTCGGCCAGGAGAGAGGCGGAGAGGGGGGCCCACTCCGCCGGCTTGAGGATGACGGTGTTGCCTGCGGCCAATGCGGGAGCCAGCTTCCAGGTCGACAGCAGCCAGGGAGCATTCCACGGAGTGATGATCACGGCCGGCCCTGCCGGCATTCGCTCGACATGGTTTTCCGTGCCCTTCGACGACCAGCGTCGTCCCTGATAGGAGAGGGCAAGATCTGCGTAGTTGCGGAGGTTCTCCGCACCGCGGTGGATGACCCGGGCCTCGAGGCTCTGGAGCAACATCGCCATGTCGACGCACTCCACCCGGGCCAGCATGGCGATATTGGCATCGATGAGATCAGCCAGCCGATGAAGCGGTTCGGCTCGCTGGTTGGGCGTGAGCTTCGCCCATCCCGGAAACGAGTCGACCGCCGCCGTAACCGCCTGATCAGCAGTGAGCGAATCTCCCCGGGAGACATCGGCCAGGAGCCAATCCCAATCGAGAGGTGAGCGCACCTCGAAAGTCGTCGGTGACGACACGCGTTTGCCCCCGATGAAATGATCGGGGGAGACGGCTGTTTCGGAGATCTCGGCTCTGGTGGAAGGCATGGGGATCGTTAGCTAGCTAAGGATATGCTGAGAGGAGCACATGCCGAGACCTCTCCATGACCACGACGACGACGTCGTCCTCGAGGCCGAGCGTGACATCCGGTCGAGACTTGGGGACCGTGCCCTCGACTTCGAAGCGATGCTGGCCGTCTCCAACATCTATCGGGCCGCCAATGCGGTTCGCAATCGGATGGAGCGCGAGGTGCTCGCCCCGGCCAACCTCTCCTGGGGCGGCTTCACCATCCTCTTCGTGCTATGGGTCTGGGGCGAACGGGAAACGGGCCAACTTGCGGAAGATTGCGGGCTGGCCAAAGGCACCTTGAGCGGCATGCTCACCACACTCGAGAAGAGCGGGCTGGTCGAGCGATCGCGTCATGCGGAAGATGGGCGACGGGTGGTGGTGAGCCTGCTCGAAAGTGGTCTGGACACCATCGAGTCGGTGTTTCCCGAGTTCAATCGCTACGAGGCCAAGTTCATCGCGGACCTCGACCACGAGGAGAGACGCGAGCTGGCCAGGCTCCTTCGGCGGGTCACCGCTACCGCCGACGGGGGTCGTCTCATCGCCGAGTGAGGCCGTTTGTCGGTACCATTCGTTCGGTTGCTAACGACCCGAGGAGGGATCGATGGGCGAGATCGTCGGCGTCGGCCTGATCAGCCATGCCCCCACCATCATGTTCGATGAAGCGACCCGCCGTGAGATCAACGACGGCAAGGAAATCAGCCTCGTGCCCGGCCTGGTGCGTCTGCGAGACGAGGTGTTCGATCGCCTACGACCCGACACGATCGTGATCATCGACTCGCATTGGTTCTCGACCGTCGAGCACCTCCTCTCTGCTCACGCCCGGCGTCAGGGCGTTTTCACCTCGTCCGAACTGCCCCGGGGCATGGCCCACATCCCATACGACTATCCCGGTGATCCCGAACTGGCCAAGCTCGCCGCTGCCCTGGGCGAGGAGCTGGGAACCCCGACCCACGCCTCCGAGGACGACCACCTACCCGTTTACTACGCGACGATCAACCTCCTCCACTATCTGCGAGACAACGAGAACGTCGTCTCGGTGTCGGTGGTCCAGACCGGCGAGACCGACGATTTCATGGTCATGGGCGAGGCTTTGGGCGAGGCAATCGCGCGACTCGATCGGAAGGCGGTGGTGCTGGCATCGGGAGGGCTGAGCCACACCTTCTGGCCTTTGAAGCAGATCTCGAAGCACGAGGCATCGGATCCGGTCCACATCATCACTCCCGGGGCCAGGGCGGCCGACGAGTTGCGGTTGGAATGGATGAGAGGGGGCGATCACGCCCGGATCGTCGACACCATGGATGAATACTTCGAGTACGCGCCCGAAGGCGCGTTCGGACACTATTTGATGATGCTGGGGGCGGTCGGTGGTCGTGACTGCAGAGCTCGCGGCCAGCTCTTCTCCGATTATGAGAACGCCACCGGGACGGGCCAGGTCCATGTCTGGTTCGATCGACCCGAAGGTGGATGGGTCAGCTGACATCGGAACCGGGGCGGCGCGTGGCACAATCTCTGGAGCCGTGGACGAGCCGACACGCGACGATCTGGCAGGTGATCTCGAGTATCTCGCGTCGTCCCTCGAAGCTATCCCGATCGGGGATGTCGCAGAGACTGGCAGGCTGATCGCCAGACGCGACTGGATCATCCGCACCATCCGCGACTACCTGGTCCCTCGAATGGGAGATCCCACCGCTCCTCTGATCGTGGTTTTTGCCGGCCCTACTGGCGCCGGCAAGTCGACCCTCCTCAACTCGGTGACCGGGGCGGCCCATGCATTGGCCGGCCCGCTTCGACCCACCACCAAAGACCCATTGGTCCTTTCATCCGAGGCAAGGGCCGACGACTACCGGCGCATCGGCGGTGTCATCTGCGACGTCGTGACGGGCCGGGCTCCAATCCTGGAGGAGCTGATCCTCGTCGACACCCCCGACATCGACTCGACGTCGGTCGAGCATCGGGCGATGGCGGAGTCGATGATCGACAATGCCGACATCGTGGTCTACGTCAGCTCGGCGCTGCGCTACGCCGACTTGGTGCCGTGGGAAGTGCTGCGGCGGGCCCACTCGAGGGGTGTCCCTGTGATCCAGGTGATGAACCGGATCCGCGGGTCGTCACGGGGTGCCCTCGCCGATTACTCGTCGAGACTGGAGGCCGAAGGGCTCGCGTCGGAGGTGGTGGCTGTCCAGGAGCATCACATCGGTCCGGGGGCACAAACCATCCCGCCAGCAGCGGTCCAGGAGCTGCGAGACCGGCTGGTAGCGGTGGTCGAAGGGCGGCGGGCGGGCGCCGCGGATGTGGTCCGGTCGGTCTTCGACACCACGATCGAGCAGACCCGCCAGGTGATCGATGACGTCGCGGTCTTGCTCGACGAGAACGGCATCACGACTACCCATGTGAAGCACTTGCTCGACGTCGATCTGGGACGTATCGGTCTCCGTCGTGAGAACGTGAGAGGGGCCGGTATCGACCTCCGCCCTCTGGCCGACCTCGGGCTCCGCCGGTTTCGGACGAAGGGCATGATCCGTCGCCGACTGCCGTTGACAGCCGACGTTGCGCGCAGCCTGGGCCTATTCGACGAATCGCTGATAGCCGCAGTCGACGCCGACTTGCGACGGCAGCTCCACGCCGGGGGCCTGATTCATGGGGAGGAGCGCAAACAACTCCTCTCCGACACCCACCTCGCTACACGAACAGCAATCGCGAGGTGGAGGAGCGAGATCCCGGATCTGCCTTCGGTGGCGGCCTCTCTCGACCCACCTCTGGTGTCCCTCATCCTCGGTGGTTGCTGCTTCGAGGCACCGGACAGAGGCATCGAGGAGGTTGTAGGACTCCTGGCTCCGAAGGCCCGATTGGACGAATTGTCGTCTGAAGTCAAGGCGCGCCTGGCCGACAGCCTCGTCCCGGTGTATGGCGGCGCGGAACATCGCATCGTCTCCCGGATGTCGACCGCCGCCATCACCCGGCGCTCGATCGATCGTGTCAGGGCCTCGCGGTGGGCTTTGATCGCGAGGTCGTCTTTCGCCAATGCATGATGCGCTTGTTGGCCTTCTCGACAAGGTCGACACGGCTGTCGCGGAGTCGGCCGGGGCTCTCCGTCGACCCGAGGTGGAGTCGGTGGCGGCGTTGGCGCGTGACACGAGAATGAGGTTGTCGTATCCCGAATCCATCGTGGTGGTCGCGTTGGCGGGCGGCACCGGATCGGGCAAGTCGAGTCTCGTCAACGCGATCGCAGGCGAGGAGGTCGCCCTCACCGGGGGCATCCGCCCCATGACATCCGAACCGCTCGCTCTGGTGCCGGCGGATGGTGCAGGGGCGCTCACCGGATATTTGGACGAACTGGATATCACTGACCGTGTCGAGCATCACGGCCCATCTTGGCTGTGTCTCCTCGATCTCCCCGACAACGACAGCGTCGAGGTGGGACATCGTCACCGGGTCGACTCCCTTCTCCCCCGGGTCGACATGGTCGTCTGGGTCACCGATCCCGAGAAATACCGGGACGCAGTCCTCCATCACCGATACGTCACGGCGATGTCCGGCCACCAGGACCAGTTCCTATTCGTCCTGAACCAGATCGACCGGCTCGACCCGGAAGACGCAGTTGTCGTGGCTGACGACCTGACCAGGGCGCTCCGTGAGGATGGCATCCGCGAACCAAAGGTGATTGCGACCGCGGCGAGCCCGGTAGCAGGGCCTCCCAATGGGGTAGATCTGCTGATTGGTGCGCTCGAGGCCGCCGTGGAACGACGGCAGGCGGTGAATCGGAAGGCTCTCGCCGATCTGGCGACTGCGTCCTCGCGGTTGGTGACGTCAGCATCGACCTCACATGCCGTCGACTTCGAGAAGCAATGGGCCGAGGAGGTGGCCTCCGCCGTGGACCTGGCCATCGCCGGCAGGGCGGCGGGAGGCGGCCACGATCTGGCGGAGTACGTCGCCCAGCTCGGCAGCGAGATGGGCGGCGAGACCCAGCATCGCCTGCAAGATCTCGCAATCGAGACCCATGGAGCGTTCCTCAGATGCGTAGGCGCTCAGGGCTCGACCACGGGGAAGCCGCGGTCCTGGATCAGACGTAGACGTCGTGACGTCGGTCCCGACGAGGAGCAGAACCGCGAAAACCTGATGGCCAGCGTCGACGTCGAGGTCGGGAGGCCGATACGGGAGGTCTTGGTGCAGAGGGGCCGGGCTAATGCCGCGATCACCGATCTCGCCCTGGCGCTGGGAGATCTGGAGCGGAGGTCCGGATAACTAGCCTCGGCTGGAATGGACGCGACCGCTGCGAACCCCTGGCTGGCGACAGCGATCGTGGTCGGGTCCGGCGTGGTGCTCTACCTGATCCTGGCGGGCATGGGAGCCAGATTCGTGGATCGGGTGGAGCAGAAGACGCCGGGCTCGGCGGCCCGCGTCCTCACACTCTGGGTGATGGTGAGACGGGTGACCCTCATCGTCATCCTCGTCCTCGTTGGCCTGATGCTGATCGACATCTGGGGGCTGAACATGACCCCCTTCCTGGCAGTGGGCACCGCCATCGCCGCCGCGCTCGGGTTTGGCGCCCAAAACTTGATCAGGGATGTCATTGCCGGCTTCTTCATCCTCGCCGAGGACCAATACCGGATCGGTGACACCGTGACGGTCGCCGCCACCACCGGCAAGGTGGAGGACATCCAGTTCCGTGTCACTGTCCTCCGTGACGGCGAGGGCAATGTCCACTACGTCCCCAACGGGCAGATCACCGTCACCTCCAATCTCACCAGTCTCTACGCGTCACCTTCGATAGACGTCAGGCTCGGCTATAAGGCGAATCTGGACCGAGCCATGGAGGTCATGCTCGACGAATTGATGAAACTGTCTGCGGAAGAACCTTGGTCCGACATGATTACCAAAGAGCCCCAGATGTTGGGGGTGCAGGATCTGGTCGGCTCGGGTGTCTTTCTCCGAGCCCGACTGACCACTGTGGCCGAGCAGCGTTGGTCCGTCCAGCGGGAGGCGCTCCGCAGGGTGAAAAATCGGTTCGGAGCCGAAGACATCGAGATCATGTGATGCTCAGTCAGGTGTGGTCTCGGGACCCGCCACGACCCGAAGCGAGCCCGGGACCCACTCCACAGTTCCGCCATCGACGAGACCCAAGGGCTCACCGTCGGCTTGGACGGCCACCGGCGGGTCGGCAGCGACCTCCATCTGCTTCACATGGGGGACGACGTTCATGTCGGGGACAGAGCGGAGCTCGCTGTTGCGGAGCAATTTCGTGACAATGCCCGGGATGCGCCGGCGTTTCAGGCGGCCGATCGTGAGCAGCGTCATCGGGTCAGGCCGCTCCGGTGACACCCGGAGCGGGATTGCCCCGAAGTAGGTGTACACGTGGCGGAATTGGAGCAGCGCGGCGATGGCCATCTCCTCGCCGTTCCCGTGCGTCACCCGAACGTGGGGCTTTCGGCGTGGGAAGTCCCTGAAGGCGACGCCGAGAGCAGTGCGGGCGTAGTGGAGCGAGCCGAATCGGTACTTCCGGTAGGGATCCTTCTCAGCTTCGAGCACGACTACGGCATCCAGTCCGAACCCACAGGCAAAGACGGCATGATGCGTTGTCTCGACAGAGCCACGGGTCAGCACCATCCGCGCCGTGCCCAACGTCAGTATCGGGGCGTGACCTTCGACGATGAGCCGGGCGGCCTTCGCCGGCTTGGCGGGGACGCCGAGCAGCCGGGCGATGACGTTCGTGGTCCCAACCGGGATGATGCCGAGCGCGGCATCGGTCTCGACCAAGCCTTGTGCCACGTGGTGGACGATGCCGTCCCCACCCATCGCAACGACGACGCGAGCACCACTCTCGACGGCCTGTGCAGTCTTCGTCTCGGCGTCGGCCGGCGTCTCGGGCCACAGGGACTCGACATCCGCTACACGCCCCAGCACCGACATGACCGTCCGATGGGCGCCACCGGTGAACTGGGATGCCGAGGGATTGGCGACGACCACGATGCGGTCCATTGGGCGTCGAGCCTACAGGGGTACCCTCCCGCACCGTGACAGACTCGGGATCGAGGTTCTCGCTGGTGTCAGGCGAGGGTGACGGGGCCGTGTTGGGCCTTGCCGCCGGCGACACCGCCGGTGGCGCCTGGGAGCTGGGTTACAGCGCCGTTACCGAGCAAGCGACTGTCATTGCATATCAACTGATCGAAGGCCCGGCCCTCGACCTCGATGCCGTGGTGAGCGCGCTGCGTGAGCTGGACGGATCGAATGAGGAGGAACCGGTGTATCGGGCCGAGAGCCCTCAATTCCGGTCTTGGCTCGATCGGGCCGCCGCCGGACGACCGGTGCCCGAGGAGGACCCGTCACTCGATGCCGCACCGCGGGCGGTTCCTCTCGGCGTGACGCTCCGTCGCGAGCCGGCCCGGCTGCGTGATGAGGCGCTCGCGCTGGGCAGGCTCTTTCATGACAACCCGGCGTCGATCCTGAGCGGTGTCGTCGCCGCGGGGGCCGTTGCCGCTTCTTGCTTCGGACAGTCCGGCCGGGATCTCGTGACGGGGATCGTCGAGATCACCGAACCGGCCGCGGCCACCCTGTCCCCGGATCCGGCTTCGGGTGCCGAATCCGGCGATCTCGTCGATGGGCTGCGTCAGATGGCCCGGCACGTCGGCGTGGTCGAAGGCGACGAGGCGCTCGCGCTCATCGCCGATGGCGGTGAGCCGTCACCCTGGGACCTGGTCAGAGCAGGTCTGTTGCTCTCCGCCCCGGTGGTGGACCGGTCCCATCTCCCGGTGGAGCAGGCTGCACGCATCGGAGGGAGCCCGCTGGCGGCCATGGTTGGTGGAATCGTCGGCGCCCGGGTTGGTATTCGGGCCTGGCCCTGGGCGTTCGCCAACGACACCTGGTTCGCCGAGATCGGGAGAAGGCTGGTGCGAGGCCCCAACGAAGTCCGGGATTTGCCCATCCCCTACGCCGTCGAGCACCACCTCATATCAGGGGAGCGTCAGGGGCTGTACTGACCACGGGGAGATCGGCGACGGGCCAGGCCCGTTCCGAGTCGTCCACCCGGCGCAACACCCACCATCCGATGCCGATGAAGCCGATCAGCGCCCCCATAGCCACCCGGCGACCCAATCCGATTACATCGACGATGAGCGCCCAGGTCAATGGCCCCAAAATCGTGGCGAACCGGCCCACCGTGGCATAGAGCCCGTAGAACTGACCGAGATGCCTTGGTGGTGATATCCGGGTCATCACCACCCGATCCGCGGTCCAGGTCGCCCCGAGAGCGATCCCTCCCAACGACCCGATGGCCCAGGCGAGGCCGGTCTCGCCGGTCACCGCCGCCGCGATGCCGGCCCCGATGGCCACCATCCACAAGACGAGCGCGGCGCGAAGCACGCGCATCGGCCCGAACCGCTCCACGAGGCGGCCGGCGCCGAGCGCCCCGACGATGGCAGCGGCGATGGCCACTCCGAGCAGCATGGTGGTGAATTGGCTGTCGAGACCCAGCTCCTGGATGACGAAGATGGTCAGGAAGCCGCCGATGAGGGTGTTGATCGCGTCGGTGTAGAGGAACCTGCCGACGAGGAATCGAACGACGCCGTCGTAGGTGCCGGCCAACCGCCATGAGGCGACCAGCCGTCGGAGGATGTCTCGCAGCTCCGGGAGAGGGGCTTCGTCGTGACCGCCCCGTTCTTCGATGAAGAAGAACGCGGGCAGGGCGAGCAGCAAGAAGGCCAGGGCCAGCACCAGAAACGTGGCGGCGTAGGACCATCCGAGCACATCGAGCGTCACCACGCCGATGCCGAGACCTACGAACGAGCCGAAATAGCCGACTCCTACTCCCAGTCCGGAGATTCGGCCTCGGTTGGCCGGGGTGCTGACATCGACGAGGAGGGCGTCGTACACCACGGCGCCGACATTGAAGGCGACCAGTGCGACACCGAGGAGGGCCAGTGTGACACCAACCGGGCCCGAGGTGAGGAGGGCGGTGGCGGCGACGCAGACGATGGTGGTCACCACCAGGGTCGGCACCCTCGTGCCACGGACGTCGCTGCGTGCCCCGGCCCACGGGGCCAGGAATATCACCAATGCTCCAGCACCCGCTTCGACCAGGGCGAGAGCGCTGTCCGGACGGCCCATGGAGGTGAGCCATTCGGGGAAGTAGCGCCCGATGACACCGAGGGCGAAGATGGTGTTGGCCAGGTCGTAGAGGACCCAGGACCCGACGGACAACCGGCCCGGGGCAACCCCGCGACCGGTCATGTCAGAACGTGACGGCCACTGAGATCAGCTCCTCGCGCCCGAGCAACCCGGCGGCCGCTTGGAGGGCACGGGATGACTCCGAGAGCGGGAACTGATGCGAGACGAGATCGTCGATGCGGGGGTCGGTTTCGATCTGGCGGGCGGCCCACTGGTACCCGACCGTCGTTGCTCCCATAGCACCCTTGATCGTGAGTTGTTTGGCCACCAGGACGTCGCTGATGAAATGAAAAGCGCGGTTGCCCTTGGTCGACGCCAGGATGACCCGCCCGCCGCTGCGGACCAGGTCGAGTGCAGTGAACAGCGCTTCTGGATCGTCGGAGGTGACATCCACGACGATGTCCGGCCTTCGCCCTATCGCCTCGGCGATGGCGCCCCCGACGTCTTCTTTCTCGGCGTCGATGGCGAGGTCGGCGCCGAGCCGCTTGGCCAGCTCCAGCCGATCACGATCGTGGGACAGACCGGTGACACCGACCCACCCCGCGCCCGCTGCTTTGGCCGCGATCAGACAGGCCAGTCCGCGCGGCCCGGGGCCGAGGATGAGGACATTCTCGCCGCTCTGGAGATGGGGCAGCTCGACCGCCCACGTGTGCCCAGCCGCCAGCGGGTGGACAAAGGTCCCGACTTCGGCGGGGACATCGTCGGTGAGAGGGTGCAGCCGTGCCGCCGGATCGATGTAGAGGAACTCGGCGAGACCTCCCCACAGACCGGGTGGCTCGATAGACGGGATGAAGCCGTATGAGTTGGAGGGGCGGCGCCGGACGCAGGTCGCCAGATTGAGCTTGCAGCGATGACACTCCCCACAGTGGATGCGGGGCTCGACCACGACCCGGGTTCCAACCGGGAAGGGGATGGATGGACCACCTCGGGCGATCCTTCCCACGACCTCGTGGCCGGGTATCAGTGGGTAGACGACATCCTTCGCCTCTCCCTTCCATACCTGGACGTCCGCCCCCGAGATCCCGGTCGCCTCCACTGCGAGCCAACCGCCTTCGAGGCCGGGCCTGGCCGGCAACTCGGTGAGCGAGAAGTGACGGGGCTCAACGAGCATCATGGCCCGCGCAGTCGTGCCTTCCATCGATGGCGAGTGTAAACCCGGTTCGGTAGACCCCAGTCACCCGGCCAGCAGGCGGGCGATCCGCTCCATTCCCTTTTCGATTTCTGCTTCCCCCGTGGCGTACGAGAGTCGCAGGTGTCCGGGGGTGCCGAACGACTCGCCAGGTACCAGGGCGACGCCAGCCTCCTCGAGGATGACCGTGGCCAGCTCGTCGGTGGACGACCACCGCCCCTGCAACACACCCGTCATGTCGGGGAACACATAAAAAGCGCCCTGGGGCTCGACGCATCGGACACCAGGGATGTCACTAACGAGCGAGTACATGAGCTTTCGCCTGCTGTCGAACGCCTGGCGCATCTCGTCGACTGTGTCCTGGGGCCCGCGCAGCGCAGCCAGGGCGGCGTGCTGGGCGACGTTGTCGACATTGCCGGTGGCGTGGGATTGATGAGCGTTGGCTGCGTCGATGATGTCGGTTGGGCCCACCATCCACCCCACCCGCCATCCGGTCATGGAGTAGGACTTGGCCACCCCGTTGATCAGGACCCAATTGTCGAACCGAGGGGTCACGGCCGCTATCGAAGGAGCGACGTCAGTGAAATAAGTGAGGCGCTGGTAGATCTCATCCGCTATCACCCAGATGTCATTCGCAGTGGCCCACTCCCCGATGGCGCGAGCCTCGTCCGCGGTGTAAACCGCCCCGGTCGGGTTGGAAGGCGAGACGAACACGAGCAGCCGGGTTCGGTCCGTCCGCGCCCTCTCGAGACTGTCTACATCGACTTTGAACTCGTCCTCGATCCTCGTCGGCACCGAGACGGTGACCCCACCGGCGAGGTCGATGCCTGCCGGGTAAGTGACCCAGTGGGGTGACGGGAGCAGCACCTCGTCGCCAGGGTCGAGAAGGGCGGCGAAGGCCTGGAACACGGCTTGCTTCGCCCCGTTGGTGACCATCACCTCGGCCCAGTCGACTTCCACCGCCGAATAGCGCCCAACATCCTCGGCAATGGCCTCGCGTAGCGGCCGCAAACCGGCCGAGGCCGTGTATTTGTGGTTCTCCGGGTCGTGACAGGCGCGCGCTGCTGCGGCAACCACGTGTTCAGGTGTGGCGAAGTCGGGCTCGCCGGCCCCAAAGCTGATCACGTCGAGGCCCTCGGCGCGCAGTTCTCTGGCCCGAGCGCTTATGCCAAGGGTGGCGGATGGGGGAATCTTGTTGAGACGGTCTGAGGCGCGTTTCATCGTTCTGACGTGGTCATTGGATCGAGGGTGCTCATCGAGCTTCGTTCAGCCGCCCAGCTTGTCCTTCGCCTCATCGATCGCGTCTGCGGCCTTGCCGACGGCCTCCTGGACCGCATCACCGGCTTCCGCTGCCTTCTCCTCGGCGTTGTCGACGATCTCGGCTGCCTTCCCCTGGGCGCCGTCGAACGCCTCCGACCCCGAATCCTCGAGCTGGTCGAGCTTGGTGTCGGCTGTGTCCAGGGCGTCTTCGGCGAAGTCCTTCGTCTTATCTCCATAGGGCTCGGCGTTGTCGATCAGCTCGGAGCCTTGCTCCACGGCCTGGTCGGCGAGATCCGATCCCTGCTCCTTGGCCGTCCCGAACCATCCCTTGATGGTGTCCATCAATCCCATTCTTTTCCCTTCTCGAGAGGCCAATGGTAGGTGGCAGGGGCCGGGCGGTCGTGCGACCGCCTGCCTACCTGATAAAGGCAGGATCGGATGCTTCGCCTTCGGCCACCCAGAGCACCACGTCGTTGTCCCCGGGATGGAGTAGATCGGGGGGGATCATGACCTGGAACCGAGCCGACGACCCGTCCGGCTCGAAGACCCGGGTCACCGCCCTGACCACTCCATCGACCGCTGCCACCACGATCTCCTCGCCGTTCGCCTGCCGATCGAGCGTCACGGTGCCGGAGAGGAATACAGGAATGAGATCCGGGTCAGGAGGGACGTCCTCCAACAGGTCCTGTTGGCGGACCGTCACCATGACCCCGTCATCGTCGTCGGCAGCGGTGGCATCTGACGTCGGGCGACCGAGCCACTCCTGCCATCCAGGCGGGGTGAGCAGCCACGGGTTTCCTTCGGGGAACCACATTTCCTTGACCGCGGCGGCTGCGAGCTTCTCCTCGCCGCCGACTCCGAACGAGATCGGACCGTTCCTTCCCACCATCACCGATTCGGTTCGCCCGGCACGGTCGGGAGCGAGCAGCGACGTCCCATCCATTGTCCACGGGACCACTGTCCGGGTCACGTCGGCGATAGTGGGGAGGATGTCGACAGTCTCGGCCCTTACGTCGTCGACGGTCCCCGGCTCCACGTCACCTTGCCCGCTCGGGTACTTGACGAACATCGGGACTGCGGCGATTGTGCCGACCGTGTCCTCTGTGATCAACCGCTGATTGTCCACTCCGGGGGAGATGGTGATCCCGTGATCGGCCACCACCATGACCAGGGCCTCGTCGTAAACGCCCTCTTCGCGTAGCCGGTCGATCACCGAGCCGAGGACGGTGTCGGCGTACTGCGACTGGAGGATGTGCCGCTGGTAGCCCTGGCCCACGAGCCAGTTGTCGGCGCCCCAGCCTGCTCCCTCGGAACCAGGGGCGCTCGAAGCTCCCGTCCGATGCCCGTCGGCGGTGACCTCCCAGGGGTGGTGGGGGTAGAGGAAATGGCCGAAGCGGAGCGGTGGCTCGGCCCCGTCGAATTCGAACGTGTCGAGGAGTCGGTCGACCTCGAGCCTCCGGTCGTCGTCGACGTTGGCAAGGAACCGGTCGATGATGTCGAAGTCCGAGCGCTCACCCGTCGTGAAGTTCCCCCAGGTTTGATCGATCGCGGGAAGGCCTTCGGACACTTCCCGAGGTGTCGTGAGGTGCCCGTAGACAACGGCGATGTCCACCCCGAGCCCGGCCCATCGCTTCGGCCAGGGGTCGATCCGCCTGCTGGAGTTGCTGCAGGCGAAGTCCGGGCAGAGATTGGTCACCGTCTCCACTGCCGCGACGTCATATGTCTCCGACAGCAGGGTGAAGAGATTGAGCGGGTGGTCCGAGAAGACGGGGACGCTTCCTTCGTCCGCCCCAACCCCACTCAGGATGCTGGGGAGAGCCTCTTCGGTCTGCTGCCGCACTCCCACCGCGTTCCGGTACCAGACGCCTTCTCCGGCAAGCTCGGCGAAATTGGGGAAGAGGTCGCCGAGGAGCTCGCCTCGGGAGTCGATCATCGTCGCCACCGGGAATTCGTCGAAAACCAATAGCACGACGGGCACCGGGTTCTGGACCTCTCCGACCTCGGGCAGGTCGCCGGAGCGGGCCAAGGCCACATCGCCGGACGGGGTCATGAATAGGAACCAGGCGGCGAAGATGGGCACGGCCCAGGCCGCGTAAACAGTCCAGGTCTGCACGACCGGTAAAGCGAGGAACGCACAACCGAAGGCGACGCCGGCGCCGGTCACGGCCAGCCCGAACAGGAGCGGGGAGGTGTCGCTCCCGAGCAACGCGATCCAGGCATTGGCCACGAAAAGTGAGAACAAAGCCCCGATGACGATGGCGTGACCTATGCCCGCGGTCCGAGGCCCGATCCAACGAAGGGCGAGCACCGGGAGCGAGAGCAGGGCGGGCAGGAGGAGCAGCAGCGCAGGGAAGAGGATGACGTCGATCGCGGTGAATCCACGAGCGATGAAGAACTCCGGGTTTCTCCCCAAAAGGTCGAGCACGGGCTGAGCCAGGGCAAATGAGCCAACTGCCGCCAGCGACAACGGCACCGTCAACCAGGGCGACGAACCCAGCCGCGAAGGCTTCATCGCGGCTCGAGTGCGAAAAGGACCCTCGTCGCCGAGGAGAGAACATGCTCGTCGGAGGTGACGAACAACTTGTCGAGAATCGCCCGGAACTCCGACTCCTCGCCTCCCGGGTGGAGCTCGTGGGGGAGTTTGTTGCCGACGAGTTTGCTCACCATCTCGTCTGATGGTGAGACGAACTCGAGGACGACGGGGCATCCGAAGGTCGACAGCCATCGCACGACCTCGCCCGGAGGGATGCTTGCGCCATAAATCAGGTGGTGGATGACGCCAAAAGCGAGGATCAGATCGGGGCGGGCTCGCTCCATCAGCGAGGCCCTCTCCTGGCTCGCCCAGCCCTGGGAAGGAGACGGGTTGGCCAGATCTGTGAGCGCGACGGCGAGGCTGGTGCCGGCACTCGTCCGATAGACCTCGTCGAGCACGGGCTCATAGCTGTCGATGGCGATGGCCAGGGCGCCGTTTGCGGCGGCGATTCGAGAGAAGTGGCCGTCGTTGGCCCCCAGGTCCACCACCCGCCGTGGAGCGAATCTCTTCAGCGCTGTTTCGAGGAACTCACTCTTCGCGGTCCGGTCGCGGGCGACATGGCTGCACTCGCCGTAGGTGGACCATCCCTGCTCGCCTTCCTCCCAGCTGAGGGAGCCGACCAGGTTCCGCAGCTTTCTCACGTTGGCCAGGATCAAATCGGCGTTGAAGCCGGCCTCGCTCAAATCCTTGCGAACGGCGCGGTCGCCCATCCGGGACTCCATGCGGGCCTGGGCCCGAACATGGAGCAGGGCGCTGGTGTTGAAGCGCTTCCGGCCTGCGAGGAGCTTTGACATCTGGGCAGGGGTCAGGCCCTCCAGGTCCCCGCGGAGCCAGGGTTGGAAGGGCACGCCGACCCACGCTCGCAGCATCAACGGGAACAGGAACTGTCGGGTGAACTGGCGGTACCCGATCCATGGCTCGCCCTTGCGATAGGTCTCGAACGAGCCGATGTCGATGAATCTGGGCCGCCCGTCCACGAACTGGATGTTGTAAGGCGTCGCATCTTTGATGGTCAGTCCCGCCGAGAGCGCTTCCTCGAGCAGGTCGAGCTGAAGCAAGGCCGCATCACGCAGCATCGAGAAGGTCCACTCGTATGGATAGGTGATGAGATCGAGGCGGGGGTGGATCAAGGCGCCGGCACTGCCATCTGGAGGGTCGACCTCCACAGATTCGATCAGCCTGCCGTCCGCCACCGCCTTGCGGAAGAACTCCGTCCTGGAGAGGGCGCGCCACCCCTCGACTCCCCGCTCATCGAGCAGACGTGTGACTTTGTCGCCGTCGAAGACGACGCGAGAAGCCGGATCGCGGAACGACCCGGGGACGGGCGTGCTCATGTGGGGAGGTCAGGACTCGGCGGGCAGAGCCGCGTCTCCGGCTTTCTCCTCGTCACCGTCCTGCTCAGAACCGGGATCGACTTTCCCGAGGCCGCGTTTGGCGCGGTAGGCCTTGTATGCAACGCCGATTCCGGTGAGGCCCCCGATGACAGCCTGGAGGATCAAGCTGCCTGAGCCCGGGTCCAGATAACCAAAGATCATTCTTCAACTCCTATGAGCACAGGTGGCCTGTGCCGGCCCATTGTTATCCAGATCGGAAATCAAGCAAACCAAACTGACATCTCGGGTTAACCCGGTGGTAGTGGTTCGTTCCCGTCATCCCGTGATGCGATGTCTCGCCCGGACTTCGAGGACAGGAGGATGGCTGGCAAGACAGTCCGAATGGGAGCAGTCAAGGGTCCCGCAATCTCCGCAGCTCCTCTTTCTCGTCACGGCGCCGCCGCCGTCTCCGGCGATAGCTGACACCGACCAGCTCGGTGAGCAGGATCACGGCGCCGACGGTGATCAGGATCACGATGGCCAGCGGGTGCTGGCCCTCCATCCAGAGAAACCTGACCGGCACGGGATCGGTGTTCTGCACGGCAAAGACGATGACGAGTGCGATCCCGACGAAGGCGACGATCGCCCCCCACGCGATGCCTGTGGATTCGGAGCTGCGCCCGAGCGTTTCGATCGCCTCCCCGTCCGGCGCGGCAGGAAGGTCTCGTTCGTCTTCGAACGGATCGTGATGCTCGTCGGTCATCGAAACGATCCTATGTCATCACCGCCGGGGTGCGTAGCGCCTCCCGATTCCGCCGTCCCTCGTCGATGTCCACCGACCTGAATAGAACTCCGCCGGCAACGAAGAAGAGGGCGATCGAAAGAATCGCCAGCCGGGCAGATCCGGTCACCTGGCGGACCAAGGCGAACATCCACGGTCCCCAGATGGCGCTGAACTTGGAGAACACCGAGTAGAAGCCGTAGAACTCGGCCGACTGGTCTTCGGGGATCATCGATCCGTACAAGCTCCTCGACAGAGCCTGAGTGCCACCGAGCACGAAGCCGATCACCACGGCGAGGGCCAGGAAAGGTGCCGCTGCACCGGTGGGGAGGAAGAAGGCGGCGAGGGTCACGACCGACCACACCAAGATGCTGGCGAGAAGGGCGCGCTTGGTGCCGATCCGGTCGGCAAGACGTCCGAAGCCCATCGCACCGAAGAAGGCGATGAACTGCACCAGGAGCACTCCGATGATCACGATCGTGATCCCCAGGTCCAATGTCTCGGTGGCGTAGATGGCCGCCAGGGCGATCGTGGTCTGCACCCCGTCGTTGAAAAGGATGAACGCAACGATGAACACGAGTAGTGGCCGGTTGTGCACGACCTTTCGCAACGTGGCGAGGGTGCGACTGAAACCGAACCGGGCATAGGTCCACCAGGACGGCACCATCCCACCTGGGAGCTCGTGGGACACGCCGACCCTCGGCATGCCCTTGAACGCGGCCAGGCCGAATCCGAGCCACCAAATGCCGGCTGAGCCGATGGCGATCCTGGTGGCCAAGGCGGTGTCGATCGGGATGGGGCCGTCACTGAACTGGATCAGCGCCAGCGAGAGGAGGAGATGGAGCCCTCCACCGAGATACCCCCAGGCGAACCCCCTCGAACTCACCATGTCGATCGTGTCGTCAGTGGTGAGGTCGGGGAGGAAGGCGTCGTAGAAGACATTGCCGCCAACGAACCCCAGGTGAGCGAGCAGAAAGAGCCCCAGGGTGAGCAGCACCTCACCGGTGGCGGCGAAGAAGAGAAGTGACGTGAAGATGGCCCCCCAAATGGCGAACACCATGAGGAATCGCCGCTTCGAGCCGGAGAAATCGGCGATGGCCCCGAGCACGGGTGTCGCCAGGAACATGATCAGCGGCCCGGCTCCGACGGCGAGGGCCCAGAGGTCCTGACCGGTCCAGTCACGACCGAAGAGGGCGAACCCGTCGTCGCCCACGACCTCTGCAGCGAAATAGGCGGGGAGAACGGCGGCCAGGATCGTGGTGGCATATGCCGAGTTCGCCCAGTCGTAGGTGATCCAGGCCCGGATGCTGCCCGGATCGTTCTGGTGCTCGGCGGCCACGATTGGCGGAACATATACCTAGCTTGGCGAAGATGCGCCGTTGTCTGATACCGCTCTTGTGCGTGCTGGCTGCATGCACCGTCGAGCCCGAGGCGGAGCCCACCACCTCGACCATCCCAGCCGTCACGACGTCGACGAGTGCGGGGAGCACCGTCCCCGACACCACGTCAACGACGGCGCAAGCGGAAGCAACGACCGCTGCCCCGACCACTTCGACCCTCGCCCTCGCCGACACGGTTCTTGCCTATGAGCAGGTGGCCGATCTCAACTTTCCCGTTCAACTCACTGCGCGGGCGGGAGAGGCGCATTCCTACGTGATAACGAAGGAAGGGCGCGTCTGGCTCTATGACGGGAGTGTCATCGCGGAGACGCCGGTGCTCGACATCCTGGAAAAGGTCCGCAACGACGGGGAACTGGGGTTGCTCTCGATGGCGCTACACCCCACGGATCCGGCGCGGTTCTATCTCCACTATTCGGATACCTCAGGAGACACGGTCGTCTCCGAGTTCATGTTCTCCGGTCCGGACCAGGCCGACCCGGCCAGCGAGCGGGTATTGCTCCAGGTCGATCAGCCTGCTTCCAATCACAACGGCGGCATGATCCAGTTCGCTCCCAATGGCGCCCTGATCCTCGGTCTCGGCGACGGGGGCGGGGCGGGGGACAGCTTCCTAAACGGCCAGAATCCAGACACGCTGCTAGCGGGGCTCGTGTCGATCGACGTCGAAGCCGCCGAGCCCACTGCGAGCAAGTTCTCCATGGGCCTGCGCAACCCGTGGAGGTTCTGGATCGACGGCGACATGATCTATATCGCCGATGTGGGACAGAGTGCGTACGAGGAGGTCTCGGTGACGAGTCTCGAGCCGGGCCTGAACTACGGATGGCCGGTTCTCGAAGGGCTGCACTGCTTCAGCACGTCCGATTGTGACGGGACCGGGATGGTGGCCCCAATCCTCGAGGTCGAGCACGGAGATGGGGGGACGTGTTCCATCACCGGTGGCCCCGTATATCGGGGAGCCGCCCTTCCCCAACTGCACGGCCATTACTTCTACTCCGACTACTGCGGTGGGTATCTCCGCAGCCTTCTCCACGCAGACGGCGCTGCGACCGAGCTTCGAGACTGGTCCGACCAGGTCGGGGTCCCCGGTCAGATGACCGGGTTCGGGGTCGATGGAGCGGGCGAGATGCATGTCACGACGACCAACCAGTTGCTGAAAGTGGTTGCGGGCGGCTGAACCGGGATCGATAGCATCGGGCGCGATGCCGACGCTGTTCACTCGCATCATCGAGGGAGAGATACCGGGCACGTTCGTGTGGCGTGACGACCAGTGCGTCGCGTTCCTCTCCATCAATCCCTTGCGACGGGGGCACACCCTGGTGGTGCCCAATCTGGAGATCGACCATTGGATCGATTGCCCGCCCGAGCTGTCGAGTCACCTGTTCACCGTCGCCGGTCACATCGGCGTTGCTCTCCAGACCGTCTTCAAGCCGACCCGGGTCGGTCTGATGATTGCCGGTTTGGAAGTTCCACACATGCACATCCACGTGGTGCCGATGGACGGCATGCAGGATCTCGATTTCTCCAATGCGGCCACCTCGGTAGAGCGTGAGGACCTCGAAGATGCCGCGGATGCGATTCGCAACGAGCTCGAGGCGGTGGGCCTGTCTGGGGCCAGCAGCTAGGTGGAAGCAATCCTCGGGGGCATCAGCTCTCTCCTCTACGGAGTCGCCGATTTTCTAGGTGGAGAGGGAGCCAAGCGCGCGCCGGCCGCTGCCATCGTCCTCTGGGCGGGCGTGATCAGCTTCCCCATGATCCTCGTGGCCGCGTTGATCATCGGCGGCGACGCCGGCCCTCCGGATCTCCTGCTCGGAGCAGCAGCAGGGATCGCAGGCGCGTTCGGTCTGGTGTCCTTGTTCGCCGGGCTCAGCAAGGGCAACGCGGCTGCCGTGGCTCCCACAGCTGCCGCCGTCGCCGCCGTGCTCCCGGTTATCGTTGCTGTCGTCGATGGGGAGCGACCCAGTGCCCTTGCCTGGGTCGGTGTGGCGGTAGCGGTCCCGGCGATCGTTCTCAGCTCGTGGGTGGCGGACCCGGGGGAGACGCCAAGGGGCAGATTCGGATATGGGCTGGCCGCCGGGCTCGGATTCGGCGGATTCACCTCGATCATCGGGTTCACCGATCCTGAGTCGAATCTGCTCCCGCTCGTCACTTCTCGGGCCTCGACCATGCTGGCGGTCTTGTTGCTCGCTGGCCTCGGAGTCTGGCATCTCGTCGGGTTTGGCTCGGTGCCCCGCACCGTGGTCCTGGGGAATGCCGTCCTCGACGTGAGCGGCAATGTCGCTCTCCTGCTTGCCGTGCGAGCCGGCTCTCTGGCTCTGGCCGCGGTCGCCGCCTCCTTCTACCCGGCGGTCACCGTGCTGCTCGCCCGGTGGGTGAACGCCGAGCATCTCCGCACGCGGCAAATCGTCGGGCTCGGGCTCACCATCATGGCGATGGCAGCCATCGCCGTGGGCTGAGCTCGATCAGCCTCGGACTACCAGCCAGGTGCCCCCGATGACGAGTGCGACCCCGAGCAAGCGGATGAGGTCGAAGGAGCGCCCGTCACCGAACCAGCCGAAATGCTCGATGACCGCTCCCAGAACGAGGATGGCCGCGGTGAAGAGAGTCAGACCTGCGGCCAGGCCGAGATTGGCGACGCTCACGCCCAGAGAGGCGACCACGACCAGCCCCATGATGCCTGCGCCATACACCCACCACGGCAGGTCCCGCAGCTCGGACACCCGGCTCCCCTGAAAGACGAGCATGAGGATGGTCACGACCAGACCGCCTCCTGCGTAGGTGACGAAGGTGGACGCCAGTGTTCCCACCCGCTCCTCCATCACGCCCAGCATCTGCGATTGAAGCGCACCAGCCAGCCCGCCGAACACGGCGATCACGACAACGAGGATCAAGCTCATCTCCACCCAGAATGGTCGGTCGGCGCCCGGATCTGGGGGAAAGCGCGCCCTCCCTAGGATTCCGGCCATAGCCGAGTCACCCGTCCGCAAACGGCCGTTTCGTCCCGCCGTGGCCACCCTTGTGTTCCTGAAGCTGGTGGCCAACATCGGTTTCCGCTTCGTTTACCCCTTCCTGCCCGCCATCGCTCGTGGTTTGGGCATCGACCTGACCCAGGCCGGGGCCTTGGTCTCTGTGCGCTGGGCAGGGGCTCTGACCACCCCGGTGGTCATGGCCTTCTCTGGGAACAGAGGCCGTAGCCGTCGTCTCCTGGTCGCCGGATTGGCCCTCTTCTCCGTCGGCTCGATCGTCACCGCGTGGACCGGCGTGTACGCCGGAGCAGTGATCGGGTTCGTCTTGCTCGGTCTGGCCAAGCCAATGATCGACATCAGTTCTCAGGTGTATGTGTCGGAGCGCGTGGCCTACGAAGAGCGGGCCCGGTACCTCGGAATCTTGGAGATCGCTTGGGCGGGCGGACTCCTCTTGGGCGCACCACTGGCCGGCTGGCTGATCGAGAACTGGAGCTGGGAGGCCCCGTTCTGGGTGGTCGGGTCGCTCGGGATCCTCGGCATCGGATTGGCGATGTTCTTCCTCGACAGGAGAGATGACGAGGTCACGAGCGTCATGGCGGCGGACAGCCCCGGTCGTCAGGTAGTGCTGGTCCTGGTGACGGTGGCGCTCTTCGGTTTCTCTCATGAGTCGCTTCTGGTCGTGCTCGGGGCGTGGCTCGAGGG
Source organism: Acidimicrobiia bacterium (assembly GCA_040510135.1). Taxonomy (GTDB): domain Bacteria; phylum Actinomycetota; class Acidimicrobiia; order Spongiisociales; family ZC4RG35; genus JARDZU01. The sequence goes on along the minus strand of JBEVJN010000022.1, from coordinate 25,667 downwards.
CAGCTTCGGGTTGAGCCTGATCGCCCTCGGTGGCGTCGGGACCCTCATCGGGCTCTCCGAGTTGGCCGGCGAGGTGTCGATGGCCGCCTTCACCGATCGCATCGGCAAGCGAAACTCCCTAGCCCTTGGGCTGGCAGTGGGCGGGGTGGCGCTTTTGGCGCTCTCGAGATTGTCAGAGCAGTTGCTCCCGGCGATGGCAGTCCTGGTGGTCGTCAGCGTCGCCATCGAGTTCGGGATCATCTCGGCCATCCCGTTGACCACCGAGCTGCGGCCGCGTGCCCGGGCTCGCGTGCTTTCGCTGCTCATCGTCGCCAGCGGCCTGGGCCGGATCTTCGGAGACCTGGTCGCTCCCCGGGTGTTCGCCGCCGGCGGGATGCAATCCGTCACGGTGATGGCTGCAATCGGGGCGCTGATCGCGTTGGTCGTCGTTCTGGTTGGTGTTCGCGAGGTCGTGCCCGGCTCAGATGATCAGGAGGATCCGGTCGCCATCGTCTCGTAGTGCAGGATGGTCGACTCGAGATACGCCATTGCAGCGTCGAACCCCTTTCCGGCCTGATTGGTCGTGTAAGCCAGCACCCGGGTCAGCCACAGCCGGAATGCCAGCGACTCCCACGCCGGATCCTCGAGGGCGAAGCTCTCCAGCAAGAAGCCGTGCGTCACATACCAGCGATCCGCGTCCATGAGCTCGAGTCGTGGACGGGTGGGATCGTCGAGGAGAAAACCGAACAGCTCGGCGGGAAGCCTCTCGACCAGACGGATCTCCTCCTCGCTCCAGCGGGCTTCGAGCAGAGGGATGGTGCCGGCTACGTCGTAGGCGACGATCTGTTTCAGGTCCTCCGGGACCGGTGCGGGCGGATCGGTTCCGTGCCTGGCGCCGTTCTCGGGCCCCGGTCTGCCTGACAACGACGCGGCCGCATCGAGACATTCGATCAGCATCTCTCGCAGCTCTTCGAGCGATCCGTAGAGCGCGTGCCTCTTCCCATCCGCCACGTGGTGTTCGTACAGGCCCAGGTCCATGACCGAGGTGGCATAGGTCAACATCGTGTCTATCCCCCAATCGGACCTGTTTCGGACCAGCTCGGACCCGGCCAGCAATTCGACGGCTTGTCCGGTGAGCAGGACCTCGCCGCCCAGCGGTTGGTCGAGTCTGGGGAGGAAGGTCCCCGGGAAGAGGCGGGCCAGGGCGGGCCGCGTGATCATCCACGTGATCATCGCGTCGGTAGCGGCCCGCGGGAACCGGTGCCTCACGACGCCGAAGCCACGGTCGGCCGCGGCCTCGGCCCCGTCGATCCACGACGAATCGAAGTTGGTGATATCGGCGTCGTAGAAATGGACCCGATCGCGACCCTGCCCGGCGGCGCGGGCCAACGCCGTGTTCATCGCGTCGCCCTTCCCCGATCGGTAGATGCCCAGGCGCTCCTGCACGATGACTTCGACCGGATTGGCGTGGGCCCGGGACACCTCCTCGGCCATCGCCCGAACCGCCACCTCCGCGGCGCCTTCCTCCGGGGCCACCGCCCACACCTCATCGATGGCCGGGTGTGCCGCCGCTGTGGACAGGTTGGAGGCGACCAGGGAGGGTTCCTCCGACTTGAACGGAAACACCGCAAGGCTCACCTGGCGAGCCTAGGTAGTCCTCGACCTGTCCCACCTCGGGTCTACGCTCGGCGGCATGGAGGAGATGGTCGGTCGCGTGCTGGGGACCGTCGACGCCACCCCACTCGAGTTCTGGGTCGGAGTGAGCGAAGGCGAGTACCTGGAGCTGGACGACGTCGTCGCCCTCGAACGGGTTCTCCCCACCGGCGAGCTCGTCAAGATCTTCGGGACGATCAGCCAGGTGCGCGCCCGGCACGAAGGGGCGCGTTTCGACTCCGATGTCTTCCTCATCGAGGATGGTGTGCTGCCGGCGGAGGTCATGGAAGCGGCCCAGGTCACCGCTACCCGAGTCGAGCCCGAGATCTTCGTCCCGCCCCGGCCCGGCCAGCCGGTGCGCCGGGCCCATGGCCTGGAGCGCGATCAGGCGCTGTTCTTCGATCGGATGGAGCGCAGGTTCCCAGTTGGGGCGTCGCGCAATGGCGAGCCGCTGTATGGCAACTTCGAGTTCATCAACGGCCAGCGAGGCGCCCATGTCAACATCTCCGGTGTCTCCGGTGTCGCCACCAAGACCAGTTATGCGACCTTTCTTCTCCACTCGCTGTTCACCTCCGGAGTGCTGGGCTCGGCGGTGGTCAACACAAGAGCGCTCATCTTCAACGTGAAGGGTGAGGACCTGCTCCATCTCGATCGATCCAATACCAGCCTCGACGAGGACGCCAAACGTCGTTACCGGGCGTTGGGATTGCCCGCCCAGCCATTCGGGTCGGTGGGTCTCTTCGCTCCACCACGGCCCGGGTCTGACCGGGCCGTGGCGGATGTGAGCAGTCGCTCCGATCTCACGTCGTTCTTCTGGACATTGGCCGAGTTCTGCCATGAGGACTTGATGGTCTTCCTCTTCGCAGATGCCGAGGATGAGCGTGCCCAGTACTCGATGGTCGTCTACAACGTCATGGCCCAACTCAGGCACGCCGAGGCCGGCGACGGAGGTTCGGTCCGCATCGAAGGGGAGGCTGTTCGTACGTTCCGGGACCTGGTCGACTTGGTCACTCGGAAGGTCCAGGAAGAGGAATCACGGAACGAGTGGGCTGGGCCCCATATCGGGGCGGGAACCGTCAACGCATTCGTGCGGCGATTCCAGGGGGCGGTCCGCCATATCGAGCGCCTGATCCGTGGTGACATCAGCAATCCGGATCGGCACCGAATCGAGGTTCAGGGCCATCAGATCACGGTGGTGGATCTGCACAATCTCAACGATCGGGCAAAGAGGTTCGTCGTTGGTGTGGCGGTACGACGCGCCCTCGAGGACAAGGAGAGGGCGGGTCAGTCCGACGAACTGCTGTTTCTCGTCCTCGACGAGTTGAACAAATACGCTCCGAGAGAAGGCGCCAGCCCAATCAAGGAGGTCCTCCTCGACGTCGCCGAACGAGGGCGCTCTCTCGGTGTGATCCTCATCGGAGCCCAACAGACGGCGTCAGAGGTGGAGAGGAGGATCATCGCCAACTCCTCGATCCGGGTGGTGGGCCGGCTCGACTCGGCCGAGGCGTCACGGGAGGAGTATGGATTCCTCCCGGCAGCACAACGACAGCGCGCCACCATCCTCAAACCTGGCACCATGCTCCTGGCACAACCGGAGATACCCATCCCACTGGTCCTCGAGTTCCCCTTCCCGGCCTGGGCCACCCGGGCCTCCGAGGCGGGGATGGCACCAGACGGTGTCGACGGTCCAGCCGACCCCTTCGAGGACCTATAGGAGCCTCCCAGGATCTGTCCCCGCCCTGACCTACGATCGAGGTCGATGACCTGGTCGAACCCGCGGTGAGACTTCTCCATACCTCGGACTGGCATGTGGGGAGAAAGATTCGTGGCCGTTCACGGGCCGACGAGCACCGCGCGGTCCTGGCCGAGATCGTGGGCGTTGCCCGGGATCGGCGTGTCGACATCACCCTGGTCGCAGGCGACCTCTTCGACATCTCCTCCCCGTCGCCGGAGGACGAATCGATCGTCTACCGGGCGCTGCTCGACCTCGCCGAGGTCGGCCCGGTCGTCGTGGTGGGGGGCAATCACGACAGCGCGGCACGCCTGGAGGCGGTGAAACCGCTCCTCGACCTGGGCCGGATCACCGTCGTCGCCCGCCCAACTCGGCCCGCCGATGGCGGTGTGGCTGTGTTCGACTCACTGGGTCTGAAAATTGCATGCCTCCCGTTCGTTTCTCAGAGGGGCATCGTGAAAGCCGCGGAGATCATGGATCTCGACCCGGACCAGCATGCGCAGGGTTACGAGGCCCGGCTGAGGCGGATCATCGCCGGTCTCACCGAGGAGATGGGAACCGACACCGTCAATGTGGTGACCGCGCATCTCACGGTCTACGGGGCCGAGAGCGGTGGCGGCGAGCGGGAAGCTCACATCTTTGGCTATGCCATCCCCCCTCAGGCCTTCCCGGGCAGCCTCTCATATGTCGCGCTCGGCCATCTTCATCGTCAGCAGCGGATCCCGGCCTCCGCTCCCGTCTGGTACAGCGGATCGCCGATGCAGCTCGACTTCGGCGAGGTCACCGATTCGAAAGGCGTTCTCGTCGTCGAAGCCGAAGCAGGGAAGCCGGCCTCGGTGGCTGAGGTCGTTCTGGAAGGCGGGACCAGGCTCGTCCAGGTGAGGGGCACCCTGGAGCAGGTCCTTGCCCGCGCTCCGGATCTGGAAGGCTGTTACGTGAAGGTGCTGCTCGATGAGCCGGCCAGGGCGGGCCTCAACGAAGAAGTGCGAGAGGCGATCCCGGGTTCGGTAGATGTGATCATCACCCAGCCCGAGGACCGATTGCCGCGAGACCGGGTCGAACGCGTGGGCCGGTCGCCGGCGGCGTTGTTGGAGACCTACCTCGCCTCGAAAGGCGTCGAAGACCCAGGCGTGATCGAGCTGTTCCGGGCGCTCGAGCAGGAGGTGCTGGCGAGGTGAGACCGCAGCGCCTGACCATGGAAGGCTTCCTGGCCTACCGACGCCGGACCGAGATCGACTTCACGGACGCCGACCTCTTCGTACTCGCCGGTCCGACCGGATCGGGGAAATCGAGCGTTATCGACGGCATGACCTTCGCTCTCTACGGTTCGATTCCCCGCGTCGGCAAGGGGTCCGTCGCCCCCCTCATCTCTGCTCAGGCCGACAGCGGTCGCGTGGAGTTCCGGTTCTCAGTCGGCGACGAGAGCTATACCGCCGTCCGTCTCATGGTGCGACAGGGCTCGGGGGCTACCACCACCGAGGCCCGTCTTCTGCGCGGCGAGAATCAAGAGGTTCTGGCGGGTACCGCCGACGAGGTCACCGGTGCCGTCACCGACCTGCTCGGACTTCGCTATGAGCATTTCATCAAGGCGGTGGTCCTGCCCCAGGGTGCTTTCGCAGACTTTCTCACCGATCAGCCCCGAGATCGCCAAGCCTTACTCGGTGCGTTGCTCGATCTGGGTCTCTACGAGCAGGTCATGCAGCTGGCCAACCAGCGGGCCAAGCTTGCCGAGGGCCGGGCGAAGTCGGTCCGAGACAGCCTCGACAAGCTCGACGTCGTTTCTCCCGAGCAACTTGAAGAAGCGTCTCGGGCCCTCGCCGGACTGGCCGGGGCAAGAGTAGAGCTCCCCGTCCGCCTCGAAGAGAAGACCCGGCTCGATGGACTGCTGGGTGAGGCGCGCTCCAAGCACGCCGCCGCCGCGGAGAGTCTCGCCCTCCTTCGTGCCATCGAGGTGCCCGATGACCTCGAATCCCTCGACACGGACAGGGCGGCCGCCGCCGAGCACCTCGAATCGGTCGAGTCGTCCTTGGCCGGGGGGATCGAGGCGCACAGGCGCATCGAGGAGGCGATATCGGGGCACCCGCAGCTGGCCAGCTTGGAATCGGCGCGCGCCGACCGGCTCCTGCAAGAGGAACTCGTCGGGCGGAGGTCGCAACTCGCCCTCGCATCCCTGACAACAGCCGTAGGCGAGATCAGCGCCAACCGCGACGAGATGCGACGCTCTGTCGAGGTGCTCCGCGTCGAGCACGCGGCTCACGACCTGCGTCGAGGTCTCGCCATTGGTGACAGCTGCCCGGTGTGCCAATCGGTGGTGGCCACGATCGCGGAGGACGCCAACGACCCGAACGCGTCGCTCGAACAGCTCGCCGCCGAGCTGGGGGCGCTGGAGGAGCAGGCTGACCTCGCTCGGGACGGTCTCAAGGAAGCCGAGGGTCAGGCGAAGCAGATCGATCGACAGCTCGAGGAATTGGCGCAACGTCTCGAGGGAGCGGCCGATCTACAGGCCCTCGACGAGGTGATAACCGTTGTCAAAGCACTGGTCGAATCCAGGGACGCCTCGGAGCGGGTGGTGACGGAGGCCCGGTCGACCGTCGAGCAGGCTCGTCTCGTCGTCTCCGATCTCAACGAGAAGAGCTCCGGTCTGCTCGATGCCCTGCTCGTGGTGAGAGATCGAGTAGCAGGCGAGAAGCCACCCCTTCCGGGCAACGACGCGATCCAAGCCTGGCGTCAGTTCGTCATTTGGCTGAGGGAGAGGACCGCGACTCTCGTGGAGGAATTGGACGTTCTCGAGAAATCTGTCGACGTGGCAGCCGAAGCCTCGACCACGGCGGAAGAAGGGCTGCGCTCCTGGCTGGAGCAGCACGGCATCGCCTCCACCGAGTCGCCGGACCGTGATCTGGCTCTAGTCGAGGCCGGGAAACGGGCCGAGATCGACGAGATGGAGAAAAACATCGCCCACGCACGTGAGCTGGAAGAGGAGTTGGCCATCGAGAAGGGCCAGATCCGGGTCGCTTCGACCTTGGGTAACCACCTCAAGGCAAACAACTTCGAGGCGTGGCTGCTCGAAGAGGCGATGGACGTGCTGATCGACGGGGCCAATCAATTGCTCGACGAGCTCTCGGGTGGCGGTTACTCCCTGCGAGTCAGAAAGAGCCAGTTCGAAGTCGTCGACCATCGCAACGCCCAACTGACCAGGACCACCCGCACCCTCTCCGGGGGCGAGCTGTTCCTCGTTGCTCTCTCACTCGCCTTGACCATGGCCGAGCAACTGGCCGAGCTGACGGGGATGTCCTCTCGCCTCGAGTCGGTGTTTCTCGACGAGGGATTTGGCTCACTCGACCAGGAGTCGCTCGACGTGGTCGCGTCGGTGCTCGACGAACTGGTTGGCCGTGGCCGCACCGTTGGCATCGTCACCCATGTGCGTGAGCTGGCGGAGCGGATGCCGGTGCGCTTCGAGGTCACCAAAGGGCCGGAGACGTCCTCGGTCACCAGGGTCGGAGAGTGATTGCGTCTTTTCGCCGGCGGCGGTGCTCCCCCCGGCGGGAGGAGAGATGAGGTTCACCGTCGAGTCCTGGGATCCCGATTACGGGGCGCCCTCCGAGGCGGATCTCGTCGACTCGACCGAGAACGTCGATCCGTCGGTCGAGCTTCTCCCCGAGCAATGGCGTCCGATGCCACCAGATGGCGAACCTGCCCCGGACATCCTGTTCGTCGACGGAGTGCGCCGAGTGGATGCGAACCTGTGGATCGACCGTGAAGACCGGTTCCCTGGGTTCGGTCTGGCCGCGACCTTCGCTGCCGGTGCGGTCCGCTGCAACAGCAATGCCCGGGTGGTGGCAGCCGAGGTGCGGCGCGGGGTCTTCACCGGCGCCGATGCCGACTCCGTCGCGACCTCTGTGGGTACTTACGAGATAATGAGCACGAAGGGATCGACACCGGAAGAGCTCTGGCTGGGGATTCAGGAGCGGATGGGTGATCTCGAGGGGGTCGTCGCCGAGGCGCATGCCGATGTTGCCCTCGTCGTCGTCGATGGGCCGCTCTCCCATCGCCGGCATGTCGAAGGGGCCGTCGGGTATGTCAAGACCCAGCACGTCCAGTACCTCCCCGAAGAGCTGAGGGGCATCCTCGGCAGCTTGCCGGTCGGTTGCCGAACTCCGCTCTTCCTCACCACGACTTCGTGGAGCCGTTTCTCCTGGTACCTGAGGCTGGCCAACGGGACCGGGCCGGCCGGCGGTTTGGTTCGCTGTGAGGTCAAGGCCGACATGACCGTGGCCGAAGCGGCGAGCAGGGCCGACATGGTGAGTGCCTCATTGCCCCGCTATGCGTCCGCCCGACACAAGGACCCTCGGGCCCCCCAGAACCTATATCCGATCGGTGGCCTGGAACGCGAGCTTCGGCGGAGACTCGGTGATCGTGATCTGGCCATGAGGGCACTGAGGCGGGCTGCTGCCGCCTGAGGATCAGGCGGCGTCGTCGTTCTCGACGTCGGGGGCGGCAGCCGTCGCAGCCATCGCAGCAGGTGTCTCCCGCCGCGAAGCGAGGATGGCTCCCAATATGACGAAGAGCGATCCGACGATGGCGACCGGTGCCACGATCTCATCCAGGAACACGACACCGAGGACCAGGGCCACGACCGGGATCAGATAGGTGATGAAGCTGGCCCGGGTCGGCCCCACGCTTCCCGCCAGCCCACCCATGATGATGTAGGCGAGCCCGGTCCCGATGAACCCGAGGGCCATCATCGCCGCCAGTGACTCCCAGGCGAAGGTGGATTGGGACACTCCGAACAGCCCGTAGGGGAGCAAGAATGCGGTCGCCAGCCAGAGCATCCTCGCCATGACCGGTATGGAGCCGTATCGCTGCTGGAGCGGTGTGACGATGTTGGTGGCGAATCCATAACAAATCGTTGCCACCAACACCAGAGCGACTCCGATCGCCGCAGTGTTCCCGGTCTCGGCCGAAGAGAGGGCGATGGCGATGATCCCGGCGAAGCCAACGGCGAGACCCAAGAGTTGGAGACGGCCCGGCCGATGTTGGAGCAGGATCGAGGCGATGATGGCGGTGAAGATCGGCACCGCTCCGTTGAGCATGCCCGCGACGGCGGAGTCGATCCACTGTTGGGCGATGGGGAACAGGGTGAGTGGGATCGTCACCCAGACCAGGGCCAGGAGCAGGATGCGGGGACGGTCTTCGGGGAGGATCTGAACCGATCGCGCCTGGGGGAGGGCGGCCATGAACAAGGCGCCGAAGCCAACCCTGAGCAGGGTCACGGCTCCGGGGTGGAACGCGCCGAGGCCAATCTCGATGAACAGGAACGAGGCACCCCAGATGAGCCCGATCGAGACGAAACGAGCCCAGTCCCGGGCACTGAATGCCTCGCGGTTGGTTCCATGAGATGTGGTCAGCAGCCGATCGGCCATGTCCTTAGAACCCCACGTCCCCTACGACGGTTGCAGCACCATCAAGAACGCCTGTAAGGGCGCAGATAGTCCGGAACTTGGAGATCTGGCTCCAGATCGGGAGCCGGGTCAGGTTCGCCGTAGCTGGTCGTGACCGGCACCACCCCCGCCCACACCCCGGTTCCTAAGTCGGACGGATCGTCTTCAGGTGGGCCTGTGGACACCTTCGCCGAGACGATTTCGATTGGAACCGAGACCACGGCGGTCTTGCGCAGCTCGATGTCTGTGGGCGGCCTTATGTCAGCGAGACGGCCCGGGATCAGTCCATCCACCATCAGGTCGAGGGCACGGGCGTGGGCGTCCCCTGAGAGGACCGTGCCCTCACCGTGTATTACCACCGAGCGATAGTTGACCGAGGACTCGAACCCGCTCCGGGCCACAACCAGCCCGTCGACCAGTGTCACGGCAACGCTGAGGGGCGATCCCCGACGCGCCGCCGCGGCGATCCCGGACCCGGTGGACCCGTGGAGCAGGCAGGTGTCACCGTCGCGCACATAGAGGGTCGGGATCACCACCGGCCGGTCGTCGACCAGATACGCAACGTGGCACACATAACCCTCGTCCAGAATCGCGTCGATGACGGCCCTGTCGTCCACGCCCTTTTCGGGCAGACGGCCGATGGTGCTCGGCGACCTCGCCATCTAGCTCTCGGACTTGGCGCCGCGGGTCATCAACATCAAGACGGCGTCTCGCGGGTGCATGCCCTCGTAGAGGACCATGCCGACATGCGTGGCGATGGGCATCTCGATTTCGTGCCGGGCGGCCAGGTCGAGGACGGCCCGTGTGGTTTTGATCCCCTCGGCCACCATTTGCATTTCTTCGACGATGCCCTCGAGTGTCTCGCCCCGGGCCAGCCCGAATCCGACGCGGTGGTTCCTGCTACTGGTGGAGATGCAGGTGGCGATGAGGTCACCCATGCCGGCCAATCCGGCGAAAGTCGACGGGCGCCCACCCAGGGCGGTTCCCAGACGGGTGACCTCGGCCAAGGCCCGGGTGATGAGGGCAGCGCGGGTGTTGTCGCCAAAACCGAGTCCGTCCGACATGCCCGATGCGATCGCCATCACGTTCTTGAGTGCACCACCCAACTCGCATCCCGCGACGTCGTCATTCGTGTACACCCGGAAGGTGGGGCCCATGAACACCTTCTGCAACGAGACCGCCGGATCCGGGTCCTGAAATGCGATGACGGCCGCGGTTGGCTGTCCGGCGGCGATCTCCGATGCGAGGTTGGGCCCGGTCATGACCCCGATCCGCCCCCGGTCGTGACCGGGTGAGACCTCTGCGACTACGTGGGTCATGGTGGCGAGGCTGTCCTGTTCGATGCCTTTCGTCAAAGAGAGGATGGGCACCGACTCATCGATGTGGGGAGCGGCGGCCGAGTAGACGTCTCGAAAGCCATGCGACGGGACGGCCATCACCACCGCGCGGGCGCCGTCGATCGCTTCGGTGAGATCGGAAGTGGCGAGGAGGCCCTCGGGGAGCGTGTGACCGGGCAGGTAACGCGGGTTTCGATGCTCCCGGTTGACCCCGTCGGCCACCTCCTGTTGTCGCGCCCAGAGGATGGTGGGACTTCCACCGGCAGCCAGGGCTGCGGCGGTCGTCCCCCATGACCCGGCGCCGATCACTGCGATTCTGTCCATCGGTGGCGACGCTAGTGGGAGCACCCGGGGCGCTCCCTAACCTGCGGTCCCGATGGCGCTCTCGATTGGCATCGTCGGCCTCCCCAACGTCGGCAAGTCGACGCTCTTCAACGCGCTGACCGACGCAGGCGTGCTCGCCGCCAACTATCCCTTCGCCACGATCGAGCCGAATACGGGGGTCGTCCCGATACCCGACCCCCGCTTGGAGGTCCTGGCCCGGATCTTCGACTCGACACGCGTGATTCCGGCAACAGTCACCTTCGTCGACATCGCCGGGCTGGTGAAGGGCGCCAGCGAGGGCGAGGGCCTCGGCAACCAGTTCCTGGCCAATATCCGGGATGCCAATGCCATATGCCATGTAGTCCGTGGCTTCAGCTCTCAGAGCGTTGCCCACGTCAACAACGAACTCGACCCACCGAGGGACATCGAGACCATCGAGACGGAGCTGGCGATCGCCGACCTGCAGACGATCGACAAGCGACTGCCCCGTCTCGAGAAGGAGTCGACTCTCGACCGGTCGCTGGTGCCCCGCGTCGACCTGCTGAGGGATCTCCGATCGGTAGTGGCGTCGGGGCGAGTCGTGAGCAGCGTTCCGACGATGATGACGCGAGCGTCTGAATTCGCCGATCTCCATCTGCTCACTGCAAAACCCGTGATCTATGTCTTCAACCTGGATGAGGCTGGATTGCGAGACGAGGAGCTGCGGGGCCGGCTGTCCGCCATGGTGGCCCCATCCGAGTCACTTTTCGTAGACGCCCAGATCGAGGCGGAGATGGGCGAGCTCGATGAAGGGGATCGCCGGGAGCTGCTCGCCTCGGTGGGGCAAGACGAGCCAGGCCTGAACGCGGTGATACGGGCCGCCTATCGCACCCTCGGATTGCAGAGCTTTCTGACCGCCGGCGAGAAGGAAGCCCGTGCCTGGACCATCCGCTCCGGGGCGACAGCCCCGGAGGCGGCCGGCGCCATCCATACCGATTTCCAACGTGGATTCATCGCCGCCGAGGTGGTGGATTATGAGGCCTTGGTCGAGTCAGGGTCCTGGGTGGCGGCGAAGACGAAGGGCCTGGTCAGGACCGAGGGCAAGGCTTACCTGATGCGCCCGAACGACGTGGTCGAGTTCCGCTTCAACGTCTGATTCCCGACCGAAGGGAGAGCGGATTTCAAGCGCGCCCGGAAGCTCCGCCGGACCGGCGTCTGTTTGCCCTCGGCAGTGTTCCCCGCGACAGCGTCTGCATTCGGCGAGATATGGCAGTTGGCCGGGGGCAAAGTCCGCCGGCAATCAAGACAGTCGGTCGGCAATTACACTGGCGAAGCCATCGACGCCGAATGGGAGAGCCCCTGGCCGGCAGGGGCGCCGAAGGGGCAACTCCTCCCCGGAAACTCTCAGGCACTTGGACCGTTCGGTCGAGGCATCGCTGAAGGTAACGACAGCGGGGGAGGGCATTGCACCCTGAGGAGAGAGATGCCCAACCCAAATGAGCGGTTCGTCGACAGACACATCGGCCCCGGGCCGGAGGATATCGACAAGATGCTGGCGACGATCGGCGCAGCAAGCCTCGACGATCTGGTCGCCGAAATCATCCCTCGCTCGATAATCGACACCGATCTCGACCTCCCACCCGCCCTGTCGGAGGGCGAGACGATCGAGAAGCTGCGGGAGCTTGCCTCCAAGAACATGGTCATGACTTCGTTGATCGGCCTCGGCTATCACGACACGATCACCCCTGCTGTGATTCAGCGCAACGTGCTGGAGAATCCGGCCTGGTACACGGCGTACACGCCGTACCAGCCCGAGATCTCACAGGGTCGGCTCGAGGCCCTGCTCAATTTCCAGACGATGGTGGCCGACCTCACCGGTATGGACGTCGCCAACGCCTCATTGCTCGATGAAGCCACGGCCGCTGCCGAGGCCATGGCCATGTGTCGCCGTCTCGCCAAGAATGACCGGTCTGTGTTCTACATCGATGACGATTGTCATCTCCCGACCATCGAAGTGGTGAAAACCCGGGCGTCGGCAGCCGGAGTCGAGATCCGGATGCTCTCGGACGGCTTCGAGCCCGACGTCGCCTTTGGCCTACTGCTCCAGTACCCGGGATCCTCAGGCGAGATCCCGGATCACCGAACGCTGGTCGAGGAGGTGCGGGGGTCCGGAGCCCTGGTCGCCGTTGCTACCGATCTGCTCGCACTGACATTGCTCGCGCCCCCCGGGGAGTGGGACGCTGACATCGTGGTCGGCTCCGCGCAGCGTTTCGGGGTGCCGCTCGGATACGGCGGGCCCCATCCGGGGTTCATCGCCACCAAGAACGAGCACGTGCGGGGCCTGCCGGGCCGCCTCGTCGGAGTGTCCCACGACACCTCGGGGCGGATCGCATACAGACTGGCTCTCCAGACGCGGGAACAACACATCCGGCGGGAGAAGGCAACCTCGAATGTATGCACCGCCCAGGTCCTCCTCGCGGTCATCGCCGGCTTCTATGGCTGCTGGCACGGGCAGATCGGTCTGACAGAGATCGCAAAGGAGACGAACCGCCTCGCCTCGTTGGCCGCGGAATCGCTGCGCGCAGCCGGATTCGAGTTGGTCAACGGGTCCTGGTTCGACACGATCACGATCGCCACCCCGGGTAGGACGTCGGAGCTGACCGCCGGAGCCATCGATCGGGGGATCAACCTCGGTCCGGTGGACGATGGTCACGTGCGCATCGCCTTCGACGAGACCACCACCGAGGAGATCGTCGTGAGTTTGCTCGCCGTGTTCGGCGCGGCCATGGCCGGTTCCCCTCACGCCGACTCGATACCGATCGACCTTGTCAGGCGTTCGGAATTCATGACCCATCCGGTCTTCAGCCTCCACCGGTCCGAGCATTCGATGCTGCGCTACCTGCGACGTCTGTCCGATCGCGATCTCGCTCTCGACCGAAGCATGATCCCGCTCGGGTCATGCACCATGAAACTCAACGCGACGACCGAGATGATCCCGATCACCTGGCCCGAGTTCTCGGCCATCCACCCCTACGCCCCGGACGACCAGGTGGCGGGATACCTGGAGCTGATCGATGACCTCGCCGGCTATCTATGCCGGATAACCGGCTACGAAGCGGTATCGCTGCAACCCAACGCCGGCTCGCAGGGAGAGCTCGCCGGCCTGCTCGCCATCAGCGCCTACCAGCGCTCGATCGGCGAGGGGGACCGTAACATCTGTCTGATCCCCTCCTCGGCGCACGGGACCAACGCCGCCTCGGCGGTCATGGCCGGGATGAAGGTGGTGGTCGTGGCGACTGATGAATCGGGGAACGTCGACCTGGCCGATCTCGAAGCCAAAGCAGAGGAGCACTCCGAGCGCCTGGCCGCGGCGATGATCACCTATCCCTCGACCCACGGTGTCTTCGAAGAGGGGGTCCGGCGGCTGATCGAGATCGTGCACCAGCACAAGGGGCAGGTCTATGTAGACGGGGCCAATCTGAATGCGATGGTGGGTTTGGCCAAACCAGCCGAATTCGGGGCGGATGTCGGCCATCTGAACCTCCACAAGACTTTCACCATCCCCCACGGGGGTGGCGGCCCGGGCGTCGGCCCGGTCGGCGTCAAGGCACATCTGGCACCGTTCTTGCCCAATCACCCCTTGAACCAGAGGGCAGGGCCGGCGACCGGGGTCGGACCTATCTCGGGAGCCCCGTTCGGGTCGGCCGGGATCCTTCCCATCCCGTATGCCTATGTCCGGCTGATGGGCGCCGACGGCCTGCGGGCTGCGAGCAAGGTGGCGATCCTGTCGGCAAACTACCTGGCGAGGCGTATCGACCCGTATTTCCCCGTGCTCTATGCGGGCAAGAGCGGGCGCGTTGCCCACGAGTGCATCGTGGACGTGCGTCCGGTGACCCGGGCAACCGGGGTCACCGCAGAAGACGTCGCCAAGCGCCTGGCAGATTACGGGTTCCACGCTCCCACGCTCTCGTTCCCGGTGGTCGGTACGTTGATGATCGAGCCAACCGAGTCTGAGAGCCTGGAAGAGCTGGACCGGTTCGTGGATGCGATGATTGCAATTCATGGCGAAGTGGCCCGCGTCGAGTCAGGGGAATGGACCACCGAGGACAACCCGCTCCACAACGCTCCTCACTCTGCCGAGCAGGTGACGTCCGACGAATGGAGTCATCTCTATTCCCGGGAAACTGCCGCCTTCCCGGTAGCCTCACTTCGAGCCGACAAGTATTGGCCGCCCGTGGGTCGTGTTGATGGGCCCGGTGGCGACCGCAACCTGGTCTGTGCCTGCCCTCCATTGGAGGCCTACGCCTGACTCTCGGCTTGACATTCGCGGGTTGGATGGGATCTTGTGCATTGCATAGGCGGGTAGGGACGCAGAGGTGACGGTGTAAGGGTGAAATTCACCGGTCAGGTGAGGGTTCCGGAGGTCGACCATCCGGGAGTCCCAGCAACGATCGTGATCGAAGAGGGCCAGACCGAGGTGTTCCTCGAAGGGGAATCGCTCGGCCGCTGGTCCTTGTACGACGTGCGCGCCTCGCGTCTCGTCTCCAGTGCCTTCTCTTTGGATCTCGACGGTGAGGAGATCACCTTCATCGCCGACGAGCCAGTCGACTTCGCCTACAAGGGCGTCGATCACATGGCGGGTGCCTGGGCGCGATACAAGTCGATGACCATGCCGCGTCGCGTGGTCGCGGTGGGCCGTTCCCGACGTGGCACCATTCCCTCGCGGATCTCAGAGCTCCGTCAGGCGATGTTGTCGAATCTGCAGACCGCGGGCAGGCCCGCCGCCCGGCTGACCGCGATCGAGGCCACCACATCCATCCCCTCGGAGTCGGCACCATGGACCAAGCGGATCGAGGCCTACTCCAATGTGCCCGCGCCAATCGACACCGATCCGATCGATGGGGATGCCCTCGCTTCCGCTCGTACCGTCGAGCCGGTTGCCGAGCCCGAGCTCGCGGCCGTTAGCGCCGAGTTCGACGCAAATGAGCGGGCGGAGCCCGAGTCAGTGTCGGTCGCTGAGCCGATCTCGGAGCCCGAGCTCGAGCCCGACTCGGAGCCGGCCGAGACGGACGAGACGGACGAGGTATTCGCCCTCTCCCCGGAAGTGGAGTCGATGTCCGCGCCGTTGGCGGTTGAGGGTGTTGAGGCCGAGGCGACCCGATCGCCGCTGCGGCCGGGCCCGGGTCTGATACCTCGGCGCGTGGAGCGGCCCCGGGCCGACGCGGCTGATCCTTCGATCTCACCCCTGTGGGACGAGGCGTGGGAGGAGCCCCCGATCGATGACGAGCAGTATGACGACTTGCCTCCAGACGCGGATCTTGTCCTGATCGACGAGGACCTGCCGGGTGATGTCGGCCCCGCTTCCGAAACGCTCGAAGAGGTGGAGGTCGTGGCCGACGAGGGTCTGCCTATCCTCGCCGATGAGATTTCTGCGGAGCCGGCGTCAACCGTCTCGGAGGCCGTGGAAGACGCCGACGCCGATGCTCCCGAGGACCCGGCGTCGGTGGATGAGAGCACGGCCGTGGTCCCGGCGCCCGAGGAGACTATCCGGCCGGAGGTGGTGGTCGATCTCGACCATCTCCACGTCGAGCCAATGTCGGTCGAGTCCGACCTCGAGCTTCTGTTCGCCGGCGCCCCCCCACCCGAAGGTGAGAAGGGCGGGCTGCTCGGGGCGGTTCGTTCCGCCTTCGCTCGAAACAAGATCTCGCATGAGCACGAGTTCGTCGAAGCGCCCGGGGGAATCGGCATCGTCCGGCAGATCTGCGCCGACTGCGGCTACATCTCCATCGGGGTCTCTGACTGAAGCCGATCGCGGCGTGGCATGGGCCCCGGGTACCCTCGCCCGGTGAATCCCTCCGTCCGGCCAGTGGTCCTCTCCGGCGGGGTCGGGACACGTCTCTGGCCTCTTTCGACCAAAGCGACCCCCAAGCAGTTTCTCGAGCTTCTCGGTGAGCCCCTGTTCGAGGCCACCCTGGGCAGGGTGAGGCAACTCGGCGGATCCGACCCCATCGTTGTGATCGGGCGCGAGCAGATTCCAGCCGTCGAGAAGTCGTTGACGAGGATGAAGATGGAGGGGGCTACGATCGTGGTGGAGCCATCGGGGAGGAACACTGCGCCCGCCGTGGTGGCAGCGGCCCTGATCGCGGACTCCGAAGACGTGCTCGTGGTTCTCCCCTCGGACCACCTGATCGCCAACGACCTCGCTTTTCGGGAGGCTGTCACCCAAGCGGTCGACCTCGCCCGCGACGGCGCATTGGTCACGTTTGGCATCGAGCCGATCCGGCCGGAGACCGGATACGGATATATCGGGATGGGAGAGCCAATCGGGCCCGGGTTCCTGGTCGACCAATTCAAGGAGAAACCCGACGAGGTCGAGGCGGCACACCTCGCTGCCGACGGTGCCCACCTCTGGAACTCGGGGATGTTCGTCTTCGGTGCGGGACAGATCCTCGGCGAGGCCAGGCGCCAGGCTCCAGAGATCGTGACTGGAGTGGAGGCGGCCCTGCCGCCTGAGCGTTCAGGGACGATCAGACTCGGGGAGAGCTTCTCCGGAGTGCGGTCGATCTCCATCGATCACGCCATCATGGAGGGGGCAGAAAACGGAGTGGTGATCCCGCTGGATGCCGGCTGGAGCGACGTCGGCTCGTGGCACTCGGTCTGGGAGCTGAGCGAGCAGGACGAGCAGGGCAATTCACTCATCGGTGATGTGGTGGCCATCGATGCGGCCGGCAACTATGTCCGATCCGACTCGAAGACCGTCGCTATCGCCGGAGTGGCGGGATTGGTAGTGGTCGTGACGCCCGACGTGGTCCTCATCGTCCCCAAAGAGAGGGCCCAGATGGTGCGTGACCTCGCTGCGGCCTGGGAAGCGGGTCGGCTCGTTAATTGATGCTCTGTGCTGGGGCGCCATACCATCGGCGCCGATGAGGCAGATGGCGATCGTGGCCCTGTTGGGCGTGCTCGTCGCCGCATGTGTGGGACGCCCGGCGACCGACGCAAGCGGGGAGGAGATCTACCTCCAGCTCTGCTCGAATTGCCACGGTGATCGGCTCGAAGGTGGGATTGGCCCGCCTCTGGGCGCTGGTTCCAACGCCGCCGACCAGCCGAACGAGTATCTCAGGTTGACCATCACCGAGGGCCGGGGCCGGATGCCTTCGTTCTCATCGTCGCTGAGCGAGGACCAGGTGCAGCGGCTGATCGACTATCTGAGGGAGGCCCAGGCTGGATGAGTGTCGTGTTGGAGGCCCTCGAGCTGTATCCGATTCGGATACCGATGCGTCACCGCTTCCGCCGGGTCGATCACCGCGAAGCAGTTCTCATCAAAGGCCCGGCCGGGTGGGGAGAGTTCTCCCCGTTTCCCGACTACCCGCCCCACGTGACGACCCGGTGGCTGGCCGCGGCTCTGGAAGCAGCGTGCAGCATTCTTCCCGAGCCGGGCCGGCCGACTATCCCGGTCAATGTGACCGTGCCGGCGGTGGCGCCCGAAGTGGCGGCCCGCCTCGTTCTGGAGTCGGGTGCCGGCACCGCCAAGGTCAAGGTGGGTGAGCCCGGACAGACTATGGAGGACGAGGAAGCCCGACTCGCTGCAGTCCGGGCCGCGATCGGGCCCGAGGGCAAGATCCGCATCGATGTGAATGCGGCCTGGGACCTCGAGACCGCCGCCATGCGTCTTGCCGCCTACGCCCGATTCGACCTGGAGTACGTCGAGCAACCGGTCAAGACCCTGGAGGAAATGGTCGAGCTCAGGCGGATGACCGAAGTCCCGCTCGCTGCCGATGAGCTCGTCCGACTTCGACCCGATCCGCTGGAAGTCGCCGCGATGGGCGCCGCCGACATCCTGGTCGTGAAGGTTCAGCCATTGGGTGGAGTGGCGAGGACCCTCGACATCGCGGCACGAGCCGGCATCCCCGTCGTGGTGTCGTCTGCCTTGGAGACCTCGATCGGGATCTACTCCGGTCTCCTCGTTGCCTCCCTCCTTCCCCAGCTTCCCTATGCCTGCGGCCTGGGGACGGTGTCACTCATCGAAGGCGATCCGACCCGTCTTCCCCTGGTCTCGATGAACGGAGAGCTGGAAGTGCGCCGCCCCGAACCCGACCCAGAATTGCTCGAACGATGGCGGCCGGATCGGGACAGGTCTGCCGAGCTCTTGCGTAAGGTCAGGAATGCTGCCGAGGTGCTCACCTGACTTCACGAATTCAGACATGACACAACCCAATCCCAGTACTGCCCAAGCCCGGGTCATCGTCGACGAGCTGCGCCGCCACGGGGTCGACTACGTGGTCATCTCGCCTGGCTCGCGATCGGCGGCCCTGGCCATAGCCTTCGAAGAGCATCCGGGAATCACGACCAGGGTCGTCCTCGATGAACGCTCCGCAGCTTTTCATGCCCTCGGCCGAAGCCGGGCGACGAGGGCGCCGGTCGTTGCGCTGGCCACATCGGGCACGGCGCTCGCCAACCACCTGCCGGCGGTGATCGAAGCCGACCTGTCGCTCATCCCCCTCATCCTGATCTCGGCCGACCGGCCGCCCGAGCTCCTCCACGTCGGCGCCAACCAGACGATCGAACAAGGCGGCATCTTCGGGGAGAAGGTCCGCTGGTCGTGTGGGATCCCCCCGGCGGAGCCCGATCTCGACTCCAACGCATACTGGCGTTCGACGGTGTCCCAAACGGTGGCGCGGGCGAAGGGGCACGGCGCCCGCCCCGGGCCGGTCCATCTCAACGTGGCGTTTCGAGAGCCTACGGTCCCGGTTACCGACGACGGGCGGACCAGGGCCGAGCCCTACCGCCACCCGATCGACGGCCGGTCGAACCAGGACCCGTGGCAGCATCACCAGCAGCTCACACCGGTGGGCGCCAGCCTCGGTCTGGGCGGTCGTGGTCTCGTGGTGGCCGGCGAGGGC
Source organism: Acidimicrobiia bacterium (assembly GCA_040510135.1). Lineage (GTDB taxonomy): Bacteria > Actinomycetota > Acidimicrobiia > Spongiisociales > ZC4RG35 > JARDZU01. The sequence continues at coordinate 6,325 of JBEVJN010000022.1, read as the reverse complement.
GATTTCGACCCCAAGGAAGTGTTCGAGGCAGCCCGGAGCCTCGGTTGGCCTGTGCTCGCCACCGCCACCTCGGGGCTCCGGGTCTTCGAGGTGGTCAGCACCTATCACCACTTGCTGGTTACGGGAGTGCCCGCCGGGCTTCGGCCCGACCTGGTGGTGACACTCGGGCAAACCGGGCCTAGCGACCGCCTTGGATCTCTGACATCGTTGCCGGTGCCCCAGGTGCACGTGGATCGCTGGGGAGTCTGGAACGACCCGCGCCGGCATTCGACCCATCTGCTCCAGGCGGATCCGGCTCAGACCCTTGCCGGCTTTTCCCCGGCCCCGGATGACCGCCTACTGCGCCATTGGCTGGAAGCGAACGCCACCATGCGGTCGGCTCTCGATGAGCATCTCTCCGCCGACGAGACACCTTCCGGCCCCGCCGTGGCCCGAGCCCTCGACCCCGTCGATGACATCAGATTGGTCGCGGCGTCCTCGATGCCGATCAGGGACGTCGACGCGCATGTGGCCCATACGGGCGGGGTGATCGCCAATCGTGGCGCCTCGGGCATCGATGGCTTTGCTTCGACTGCGTTGGGCGTCGCCTCGGCTTCGGTTGCCGTGGCGCTCGTAGGAGACCTCTCGTTTCTGCATGACGCCTCGGGGTTCGTCGTCGATCAGATAGGCGATGTCGTCTTCGTCGTCGTCGACAACGGTGGCGGCGGCCTATTCGATCTGCTTCCACAGGCGGAGCATGCCCCGGCCTTCGAGCGGCTGTTTGTCGCCCCCCATCATCTCGACCTGAGCCAGGTCGCCTCCGCCTACAAGCTGGGGGTTTCTGTGGTCGGGGATGTGCCCGAGATCAAACGCACCATCCGGGCTCGGCTCGATGCCGGCGGCCCGCACGTCGTGGTAGTCCCGGTCGAGCGAGAGGCCGATCTCAAGGTCCGGCGCGGTCTCGATGACACGGCGCGTGCGGTTTGCGCCGGGCTCAGCTGAGACCGAGCGCTCCCAGCATCGGTCGCAGTTTGATCTCGGTCTCCTCGAACTCCATGGCGGCATCGGACCCCTCGACGATCCCCGCACCGGTGTAGAGGGTCGCGGCAGATCCGTCGATCTCCCCGCAGCGAAGCGCGATTGCGAACTCTCCGTCGCCTTCTCGGTCTAACCACCCGACCGGGCCCGCGTACCTACCGCGCTCATGGCCTTCGAGCTCGCGGATCAACTCGACCGCAGTCTTGGTGGGCGTCCCCGCCACGGCCGCAGTCGGGTGCAGGGCTGCGAGCAGATCGGCCACCGTGGTTCCCGGATGGACCTCCCCCTGGAAAACGGTCGACAGGTGCTGGATGTCCCCGAAGGTGACAACAGTTCGCTCCGAACGCTGGAGTCTGGCGCAGAACGGGATGAGCGCGTTGTCCACCGAATCGGCTGCCAGCGCATGCTCCCGTGTCATCTTCTCGGTGTCGAACGTGCCGGCCGAGGCCGGGTCGCCAGGGTCTGCGGACCCGGCCAGCGAGATCGATCGCACCCGTCCGGAGGCAAGCGATACCAGTAGCTCGGGGCTCGAGCCCACGAAACCGTCGACCAGGAACGTGTGAGAGCCAGGCTCGTTTCGGGCGAGATTGGACAAGACCAGGGCGGTTGGCAAAGGCCCGTCGAAGTTCGCGTGAAGCCGTCTGGAGAGGACGACCTTCTCCACCTCACGTTCCCGGATCGCCTCGAGCGCGTCGCTGACCAGGCTGGTCCAGACTTCGAGCCCACTGTCGCCAAGGTGGCCGGGGGGCAAGACAATGGGGGAAGCGCGTGGGGGCAGATCGTCGGAGTCCCCGATCAGGAAGGATGTCCCATTCGCGTCGACCTTCACCAGCTTCCGTGGAATCACCACCACCGAGCCGGGGTCGTTCTCATCGAAGGTGAAGCTGGCCATTGCCAACGGGGCCTCGAAGCTCATCAATCGCCGCATGGCTCGGTCGAATCGATCGGCTCCGGTGCCGACATCGATCCTTGCGGACACCCCCCAGCCAAAGAGGGCCACGTCGCGGTGGATCCATGCCGAGTCGGGGGCGCGGGAAAGGGCATCGCGCACGCCTGACTCGAAGACTTCAGCTGTCATCCCAGTTGCAGGCTAGGACCGGCTCCAGGGCGTCGATCCCGGCCAAGGCGTGGGCGACGCGGCGGAACCTCTCCGGGTCGCCCGAAGTCGCCAGCGTCAGCCGACCCGAGCCCTCTGTGACCGGCGCCACTCTCCTCACCTGTCGGGCCACCGCAGGTGCCGGGTCGACGATTGTCATTTCGGGACCCGCCGCCCTCTCGATGAGGGGGATCAGGAAGGGAAAATGGGTGCAACCCAGAACCAACGTGTCGGCGCCACCGTCGAGGATCGGGGCCAGACAAGACTTCACCTCGCGGGCCGCCTCGGGGCCGTCGATCTCGGCTCTCTCCACCAGCTCGACCCAACGCGGGCAGGCCCGGGTCAGCACCCTCGCCCCAGCAGCATGCCGCTCCATGACGGATGCGAAGAGCTCGCTCTGGAAAGTTGCGGCCGTTGCCACCACTCCGATGACACCGGTCGCGGTGCTCACTGCCGCCGGCTTCACCGCCGGCTCCATTCCCACGATTGGGATATCGGGGCGGCTGGCGCGCAACGCATGAAGGGCGGCGGCGGAAGCGGTGTTGCAGGCGATGGTGATCGTGGTCGCTCCCCGGTCGAGGAGCCATCGGGTGGCCTGCTCCGTCATCCCGGCGACCTCGTCCAGGGTTCGCACGCCATACGGAGCCCGATCCTGGTCGGCGAGATAGAGCAGGTCGGCGAGGGGCAGCTCGCGTCGTATCTCGGCCAGGACGCTCAGGCCGCCAACACCAGAGTCGAAGACCCCGATCATCGGTGACATATCAGCAGGGCCGGCATGGGCCTGGTGGTAGCGTCGCCCCAGAGGAGGTCCAGCGTGAAGATCGAGGGCTCGGTGGCGCTGGTCACGGGTGGCGTGTCCGGTCTGGGCTTTGGTGCCGCCTCCCGGTTCGTTCGCGGCGGGGGATCGGTGGTCATGCTCGACATCGACGAGGCGCAGGGCGCCGCGGCCCTGGATGCGCTGGAGGGAGGCGCGCGGTTCATCCGTTGTGACGTGCGTGATCCACAGGGTGTTGCAGACTCAGTGGGCATGGCCGCTGAGGAGTGGGGACGGATCGACATCCTGGTCAATGCGGCCGGCGTGGCGCCGGCGCAACGTTTGATCACGCGCGACGGCGAGTTGTTCGATCTGGACCTGTTCAGGTTCGTGATCGAGGTGAATCTGGTGGGCATGTTCGACGTGACCCGGAATGTGGCCGCTGTCATGTCGCGAAATGACCCGGGCCTAGACGGGGAGCGGGGAGTGATCGTGAACGTGGCCTCGATCGCGGCTTTCGAGGGCCAGATCGGGCAGGCGGCCTACTCCGCATCGAAGGGTGGAATAGTCGGGATGACCCTGCCGCTCGCCCGGGATCTGGCCGGCATCGGCGTCAGGTGCGTCGCCGTTGCACCGGGGATCATGGACACCCCCCTCCTCGCCGGCGCCCCCGAGGAGCTCAAGGAATCCCTCGCCGCGCTTCAGGTTTTCCCTCGTCGTCTCGGGACCCCGGAGGATTTCGCCCATCTGGTGCAGGCGATTGTGGAAAACCCGCTGCTGAATGGTGAGGTGATTCGTCTCGACGCGGGCGCCAGGATGCCGCCTCGGTGAGCTGCGGCACAGAAATCGTGTCCCTCCTCGCGTGTTTTGCCGCCACTTGAGGTATATGCTCCCGGTTCGACGGGCTTAGCGGCCCGTCTGCCCAAAGGAGGGAACTCATATGAAGAAAGGACGACAGAGGAGCGCGCTTGCCGCTCTTCTTGCGTTTGGACTGTTCCTGGCGGCTTGTAGCAGCGGGGAACCAACCGAAACCACGGAGGCGGCCGGAGATTCGACCACCACCGAGGCAACTACAGAGACAACAGCAGCGCCTACGACCGAGACCACCGAGGCCCCCACGGCCGAAGGCGGGATCATCACGACATACATCACGGAGCCGGAGTTTCTGCAGCCACCGCAGACCAATGAGTCGGAAGGGAACGCGGTGCTCACCGCCCTGTTCCGTGGTCTGATCGACTACGACCCAGAGACCAGTGAGCCCGCGTTCACCGGTGTCGCCGAGTCGATCACATCACCCGACGAGGGTCTCACCTGGGAGGTCGTCCTCAAGGACGGTTGGACCTTCCATGACGGCACCCCGGTGACGGCACAGTCCTTCGTCGACTCGTGGAACTACTCGGCATACGGTCCCAACGCGGCCCAGGTGTCGGGGTTCTTCGCACCGATCGCGGGATACGCCGACCTCCAGTGCGGGACCGTGACCCAGCCCAACGAAGAGACCGGTGAGGACGAAGATGTGGCCGATTGCGAGAACCAGCCCCCCGCAGCGGAGGAGATGAGCGGTCTCTCGGTAACCGACGACCTCAACTTCACGATCACGTTGTCCGCGCCCGAGACCTTCTTCATGACGAAACTTGGCTACACGGCCTACTACCCGCTGCCGGAGGCGTTTTTCGCCGACCCGGCCGCCTACAACGAGGCGCCGATCGGCAACGGGCCATTCATGATGGACGGGTCCTGGGAGCACGACATCGAGATCAGGACGGTGGCCAACCCGGACTTCGCCGGTGAGGACAAGCCACAGATCGAAGGCTTGACCTTCAAGCTCTATGCCGACGTCGATGCCGCCATCAACGACCTGATGGCGGGCAACCTCGACATCGTCGACTCGGTTACCCCGGAACGGTTCGCGGAGGTCCAGGCCGCGGTCCCGAACTCGGATCAGTCACCGCAGTCATCGACCACCTATCTGGCCTTCCCGTTCTATCTACCCCAGTTCGAAAACCCGGACGTGCGGGCCGCGCTGTCGATGGCCATCGACCGACAGGCCCTGGTCGACAGCCCGATCTTCAACGGGCTCCGTCAGCCGGCGTTCAATATCCAGGCACCTGTCATCCCCGGCTACCAGGAGACGGTCTGTGACCACTGGAATTACGACCCGGAGCAGGCAGCTGCTCTGTGGGAGTCGTCCGGTGGGATCACCGAGCCGATGACGGTCTGGTTCAACGCGGGCGCCGGTCACGACGCCTGGGTGGAGGCAGTGGTCAACATGTGGGCTGAGACGCTCGGGATCGACCCGACCACGGTGTCGTTCGAGCAACTCGAGTTCGCCGACTATCTGCCGCGTCTCGACGAGCAGGGTATGACCGGTCCGTTCCGCCTCGGTTGGGGAATGGACTACCCGCACCCGCAGAACTTCTGGCAGCAGCTGTTGGACAGCCGGTTCCAGCCGCCCGTGGGCTCGAACACCTCGTTCTACAGCAACCCAGAGTTCGACGCCAAGATCGATGAGGCCAACGCCCAGGCCGACATCAACGACGCCATCCCTCTCTACCAGGAGGCGGCGGCGATCGCCTGTGAAGACACCCCGATGGCCCCGATCTACTTCCTGGAGAACCTGTACGCCTGGAGCGACAACGTCGACGGCGTCTATGTCGATGCCTTCGGCAACGTGGTCTACACCGCCCTGACGGCAGGCGGCTGAAAACCGATGGCGGCGGCAACGTCGCCGAGTGTGGAGCGGCATCCTCGCGATGCCGCTCCACACTATGGTTCCATTCGGGTGGCGCGGATGGGGGACTTCGGCCTTCGGGTCGGAGGAGGCGATTGGGTGAAGACTGACCGATGACGAGTTACATCATCCGGCGGGTCGGGCAGTTCGTCCTCGTGTTTTTCGCCGCCACCTTCCTCATCTTCGCCATGGTCTTCGCCATCCCCGGGGACCCGATCCGAGCCCTGGCCGGCGAGAAGCAGATGCCAGCCTCCTTGCGACAGACTCTCACCGAGCGCTACCACCTCGACGAGCCGTTCCTCGCCCAGTACTGGCACTACGTGTCGGGTGTGGTCCAGGGGGACCTAGGGGAGAGCTTCAACCAACGGCCGGTGCTCGACATCATCAAGGAGAGATTCCCCAGGACCCTTCGTCTCGCCATCTATGCCTTCATCATCGAAATGGTGATCGGGGTCACCGCCGGGATATGGGCCGGGATCCGAAAAGACAAATTCCTCGACTCCCTGGTCAAGGTGAGCACGGTTGCAGTCATCTCGATCCCCATCTTCGTGCTCGGGTTCATGGCCCAGTTGCTCATCGGGGTGAGACTGGGCTGGCTCCCGGTGACCGCGGGCAACCCACCCAGTCTCCACGGGTACCTGCTCCCGGCGATCGTGCTCGCCGCGGTGTCCCTGGCCTATGTCGCCCGGCTCACCAGGTCCAGCCTGGTGGAGAACCTCCGCGCCGA
>JBEVJN010000021.1:0-7743 GCA_040510135.1 Acidimicrobiia bacterium | reverse complement strand
AGAGATCGGCAGCCGGGTGACGCCCAAGGGCTGACCCAAAGCGTCATCGATCGCGGCAGCGATGGCTGCTCCCGCTGCGTTGATTCCGCCTTCGCCTGCTCCCTTCACCCCGAGCGGATTGAGCGGGCTCGGTGCGTCTTCGCGAAGAATCAACTCCACCTTCGGGATCTCCGACGCCGTCGGCAGCAGGTAATCCATGAATGAGGCAGACAGCGGCTGGCCGACGTCGTCGTATCGGAACTCCTCGAGGAGCGCTCCGCCGATGCCCTGAGCCACCCCACCCACGAGCTGGCCTTCGACCAGCATCGGGTTGATCGCCCGCCCTACGTCGTAGCCAACCAGGTACCTGGTCACACGGCAGCCGCCTGTTGCCGGGTCCACCACGACCACCGCGGCATGAATGCCGTAGGGGTATGTCATGTGGTCAGCGAGGAACTCCTCCGTGGCGATGAGGCCGGCACCATGACGCTCCGCCCCGACCGAGCCGGGTGTCACCGCAAGGGCCAGGTCGGCCAGAGACAGCGACGGACCATCGCGGGCCCCCGCCACGAACACCCGGCCATCCTCGATCACGAGGTCGGCTGGGTTGGCCTCGAGAAGGCCGGCGGCGACTTTCAACGCCTTCTCTCGAACCGAGCCCGCTGCCATGAACGCGGCGGAGCCAGTCATGACCGTGACCCTGGTGGCGAAGGCTCCCATGCCGCGCCCTATCCGCTCGGTCTGACCATGGGTGACCCGGACCGACTCGATGGCCACCCCGAGACTCTCCGCGCAGATCTGGGCGATGGAGGTCTCCACCCCTTGGCCGAGGGACGCTGCACCCGTTATCACCTCTACCCGGCCGTCGGTATCCACTTCCACCCGAACCTCGTCGAACGGCCCCAACCCGCTCTTCTCGACGAAGTATGCGAGCCCGAATCCGACCATCTCGCCTTCAGCGCGCCTCTGCTGCAGCTCACTCCGCAGCGTCGGGTAGTCCAGGTGTCGGTGAACCCGCTCGAGGAGGTCGTGATAACGACCGGAGTCGTAGGTGACCTCGGTGCCGAGAGCCTTCACGCCTCGGTCGAAGGGAAGACGTTCCTCCGGTATCAGATTCACCCGCCTGACCTCGAACGGGTCTAGACCGAGTTGGAAAGCCACGGCGTCGATCACCCGCTCGCGAACGAAGGTGCTTTCGTACCGACCCGGCGAGCGATAGGTGCCGGCGGGAGTCTTGTTGGTGAGGACCATGTGACCTCTGGCCCGATATGCCGGGACCAGATAAGGGCCAGGGAGCATGGCGGCGGTCAGGTCGGTGACCGTGGCGGCGTGGGTGCGCACGTACGCGCCCTGGTCTTGCCAGAATTCTTCATCGATCGCTGAGATGAACCCTCGGTCGTCGAATCCCACTCTGACCCGGTGTGTCTGATCCCGCGAATGATTGGTGGCGGTTAGGTGCTCTCGCCGGTCTTCGATCCAGCGCACCGGGCGTTCGAGGATCCTCGCCGCGGCACACACCAGCACATCTTCCGGATAGAGCTCACCCCTGACCCCGAAGCCGCCACCCACGTGGTTCTCGCGGAGCTGGACCTTTTTGGGTGACAGACCAAGCATCTGGGCGATGGCGTCACGGTTGTAGTGGGGAACCTTCGCCGCTCCATATAGGCGCACCACGTCGCCATCCCAGACCCCGATCGCTCCACGGGTTTCGAGCGGGACTCCGGTATGACGCCCAATCGCCAGCTCGAGTTCGATGACGTGCTCGGAACTCCCCATCGCCGCATCAATGTCGCCATAGGCTTTCTCGATCAGCGCCGCCTCAGCTGGCATTCCGGGGTGGAACGTCCCGGGACGGGTGGCATCGAGCTCGGGTTCGAGGTCCTCGATCTCGACCCATACCAGATCGGCCGCGTCCTCGGCCAGATATGCATCCTCCGCGAACACCACCGCCACCGGCTCGCCCACGTATCTCACGTAGACAGAGGCGAGCACCGGCTGCCGGTAACTCTCCATCCCCCCGACATCGGTCATGCGAAAGCCGATTGGCGGAATGTCGAGGTCGTCGGCGGTCCACACCGCGACCACGCCGGGGAGCTGCCGCGCCTGGTCGACGTCGACGCTCAAGATGCGTCCCGAGGCCACTTGTGACCGCACCACCCGCATCGACACCTCGCCAGAAAAGGCCAAATCGGCGACGAAAGCGGCTTTACCGGTGATGAGCGGCGGGTCTTCCAGCCGGCGGACCGGCCGGCCGATATAGGTCATGACCGCATTCGGGCGGCTGCGTCCTCAACCGCAGTGACGATGTTCTGATATCCGGTGCATCGACATAGGTTCGACGAGAGCACCTCACGCAATGCATCACCGGTGAGGTCAGGGTTCTCCGCCAACGCACCCTTGGCCAGCATGAGGAATCCGGGAGTGCAGAATCCGCATTGCAGGCCGTGATGATCCCAAAACGCCTGCTGGAGCGGGTGGAGTTGGCCGTCGGAGGCCAGGCCCTCCACTGTCTCGATGGCCACGCCTTCACATTGCACCGCGAACAACAGACAGGACCTGACCGGGCTGCCGTCGATCAAGATGGTGCAAGCACCACACACACCGTGCTCACAGCCGAGATGGGTGCCGGTCAGTCCGCAGTCTTCGCGAAGGGTGTCGGCCAACGTCTTGCGTGGTTCGACCTCCACCTTGCATTCGACCCCATTCACGGAGAGCGTTACCGCTCGTAACGAGCTCATGCGGTTTCCTTGATCGCTTCCCTGATCAACCTCCGAATCCGGTCCGGAGTGGCGGGCATCTCCATGACCTGCACACCCAACGGTCGCAGGGCGTCAGACACTGCATTGATGACCGCCGCTGGGGCGCCAATCGTGCCACCCTCCCCCAGACCCTTGGCACCTGTGACCGAGGCATCGGTGATGGTCTCGAGATGATGGATCTCGATTGGCGGGATCTCCGAGGCGGTTGGTGGAAGGTAATCGAACAATGTCGTGGTGAGGATGTTGCCCGCCTCGTCGTAGACCACTTCTTCGTACAGGGCGTTGGCGATTCCCTGCACCACTCCGCCCGCGATCTGGCCATCCACGATGACGGGGTTGATGAGGAGCCCCGCATCCTCGACCACGACAAACCGGTCGAGCCGAACTCCGCCGGTCTCGATGTCCACTTCCACGATCGCGACATGGCATGCGTTTGAGAACGTCCCGGCAGGGTCATAGCTGGCGTTGGCCCTCAGACCGGGCTCCCGGTCGGAGGCGAGTTTCGGGGTGTGGTGGTACGCGTGGCGGGCCAGTTCTGAGATCTCCACTCCGCGGTCGGTCCCACGGACCACCGCCCGGCCCTCGGCGAGGCGAATGTCTTCGGGAGCCGCCTCCAGAATGTCGCCGGCCACCGCCGCGATCGCATCACGCAATCTCCCCGCGGCCAACTTGGTGGCACCCCCGCTGATAACCATCGAGCGGCTGGCGAAGGTACCCCAGCCATAGGGTGAGCGGTCGGTGTCGCCGTGGACGATTCGGATCGACTTCAGGGGCAGGCCGAGCTCGTCGGCGACGACCTGACTCAGTGTCGTGACCAAGCCCTGGCCATGAGGGCTGGCCCCGATCCTGACCTCGACCCCTCCGGAAGGGTCCATGGCCATCTCCACCGTCTCGTACCCGGGGGTCACAGCCATGTTTCTCGGGGCAAATGCGGGGGTGCCGTAGCCGGTTCGTTCCGAGAAGACCGAGAAGCCAATCCCCAGGAAGCGGCCGTCGTCTCTGGCCTCCGCCTGGCGGCGTCGGAAGGAATCGAAGTCCACGACCTCTGCTGCCTTCTCCAGGGAGGCGACATAGGAGCCCTCGTCATAGACGATTCCGGTCGTTGATCGATAGGGAAACTGGGTGATCAGGTTTCGACGTCGGATCTCAACCGGGTCGAGTCCAAAGCGCTCGGCCGCTATGTCCATCATCCGCTCCATGGCCAGGGTCAGCACAGGCCGTGAGACTCCCCGATAGGGCGACATCGGACAGGTGTTGGTGGAGACCCCCCTGGCCCGCACCCGGTATGACTGGAAGTCGTACGGGCCCGGGAGCTCGGCCATCGCCATCAGCGGTTCCACCCCCCAAGTCACCGGGTAGCAGGAGTAGGCGCCGACATTGGCCACCAGGTCTCCTTCGAGAGCGACGAGACGGGCGTCGCCATCGAAGCTCCCTCGGATCCAATACCGATGGTCCCGGCTGTGGAACGAGGACGTGAAGTTCTCACGGCGGTCTTCGATCCAAGCCAACGATCTCCGCAGGTGCCTCGAAAGCCAGACAATCACCGCGTACTCGGCGGGGAGACACATCTTTTGGCCGAAGGCACCTCCCACCGCCGGGGCCACCACACGCAGGTCTGCTTCCTGCATGTTCAGTAAGTCGCAGATCGCCGTCCGCAAGACGTGGGGCATCTGGGTCGAGGCGTAGAGAGTGACCTTCGCCGCCTCCATGTCATATCGTGCCACCGCTCCCCTGGTCTCGATTGGAGATGCGCTCTGCCGGTGACAGGTGAGATCCAGTTCGACCTGCTCGACTGCGGACACCGAGACCACGTCGACGTTGCCGGTGTCGATCACACCCGACACCACGACGTTGGACTCGGCACCTTGATGAACGATGGGGCTGTGGTCTGTCAGGGCGCCAGACGAGTGCACCACCGGCTCTACCAGCTCCAGGTCGACAAATACCGCATCGGCCACGTCTTCTGCTTCCCGGCGGGTAGGGGCAATGACAGCCGCGATCGGTTCCCCGAGATAGTTGACCCGGTCAAGGGCGAGCAACGGTTGTCGCGCTCGGAAGTAGTCGGGTCGATAGAGGATCGGCTCGATGGAACCAACCCCAGACAGATCGTTCGCAGTGAAAACCGAGGCTCCATTGGGACGTTCCATCCCGACGATTCGGGCCGCCGCCACCGGAGAGCGAACGAATGCGACCGCATCGCAGCCGGCGGCCAGATCGGCAATGAATCGCTTGCGACCAGTCAGGAGGTCCGGATCTTCCAACCGGCGAATAGAGGCACCGACAAGGCTCATCCAGTCGCCTGCCTGCAGGCCCTCTGGATCAGGGCGCCAACCAGATCTCGTCGATACTCAGTCGAGCCGTGGATGTCCTCGAAAGGCTCCACCTCTGCACGGCCCGCTTCGCCAGCTCCGGCCCAAAGGGCTGAGTCCCAAGTCCCTCCTTGGAGGGCAGCCTCCGCCGAGGAAAGCCGAAGGGGTATATCGGACACGCCACCCGCGCCGATCCTGGCCTCGGTCACGGTGCCGTCTCGCACCTCGACGACAACGGCGATCATCACCAGGGCGAAGTCGCCGACCCGGCGACTGAACTCAGAGAATCCGACCAGATGCCCGTCTCCGACCAGTGGCAGTCGAACCTCGGTGAGGAGCTCATCATCTTCCAGCGCGGTCGTGAACATGGTCGAGAAGAATTCGGACGCCGGGATCCGCCGCTCCTGATCGGCGCCCCGCACGATCATGGTTGCGTCGAGTGTGCGGGCGAGGAGGCACCATTCGGCTGCAGGATCGGCATGGGCCAGGCTCCCCCCAAACGTTCCCCGCACCCGGATCGGGAGATGACCCACATGGTGGGCCATGTCGACCATGAGTCGACCCAGTGGGCCAGGAACGACCGGTTGCTCGAAAGCTCGGTGACGGGTGAGGGCCCCGATCTGAGCCTCGTCACCGTCGATGGTGATGCTGTCGAGCCCGGGCACACGGTTGATGTCGACTAGCGCTCCCGGACGTGTCAATCGGAAGTTCATGGCGGGAACCAGGCTCTGGCCACCGGCAAGTACCTTGGCGCCCTCGACATCTCGGAGCAGGGTCAGGGCCTCGGTCAGCGACTCGGGAGCGAAGTAGTCGAACGCCGCTGGCTTCACCGAAGCAAGTGTGGCACTCGTCTCGAGCGACGGTCAAACGTCTTAACTGAGCGCAAACGCGTCTCAGGACCGGTCAAGGTTCACCCACATCGCCTTAGCCGCCCCCCGACCTCGATTCAGGATCCGATGCGGATGCGTCGAGTCGTAGGCGATCGAGTCGCCCGGCCGAAGCTCGTAGGCATCACCGTCCATTTCTACCGTGAGCGTGCCCTCGATGACCACCCCGTACTCATAGCCGGCATGGTGGAGCAGCGAATCGGCGCTTCGGCCACCCGGTCCGTATTCATTCAGGGCAACTTCGAGGCCCCGGATCCGGTCGTCACGAAGAATCCGCCTGGTGACTCCCTCTGGAGTGGCGTAGACACGCTGCTCGTCATGCCGGAGCACCGGCAACACCTCGGTCGGCGGGGCCCCAGGCACGAGATCGGTCATATGCACGTCGAAGGCATGAGCGATCGCTACCAGGGTCCCAATGGAAGGACTGGTCTTGCCCCGCTCGACCAGACTCAGCAGCGATGCCGACAGCCCGGTCATCTCAGCCAGCGCTTGCAGGGTGAGATCTCGTTCGCCGCGCAGCTGGCGTATCCGGGAACCGATGGCGAGAAGTGCATTGGCGGCCAGATCCATCAGATCAGTCCCAGGCTGGGCCGACGTTGACTCTTCATCGATCGTGCTGGCCATCAGTCCTCCTCGGCATCGCGATTGGGGTGGACCGAGCGGAGCCACGCTGCCCGACCAAGTCGCGGTTTCCGGCTCCAGCGGAAGCCGCGTTCCCCCTGCTGATGTGACATCGTAATGAACTCGATCCATCGTTCAACGAGAGCGAGAATCGAATCGGTACAGGCGGCTCATGGTTGAGTTGTTCAAGTCGGTGAGATTTGGAAACGGAACGCGTCCAAGGCGAATAAATAGGGCACTAGTAGGTACCTATCGTTCGTCGGAAGCCAGGACCTCATAACCGAGCACAAACACCGTCTCCGGTGGTGCGCTCGTTGACGCCTTAATCCCTCACACGCCTTGTTCGACCCTACGCACCACGACCTCGCATGCATGATCTGGTTGGAGGTCCGATCGGTCAGTCATGCCACTCAGGAAAGCCATCTGCGCACGAAGTGTCGGTGATCTGAATCGAGGCGGATCCGTCTCGACTGCTGACCACGAGGCACCCATAGCGGGTAAAAATCAGGTGGGTTCCGTCGGGTGACCAGGCTGGAAACTCCTCGCTTTCTCGACCATTGCGCGTGATGTTGTGAGGGTTCTCCCCGTTCGCATCCATGACATAGATTTCATGCTCGCCAAACTCGCCCGGGTCATAACCGAGTGGCACATAATCCGGGAGGGTGGGCCAACCGTCGCGAGTGGTCATGAACGCGATGCTCGATCCATCAGGCGACCAGGCTGGGTACTCGCTGATTCCGGGCGCGTTGGTGAGTTGTCGTTGGTTGCTGCCGTCCGAGTTCATGACGCATATCTCGAAATCGCCACCCCCATCGGACAAACGGCGGCCTCCTGTACATGCGTAGGCAACCTGCTTGCCATCCCGTGACCAACTGGGGTACTCATCGATCCCGCCGCCGAACGTAAGCCGGGTGGGTTCGGAACCGTCGACCATCACCGTGTAGATCTCATTCCCTCCAGAATCCGAGTCTCGATCACTTGCGAAGGCGATTCTGGTTCCATCCGGCGACCATGCTGGTGAGTAGTCACTTGCCGGGTGCATCGTGACGTTTCGCTGTCCGCTCCCATCCGAGGCCATCACGTAGATTTCCTCATTGCCGTCTCGATGCGACCGGAACGCGATCATGGTGCCATCAGGCGACCAGACCGCGTCGAAGTCCTCAGCGGGATGGTCGGTGAGACGGACTC
>JBEVJN010000020.1:0-67367 GCA_040510135.1 Acidimicrobiia bacterium | reverse complement strand
TGGCGATAGAAGGCGATGGTCATGGCGAGGACGATCACCGCGACGACGGCGAGCGCAATCAGGTCTTCTCCGCTGACGCCCAGCGCATCGCCGAAGAGGATCGTCGTCAGGTTGCCGGCGAACGAGTCGGTCTTCGAGATCAGGATCACGCCCAGGCCCAGCATCCCCACAAACAGGAGACCGATGCCGGTGTCCTCGGAGAATCCGGTCTGGCGGTGGACGAGGTTGATGCCGCCGATCATCACGATGGCGGCGAGAACCGCGCCGAGGAGGACGTTGAATTCGAAGATGATCGCGATGGCAATCCCAGGGACGACACCATGTACCAGAGCGTCGCCGAGGAAGGTCATTCCCCTGATCACCACCCAGGTGCCAACCAGGGACAAGGCCACGGCGGCAAGGACTCCGGCGATGAGTGCCCTCTGCTGGAGGGCTAGCTCGAAGGGCTCGGTCAGCCAGTCCATCACGTCGCCGCTAACGGCGTCATCCCAGGGCCTCGGAGATTCGCCCCGTGTTGGTCAGGAGCATCTCCGACAGCGTCTCGGCCCCGGATCCCGGTGCGCCCAGCGACTCGGTGAACAACTCGACCACTTCTACGTCATTCCCCAACTCGGCAGCCACAGCGTTGGCGAGTGTGGTCGGCTCTGTCGTCTCGGCGAAGATCGTCGTCGTGCCCGACTGCTCCATGACATCCACCAGCGCGGCCAGCTCTGCTGAAGACGGCTCGGCGAGCGTCGAGCCCCCAGGCAGCACGACGCCGAGTATCTCGAACCCGTAGCGCTCGGCGAAGTAACCGAACGCCTCGTGGTTGGTCACCATTTCGCGTCGATCTTCGGGCAGGGGGGAGAGCAATTCCGCCACTTCTTGATCGGTGGCGTTCATTGCGGCGGCATAGGAGGCAGCCCGGTCCTGCCAGCCACCCGGTCGATGGTCGTCGAGCACATCGCCCAGGGCGACAGCGGCCTCACCGACCCGGATCGGATCCATCCAGAAATGTGGGTCCGCAGCGCCGCCGTCCCGGAATTCGATCGGATCGACCAGGGGCGCCAGCTCCAGGACCTCCACCCCGTCGTCCGCGACCGTTTCGAGCACGTCCTCCAGCCCTGCCTCCAAACCCAACCCGTTGGCGACCACCAGATCCGCCCCGGCCAGCAGGCTTGCCTGCTGAGAGGACGGCGAGAAGTCGTGTGCGTCCACCCCGATCGGGATCAGTACTTCCACTTCTCCTTCGTCACCGACCACGTTCGCGGCGATGTCACCCAGGATCGAAGTCGTGGCCACCACCCGGAGACCTCGATCTTCCGGATTGGCCGACCCGGCGCATGCGACCATCGCCAGAGAGAAGCTGAGCGGGATCGCCGACAGGCGGACGAGACCCCTCATATTGCGTCTCTCAACCCTGACCCTATAATGAGAATCATTATCAAAGAGCCTAGAAATGTCCACAGGGCAATGCCAATCCACGATCGACGGATCGAGGAGAGGCTTTCCGAGACCGGCGTGCGCTACACCACCGGCCGACGTCACGTGGTGGCTGCTCTGGAGCGCGTCGATGGGCCACGCTCGGCGGCCGAGCTCCATCTGGAGATGGGTGGCGAAGTGCCGGTGTCATCGGTCTATCGATCGTTGGCGGTCCTGGAGGAGGCGGGTGTGGTGGAGCCTCACCACGGCGCCAGGGGCATTACCAGGTACGAGATGGCGGAATGGTTGGCCGGCCATCATCATCATCTCGTGTGCATCGAGTGTGGGGCGGTCGAGGACATCGAGCTTCCGGAAGGGCTGGAACTGGAATTGGAGCGTCTCGTCGGGCAAGTCTCGGGGCTCGCCTCGTTCTCCGCTGGCGGGCATTCTCTCGAGGTCGACGGCTGTTGCGTCAGATGCCGATGAGGCCGGCCGCAGTGAGGGCGCTGGATCTGGTCCTCGCCTACAACTCCAACATCGCCCTCGCCGAATCATCCTTCGAAATCCCGCGAGGTGGGATCACCGTGTTGATCGGCCCCAATGGATCGGGTAAGTCGACCCTCCTCGGTGCGATGGCCGGGCTCATCGATCCCGTGGGTGGGTCGATCGATGTGCCGCAGCGCGACGGCTCGGCGCAAAGGATTTCCTACGTCATGCAGAGCACCAAGGTCAACGACACTCTGCCGGTGACCGTCAGGGAGGTGGTGACGATGGGGAGATATGCCGGTGCCAGCCGCCGTCTCGATGTCGGAGACCACGTCGCAGTCGACGAGGCGATGGGCAGGATGAGCATCACCCATCTGGCGGGCCACCATCTTCGTGAGCTATCGGGTGGGCAGCGACAGCGGGTGCTGGTCGCCCAGGGCCTCGCTCAGGAGCACGAGATCCTGCTCCTCGACGAGCCGCTGACCGGTCTCGACCTGACATCTGCCCAGGCCATCGACCAGGTCATCCACGACGAGACCCGGACCGGGTGCACCATCGTGATGACGACCCACGACCTCGCCGAGGCGGAGGTCGCCGATCATGTGGTTCTTCTCGCCGGCCGCGTGGTCGCCTCGGGCAGTGCCGAGGAAGTACTCACTCTCGAGAATCTGACCGCCGCCTATGGTCCCAATCTCCTCCATGTCGAGGGAGAGAGGCTCTTCATCGACGATCCGGCTCACCGCCCAGTCCCGGGACGGCACGATCACCGGGATCGATCGGTCTGAGTCAGCGGGTTTGTCGAGAGGCGTCGGTTACCGACCGTGTCGATTGGGCGTGGGGTACCGACTATGTCGATTGGGCGTCGGCTACCGACGCGGACCGCGCTCCTCGCGAGGTCTGGCCTCGTTCACCTTGAGGTTGCGCCCGTTGTAATCGGCCCCATCGAGCTCCTCGATGGCCTTCGCGCCTGCGTCGTTCGCCATCTCCACGAACCCGAACCCGCGTGAGCGGCCGGTCTCGCGATCGTTGATGATCGCGGCGTTGTCCACCGCCCCGTACTCGCCGAAAAGGGTTTCCAGGTCGGCGGCGGTTGTGCTGAAGGGAAGGTTCCCCACGTAGATGTTCATGACGTCCCGTCATCCTTTCTATTGAAGGGCCTCTTGGCAGCCCTTCGCCATGTGTCCGGTACGACCCTGCCCTCGATCCGGTCGCAATGCTGGACGGGAAGCCAACGAGTCGCCGCCGAAGCAGCCGGCGGAACGCTAGTGGAATCTGAGCGATTGTGTGCCGAAATCGGTCAGTCCTCCGTGATGGTCACCTTGGTGATGACAACCTCCGATTCGGGTCTGTCTCCGCGATCGGTCGAGGTAGTGGCGATCGAGTCCACGGCGTCCATGCCCGACGTCACCTTCCCGAAGATGGTGTAAGAGTGAGGAAGCCCGGCATCGGTGTGACAGATGAAGAACTGGGAGCCATTGGTGTTCGGCCCGGCGTTGGCCATAGCCACCGTTCCCCGGGCATAGTTGCCCTGACCCTCGATCTCGTCGCGGAACTTGTACCCCGGCCCACCCGTCCCAGTCCCGGTCGGGTCACCGCCCTGGATCATGAAGTTCTCGATGACGCGATGAAAAACGACACCGTCGTAGTAACCGTCACGAGCGAGGAAGACGAAGTTGTTCACGGTCAGCGGTGAGCGGGCCGGATCGAGCTCGATGACGATCTCGCCGTGGTTGGTGTCGAGAGTGGCCGTGTAGCCCTTGTCGAGATCGATGGTCAGGTCGGGGGGTGATGGATACTGTTTGGCCACGGAGGGCCTCCTTCTTTGGTAAACGCAAAACGTCGAACGTAGGACGCTTCCTCAGGCAGCCCCGAAGTAGGCGGGAACATTGCCCGGCTTCCATTTGATCGAGCAGCCCATCGAGGGCCACTGGTCGGCGCTCACCGGATGCTCGGACAGCACGGCGTCCACTGCCGCTCGGAGGTCGGCTCCGGTGACCGCGGAGCCGCTGTTTGGTCTCGAATCGTCGAATCGGCCCCTGTAGACCAGCTCCCGATTCGCGTCGAACAAGAAGAAGTCCGGGGTGCACATGGCCGTGTAGGCGGAGGCAACGGTCTGGTCGGCGTCGAAGAGGTAGGGGAAGGTATAGCCATTGCGGAGGGCTTCCTTCCTCATCGCCTCGGGGCCGTCGTCCGGGTACTGGTCGGCGTCGTTCGCTGATATCGCCACGATCCCGAGATCGTCGTCCTGGTAGTCCCTCCCGAAACGCGCCAGTTCGTCGCGCACATGCTGCACGTAGGGACAGTGGTTGCAGATGAACATCACGAGCATGCCCTTCGAGCCGTTGAAGTCGCCAAGTGAGACCTCTCGGTCCGAGACGACGTCGGTAAGGGTGAAGTCGGGCGCCTTTGTGCCGAGCGCGAGCATCGTTGAGGTGACAGCCATCTCGCCAGTCTAAGGGCGCGGCATGGCTGCAATTACCTGTCCGAATGCCTCGATGCTCCCCTCCAGGTGCACGTCGGGCATCGTCACCATGGAGTGGGTGGCCCCTGCCGCCCGGTACCCGGCGATGTGATCGATTTGGTCCTTGATGACACCGGCGTTGTAACGAGCCATGAACGCTTCGGCTGACATGTTTCGCCCTCGCAATTGCTCCACCCGGTCCCGCAGACGGCCGCGATCCGGCGCCGCCAGCACATCGACCAGATGCGTGACCTCGACCTCCTTCGGGTCGCGCTCGATGTCCGCGCAATGATCGTGGAGGACCTCGACTTTGCGGCGGACCACCTCGGGTCGTCCCAGGAGATTGCAGGCATCGCCATATCGGGCGACCAGTTGGAGCGTTCGTCGTTCTCCGGATCCGCCGATGAGGATTGGGATCGGGTCCTGGATCGGTCGCGGATAGCAGATCAAATCGGGGGCCGAGAACGTCACGCCGGAGAACGACGGCGAGCCCTTGCCCCACAAGAGAGGAAGCATGCGGAGGGTGTCCTCCAGCTGTTCGTATCGGGCCGGGACCGGTTGGAAGGGGATCCCGTACCCCTCGTGCTCCTTGCGGTCCCAACCGATTCCGAGACCGAGGGTGACTCTTCCACCGGAAAGGACATCGAGCGTGGCCACCATCTTGCCGAGGACCACTGGATGGCGGTGCCCGATCCCGGTCACCAATGCTCCCAGCCTGATTCGGCTCGTCACCCCGGCCAGGTAGGCGAGGGTGGTGTAAGCCTCGGGGATGTCCTCCCATTGCCGGCCGACCTGAGGGATCTGCCGGAAGTGGTCCATGACCCACAGGTCGTCGAATCCCGCCGCCTCGGCCCGCGAGGCAATCGAGGTGAGATTCACTGCCATCCGGGAGCGGTCCTCGCCCCAGTCGAATCGGTTTACCACTAGTCCGAATCGATGCCTCGGCCGGGCTCCCGCACGATCCTGGGCCACCTCATGGCCTGCTGCGACGATCGAGGGAGCGACCACCGCAACGGGCTGTTCGACCATGACGTTGTCGAAGCCGTCGTCGTCGACCTCCGCCCGGACCACCCGGAACCGAGCGAACTGCTTGTCAAGCACCGTCTTGGGGATGGGACGGGCTCGCTCCGTATTCCGGATGCGGGCCTGCTCGGGAGGTGGGTCGAAGACGACGGCGAACGCGGGGAGCCCGGCGTCGTGAGCCATACCCACCCATCGCCGGCGTTTGTCCCGGTCGAAGCCGAGGGTGTCGATCACCGTTGTCAGCCGGCGCCGCATCCGCTCCTCGACGATCTGCTCCAGGAGCGAGAAAGCAACGGAGCCCGCCTGCTGGTCATCCTCGCCCGAACCCACGATTCCGCGGAGCCGATCCGACGAAACGATCTCCGAGTCCCGGAAGGTCTGGGCAGCCCAGGTGCTCTTGCCCGAACTGGACGCGCCGACCAGCACGACCAGGCACGGAGCGGGCAGACGCAACTCCATGCGAGTGTTCTAGTGGATCGATCGGTAACCTGGGTCCGGTGAGCTCATTCCCGTCTGCGCCGTTCGGCCATGTGGCCACGGCCATGATCACCCCGTTTGCCGTCTCGGGTGAGGTGGACCACGAGAAGGCATGGCGTCTCGCCCGATTCCTCTCTGACAACGGAAGCGACGCTCTTGTCGTCACCGGCACCACTGGTGAGTCCCCGACCCTCAGCAGTGTCGAGAAGGTGGCTCTCTACAAGACAGTCGTCGATGCGGTGGCGGGCAAGGACACATTCGTGATCGCAGGGACCGGCACGTACAACACCGCGGAGTCTGTAGAGCTGACGGTGCGGGCGGCCGATCTCGGGTGCGCCGGGATCCTGGCGGTGACGCCCTATTACAACAAGCCCGATCAGGCCGGGCTGGTGTCACACTTCAGCGCGATCGCCGATGTCGGTCTGCCGGTGATGCTCTACAACATCCCGGGGCGCACGGGATCGAGGATCGAGATCGACACGCTGGCCCGGCTCGTCGAGCACGAGAGCATCGTGGCTGTCAAGGATGCCGTCCTCGACATCGAGTTCACCGGTCACACGATCAACCGGGTTCCCGGACTGACCGTCTATTCCGGCCAGGACTCGTTCACCTGGCCGATGATGGCGGTTGGTGCGGTGGGTGTGGTCTCGGTCGTGTCCCATCTCGCCGGGAGAGCCGTCGCTGCGATGGTCCGGGCGGCGTTGTCTGGTGACGTCGTAGAGGCGCGCCGGCTCCACCATTTGCTTCTGCCTCTGTGCGAGGCATGTTTCCTCGAGACCAACCCCGCACCCGTGAAAGGCGCCATGGATCGGCTCTGGGAGCCGGTTGGCGACGTGAGACTTCCTCTGGTCAACGCGTCCGAGGAGACCCTGGTCGTCGTCGAGAAGGCGGTCGGCGCCCTTCAGGGCTTGTGAGCGTCTCGGTCACCTTCCTCGGCGGTCTCGGGGAGATCGGCCGCAACTGTGCGGCTGTCGAAGTCGACGGGAGAATCGCCCTGATCGATTGTGGCCTCATGTTCCCCGAGGAGGACATGCTGGGTGTCGACCTGGTGTTCCCCGACTGGTCATGGCTCACGGAGCGGTCGGGGGATGTCGAATGCGTCATCCTCACCCATGGTCACGAAGATCACACCGGCGCCCTCGCCTACTTTCTGCGGGAGGTGAATGTCCCCGTCTATGGGACCAAATTCACCATAGAGCTGGCCCGAGGCCGAATCGATGAGCTCGGTGTGGAGGCCGAGCTTCGCCAGGTCAAGGTCAAGCAATGGATCGATCACGCTCCGTTCCGGTTCCAGCTGATCCCGGTCAGTCACTCGGTTCCCGATGCCACCGCAGTGGCCGTCGAGACACCCGAGGGAGTGATCCTCCACTCGGGGGACTTCAAGCTCGACCCCACACCGATAAATGGGGTACCGACCGACCTCCCGGCCTTCGCGACACTGGGCCGGCGCGGAGTGCGGATCCTGCTCGCGGACTCCACCAATGCCGAGAGACCGGGATTCGAGCCGTCGGAGAGCTCGGTCGGTCAGCCCATCACCGACGTCATCCGGGATGCCGAAGGAAGAGTGATCGCCGCCTGCTTCGCCTCACACATCCACCGGGTCCAGCAGATCGCTGACGCCGGCATCCGCAACGGCCGCAAGGTGGCGTTCTTCGGGCGCTCGATGCACCGAAATACCACCCTGGCCGCCGAACTGAAAGAGCTCGACGTGCCACCCAAATCGGTGATGGACATCAAGGAGCTGGCGGAGCTGCCTGCGAACCAGCAGCTCCTGATCACCACCGGCAGTCAAGGCGAGCCGTTCGCGGCGCTTTCGCTCATGTCGCAGGGCCAGCACAAGTTCGTCGAGCTCGGTGAGGGCGACACAGTTCTGATCTCGGCCAAGCCGATCCCGGGCAACGAGACCGCGGTCTCGAAAGTGATCTCCAACCTGATACGGCGGGGTGCGCGCGTCGTGCATGGGACAAACGCCCATGTCCACGTCTCCGGCCATGCCAACCGGGAGGAGCTTCTCACCTTTCTCAACCTGGTCCGCCCCCAGGCCTTTGTCCCGGTGCATGGGGAGTACCGGCATCTCCACGCCCACGCCGAACTGGCGCGGCAGATGGGAGTGCGCCACGTCGACGTCCTGGAGGACGGCGACCGGGTGATCCTCAACGGAAAGAAGACACAGGTCCAGAGGAGGGCGGTCCCGGCCGGTTACGTCTACCTCGATGGCTCTGCCGTCGGAGACGTCCAGTCGGCAGTCCTGCGAGACCGCTCCCATCTGGCCGACGAAGGTGTGGTGGTGGTCACAGTCGGCATCGATCACGACACCGGTGAGGTGCTGTACGGGCCGGATCTCGACAGCCACGGTCTGATGGATGACCCAGGCACCGTGTTGACCAAAGCGGCGGATGCGGTCACGGAGGCCATCGTCGAGCATGCCTCGGGCCGATCCGACATCGGCGAGCTGCAGAAGACGATCCGTCAGGCAGTGGGGCGGGTCATCCGCGCCGAGACGGCCCGCCGCCCTGTGATCGTGCCGGTCGTCATGGAGCTGTAGCCGGAGGGAGCCTCTCCTCCTCGAGCCGGGACGCGGGTCATCTCGTTACGTTCTCCGACACCCGGAACCAGTCCCGTGACCATTCCACGACCAAATCCAACTCCCATGTATTGTTTCTGAACACATGGGAACCAGGACACCCACCCGGAAGGGGTCCTCCGGGCGGAGACGGGTGTCCACAGCGAAGAAAAAGAAGACGGCGCCTCTGAGCGCGATCCGCCAGAAGCTGGTGGTGGTACGCGGTTCGGTGCGCAACACCCTCGGGCGTCAGACCGACGACATCTGGGGCATGATCCTCGTGGTTCTCGCCATCCTGGTCCTGCTCGCTTTTGTCGATCTCGCCGGTCCGGTCGGCGAAGGCATGGCCGGAGGCAGCCGCTTCCTGTTCGGAGTATGGCGCTTCGCCCTCCCGGTGGCTCTGGCAGGCATCGGAGTCGCCATGATCGTCGGCAAGCCCCGGGACGGCGCCAAGCGACTGATCGCCGGAGGCATCGTCACCTTCCTCGGCTCACTGGCCCTCTTTCATCTCATGACCGGTGCCGTTGCCCTGGCGCCGAGCCTGGAGCTGGTCGAAGAGCGGGGTGGCGCTGTCGGCTCGCTCATCGCATTTCCGATGCGGAGAGTCCTTGGGATGTGGGGAGCGTTCGTCGTGCTCGCCTCGGCGATGGGGATGGGCGTCCTCATCATGACCCAGACCAGCGTCCGCGAGCTGGCGGCGGGAATTGCCGACCTGTATCGATCGACCCGGAAGATGGCATCCTCAGCAATGATCGGCACCCCCGCGGCGCGGCCAGCCCACGTGTCCGATCGGGTCGCTAAGGCGGCGCCCGACGGCCGTGGTCGGCACGAGCGCCCCAAGCCCGCACGTCCCAAGACAGAGAAGCCTAAAGAGGCCGCCACCCCCAAACCTGAGCCCGTCCCCATGCCGTCGTCCACCAACGCGACAAGCAGCGGATACAAGCTGCCACCGCTCAGCCTCCTCGACGAGGGGACCGGCGGGGAGATCAACAAACGTGCACTCGAGGACACTGCCCGCCAGCTGGAAGAGACGCTGATCCAGCATGGCGTCGATGCCAACCTGACCAAGATCGTGCCCGGGCCCACCGTCACCAGGTACGAAATCGAGCTCGCCCCTGGAGTCAAGGTCAATCGTGTCTCGAGCCTTTCACACGACATCGCCTATGCCCTGGCCACACCCGACGTGCGGATCCTGGTCCCGATACCGGGCAAATCGGCCATCGGGGTCGAGGTCCCCAACGCCAAGCGCCGGTTGGTTTCGCTCGGCGACATCCTGTCCAGCGCCGAGGCGGCGGTCGACACCCATCCGCTGACCGTTGGGCTGGGAATGGACATCTCGGGGCTCCCCAAGCTGCTGAACCTGTCGGAATTGCCCCACGTTCTCATCGCCGGAGCCACGGGCGCCGGGAAGTCCTCCTGTATCAACTCCATAGTCACTTCGCTGTTGATGAGGACCCACCCCGACGACGTCCGCGTGATCATGGTCGACCCCAAGCGCGTCGAACTCGGCCAGTACAACGGGGTGCCCCATCTGTTGACGAGAGTCATCACCAACCCGAAGAAGGCCAACGACGCCCTGAAGTGGGCAGTGGCGGAGATGGATCGTCGTTACGACCTGCTCGCCGATGCAAAGGTCCGCGATATCGAGGGTTACCGGTCGAAATGGGACGCCGGTGCGCTCGATCCCGACGGGTTCGATCGGTTCCCCTACATAGTGATCCTGATCGACGAGTTGAACGACCTCATGATGGTGGCGGGACGGGAAGTCGAGGAGTCGATCGTCCGCATCGCCCAGATGGCGCGTGCTGTCGGGATCCACCTCGTCGTTGCCACCCAGCGTCCGTCGGTCGACGTGATCACCGGTGTCATCAAAGCCAACATCCCGAGCCGTCTCGCCTTCAGCGTCGCGTCCCAGACCGACAGCCGAGTCATCATCGATGGGGCCGGGGCCGAGAAGCTGATCGGCATGGGCGACATGCTGGTAGTCACGGCCAAGGAACCACGCCCGCACCGGATCCAGGGCGCCTGGGTGCGGGAGAGCGAGGTACACGCGGTCGTCGATTGGGTGCGAAAGCAGCAGGAGGCCAAGTACGAGGACCAAGAGGTCCTCGTGGCGGCGGCTGCCGCCGCGGCAGCTCAGGCCGAAGAGGTCGACGATGAGGAGGAAGCCTTGGTCCGCCAGGCCATGGATCTCGTGGTCCGGAGCGAGCTCGGCTCGACCTCGATGCTTCAACGCAAGCTGCGCATCGGTTTCGCCAGGGCGGGACGGGTGATGGACATCCTCGAGAGTCGTGGTGTGGTCGGGCCCTCTCATGGCAGCAAGGCCCGCGACGTACTCATGACCGTCGAGGAGATGGAAGAAGTCCTCGCCGCCCAGGGCGCCGCGGTCTAGGCGAGCACCCGGGCCTCAACTGGCGTGAACCGGGCGGCAGATAAGCTCTCCGCCGGCATGCGCACCCTGATCAGCCCGGACGGGATTGTCACCGATCGTCTCCCCTTCACGCTCGAGGAGATGCGCCGGCTGTACAGCGACATGATCGAGGCGCGCACTTACGACCACAAGTGCATGGCGTTGCAGCGGCAGGGACGGCTGGCCACCTATGCCCCCTTCGAGGGTCAGGAAGCGGCGCAGATCGGGGCGGCGGCCGCATTGCGATCAGATGATTGGGTCGCCGCCACCTATCGCGATGCCGCACTGATGTGGAGGGCCGGATATCCGTGGAGTCTCCTCGTCGCCGGTCGGACCGGGGACGAGCGGGGGGGACAGCCTCCTGAGGGGGTCAACGTCCTCCCCCCATCCATCACCGTCGGCGGCCACATGATTCACGCAGTGGGATTGGCCTGGGCTGAGGCGCTCAACGGATCGAATCGGGTTGCCCTGACATCGTTCGGTGATGGCGCCACCTCGGAGGGAGACTTCCACGAAGCGATGAACTTCGCCGCGGTCTTCAACACGCCGACTGTCTTCCTCTGCCAAAACAACGGCTTTGCCATCTCCTATCCCCGCGACGAGCAGACACGCTCCGAGTCGATTGCGATGAAGGCTGAGGGATATGGGATGCCGGGATTCCTCGTCGACGGAAACGACGTGGCGGCCGTTCTCGAGGTGGTGGGCTCCGCCGTGGCCAGGGCCCGCAACGGCGAAGGCCCGACCCTCATCGAGGCGTTGACCTACCGCCTCGGCCCCCACACCACTTCGGACGATCCGGGTCGATATCGCGATGAGGACGAAGCCGAAGGGTGGCGAGAGCGCGATCCCCTCGAGCGGGTGCGGCTCCTTCTCGAGAGGGCCGATGGCTGGACCCCCGAATGGCAGGGCGAGCTCCAGAGCCGAGCAACGGAATTGATCGAGGAGGCGGTGGCGATCGCGGAGGCGCTGCCTCAGCCCACAGCAGACGAGATGCTGCTCCGCATGTACCAGCAGCCCACGGCTCCAATCCGGGAGCAGCTGGGGGAGATCGGCAGATGAGCGAGATCACCCTGGCCCAGTCTCTCAACGCGGCGCTGGCGACTGCTCTTGAGTCCGATGACCGCGTGGTGCTCCTCGGCGAGGACATCGGACGGACCGGAGGCGTGTTCCGGATCACCGACGGGTTGCGGGACAAATACGGTGAAGACCGTGTCTTCGACACCCCGGTGGCGGAATCGGGCATCGTAGGAGCGGCCTTCGGGATGGCGATCGCAGGGATGCGGCCGGTGGCCGAACTGCAGTTTCTCGGTTTCTCCTATCCGGCTTACGACCAGATCATCAACCACGTCGCCCGCATCCGGAACCGCTCAAATTCGCGTTTCACGGCGCCTCTGGTGATCAGAGTGCCTTTCGGCGGGGGGATCGGCGCCGCCGAGCATCACTCCGAGTCCACCGAGGCGATCTACGCCCACATCCCGGGGCTGAAAGTGGTTGTTCCGTCGACCCCTTCCGACGCGCGCGGGTTGCTGTTGTCTGCCATCGAGGACCCAGACCCCGTGCTGTTCCTCGAGCCGATCCGTCTCTACCGGGCGGTCAAAGAAGAAGTGCCGGAGATGTACTACACAACAGAGATCGGCCCACTCCGGGTGGAGCGTGAAGGCGAGGACATCACCCTGGTGTCCTGGGGGGCGATGATGAAGGAGACTCGGGCGGCGGCGACCCGGCTGGAGGAGTCCGGGGCATCGGTGGAAGTCCTCGACTTGCGCACCCTTTCCCCGATCGATGCCGAGGGCATTGTCCGCTCGGCCACCAAGACGGGCCGCGTGATCGTGATTCATGAGGCACCCCGAACGGCGGGTATGGGTGCCGAGGTGGCGGCGATAGTCCAGGAGCGGGCCCTCTACTCGCTGGCAGCGCCGGTGAGGCGGGTCACGGGCTGGGACACCGTCTTCCCCCTCAAGCGGTCCGAGGGCCACTACCTTCCGAGTGTGGACCGGATCGTGCGGGTGGCACAGGAGACCTTGGAGTCCTGATGGCGAGAGAATTCCTGCTCCCGGACATCGGCGAAGGCCTTACCGAGGCAGAGATCGTGCGCTGGCTCGTCCCCGAAGGTGGGCGGGTCGAGGCCGACCAGCCGGTGGTCGAGGTCGAGACCGATAAGGCCGTGGTCGAGATCCCATCGCCCTATGCCGGCACAGTCCTGCGACATGGCGGGGCCGAGGGCGAGACGATTGGGGTCGGATCCGTCCTGGTTGTGATCGGGGAGGAGGGCGAGGCTGAGGTCTCGACGCCCGACGTGCCCGAGCCTGGGCCGTCTCACACCGCACCGCCGATCGTCGGCAGTCTCAACGAGGAGGCCGAGATCCTCTCCGCGGCCGGAGCGACCGAGCTCGACGGAACGCCGACGGCAGTCAAAGCCCTTCCGATCGTGCGCAAGCTGGCTCGGGACATGGGGGTGGAACTCGAGCAGATCGAGGGATCGGGCCCGGAGGGCAGGATCACCCGGGAGGACGTATTGGCGGCCGGCCAAGCGACCACCGGGGCTCAGATGCCCGGGGAGGAGCCGTCTGAGCAGGCTCCGACGCCCGGATCGACTCCGGTCGGTGCCCGTGAGGACGAGCGCCGCCCCTTGTCACGATTGCGCCGGACTATCGCAGCCAACATGGCGAAGAGTTGGGCCGAGATACCCCACGTCACCACTTTCGACGAGGTCGACGCCACCCGGCTCGTCGAGATCAAGTCAGCACTCAGCGCACGTCACGATGTGAAGCTCCCCATGGAGGCACTGGTGATCAAGGCAGTGGTGCCGGCCCTCGAGGCATTTCCCGAGTTCAATGCCACCCTCGACGGCGACGACCTGATCGTCCACACCGCCTATCACGTGGGGATCGCGGTCGACACGCCTGATGGTCTTCTCGTCGCCGTGATCCGCGATGCCGGATCGCGCCCAGTGCTCGACATCGCCTCCGAGGTGCGGCGCCTCGGGGACGGGGCGCGGGAGCGATCACTTGCCCCCGACGAGTTGTCCGGCCAGACCTTCACGGTCTCCAACATCGGGGCGGTCGGTGGCGGCCAGGGGACGCCGATCGTGCCCTACGGGACGACGGCCATTCTCTCGGTGGGGAGGGCGCAGGAGAAGGTCGTGGTCGACAATGGGGACCTGGCCATCGCTCCCGTGATGCCCCTGTCGCTCTCCTACGACCACCGGGTGATCGATGGCGCCCAGGGGCGACGGTTTATGGCGCTGGTCATCGAGAACCTGGAGGAGCCGGCGCTGTTCCTCGCCGGTTGAGGCATGCCCCACGTTCACGTGACACCCGCCGACGAGGCGGCCGGCGTTACCAGGCGGGAATACGACGCCGCCACGAGAAGGGCCGGGCGGATCTGGAATATCGTCTCCATCCAGAGCCAGCTACCCGAGGTGATGCGGGACTCGATGCGGCTCTACTCCACGATCATGTTCGGCGATTCGCCCCTGACCCGGGCGCAGCGCGAGATGATCGCCGTCGTCACCTCAGAGGTGAACCAGTGCCACTACTGAATAACGGCGCACCTACACGACCTCCGGGATGAGGTCGACGACCAGCACGTAGTGGACCGGTTCGCCGAGGACTGGCGGAGCGCAGGCCTCGACGACGCCACCATGGCCCTGCTCCGCTTCGCCGAGCGGCTGACCGACGACTGCTCCTCGGTTGGCGCAGAAGATGTCGCCGAGTTGAGGCAGCACGGCTATGACGACAGGGCGATCTCCAGTTGTGTCCAGGTCGTCGCCTATTTCAACTACATCAACCGGATCGCCGAGGGCCTCGGGGTGACAGCAGAAGACTGGATCGACGACGACGGGCGGGAGAGGACGCCCTAGATTCGGGTCATGTCAGAAGAGAAGGACGCCCAGGTCGAAGAGGGGGCTTCTCCCTCTCCCGAGATCGAAGAGAGGAGCGTCTCCAAGAAGTACGCCGGGAAGTTCGGTCGCCGCAAGGTCTCCTACACCGCAACCGCTGCCACCCAGATCGTCGAACAGGAAGATGACAAGAAGGCGGTCTTCTTCCACGTCGCATACACCGAAGACGATGCCGACCCGGCGTCCCGGCCAATCGTGTTCGCCTTCAACGGGGGACCGGGGTCCTCCACTGTTTGGCTCCACCTCGGGCTACTCGGGCCCCGCCGGGTGGAGTTCGACGAGGGCGGCTTCAAGGTCTCGGTGCCGGGCCGGCTGATCCACAACGAGCAGTCGATCCTCGACGTGGCGGATGTGGTACTGGTCGATGCGATCGGGACCGGTTTCTCCACCGCCGCCCCCAAGGACAAGGAGAAGGAGTTCCATCATTTCTCCAAGGACATCGCCGCCTTCACCGACTTCATCGTCTCCTATCTGAACCGGAACGGGCGCTGGGCCTCCCCCAAGTACGTCGCGGGGGAGAGCTACGGGACCACGAGAGGGGCAGCGATCGCCCACAGTTTGTTCACCAACAAAGGCACGGAGCTCAACGGGCTCATCCTGATCTCTTCGGCTCTCAACTTCCAGACGATCGGCCAGGAGCCCGATGCTCTCGTCTTCCGACCGGGGAACGACCTCCCCTTCATGGTGTTCCTCCCCACCTACGCCGCCACTGCCTGGTTTCACGGCCGGCTCTCATCCAAGCTCCAGCGGCGCGAGCTCCGCGACCTCCTGAATGAGGTGGAGGAGTTCGCCATCGGCCCCTACTGGTCGGCTCTGGCCCGGGGTGATGCACTCGAAGACATTGAACGGAAGCGTGTGACGGCCAAGCTCGCGGCCTACACCGGGCTCTCGACCGATTACATCGATCGCTACAACCTCAGACTCCATATCCATCGCTTCTGCAAGGAGCTGATGAGGGACCAGCGACGCACGGTCGGCAGGCTCGACTCGCGTTTCACCGGGATCGACCGAATCGCCGCAGGGGACAACCTGGAGAACGACCCCTCCCACGATCAGATCGGCGGGCCCTTCACCGCCACCCTGAACGACTACCTGCGGGTCGAGCTCGGTTTCGAGAACGAGTCGTTTTACGAGACCCTGAGCATGAAGGTCAACGAATCCTGGGACTACGAAGAATTCAAGGGGCACTACGTCGACACCTCGGAGCAGCTAAGGGATGTCATTTCCCGATCGCAGCAGTTGGAGGTGTTCGTTGCCAGCGGCTACTACGACCTCGCGACGCCCCATTTCGCCACCCACTACACCATCAGCCATCTGGGGCTGGACGAATCACTCCGCAAGAACATCCGGATGGAGTACTACGAGGCGGGCCACATGATGTACCTGCAGCGTCAATCGCTGCTGGCCCTAGCTGGCCATTTGCGAGAATTCATCGAGGACACCTCGAGCTGATCAGCCTTCCGAATGGGTCTCGACCAGGTCGAGGACCTCGGGCATGTCTAGTTCGGGGTAGGGATCGGGGGCGAGCAGACCCAGGATCCGGCTCTGGGAACGAGCCGAGACTATGACCTTGTCCGACCACTTCTCTTGCAGGTCCGGCGCCGCCGTCCGGCAACAACTCGGGTCGGGGCATGTCGAGGTCTGCCGGTTCACGGTGTCCCGACCACGGAACCAGCGCGCCTCGGCGAATGGGACCCCAACCGTTACGGCATGACCGGGGTCTCGTCCCGCCTCGATGTGCGTGGTGCAGAAAAAAGTCCCGTCAGGCGTATCGGTGTACTGATGGTGAGTGCCGTATCGCTCCGCGGAGTCGAAGGTGATCCGGGCACCCCACCGTCGGCAGAGACGCTGGGTCTCCATCCCGCCTTCGGCATCTCGTGGGATCGGCGCCGAGTCGTTGCTGTAGGCCTTGACCACCGTCCCCATCGCATCACTGACGATGAGATGTGTCCTCAGGCCGAGGTGGCGTGTCGCCAGGTTCACGGTTCGCCACGCGGCCATCTCGTATGAGACATAGAAGAGCTCCTTGACGTCCTCGACATCGATGTCGTGGTTGTCCTTCGCCCCACTCAGCCTGGCCACGACTGCATCCTCCGGCGCCAGCACCGCCGCGGCGAAATACGCCGTCTCGACCCGCTGGCGAAGGAAAGTGTCGAGATCGGGGTCTGTCTCATGGCCGAGCAGAAAGCCGGCGAGGGTTTGCAAGACCGCCTTACGGGCCTGACGGGTGCGTAAGGCGTCTCGTTGGGCGATATAGACCCGATGATGGTCGAGGTCGATTATCGACCTCGCGAATGAGGGCATGTCCTCTACCGGATGCAGCTCGAAGCCGGCGCTGGCGGTCAGATCGAGGAGGTTCCGCGAGGAGAAAGGTCCCTCACCTGGGTACCCACTCGACGAGAGGGCGTTTCGCGCCTCGGTCTCCACCTCCTCGAGATAGCCATCCTTCCCGGCGAGCCACGACGTCATTTCTCCGTTCGCCCGCCGCACCTCCTCGGAGCCGGCCGATCCGAGGTTGGACCGCTCCCGCAACGCCTCGTGAAGGCCGACGAGATGGGTCAGGGTCTCGTTGTCGAGCTTGGCGCTCGGCTTGACCGCGGGGAGCTGGAGCGAGTCGAAGAAAGGGGATTCCTGCGATCTGAGCAGTGCGATCTCCAACGCATCCCTGCGGTTGGGCGGGCTCGGGTCGAGAAGCTCGCCGATGTCCACCTCGAGGGCGGCGGCCAGCTCGACGACCAGGTTCAAACGGGGCTGCTTCTTCCCGTTCTCCAGGAGCGATAGATAGGGCGCCGGCCGGTGCACCGCTGCGCCGAGCTCGTCGAGTGTCATGCCGCGCTCCCGGCGGTGGTATCGAAGCCGCCGACCGAGGATGAGCGGGTCCAGCTGCTGAGCTTGGGTCATTTGACGCTGCTATCGAAAGATCGACTATTCTTTAGTTTCACCAGGTTTGGAATTGTAACCTGCTGAGAAAGACACTGCCATCTTATGAATCAGTTTCGAGATACCGAGATCGAACGACGGGTGCTCACCCCGGATGCGGTCGCGTTTCTCACCGATCTGGAGCAGGAGTTCGGATGGCAACGAGGCCAGCTGCTCGCCGATCGACAGACCAGACAACGAGGTCTCGACGAAGGGGAGAGACCCGGTTTCCTAGCCGAGACTCGTGAAATCCGGCAGTCGAACTGGGCCGTCGATCCTGTACCCGCTGATCTGACCGACCGCCGCGTCGAGATCACCGGTCCGGTGGACGCCAAGATGATGATCAATGCCCTCAACTCGGGTGCCCGCGTGTTCATGGCGGACTTCGAGGACGCGACGTCTCCTACCTGGGCCAATCTTCTCGACGGCCAGGCCAATCTGGTCGACGCCTACCGGCGGGAGCTGAGACTCGACACCGAGCAGAAGACCTACGAGCTCGACGACCAGACGGCCACGTTGGTGGTCCGCCCCCGTGGATGGCATCTCGGAGAGAAGCATTTCCTGGTCGACGGGCGCCCCATGTCGGGGTCGTTGTTCGACTTCGGCCTGTATCTGTTTCATGGAGGGCGGGCCGCGATCGAGGCTGGGACCGGCCCCTATCTCTACCTGCCCAAGCTGGAGTCCCGTCTCGAGGCCAGGCTGTGGAACGACGTGTTCCTCTGGGCACAGGAACGGCTGGGGATCCCACGCGGCACGATCAAGGCCACCGTCCTGATCGAGACGATCCTGGCCGCGTTCGAGATGGATGAGATCCTCTACGAACTGCGGGAGCATTCGGCCGGGCTCAACGCCGGACGGTGGGATTACATCTTCTCGGTCATCAAGAAGTTTCGGAACGACTCGTCGTTCGTCCTGCCAGATCGCTCCTCCGTGACGATGACGGTGCCCTTCATGCACGCCTACACCGAGTTGATGGTGAAGACCTGTCACCGAAGGGGAGCCCATGCCATCGGCGGGATGGCTGCCTTCATCCCGAATCGGCGGGATGCAAGCATCACGGAGAAGGCCATCGCAGCAGTGACCGCCGATAAGGCGCGCGAGGCGGGGTCGGGGTGCGACGGAACCTGGGTGGCACACCCTGATCTGGTTCCTGTGGCCAAGAAGGAGTTCGACGAAGTCCTCGGGGGGCGGCCCAATCAGCTGGATCGCCAGCGCGACGACGTCACCGTCGACGCCGGCGACTTGCTCGACTTCGACTTTCCCGGGTCGGTGACGACCGCCGGTCTGGAGACAAATGTCTCGGTGGGCATCCGCTACCTCGCCTCCTGGTTGTCGGGGACCGGAGCCGCCGCAATCGACAATCTCATGGAGGACGTCGCCACGGCCGAGATCTCCAGATCGCAGGTGTGGCAGTGGGTGCGGCACGGAGTCGAGACCGAAGACGGCGTCCCCGTGACGGAGTCACGAATCCGGTCCATGGCCGGGTCGCTGGTCGATCGTCTCGAGGGCGAGGAGAACCCGTTTGGCGATCGCCTCCCCGTCGCCCGAAAGGTATTCGAGGACGTGGCTCTCGGGGAGAGCTTCGTCGAGTTCTTGACATTGCCCGCATACGAACTGATCAACTGAGGGAGAGATACATGTCACGTGTCGCCAATGAGGCCAGCCGGTTGGCCGACGACTGGAGGGCCAACCCACGCTGGGATGGCGTCACCCGTGAGTACACCGCCGAAGACGTGGTCCGGCTCCGGGGCAGCATCAGAGAGCAGTCCACACTGGCCAATCGCATGTCCATCGCCCTCTGGGAGAGTCTGACCACTGAGGACTACATCAGCGCATTGGGGGCGCTCAGCGGTGGTCAGGCGGTGCAGATGGTGAAAGCCGGTCTCAAGTCGATCTACCTATCGGGATGGCAGGTGGCTGCCGACGGCAATCTTGGCGGTGACGTCTACCCCGATCAATCGCTGTACCCCTCCAATTCGGCTCCTGCACTCGTCGAGCGAATCAACAATGCACTCCGCCGCGCCGACCAGATCCATTGGGCGGAGGGCAAGACTGATATCGACTGGTTCGTCCCGATCATCGCCGACGGCGAGGCCGGGTTCGGCGGCTCGCTCAACGTCTTCGAGCTCACCAAGCGGTTCATCCAGGCCGGTGCCGCCGGCGTCCACTATGAAGATCAGCTGGCGGCCGAGAAGAAATGCGGTCACATGGGGGGCAAGGTTCTGGTCCCGACCGCACAGCACATCCGAACCCTGCAGGCGGCGCGTTTGGCCGCCGACGTGATGGACGTGCCCACCGTGATCGTGGCAAGGACCGACGCCAACGGCGCGACGCTGCTCACATCGGATATCGATGAGCGGGACCATCGCTTTTTGACTGGGGACCGAACCCCGGAGGGCTTCCACCTGGTCAGCGGTGGTCTCGAAGCTGCGATCGCCCGCGGCCTCTCCTACTCGCCCTACGCCGACCTGATCTGGTGCGAAACAGCCCAGCCCGACCTGGACGAGGCCAGAATCTTCGCCGAGGCGATTCACGCCGAGTACCCGGGCAAGATGCTGGCTTACAACTGCTCGCCGTCTTTCAATTGGTCCAAGCACCTCGACGAGGCGACGATCGCCAATTTCCAGAAGGAGCTGGGGACGATGGGCTACCGCTACCAGTTCATCACCCTGGCCGGGTTCCACACACTCAATGCGTCGATGTTCGAGCTGGCCCGGGGCTACGCCGAGGAGGGGATGCCGGCCTACGTGGAGCTTCAGAACAGGGAGTTCTCGATGGAGGGTGACGGGTACACCGCTACCAGACATCAGCGCGAGGTCGGCGCCGGCTACTTCGACCTGGTGAGCCGCGTGGTTGCCGGCGGGAGCTCGTCGACCCTGGCAATGGAGGGCTCGACCGAGCAGGCGCAGTTCTGAGGAGTTTGCGATAGGAACAGGAGGGGCAAGTAGTGTGAGTCCCAGGAGCAGCGCTGTTCTCGGAGGGAACCCGTCATGAACATCGTCCACGTGGTGGGCACCGGCACCATCGGTGAGCCCCTGATCGGCCTCCTCGCCGACAACAAAGATCATTTCGGCATAGAGGAGGTGACCTTTCACAAGCGCACCCCGTTGCTGACCGAGAAGGCGAAGGTCGCCGACCTCGAGGGAAGGGGCGCGGTGCTGGCAGTCGACGAAGAGCGGTTCTCCTCATTTCAGGAACTGGGCCACGCCCCCAAGTACGAGGCCCGGGAGGCGATAGAGCGTGCCACCGTCGTCATCGACTGCACGCCCGTCGGGAACGGGATGAAAGAGGAGTTCTACAACCATGCCGACGGGCCGAGAGGCTTCATGGCCCAGGGCTCGGAGTTCGGGTTCGGAAAGATGTACGCCCGGGGCATCAACGACAGCGCCCTGGTCGCCGAGGAGGACAGATTCCTCCAGATCGTCTCCTGCAACACCCACAACATCGCCGCCCTCGTCCGCTCGTTGGCCATCGACGCCGACGGGACCAACCACCTCGAGGACGGCCGCTTCCTCTGCATGAGACGGGCGAACGACATCAGCCAGGACGACGGCTTCGTCGCCAGCCCAACGGTCGAGTCACACAAGGACGAGCGATTCGGAACGCATCATGCGCGTGACGCTCATGAGTTGTTCGACACCATGGGCTACGACCTCAACCTCTACTCGTCGGCGGTCAAGATCAACACCCAGTACATGCACTCGATCCAGTTCTCGCTGCAATTGGACGAGGAGATCACTGTGGACGAGGCCAAAGAGCGCCTGATGGCCAACACCAGGGTCGCAGTCACCCACAAGAAGTCCGCCAACCAGGTGTTCTCCTTCGGTCGCGACCATGGGTATTTCGGCAGGATCATGAGTCAGACCGTCGTGGCGCTGAGCACGCTGGCTGTCCGCAACGGCAACGAGGTGGTGGGATTCTCCTTCACTCCCCAGGATGGGAATCCGCTGCTCTCCACGGTTGCCGCGATGCTCTGGTATCTCGACCCGGAGACGTTGGACGACCGAATCGACATTCTCCGCCGCTACCTGTTCCGCGAGATCTGATGCAGACGAAGGCCGAGGCCTTCGTCGAGGAGGCGATCAGGGCGGTTGGCATCCACGATGTGGCGGAAGCCCGAATCGCCGTCGCCCAGGCCTTTGACCTCGACCACGCCCTCGGCCCGCTGGTCGACGCAGTTCACCTCGCCTGCGCCGAGATCGAGGAGGACGGATTGGTGAGCATCGCCACCTGGAACACGCTCGCCGATGCGGTCGGCCCCGGCCATCTCCTGGTCGTGGTCGAGTCGTCCCGCGAGTAGCTGCGTGATCAGGCCGGCGTTTTAGGTGATAACCATTCCGTGGAAGGTGGAACGTAAAACGTGATCGTCGAGGTCATCGCGGTGGGGACCGAGCTCCTCCTCGGCCAGATCGTCAACTCGAACACGTCGACCATGGGGGCTGCTCTCGCCGAGCGAGGCATCGACGCCCACTACCAGCAAACGGTCGGCGACAATCTCACCCGAATCGCGGATGCGATCAGGGTCGCGCTCGACCGCTCCGATGCCATCGTGATGACCGGTGGCATCGGCCCCACCCAGGACGACATCACCAGGGAGGCGGTGTGCGAGGTCACCGGCCGCGAAATGGTCTTCAGCGAGGACTACGCAGATCGGTTGCAGGAATGGTGGTCGCGGCGGGGCCGGGAGATGCCCCCGAGCAATCTGCGTCAGGCCTACTACCCGGCGGGTGCGGAGATGCTCCCCAATCCGCGTGGGACGGCTCCCGGCCTCGTTCTCGAGCACGAGGGCAAGCTGATCTTCTGTGTCCCCGGCGTGCCCGCCGAGATGGAGCACCTCATGTTCGCCGAGGTCCTGCCGAGGCTGGCCTCGGCGTCCGGGGAGGAGCAGGTGATCGCGAGCCGAGTCATCCGCACCTGGGGCCGCCCAGAGTCCGAAGTGGCCGAGCTCCTCGACGATCTCTACACATCGTCAGTAAACCCTTCATTGGCCTTTCTCGCATCGAATTCGGAGATCAAGGTCAGGGTCACCGCCAAGGCCGAGACCGGGGCCGAGGCCCGCCTTCTCATCGAGCCGATGGAGATGGAGGTGCGCTCTCGTCTCGGCGAGAGCGTCTTCGGATCGGACGACGAGACCATCGAGCGAGTCCTCATGCAGCTCCTCTCGGACCGTGGCTACACGGTGGGGACCGCAGAATCGATGACCGGCGGCATGGTCAGCGCCCGACTGACGGACCTGCCCGGATCGTCGGCAGTGGTGAAGGGTGGGCTGGTGGCGTACGACTCCGAGTTGAAGCGTCGATTGCTTGGTTTGAGCGACGTCACGGAGGTGGTGACCAGCGACGCCGCCGTCGCCATGGCGCGAGGGGCGAGGACGCTGCTCGATGTCGATGTCGCGATCGCAGTGACTGGATCGGCAGGTCCTGAGCCCATGGAGAAGCCGGTCGGCACTGTCATAGTCGGCGTCGCCACCCCTGAAGACGTGCGGGCGAGGGAGCTGAGGTTCAGCGGAGACCGGGAGCGACTGCGGACGTACGGCACGGCGGCGGCCCTTCATCTCGCCCGGCTGGCCATCATCGGCAGATGGTGGAAGGAGTAGCCGCCCGCATATTCGTGGCCGTGCCTCTGCCGGACGAGCTCCGGATGGCCCTGGCCGACTGTCTTCGCCCCTTCGACATACCGGGCAAGGTCGTGTCAGCGCAGAACTGGCATATCACCCTCCGCTTTCTCGGATGGACCGACGATGTTGCGTTCGACCGGATGCTGGCTTCCCTCGACGAGACCGACTTTGGCCCCGGTTTCGATGTGAGGCTGGGAGAGATGGGCGCCTTTCCCCGGCCGAGGCGCGCCACCGTTATCTGGCTTGCTGCATCTCGGGGGCTGAACCGGCTCGAGGAATTGGCGGCCGCAGCTGAGGAGGCGGCGCAGAGCGCCGGATTCGGACCGGAGGACCGGCCATTTCGTGCTCATCTCACCCTCAGTCGGGTGCGACCGGCCGAGGACGTGAGCGATCTGGTCGAATCCTTCCCCGGTGCGGACCTCGGTTGGCGGTGTGAGTCGGTGGTGGTCTATCGGTCACATCTCGGGCGTGGCGGGGCCAGATACGAGCCACTTGAAACCTTTCCCCTCTCGCGGTAAATCCATTGACGAACACCTGTTCGGTCTAGTATCCAGATGGCGTCGGACTGGAAAAGGGGACAAGATCTGTCCCAGCCGGCAGATACGTTGACCGTCAGAGGACACCGGGCATATGAGACCGAACAAGGAGCCTGAGAAAGGCCCACAGAAGGAGCCGCAGAAGGAGTCACATATGGAACGAGACAAAGCACTGGACATGGCGGTCAGCCAGATCGAGCGTCAGTTCGGCAAAGGGGCGATCATGAAGATGGGTGAGGCGGCCAACCGCAAGGTGGACGTGATCTCCACCGGCGCCCTCTCCCTCGATCTCGCCTTGGGCATCGGTGGTGTTCCCCGTGGGCGCATCGTCGAGCTCTACGGGCCGGAGAGCTCGGGCAAGACGAGTCTCGCCCTTCACATCGTGGCCGAGGCCCAGCGCAACGGTGGGATCGCCGCCTTCATCGACGCCGAGCACGCCCTCGACCCGATCTATGCCAAGGCGATCGGGGTCGACGTCGACGAGTTGCTCATCTCCCAACCCGACACCGGGGAGCAGGCGCTAGAGATCGCCGACATGCTGATCCGCTCCGGAGCGCTCGACGTCCTCGTCATCGACTCGGTGGCAGCTCTGGTGCCCCGGGCCGAGATCGAAGGCGAGATGGGTGATACCCATGTCGGGCTACAGGCCAGGCTCATGTCACAGGCTCTGCGCAAGTTGGCCGGGACCCTGAACAAGTCGAGGACCACCGCCGTGTTCATCAATCAGCTTCGGGAGAAGATAGGGGTGATGTATGGCTCACCCGAGACCACCCCAGGTGGCCGGGCGCTCAAGTTCTACTCCTCGGTCCGTCTCGACATCCGGCGCATCGAGACCATCAAGGACGGCACCGAGAGCGTCGGCAACCGAGTGAAGGTAAAGGTGGCCAAGAACAAGATGGCCCCACCTTTCCGTCTCGCCGAGTTCGACATCATGTTCGGCGAAGGGATCTCCCGGGAGGGCAGTCTTCTCGATGTCGCCGTCGAACATGGTGTGGTCCGTAAGAGCGGGGCCTGGTTCACCTTCGACGACGATCAGCTGGGCCAGGGACGAGAGAACGCCAAGCGCTTCCTGCGGGAGAACCCCGAGGTGGCGATGCAACTTCAGGCCAAGGTCTACGAGTTGGTCGGTCTCGGCGAGTCGGCTTCGGCAGAGACCGCCGAAGAGACCGCCGAAGAGGAGGTCGTGGCCGGCGGGGAAGAGGCCAGCGGGTCCCCGGAGCAGTGAGTGTCCGATTTCGCCATGTGCGTGTAGCATCGGGCCCTCACACGAAACACACTTTGAACTGCAACCGGGAAGAAGACGTGAACAGAAGGAGCCAACGAACCGACGGGTGAACTGCCCGCCTCGTTAGTCAGCTTCTCTTCGTGTGCCGGGCCACCGACCTGATATCGGGTAGGGGCTCGGCACGTTCATTCTCCGACCGGGAAAGGGGCCGACCATGGACACCATCCCCGTTATCGGGTTGACGATCCTCGGAGTCGTTCTCGGTCTGGGCTTCGGCTATCTGATCGCCCGTCTCGCCATCGCCCGGAGAAGGGAGCGCGACGGGGTATCCGCCGAGGACGCCGTCACCAGCGCCCGACTCGATGCCCAACGCATCCTGGCCAAGGCTGAGGAGGAAGGCCGGGCCAAGGCCGAGACGTACCGGGAGCGCGAGGAGGCCAATCTCGAGCATCGCCGTCTCGAGGTGTCGAATCTCGAAACCCGGCTGGGCCAGCGCGAGGAGACCCTCGATCAGCGGGCCTCCAACCTCGCCCAACGGGAGAAGATGATCATCGACCGGGAGGAGGAGCTCAATATCTCCCGCGGTGAGCTGGAACGACTCAAGGAGGAGGCCCGCTTCCGCCTTGAGCAGGTAGCCGGCATCGACGTGACCGCCGCCAAGACCGAGATGCTTGCTCAAGTCGAGGACGAAGCCCGGCGTGAGGCGATGATCGTGGTCAGGGATCTGGAGATCAAGGCGCGCGAGGAGGCTGATCGGCGGGCGAGGCGGATTTTGGCCACGGCGATCCAGCGTCTCTCCTCAGAGGTGGTCACCGAGACCACGGTCTCGGTCGTCCAGCTCCCCTCCGACGACATGAAGGGCCGGATCATCGGTCGTGAAGGGCGCAACATTCGACATCTCGAATCGGTCACCGGGACCAGCCTGATCGTTGACGACACCCCGGAGGCGGTCTCCGTCTCCTCGTTCGACCCGGTGCGACGCGAGGTGGCCCGGATCACCCTGGAGAAGCTGGTGGCCGACGGACGGATCCATCCTGCGTCGATAGAGGAGGCCTACGAAAAGGCACAGGCCGAGGTCGAGCAGAGCGTCCGCGACGCCGGGGAGTGGGCCCTGGTCGAGGCCGGCGTGTCCCGCATGCACTCGGAGATCGTCACCCTCATGGGCCGTCTCAAGTACCGGACGTCATATGGCCAGAACGTCCTCAACCATCTCGTGGAGACAGCGCACATCGCCTCCATGCTGGCCTCGGAGCTGGGAATCGACCCGGCGCCGGTGAAGCGAGCCGCCCTCCTCCATGACCTCGGCAAGGCGGTCACCCACGAGGTCGAAGGGTCCCACGCTCTCATCGGGGCCGAGATCGCTCGTCGGTTCGATGAGGACCCGGCTGTGGTTCACGGCATCGAGGCCCATCACAACGAGGTGGAGCCGCGGACCGTCCTGGCCGTGATCGTCCAGGCCGCCGACGCCGTCTCCGCGGCTCGCCCCGGGGCGCGCCGAGAGACGCTGGAGGGTTATGTGAAGCGTCTCGAACGTCTGGAGACCCTGGCCATGGAGTTCCCCGGTGTCGACCATGTCTTCGCTCTTCAGGCGGGCCGCGAGGTCAGGGTCGTAGTCGACCCGGGCAACGTGTCCGATGTCGAGGCCAGGGAACTTTCTCGTCGTATCGCCCGTAAACTCGAGGAAGACCTCCAGTATCCGGGTCAGATCCAAGTAACCGTGATCCGGGAGTTTCGGGCGACCGATTACGCCCGTTGAAGTCGAACACATGACCCAGTCCGTCCTTCTCCCGATTCCAACGCTGCGCGAGCCGGCCCGTCGTGTCGCGACCCGCGTCGGCCGGCGCTACTTCATCCGCACTTTTGGCTGTCAGATGAACGAGCACGACTCGGAGCGGATCGCAGGACTGTTCGAAATGGATGGCATGACTCCCGCCGGCGGCTTCGAATCGGCCGATGTGGTCTACATCAACACCTGCACGATCAGAGAGAACGCAGACAACCGGATGTACGGCAATCTGGGCCAGCTGAAGGCAGTGAAGGACCTCAATCCGGAAATGATGCTGGTGGTGGGTGGATGCGCCGCACAGAAGGAGCGCGACCTGGTCCGCGAGCGGGCTCCTTGGGTCGACGTGGTCATGGGCACGCACAACCTGGATCGCGTTCTCGACCTCTTGGACCATGCCGAGAACTGGGGCCCCATAACCGAAGTGGTCGACGAGCTCCAGGCCATGCCCTCTTCCCTGCCCGTCAAGAGGGAGCTGGAGCACTCCGCCTGGGTGACGATCCAGATCGGGTGCAACAACACATGCACCTTCTGCATCGTGCCCTCGGTTCGTGGTGTCGAGGTGTCCCGACGACCAGGGGACATCGTGCGGGAGGTGCAACGTCTCGCTGCCGACGGTGTCGTAGAGGTGACCCTGCTCGGTCAGAACGTCGACACCTATGGCCGGGACCTTGCCTTGAACGGGAAACGGCGGCCCATATTCGCCGAACTGTTGCGGCGGGTGGGCGAGGTCGACGGCATCCGCAGGGTTCGGTTCACAAGCCCGCATCCGAATGACTTTCGCGAGGACGTCGCCCGGGCGATGGCCGACACAGCTGAGGTCTGTGAGCACCTCCATTTCCCGCTGCAATCCGGATCTGACCGCATCCTGCGGGCGATGCATCGTGGCTACAACCGCAAGAAGTACACCGAGCGGCTGGCCATGGCCCGGGACATCATCCCCGGCCTCGCCGTGTCCACCGACGTCATCGTCGGATTCCCGGGGGAGAGCGACGAGGATTTCGAATCCACCCTCGAGCTCATCGCGGAGGCCAGATTCGACAGTGCGTTCACGTTCATCTTCTCGCCGCGACCAGGCACGGCCGCGGCCAATCTCACCAATCAATTCGTGCCCGATGAGCTGATCCGGGAGAGATTCGCCCGTCTCAGCGAA
Source organism: Acidimicrobiia bacterium (assembly GCA_040510135.1). Taxonomy (GTDB): domain Bacteria; phylum Actinomycetota; class Acidimicrobiia; order Spongiisociales; family ZC4RG35; genus JARDZU01. The sequence continues at coordinate 39,412 of JBEVJN010000020.1, read as the reverse complement.
TTGCAGAACCGCATCTCTGGGGAAAAGAACGCCGCAATGGTCGGCAGCACGGTCGAGGTGCTCAGCGAAGGCCCCTCCCGCAAGGATCCGCACGTGGCGACCACCCGCACCCGGACCGGCAAGGTCGTGCACGTGGAGGGCACACATGACGCCGGGTCCTTCCTCCTGGCCGAGATCGAAACGGCCCATCAGCATCATCTCGTGGGGAGCCCTGTCTGACCCGGCTCCTGGCCGTTCTCGGGCCGACTGCGGCAGGTAAAACCGAGTTGGCGATTCGGCTGGCAGAGCATTTCGAAGGAGAGATCATCTCCGTGGACTCGATGCAGGTCTACCGGGGTATGGATATCGGGACGGCAAAACCCACGCTGCTGGAGCGACGGGGGATACCGCATCACCTAATCGACGTCGCCAACCCGGGCGAGGAGTTCTCGGTGGCCCGCTTTCGCACTCTGGGCCGGAGGGTTCTGGCCGGTACGACCGCGCCGGTCATGGTCATCACCGGAGGCTCGGGTCTCCATTTCCGGGCGCTGGTCGATCCACTCAGCTTCGCTCCCACTGATCCCGAGCTCCGCTCGGAGTTGGAGGCAGCCGAGGACGGCGTTCTTGTCGAGGAGTTGCTGAATATCGACCCGTCGGCCCGATCGATCGTCGATCTCGCCAACCAGCGACGGGTGGTAAGGGCGCTGGAGATCTACCGGCTCACCGGCGAGACTCCCAGCAGCAGGGCGGGAACTGCGCTCGCCGAAGACGTCCGCCGGTATGTGCCCGAAATCGAGTTCTCGGCTGTAGGGATCGATCCTGGCGGCGCGCTCGAAGACCGCGTCGACGTTCGCCTGGGACGAATGAGGGGCGCAGGTCTGGTCGACGAGGTCCGTTCGTTGTCGCCGGCGCTGGGCCGCACCGCGCGAAGTGCGGTCGGTTACAAGGAGATCCTGGAGGCGCTGGCCGGCAAGGTGAGCTTCGACGATGCGTTCGCAAGGGCTGGCTCCAACAGCAAGAAGCTCGCCCGGAAGCAGCGCACCTGGTTTCAGCGTGACCCGCGGATACGCTGGATACCCTGGATCGACGATCCTGACCAACGACTGCGGCGGATTCTGGAGACTTTCGATTGAGACGGTTCGAGTTCACCAAGATGCAGGGTCTGGGCAACGATTTCGTCGTGCTCGAAGGGCCCTCCAAACCGGGAGCCGATGATGTGGTCCGGCTCTGCGACCGCCGGTTCGGGATCGGCGCCGACGGAGTCCTCGTGGTCTCACCGGGAACGCCGATCGTCATGGACTACTGGAATGCCGACGGCAGCGCCGCCGAGATGTGCGGAAATGGGTTGCGCTGTGTTGCGCGCTACGCCTTCGACAAGGGCTGGGTCGAAGGGGCCGACTTCGAGGTGAACACACCAATCGGGATCCGGCACGTCCGGGTGGGTGAGGACCTGGTCGAGGCCGAGATAGGCCAGACTCTCATCGAGGGTCAGGAGACCATCGACGGCCAGGTCTACCGACTCGTCGACACCGGGAATCCCCACGCGGTGAGGGTGGTCGAGGACCCAGGTGCGATCGATCTGGGCCGGATCGGGCCCATCGTGGCCCGGGAAGCCGGCTTCGACACCGGCTGCAATGTCGAAGTGATCTCGGTCGCCGGCGATCGAGTGAAGATGAGGGTGTGGGAGCGCGGTGTGGGCGAGACGCTCGCTTGCGGTACCGGGATGGTCGCCGCCGCGGCCGTCGCCCTGGATGGCGCCGACGGCACTATCTCTGTCGAGGTGCTCGGAGGCACAGGTCAGGTGGAGATCACGGAGAAGAACGCCTGGTTGACCGGCCCGGCGGCGTACGTCTTCACCGGGGTGTTCGATCAGGGGTAGCGGCGGAGGACGCTCACCACTTTCCCCACCAGCTCGACACCGTCGGTGTAGACCATTGGCTCGTAGCGGGGGTTGGCCGGCTCGAGGATCACCTTGCCGTCTTGACGGCGAAGCCGCTTCACCGTTGCTTCCTCGCCATCGATCAACGCGGCGACTATCTCACCATCGAGGGCGTCCTTCTGGCTGCGAACCGCCACTAGGTCGCCCTCGAGGATGCCGGCCTCGATCATCGAATCGCCCTTGACCTCGAGCAAGAAGACCGGGTCGTTGCCGACGAGGTCCACAGGCAAGGGCAGGACCTCTTCGACATGCTCTGCGGCCAGGATCGGCGTGCCTGCCGCAATGCGACCGAGGACGGGGATGTCACGCACACGATCGTCCTGGGCACGGGCCATGGCGGCCTCTTCCCCGACGATCATGATCGCCCTCGGCTTGGTGGGATCTCGTTTGATCGCCCCGGCGCTCACCAATGCAGACAGATGCGAATGCACCGTTGAGGGCGAGGAGAGGCCCACTGCCTCACCGATCTCGCGGACCGAGGGGGGATAGCCCCGTTCCGCCACCGTCTGACGTATGTATTCGAGGACCTGTTGCTGACGTTCCGTGAGCACTGTGACTCCTTCCGGGGAGGTCTCGACCGACTCCGATCCGATCAATCTAATCGAACAGGAGTTCGCCGCCAAACATCTGTTCGATTCTCCCTTGACATCGAACAGATGTTCGATAGATTGGCGAACGCATGTTCGGTTACGAACTGCATCCAGCAACCCGATCAGGAGGAAGACCAAAATGCAGAAGGCAAATCTGCAGCTGTCCGTCCGGCTGTCATTGCTTCTCGCAGCCCTCTGTGTGGTCTTCCTCATGATCGGCGGTTCGGCTCAGGCCGAATCCCCAACAGCGGCGCCCGTCACATATCTCGTCGAATCGGGTGACACCCTGTGGGGCATCGCCACTGCCAACGCGGAGCCCGACCAGGACGTGCGACGCCTGGTGGCCGATATCGCCCGATTGAGCGACGTCGATGCAGGCTCCATCTTTCCGGGACAAGTGTTGTTGATCCCGGTCGACTGATCCCTACGCATCATTGGGCGTTTACCCTGCGGACATGCTCTGCCCGGTCTGTGGCGCCCCCAGCACGCGTGTGGTCGACAGCCGTCCCGCCGAGGGTGGCCAGTCGATCCGGCGACGGCGCGAGTGTGAGGGTTGTAACCAGCGATTCACCACGTACGAGCGGCTCGAACCGCAACTGATGGTGCGGAAGAGAAATGGCCGCCTGGAACCGTTCTCCGCCACCAAGCTTGCGGCCGGGATCGCAGCGGCTCTCGCCGATCGACCGGTCTCCGGTTCATCGATCGACCGGCTCGTCGAGGAAGTCGAGGCGTCCTGTCATGGCGCGGGTTCGCAGGTCAGCTCTGAGGAGATCGGCCGTGAGGTTCTCCAGCGTCTTCGTGCCCTAGACGAGGTCGGTTACGTGCGGTTCGCGTCGGTCTACAAGGACTTCCAGGGCGCGGCAGACTTCGAAAAAGAGGTCGCCGCCCTGGAATCAGCCGAGTAGCCGCGTCAGGTCGGCCCTGGCATGGTCGATGAGGGCGTCGACCGAGTCGGAAACCGTGGCGATGTCGGTGAGCATCGCCTGTCTGACACCCAGGAGATCCGCCCGGAGTGTGCCGACCACTTCGACAGCGGCGGTCCTGTTATCGGTGCGGATGGCGTCGAGATAGGCGTTCTGTGTCGTCTCGAGCCCCAAACTGATCGCCTCCAGGGCCGCGGTCGCCTGATCGGCGATTCCGGAAGGGAGCGCGGCCCGGATCGATTCGAAACCGGTGCGCCATTCGGTGAACGCCTCCGTAGCTGTCGTGATGTCGGTCAGGTCCGGGTTTGTTTCGAGCAGCGGCAGTGTCAGCGCCGGCTCCACTGCGGTGCGATAGGCGGTGGCGTCCATGAGTTGGCGGGAGGCGTCGATGGCGAGACCCGCTGCTTCGGCGGCCGTGGATCGGTTGGCCGAGTCATCCGCAGGCAGATCGGCCGATGCGGCGAACATCGCTCGGGCGCTCTCGCCCATCTCGAAAAACACCGATGCGTCCTGATTGGCTTCGGGAAGGCGCTCGAGGTGGAGACCGTTGACCAGTGGGGCGACCTCATCGATTTCGATAGCCAGCGCCTCGGCCTCGGTCTGAACCTGACCCAGCGCGGCGGTGGCGGAACTGGTCGGCTCGCTATAGAGCCAGTACGCCAACCCAGAGCCGATGAGAAGAAGGGCCACCAGTGATACGACCATCGGCCAGCGGAAGCGGCGTCGGCCCAGATGCTTGGTGCCGAAACTCTGCGGTGTCCAGTCGAGAAGCGAGGGCGCGTCGAGTTCAGTGGTCTCCCACAGATCGGTCACCAGATCACCCGTTGGTGCGTTGTGCTGGCTGTGACGGCCGACCGGCACAGTCACCAAAGTCGTCAGCTGTGAACCGTTGGCCCCGGACCGAGATCCATCACGGGAGACGACGGGAGGGGTGCTCCAAGCCCGAGCCGGCGCATCGAAGAACCCGAGCGATTCCATCGAAGCGCTTCGGACGAAACCGCGTCTGGATTGGGAGGTGGCAGTCATCGGAGACACTCATTTACAGTCGTCACGTCATCCCGCCCGACCCCATGACTCCAGAATGCAAGCTAGTTTCATAAGACTCGATTCGGAAGTGGAAATTCCCACGCGGTCTCATATCGGCGATGCAGCAGTGGATCTACAGGCCAGATATGAGGTGGTTTTGGAACCGGGGGAGAGGGCATCGGTTCCGACCGGGATCGCCGTCGCCATCCCCGAGGGCCATGCAGGCTTGGTCCTCCCCCGCAGCGGGCATGCTCGGCGCCTCGGAGTCGGCGTAGTCAACGGCCCAGGGCTGATCGACTCGGGGTACCGCGGCGAGGTGTCGGTGCTTCTCATCAATCACGGATCCGAACGGGTGAGCTTCGCCAAGGGTGAACGGATCGCCCAGTTGGCGGTAATCCGCGTTCCAGATGTGGAATGGGTCGAGGTGGAGAGGCTCGACCAGACCATGCGGGGGTCGGGGGGCTTCGGATCGACGGGGTCGTGACACCGTTTGGCTGGAATGGAGGCTCAGTTAGAATGCGATGCCCGTGCGGAAGTAGCTCAGTTGGCTAGAGCGCAACCTTGCCAAGGTTGAGGTCGCGGGTTCGAATCCCGTCTTCCGCTCCGACGATGCTCGAGTCGTCCGGTCTCGGCGACGTGGCCGAGTGGTTAGGCGCGGGTCTGCAAAACCCGTTACACCGGTTCGATTCCGGTCGTCGCCTCTTAGGAGGGAACACGGGCCCTTAGCTCAGCCCGGCTAGAGCGCTTGCTCGACACGCAAGAGGTCACTGGTTCAAGTCCAGTAGGGCCCACAACTGAAAACCCCAGGAAACACCTGGGGTTTTCGCTATCAGGCGTTCTGAGTACGAAGGGTTCCGATTGGTCAGGGGGTCTATCAGGGGGTCTATTAGCGTTCATTCTTGCGACGACACCCAGAAGTAGGCTCCGGTGATCTCCGACGAGTCGTCGGGGGTTCTCTGTTCGTGACGTGAATCGTTGGCGACGAGTCCCACGTCACGAGCGCGACCCAAACTCCCGTCGGCTCCGGCGGGTACCGTCCTCCTGTCAGTGAAACAGTTCCTAGTTTGCGCAACGCTGGAGCCAACCACGACGGAGGCTACGACCACCACCGAGGCCGCCACTACAACGACGATCGCGACGACGACCACGGTTGATCCTGTTGTCGCAGCCGGCACCTACTACATCGAAAGTGTCACTCCGTTGAATTGTGCTGGGCAGGCGACCGACCCGATTTGGGATGAGATCGAGGACGAAGAGGGCTACATATCTGACACTGACTGGGAGCAGATTCAATCGGACCTACAGCCGGCATATGCGGTGTACGCGCAAGCGGCAGTCGCTTTCCTCGAAGCGCTCAGCTCTTATCACTGGCCCGAAAACGTTCAGGCAGACATCGAGGCGCTAATGGCTGAAGTCTCCGCAGAGGCGGCGTGGGCTCAGGCTATGTCCGAGGCCGGCACCTACGCAGATTTCACAACCGTCAATGAAGAGACACTGGATAATCGCGCAGCGGCAATCGTTCGGGCCAAACTGAACCTGCCAACGAATATCGGAGCGACCACCGACTGCTAGTGAAATTCGTCCCAGTCTGTTTCTACGGTCGCATCAATGTCCTGCGTTCCCGTCACGCCCTCGATGCAGTTCCTGCTTGACGCTCTCCGCAGTTGGCCGGTCAGCCCTGAAAACCTAGACCAGCTGCGGACAATGCCTGAATGGGATCAGGCTCGATCGTGGGGTTGGGTCATGCGAACGGGTGAGCTAACCGGGACCGGACACCGTCACGCCGGTCCGATCAGCAAGGGGATCGTTCACGACTGAGGGGCAAGTTTGGGCTCCCCTTCCACCCACCCCGGAAGATTCCCCGGGTCCGGCGATACGCCATGAACGTACCCCCAAACGTTGCCCACTTACGAGATCGCGAAAGAATCAGGCCAATTCCAGACATCTGACTACTGGTGGCTTAGCTCCATGCCGTGTCCGCAGGCGCGGCGGACAACTACCGGCATCAATCTGTTACCGATCAAGCGGATTGCTGGTCAGGGACCGAATCTGCCTATCCAGACCGTTCCCTGGTTGAAATCGTCAACCCGGGCTGCGATGACGTCACCGGCAACGTAACAAGCGTGTTGTGCCCCGTCCGCGTTAAGGGGGAACCCGATAAAGGGGGTGTAGTCGATCCGCTCCCATGCCAGCCCATCGGGGGACGCCCAAACCTCGCAGTGTTCACCTTGAGTAGGACCGGCCCAAGCCATCATCCATCCAGACGGTGTTGATGCCAGGTTCGAACCGCGAAACCAAGCCTCGCCTCTTCCTAGGACCTGCACCTGCTGCCACCCCGACGTGTTAGCCCTCCAGATCGAACCGGTGTCATTATCCGCCCCGACTACCAAAAGTTCTAGCTGGTCTCCAGCGGCTTCCAGCTCGAGAAACCCGACCGTCGACTCCGCTGAGATCGGAGGGGAGAACTCACGCCATCTAGTCCCGTCGGACGATGTCCAGCTGTAAAGCGTCGACGGCGGGTCCGATGCCTTCGGCGACCTGTAAGGAGCCTCCGGCGATCGCTGCCCAAGAGCCCTCATGGCCGCCACAGCGATCCCGTTGTTTTCATTCATCACAATGTCCACGGTGTCAAACCCAAGCCAGGGACCTTCCGGCAATACCTCTTCGGTCACGGGAGCTTCGGGGAACGGGTATTCGCGATCGAGCGTCTTCACGTCGGCGTCATGGCGGGTCCACGTCCAACTGCCGAACGACGTGTTGAGCACATGGGTTTCGGACGCGTGAGGCAATCCTGCGAGGTGTTCGTCGATATGTCCCGGAACAGTGGTCGCAAGGGCATCGGGTTGGCTGACGTCGGCGACCGTTGCGGGGATGGAGCTCGTCGCCGGTTTAGCTGCGCCGTTGCCGGTGCAGGCGGCGAGGATTACGGCTGCCAAAGCAACGGATCGCCAGCGCTTGACCATCTGTCTTGCTCCGCTTCGGACCCGACCCTACTCCGCCTGGGTCGCGCCGGGGCTGGCTACTTGGTGTCGAACGTACGTAGCCTTCGAAACGGATTCGAGAGGGCTGACCGTTGGTCCCACGCCCGGGACGTGGGACCTTCGGCGCAACCCCCCGGTTGCTCACAGTGTTACATGCCCGGCAGATGCCGATCGTCACCCAAAAAAACAGGGTGACCTCTGGGGGCCGGCCGGGCGTAGAGGTTTGTAATGACGGGCGGAAACCGAGCCGAGCAAACCATGTTGAACCAAGAAGTGAGATTCACCGAGCTCTACCGTCGATACGGCAGGGAACTCCACGCCTATTGCGCTCGACGGAGTCCGGGATCTCAAGCTGCCGACGCGGTCGCCGAAACCTTCCTAGTGGCCTGGCGCAAAATCGATCAGGTGCCAAATGGAGAGGCGGCGCTGCCGTGGCTCTACGGGGTGGCGTTTCGGGTTTTGTCCCACCAATGGAGGCGTAGCGCCCGCAGCGGGCGTCTGCTCGAAAAGCTTCAAGGTCTGGCAGAGGTGGAAACCCCGACACCCGACCTGGTATTGGTGCGTCGCACCGAAGGTCAGACCGTGATGAAAGCCGCTGCCCGACTCAGACCGATCGACCAAGAGATCCTACGGCTCACCTTGTGGGAGGAGTTGTCGCACGCCGATGCGGCCATCGTGCTCGGGCTGGAGCCGGGCGCGGTGAAACAGCGGGCCTTTCGCGCCCGTCGCAACCTCGCCAATGAGTACCTGAAGCTGACCAAGGACAACCTTCCCCCCGCTGCTCTGAAAGGAGGTGGATCATGACCATCGAAGACCAGGTCGCAGTCCTGTTCGCTCGGGAAAACCCGGTGCCGTCATTGGACTTGCTCGACCCGATTGACCCGGTGGACATCGGTGCCCTCAGAGACGAATCCGAGAGGAGCGGTGCAATGAGTGAAGTAAAGACGTTCGAGCCCAAGAGGGAGGACTCAAACCGACGACGATTCGCACCTGGCCTTGCGTTGGCCGGAGTAATAGTGGTGGTCGCGGTCGCCGCATTCGCCCTGGCGAACCGGAATCCGACCCCGGTGGCCAGCCCGGTCGAGATCGCGACGAGCTTCCTCGACGCCCGCAACTCTCACGACGCCGAAGCCATGACATCGTTGCTCGCAGACGACGTGGTTTGGGTTCCCGGAGGCGAGTTGTTGATGGACGCGACCAATGTCCCGGCTGCGGTCGAATTCGAGCGAATCACCGGGGCCGACTATGAGTTCACCTGCGCCAACGATGGGCCGTCACAGGTTCGATGCCCGTACACATTGGAGAATCATCTGAGTCGCGCCCTTGGCTTCCCACCCAGGGAGCTGGCGCCAGCGTATTACCTCTTCGGGATCGAGGACGGACAGATCGTAAGAGTGGAAAACATCGAGAACGGCCAGTTCCGCTATGGAGACACCGTGGTCGCCTTCTACGAGTGGTTGTCGACGAATCATCCGGAAGCCGGCGACCCTCCCGACGATAATCTCGGCATCCTTGAGCCGGAGCAGCTGGCGCTCTGGGAACAATACGTTCCCGAGTTCGTCGCTTCGCTCGAGGACTGAGCTTCCGATCGGTCACGGAGACGAACCATCGTCTCCGTGACCCATCGAAGTGCCGAAGACATCTCTTGGCCGCCGACCTACCCGTGAAATCCGGCCTGACTCTTCAGGGTGATAGGAGACACCATGCATCCAAGGAATGGCCACGTTGGGGCTTGCGCCCTTCTCGTCGTGGTGCTCACCGCATGTTCGACAACGACATCGCCGAGCACGCCGGTCGCACCCACCTCCTCGCCCGTAACCGCCACGACTGTCGAATCTTCCCTCCCAGAGCAGCCGGTCGCCACCGTGGAGGCGCTGACCACAGTGCCCCTTTCAGGGTGTACCGGTCCAGAGTCCATCTCGTGGTCCCAAACCGCTATCGGGTGCGAAGGAAGCAACTACGAGCCCACCACCTACAAATGCCCTCCCGGAGGGCAGGCCTACACGGTGTGGGGCACCGACATCTACACCAACGACTCATCGGTATGCACCGCCGCGGTACACGCCGGCCTGATCGGCTTCGAAAACGGCGGAGAGGTGGTCATCGAGTTGCGACCCGGTGAGCCTTCCTACCTGGGGACCACAGCCAACGGGGTGACCACTATGAGTTACGGGCATTGGGGTCGCGCCTTTGTTTTCATCGACGGGTAGCTCTGAGCGATGCGAAACGTGGTTATGGGGTTGTCCGCGGCTTCAACTATTGCCCTCGGGGCCTCGCCGTCGGGACAACAATCGCCGACGGCGTGCCAGACCCGACGGAATTCTGCCCGGTGGGCGACATGACTGAGAGTAGGGTCGAGTCCGAAGCGGAGCAGACAGATGGTCAAGCGCTGGCGATCCACTGCTATTGCAGCCGTGATTCTCGCCGCCTGCACCGGCAGCGGCACAGCTGGCCCGGCGACGAGTTCTATCCCCGCGGTGACCAGCAGTAGCGGAGCTGATCCGGCGACGAGCTCCGCTCCCGCATCAACCAGCAGTTCGATTGCGCAGACCGCAACGGTCGATGACCTGACCGGTGAATGGCAGCCAATGCCATTCACCATCAGCGACGCCGCCCTTCAGCAGATGGATGAGCAGTGTCTTTCGGACGACTTCATGCCCTCGGGGATGGCTCGGGTCGTGGCCGATGCCCGCGGCGAAGGCAGGATCGATTTGATTTATGCGCGGGAGGATCGCCATAACGGCACCTGCGTAGCAACAGTGACCTCGCAGGGTATTGAAGCCCATTCGACGTCGGCGACGGTGGAGTTCGAGCCGGTCACGGAGCCACCAATGGGAGCTACGGGGCTAAAGGTGTGGGGTGGGGAAACCAGTCCGGGGAGTGCCTCCCCCGAGGACTGGTACCAGTCGATGATGGGCGAGGCGGGCACAGGGATTCATCAAGTCATTGTTCAGGTCCCGGGCATGCCACCGATAGTCGCCTCGTTGGGTGGGGGCTGGTTCACCTTCTGGTACAACGTCGAAGCTGAGGAGCAATGGGCGTTCCAGCTGGTTGGACTTGACAGTGCGGGAAACGAGATCGCCCGCGAGGCATTTCCGCCCACCGGCTAGCCGCGAACAGCCGAGGGGAATCCTTCGGACCGGGCTCTGACCATTCGGACTACATTTGAGACTTCCTGCGGGGGGAGTCGTTACTTAGGCGCGGGAGCGGGAATCCCCGAGCTGTCGAATCACTTCAATTTCAGGCCCCTCGGGGGTTCTCCGCGTCAGGCCTCACGCCAATCCGAATCTGATTTGATATCTTCAACGACTCCTGCGTGGGACTCGTCGTCACCATTCGATTTCTGCGCAGGAGCGGAACCCCCGAGCTGTCGAATCACCCCGACTAATGCGAGTCGGGGGTTCTCCGCGTCGGTCGGGCCACCCTGGGCGCGTTGCGAATTGGCCACCTGACGAGCTCGCGGGAACGTGCTTCGAGACCGCGAAATCGACCTGTTCGAGGTCAACGAGAAGGAGTAGGATTTCTGAACGCGGTGTCGCCATCTCAACGACCCCGCATCGGGGCGGGGTCGCCGGATCTTTTCCTCTCGGGACCTAATTCGGCACTTCTCGTTTCCCAAGCGGACAGCCCCCGGGTGCATCCCGGGGGCTTCCGTTTGTCGCCGAACGGCCCATCGACCGCGAAGTTGCCAGGACGGAAGAGGACCATCCGACCAGCACGTCCTTGATGGTTTCATCGCGTAGGCGAACCGGAAATAGGACACACATCACGGTTGGTGACTCCTGACCCGCCAGCCGCGATTCCACCACGACGAATCCCCTTGGGGGTGGGGTTGGGGCCAAGGGGATTCCGTCGTGTCCTGACACCGCTCACCCCCGAAATGTCTTACCTCCTCGAAGCTTGCCGCTCCTGGCCGGTAAGCCCTGAAGTCCTCGAGGAGTTGCGGGCGACTCCTGAATGGGATCAGGCTCGAGCATGGGGCTGGATCATGCAGTCCGGCGAGCTGACCGGGACCGGCCTCCGTCATGCTGGCGATCAGCCGAGGGGCATCCTCCCGACCGGATTCTGACCAACGGATGGTCGCAAAAAACTGGAGTGCACTTTCGAGGCGCTAGGTCTCATCAGCTGCATATGGTGCCCGTGTCAGGTAATCGGTCTTCGGTGACCGAAGTCAACGGGTAGGGAGAAGTATTGAGAAAGCTCGCGTTGTTCATGGCGACTGTTGCCTTGGTTGCGGTATCCGTCGCTGCACCAGCTCTTGGTGCCGGAAGCAGGACCTACACCGCTCGTCTGAGCGGGGATGTCGAAGTTCCTACACCGACGAGCTCCGAAGCTACCGGCAAGGCCACCTTCACTCTGTCCAAGGATGGCACTGTCCTCAGCTACAAGGTGACCGTGTCCAAGGCTGAGAGTATGAGTACCGGTGTAGTCCAGGCGTATATCCATCTCGGACCTGTCGATGTGGTCGGACCTGTAGTTGTCAACCTGGTCCCGAGTCAAGGGGTGGCCAAGGGGGTGCTGGCCGAGGGTGTAATCACGGCATCCAATCTGCTGGGTCCCTTCCAAGGTCAACCGCTTGGTGACTTGATCGCCGAGATCGAAGCGGGCAACACGTATGTCAACGTTCATACGACCGCTTACCCCGCCGGCGAGATCAGAGGCCAGATCAAGTAGAGCTCCCTTCCACGGCGCAGGTGTTGTCACGCCGCCGGTCAGCCGAAGGCATCCTCCCGACCGGCCTCTGGCTGTACGGACTACGTTGGAACGTCAGCAAGTGTTGACTCAGCCGAGTGTTGGGAGGTCTGATGGAAAAGGTCCGAGTTCAGGTGCGAGTGACCGCGGACGACCGAGAGCCCATCGCGGGCATCCAGGCACTCTGCCGGGAGTCGATCAAGATCGAGAAGGGCATGCGTGACCTGGTGAGGTCGGCGCGGGCGCAGGGTCATTCATGGACGGAGATCGGCTTGGCGATGGGCATGACCAAGCAGGCGGCGTGGCGTCGTTTCACCAAGGGACCCATCCACATCTGATTTGGTATGTTCAACGGCTCCTGCGAAGGACTCGTCGTCACACATCGAGTCGATTCAGGAGCGGGAACCCCGAGCTGTGGAATCACTGCAATGACAAGGCCGGTCGAGGTTTTCCAGCGCTCACAGAAGGTGGGCAGAAACACCCGGGAGGCTGAGGGCGGCGACAGGTCCCGCGAAATCTATTTGGGGTCTGACCATTCAGCAGTGGTGTGCTCGCCTAACGTGGCTCACAGGGACGAGAGGGATCGGAGGGATCAGTGGCATACCCGAAGACCAATCGGCCCGACGAACCGACTAACCGCCGTCCGGCCCTCGAGCTGATCGGGCTCGTTGTCGCAGCCGCACTGGGTTCCTGGCGGGGCAGGAGCAGCCGAGGCCCTCACCGGGTGGCAGAGTTTCGGCGGCGCCTTGGCGATGAATCATGTCGCCAGACTCTCTGAGACTGGATGGTCAGAGTTCGCTATGTAACGCCGCCGCGGGTGGACCCGCGCTGACCGTCCGAAGGATGACCGGCGTTGTCCTAAGCAAAGCCAACCCGAATCTGCCTAGGTTGGCTCTAAGCGCCGTGAGCCCACGACAGAATCCCCCTGGCCCCCACCCCTAACCCCCAGGGGGACTGTCGTGATCACAGTTGAATGGGTAGGGCATCTCAACTGTGAGCGCCATCTCTTTCCCATAGCGTTCCCTGGCGAAACCACCCACCTGGTACCCAGACCAACGGAAGCCCGCGGCCAGTTGGCGAGACCGGGGCTTCCGTAGATATGAGGACTTGGACGCGACCAGAGTCCTCATCTATGCAATCGCTCATGTTGTTGGTTTAGGTCCGGTCCCTTTTCGCGATCTTCCCTGCAGGCGACATCTATTGTTCCACGACCGGCCTGGGAGGCTGCGCAAGCGGGTATGAGCTGTGTGGATATCACCCATGACATGGCGACGCTCCTCGTCGCCCTCAGATCGTGGCCGCACGTCGACCTCGAAGCACTCCGAGCAATGCCCGAGTGGAGGCAGGCCCAGGACTGGGGGTGGATCTTGGAGTCCGGTGAGTTGACCGGGAGCGGAGCGCGTCACGCCGGGTTCGAGGTCAGGCCGGGAATCCTCAAGTAGCTCACAGGGAGTGGCAACTCCCCTCAGTTGATCACGAGAAAGGGCCAGAAGAGAATGGGTCCGATCAGGACAGCAGCCGGAAGCCACCTATTGCGCTCAAACCAATAGCGCATGTCGACCAACCTAATCGACACGAGAAAGGCTTACGCGAGAGAGGCCCTTTCGGGCCTCTCTTTTCGATGATCCTGCCACCCCTGGGTTTGGGGAAACCCGATGCGGCTTGGGACCACAGACTGCTGTGTCACGTGTTGAAGGGTCACGCTGAAATTGGACAAATTTGAGCAGCCACCACTGCTTTCGGTTCCTGCACGCATTGTCTGAGTGAACCCATCGACCCATTCGATGCCGAAGAAGGCACACCCGGTCGATCACTGAGGAGGTTGGTCAGTTGCGGACGTAGCCGGCGGGAGGAGCGTCCCGAGGAGGAACGCTCCCCAGCCTGTTCTCATGACCTCATCTGGAGGGCATGGCGGCGAAGAATACCGGCAATAGAAACCCCCCGGGTGTGCTACCGGGGGGTTTCGTCATGGGAAGGGAACCGCCGGAAGGAGAGGGGCGGCGTGGACTCCGATCGTTCCCGCTATCACTTTCCCGAATGGGTCAGGTGGGAATCAGATTTCTGTCGCTCCGAACCTGTAGACACCGGGTCAATGAGGTGTGTGGAAATCACCCCCGAAATGGCAGGGCTGTTGGCTGCCCTCCGTTGTCCAGACGAGATTCTAAGCCGTTTTTCGCGGTCCCTGTGAACCGGAGTCCGGGCTACTTGTCGGCGTGGTATGTCTGCCACGTTGGATGTTTTCGGATGACTCCTGCTCGGGTGGCGGTGGTTCGGCATAGGTTCCGCACGATTCGGACATAGACCCAACGTGCACCCATGGCGTTTTGGCGTTCGCTCTGATGATCCACTCGTCACAATGCCTACACAGGGCGTCGGGTCTATTCGCCATCGGTACCGTTATCGGTAATTGAGTGCATCCCGTTACGGCCCGCGGACTAGTCCTCATGGACGTTTTCAACACTGGCTGAGGAGAGAGCGGGCGCTTCCTGCACCACCCACCCCCGGTCCTACCGTCGCCTGATGTCCTGTGAGCAAGGACCGGGAAAAGAAGCAGACCGAACTCATCGAGGCATCCCAAGAGGCCTTACCAACAGCCCCGAAGCCCTTCTACAGAACGTCTCGCCGAACTCGACACGCTCAAGGAGGCGGGGGGCAATCACCGACGGGGAGTACGAGGTCAAGCGCCAGGACATTCTCGGCTGGTCTGAGGGAGGTTTCGCCGTGGGAATAGGAACCGCGCCGAAACGGCGGGGCGGCGTGGGCTCCCATCGTCCCGCTAGCACGGTCCCGAACGCGTCCGGGATGAATCGGTTTTCTTCCGAACCTGTCGGTCCGTCAGTCTTCTTGGTGAGTTGGATCAGCGCAGTGGCACTCGTCAGCGCTGAGACCATGAACCACTACGCAGGTGATGTGGTCACCTTCGGCGCAAGATGTGCTGAGGTGCAGGTAAGTGTTCACTCTTCGACTCCTAAGATCCCGAGACAAGGGGAAAGACCAACAAACCCGAAAGTTCGTTGGCCTTTCCTTACAGATCACTTACCCACTGCGCTCACGGCCAAACCGCATCAGTCGTTGAACGATCCCTTTTGGATGGACGCCCGGGCGTGGGGCTGGTTCGTGGAGTCGGGGAACTCACCGGCACCGGACACCGTCACGCAGGTTAACGACGAGCCGCCCGACCAGCGCCGGAACACGCCCGAGAGTCGAGGGCTTCGAGCCTGGTCGCCAATGCGGCAGTGACTTCAACACAGGACATCGGGGCGACCGCAGGCCGGCGGTGGGACAGGAACCGCCGATCAGTTGAGATGTTGAAGCGTATCCCGCAGGCACGACTCAGCGATTACATCACCGAAACGAACCGCGCCCTCCCAGGGGCGACGACCGGGGTGAAAGATCGAACCTATCCCAGAGGGCTCGGATCAGACTTCCCCACCTAGAAGCCCCGACGGGTCTGGCTCACGGGCCTGTCGGGGCTTCATGTTGGAATGAGTCTGACTGGATCGGGCGCCACTCCGAGCCTATGAGGCCGGCCGGGGTTTCTTCGCGTGGGGGGGTTCTGCCGACCTACTCAACTGTGCATCACGAGGTTCAGCAGCGGGGCGGATAGAGCTCTCGGCCCGGGGCTTCGCCCCCCGGCTCTCCCGGGCCGAGCCGAACGAGATCAGCGGCCCCGCAGGGATTCATCCGGGTCTGGGAGCTTGGATCGGTGGTTAAAGCGGTCGCAACGGAACCGAGACCAGATCAGCAGCCCAGACGCAAGCGACGGTTTCCCTTTCCTCACGGCAATTGGGGATCTATCTGGCAGGAAGACCGCGAAAAGGGATCGGACCGAAATCAACGCCGCGGTCGATTGCCTGGATGGTTGCGGGACGATGGGAGCCTACGCGGGACCCTTCCCCTTCCGGCGACGCTCCACGCTGGACGATTTCATCCTCCGAGTTGGCCGCGCACCGCTCCGGCGTCGAAGCCCGGCGTGCTGTGCACGTTTACGTAGTACCCCGACGGATTCTGGCGGATGGCCTTGATGAGCTCCTGGTCGGCCTCGACACAGGCGCTGACCGCAGCAGTCCCAGCGGACGAGCTGAGCGGGAGCGGCACCACCACCGGTCCTGCCACGCCAGCGGGGGCGACGTGGATGTGGGCGGCTACGACCGTGCCATCGATATCCGACCAACTGAGGTCGAAGCACACTTCGCCCTGGCCCTGATTGAGGGTGAGATCGATATGTCCGCTCGCGTTGGCATCGCCCGGTCCGGGAACTTCTGCGGCCCCATTGAGGTCGGTGGACAGCGGCCGACCACCCGCACCGGCGGCGACCGCCAGGGTGACCAGGCTGACCAGCGCTACCGCGATTACGACAACAACTTTGCGTGCGATGTTCATCGTGAACTCCTTTCCACGCTGATATGGCGCCCGGGCATTCCCGGGTTCAAGCAATACGCATGAAGTACCCCGAAAGGTTCCGACAAACGAAGTCGCGAAAAATCAGGTCGGCTCCCCGTTCACCCGACGTGGGTTGGTTTGGTTAGGGCTGAGAGCGGGGATGCGGAAAGCCTCGGGGGTACAGCCCCATCGCCCCGGGGCTTCCGGTTGCTGGTGGCTTGGTTTCAGAGCGTGGCCGCGGCCCCAGTAAAGGACCCCGGGCAGCTTCGAGGTTAGAAGGAGGTGTCGCTCTCGGCCGAAGATGCGAACCGATACCTGTTGCTCGACGTATTTAGAGACGTAACCGTCTCGAAGGGAGACCGTAAATGAAGCGCTTGGCCATACTGCTTCTGTTGGTGGGTGTCATGATGTTCGCCATCGTTCCGATCGCATCGGCGCATGTGCACGCCTTCACACCGCTCGGGTGTCTTGCGACCGATAGCCCGAACTCGGGTGCCGTTGTTGGCTTCAATATGGCCGCCGATGCAGCGGCGCCGCTGACTAGTGGGATCATTCCACTGAACGCGAGTGGCAAGCTGCCCGGCGGCGGGCAGGGCGCAGAAAACGCCTGCACATAAGGCCCGCGACAGAAAACCCCCGCAGCAGCGGGGGTTTCTCTTTGGCAATTCCTCACGGCATGGCGCGCCTCCTTGGTGGGTAATATCGATCGCGCGCGATAGAAGGAGCTGGGAATGGCCATGTCCGAAGAGCACAAAGACGCCCTGGCACAGGGGCGCTTGGAGGCCCGAACAATCAAGGCTTATCTCGAAGCCTTGGGCAACAAAAAGCGGGGCCGACCCGTCACCAAGGCGAGTCTGCAGAAGAAGCTCTCCAGCATCGACTCGAAGATGAAGTCGGAGGCCAATCCGCTCAAACGGCTGGATCTCATGCAGACCAGGGCTGACACCGAAAAGGCCTTAGGGAGCGTCGAACACACAGTCGATCCTGAGGAATTGTCCGCCGGATTCGTCGCTCATGCCAAGTCGTATTCCCAGAGAAAAGGGATCAGTTACACCACCTGGCGGCAGTTCGGTGTATCGGCCGAAGTACTCAAGAAGGCTGGGATCCCCGCCACCAGGCGACGCTCCTAGGGGGATCAGTCCCAACCAAGCTCGGCGAGCCTGTTGTCATCGATGCCTAGATGATGAGCCAATTCGTGGAGCACGGTTCGACGTATCTCCTCCTCCAGGCCTTCATCACTCAGACCAAGTTCCAGGTGCGGTTGGCGAAAAACGACTATCCGGTCGGGAAGGGCGCCCCAGTAGTCCGCTGAGCGCTCCGGTAACGAGACACCTTCATAGATGCCGAGCACGTCGCCCTGTTCTTCGGTGGGCCATTCCTCGACGACCACGTGGAGATTGTCGACACGCTCCATCACCCACGCCGGTAGGCCCTCGAGAGCGCGATCCACGGCGGCGTCGAATTCGACCTTGTTCACTGTCGAGTCAACCCACCGCCCGGAGCTCGATCACTCACTCATCGCGCGGGCGCCGATAAAGGCCAGAACCGAAGCGACTCCAAGCAGAAGCCACGCGACGACGTCGACGAATCCTCCCCAGCCAAAACGGAGGTTGAAAACGAAGTCCCATAATCCGGAAACGGCGATCACGTATCCCGTGATCTTGAGCAATGTCGAGCCGCTAATTCCCGATCCCACCGAGCTCACTCGAGGAAGGATGACGGCGAATGTCGCGGCCACGACCGAGAGAAATGAGGGATACCATTGATCGGCGATCAGACCAAATATGACATATACACCGAGTATCAAGATGCCGGCGACCATCACCAACATCTCGCCTGAGACACCACCCAAAGACGGAGTGGTAGTGCCCGCGGTTGGAGGCATGGGTTGCTGGTTTTCTGGCCCAGTTGGCGTCGGCGGCTCGGTCGTCATCGTTCCCTCCCTCCGGAGTGGTTGTGCCGTGGACCCAGTCTACGGACCGTCAGGTCCGAGGCGGGCGATGTCCAGCCCGTGGCGAGCCTGTATTCTTGGCTTCTCGGGCGATTAGCTCAGTTGGCTAGAGCGCGCGCCTCACACGCGCGAGGTCACTGGTTCAAGTCCAGTATCGCCCACCCGGATCGCCGGCCTTGCCCCGAACGAACCATCAGGTGACCTTCACGTTTCTCGCCTCGAAATCGGCGAGGTCACCGCTCTCCACGATCGCCTTGATGCGTTGGATGGCGGTGTGTACGTCCATATGGCTGTTGTAGAGGGGGGCGAGACCGAACCTGAGATTGTCGGGAGCACGGAAATCCGGGATTACCTTCCCCAGCTCGATGACGGCACGGTCGATTGGCCATGCGTCGGGGTGAGACAAGGAGACGTGCGATCCCCGGACGCTGGGATCTGGCGGCGTCTCCAGCTCGAATCCAAGTCCTTCCAGGTGTTGCCGCGACTGATCGATGAAGAATGTCGTCAGCGAGATCGACTTGGCCCTCAGCCGATCGATACCGGCCTCTGCCACATCGGTTAGCCCGGCATCGATGGCGGCCAGCGAGAGCACAGGCATCGTCCCGGTGTGGAATTTCCGGATCCCGTCGGCGGGTCGGAAATCGAGCTCGAAGGCGAACGGGTCGGCATGCCCCCACCACCCCGTGATCGGGTTCGCCAACGAGTCCTGCAGTGATCGTCTCACGTACAGGAATGCCGGTGATCCCGGGCCCCCATTCAGGTACTTGTATGTGCAACCGACCGCAAGGTCGGCCCCGGCACCTTCCAGGTCGATGGGCACGACGCCGACGGAGTGGCTCAGGTCCCACAACACCAGGGCGCCGATCTCATGAACCAGCCCGGTCATCCTGCCGAGGTCATGCGTGAAACCAGTCTTGAAGGTGGTGTGAGACAAGGAGACAAGGGCTGTGGCGTCGTCCAGAGCAGCCTCGAGTCCGGCCGCAGGGTCGGATTCGCCCTCGACCGGGATGACGTCGAGTGTCGCCCCATGTGCCTCGGCTACACCTGTCAATACGTAGACATCTGTTGGGAAGTTGGTGTTGTCGGTGACGATCCGCGTCCGCCCGGGTCGCGCTCTCATCGCAGCTATGGCCAGTTTGTACAGGTTCACCGAGGTGGAATCCGAGATGATGACCTCACCGGGAGCTGCCCCGATGAGCGGCGCAAGCCGGTCTCCAATCGCGAGCTGGAGGTCCCACCAACCCTCGTTCCAGGATCTGATCAGACTCTCTCCCCACTCGTGGCGAACGACCCTGTCGACGAGGGTCGGAGCGGCCGCAGGCAGCCGGCCCAGTGAGTTCCCGTCGAGGTAGATGAGGTCCGGATCGGTGAACACGTACCTCTCCCTGAACCCGCCCAGCGGATCGGAACGATCGAGCTCGACAGCCGCCTCGAAGCCGGACGCCCCTGGGAACGGGCCGAGGTCGAAGGTGCTCATGTCTCGCAGGCTACGACCGGAGGGTCGTCGTCGCTTACGCTCGCCCGGTGCCCCGGGAAATCACCAGGGCGGACATCGAAGCCGCAGCCGACCGCATAGGGCCGTACGTCCGGAGGACGCCGATCCTCGAGCTCGGGCAGGTGATGCGAGATCGATACCGGGTAACGCTCAAACTCGATTCGATGCAGCCCACCGGCTCGTTCAAGGTTCGGGGGGCTTTCTCCGACCTGACCAAGGCATCCGTTCCCGATATCGGGTTGGCGGCCGCCTCGGGTGGGAATTTCGGTCTGGCAGTGGCCCATGCCGCCGGTGTGCTCGGTCATCGAGCCACGGTGTTCGTTCCCGAGACATCACCTCACGAGAAGATCCGACGGATCGCTGCCCTCGGGGCTGATGTCCGACTCGTGCCCGGCTATTACGGAGCCGCGCTCGCCGCTTCGCGCGAATGGAGCGCGAAAGCGGGTGCCCACGAGGTCCACGCCTACGACCAGCCAGACGTGGTGTCCGGTCAAGGGACCTGTGGCAAGGAGATACTGGAGCAAGCCCCCGACACCGGCTCGATCCTCGTCGCCGTCGGGGGCGGCGGGTTGATCGCCGGGATTGCGAGCTGGGCGCGGGACGGGGTCTCCGTGGTCGGGGTCGAGACGGAAGGTTGTCCCACTCTGCATGCTGCCCGTGAGGCAGAAAGGCCCGTCGACGTGACAGTGGGCGGGATTGCAGTGTCGGCCCTCGGAGCCTCCCGGCTCGGCAACCAGGCGTGGCGGGCGAACGACTGGATCGACCAATCGCTCCTGGTGTCGGACGAGGACTTGGTCGATGCCCAGCAATGGCTGTGGGAGACCTGCCGTGTTCCGGCAGAACCGGCGGCCTGCGCACCCATCGCTGCGCTGTCGACGGGGGCCTACGTGCCGGCTGTCGGCGAGCATGTCGTCGCCGTCATCTCCGGAGCGAATATGGGGCTCCGGATCACCTAGATCGAAGGGGTCAGTCCCTAGCTGGCTCCATGAGACCGAACTCTTCGCCACCCGGGCCTTCGACCTGCACCCACCGGCCTACACCAGGCACTTCCATCACATCTGTCAATAGTTGACCGCCTCCGATCTCCACTGCCTCGATGGCGGCGTCGAGATCCTCGACATCGCAGGTGTTGAGAGTTTTCGGGCCATCATCTCCGGCCAGGGCCACCGCGCCGTTGATCCCGGGCCCATCGCCGGTGTCGATCAGCCAGTAATCCTGATCACCCCACTGCTCGGCCCGCCACCCAAACACGGTGGTGAGAAACTCGACCGAGGCTCGGGGATCTGCCGAATAGAACTCGAAGTGGGTGGGTCTCACTGCCAAGCAGGCTCCTCTCGTTGACAGACAAAGTAGTCGGGTCGGTGGCGCGTGAAACGGCCTGCGGCTAGCGGACGCCGATGTGCCTCGAGCTAGCCGGCGCCCGGAGATGGTCGTCGAGTCGGTCCCACACCTCGGGCTGCGCCAGAGTGCGCTTCATCGAGATCAGGGTTCGCATGAATGTGGCCACCGCCCTCTTCGAGTCCATCGGGTTCGGGCGCATCGCGTTCTGGACAGAGGGCGACGGGCTCAGCACGACGACCTCGCACTGGGGCCACGCCTCTTTGATCAGAGCGATCTCCTCGGTCAGCGACCGCTGCCCGACCCTGTCGAACATCTTCTCGTGAAATCGTGCTCTTTTGCGTGAGACGTCGGCGGCCATGGGGGCAAGCACGAGCACCAGGTCCAGAGGCTTCGCCGAACCGAGCACGACGTCGGCATGGGTCCCCGAGACGACGCCACCGTCCACGTAGAGGCGACCATCGATCGGATACGGCCGGAAGAGGAGGGGAATGGCCGAAGAGGCGGCGACGGCGTCCGCCATCCCGGTGGGAGGGGCCGATTCGGCCCCGAACACAACTCGACGGCGCGATGCGATATCGAAGGCGATGACAGCAGTCGGCTTGGCCGGCCAGCGAGCCGAACATTCCTCGCCGATGTGGCTGGTCACCCAGTCGGTGAGGCCGGTGGCCTGGTAAGGCGCCGGAGAGCCGAGGAACAGGGTGAGCCCGGGGTCCCGCAGACCGGGCACTATGCCGTGCCTGACCCAATGTCGGACCTGGACACCACCGTTCTTGGTGAAGACGTGGCTCCGGATTCTCTCGGCGACGTCATCGCGATCGTCGGCGGGCATGACCAGGGAATCGAGTGTGAGCGCCTGGTTCCTAACGAGGGCGGTGACGAATGCGCCACCTGAGGTGCCGACGACGACGTCGGCTTCATCGGGGTCCCAGCCGGTGGCGAGGCGGATTGACATCAGAGCGGCCATCTCATAGGCCGCACCGGTGATCCCCCCACCACCGAGCACCAGTCCTACCCTGCTCATGCCGACACCATAAATGGGTTGCCAGGTCTTTCTAAGGGGCTAACGCCTCATTCAACCGAATGAACGGCCGCAGCCCGAACAGCGGGTGTCCTCCTCGTAAGTTGGCCCATAACACCATGGGCAGGGCAGGTCGTCGCCTCGCTCGTCCCGTGGGACTACCAACCGGGGATCGATCCGGTATTGATGGTTGCCCCGTATCCCCTTCGCCAGGGCGAACAGACCTGTCGTCGCTGTGACCGCGACAAGTGCTTCCAACACGTCCGTCCTCCTTGCTTCAGCGAGGTGAGGCTAAGAGAGGAGATCGCGAAAACCGTGGATTTGGACGTGGGGAGCGGTTAGGTCCCGAGGACGGCCTCTGTCAGGTCGTCCACGAGATAGCCGAGATCGCCGAGGCGGCCCTCACGGACCTCGGCTGCCTCGAGCATCATCATCGCGGCGTGATATGCGACCCAGGGCCGATATCGGCTCTCGGGGAGGTCTGCCCCATATCCGCTGCGGAATGCGGCGGAAGCGTCCTCTCCGATGCGGGCGGCCAGTCGCCACACCGCAAGTGTCAAGTCCCATTCGGGCGGTGCCAGGGTGGCCCATTCCCAGTCGACGATCGTGATGGTCCCCTCGTCGTTGATGATGAACTTGGACAGGGTGGGCTTGGTGTGGGCAGGCGCGGGGGCCGTGGCCATGGGTGGATCCAGTTCCAGCGCCTTGTCGAGCACCGCCTGGTCCATCCCGAATCGACGGCGATATCGACCGAGACGCTCGATGGTGGACCGGTAGTGGCTCAGCACGTAGTCGGCATCTATGCCGGCAGCCAGGTTGGTGATGTGGGCGTTGGAAGTGTGGATGTCCCGCAAGGCCGCTCCGGATGCCTCGATCGAATCCAGGTTCTTGGGGAGATTGGCGAGATTCCAGTGCCCGCCGTCGTTCATCTCGAGCCAGGCCATCTCGCCTTCGGTCCCGTGGTTGATGATCCGGGGCACCGACGGGATGGCGGCAAGTGCCTCGAGGGCATGCCGTTCCCGACGCTCCCGTGACGAGACCGGATACACCTTCACGATCGTGCTCAGCTCATCGTCGATGACCCGAAAGACCTTGTTTGCTCCCGAGGACATCTCTCTGACCAATGCATTCGGGTGGAGCTTCGTCGCGAGCTCTCTGGCATCCATGCGCTCTCGTTCCCCCTGTCACGGGTGACCTGGTGACCGGCCCGGTTGCGTCTTCGAGCCAGTTAGCCTTCTATGCCCGCCCAGGCTAGCGAGATAACCCCGTGTCACTAGAGCTTCGTTATCCCGACGGAACCGTGGTCGAGCACCCCGATGATGCCACAGGTCTCCAGGTGGCCGAGTCGATCGGGCCCGGCCTCGCCCGATCCGCGGTAGCCGTCAAGATCAATGGCGAGCTCCGAGATCTAAGCCGCGCGCTAGACGAATCAGGGGATTTCGCGGTTATCACCCTCGACAGCGAAGAAGGTCTGGACATACTCCGCCATTCCTCTGCGCATGTGCTGGCTCAGGCCGTTCTCGATCAGTTCGAGAACTCCACCTTCGCAATCGGGCCTGCGATCGAGGATGGCTTCTATTACGACTTCAAGGTGGGCGAGCCCTTCACGCCTGACGATCTCGAGCGCATCGAGGCCCGGATGAAGGAGATCATCTCCGAGGACCAGCCTTTCGAGCGAGAAGCCCTCTCCAGATCCGACGCTCTCGCCTTGTTCGCCGCCCACCCGTTCAAGACCGAGATCATCGAGAGCGTGGAGCCGAGTGAGGTGACACCCGGCGAGGACGTGACGGTGTACCGGAACGTCGACTTCGTCGATCTGTGCCGGGGCCCCCATCTCCCCTCCACCGGTCGCATCCCATCGGTGAAGCTGCTGCGAAGCTCCGGGGCCTACTGGCGGGGTGATGAGAAACGGGATCAGCTGCAACGGATCTACGGAACAGCCTGGCCGTCGGCAAAGGATCTGGATGCCTACCTGACCCAATTGGAAGAGGCGGAGAAGCGGGACCATCGTCGGTTGGGCGCGGAGCTCGACCTGTTCAGCTTTCCTCCCGAACTGGGCTCGGGCCTGGTCGTGTGGCATCCAAAGGGAGGCATGCTTCGCAAGGTGGTGGAAGACCACAGCCGTGCCCTGCATGAGCGATTCGGCTTCGATTTCGTCTTCACGCCGCATCTGGCCAAGTCCGACTTATGGTGGACCTCGGGCCATCTGGACTACTACGCCGACTTCATGTTCCCCGGCATGGAGCTCGACAACGATCAGGAGTACCGGGTGAAGCCGATGAACTGCCCGTTCCATATCCTGGTCTACAAGAGCAGAGCGAGGTCATATCGAGACCTCCCCGTCCGTCTCTCCGAGCTGGGAGCCGTTTACCGCTACGAGAAGTCCGGTGTGGTCCACGGTCTGCTCCGGGCCCGGGGCTTCACTCAGGACGACTCCCACACTTTCTGCACCGGCGACCAGCTCGGATCCGAGCTCGCCCTGCATCTCGATTTCGTACTGACCTGGCTCAGGGATGCCGGATTCACGGAGTTCGAGGCCGATTTGAGCACACAGCCGGAGAAAGCCCCGCCCGGGGAGCAGGATCGGTGGGACTTCGCCGAGAAGACATTGGCGCGGGCGATGGAGGGCTCGGGGGTCAATTTTCGGATCGCCCCCGGTGAGGGCGCCTTCTACGGGCCGAAGATCGACATGCATGTCAGGGACGCCATCGGCCGCCGATGGCAGCTCTCCACGATCCAGCTCGATCTGATCCTCCCCGAGCGATTCGGCCTGGAGTACACCGCCGCTGGCAACGTGTCGGAGCGTCCCTACATGATCCATTGCGCCAAGGCCGGGTCGCTCGAGCGGTTCATGGGGGTGCTGATCGAGCACCACGCCGGCGCTTTCCCGATGTGGCTCGCCCCTGTTCAGGTCTCAATCGTCCCGGTGGCCGACCGGCATCACGAATACGGGGAGCAGGTTGCGGAGCGGCTGCGGGATGCCGGAATTCGGGTGGAAGTGGACACTTCCGACGACACGGTCGGCGAGAAGATTCGCAAGGCCCTCACCCACAAGCATCCTGCGGTGATCGTCGTCGGTGATGACGACGTCGCCGGATCAACGGTGGGACTCCGGCTCTACGGTGAGGACCGAGACACCAGGGGAGTGCCGCTCATCGAAGCGACCAATCGTCTCACCGAGATGGCGGCCAAACCTGGGGGGCGACCCCCTGACCCCCGCCCAAGGGCTCCCGGGGCATGACCGAGCCGGAGGAGCCCCGGGTCGACCGATCCGGTATCCACATCGAGCGGGACCTGGCCGACTCCCTCGCAATCGAGGAGGAGCTCGACTCGAACGTGGCGGGTGCCTACCGATTTCCGTCGCCAACCCGTCGACGAATCGCCGGATGGGTGTTCGTGGTAGCCGCAGTTCTGGCCATGCTGGTCATCGACGGAGGCTGGCTGCCGGCCATCGGGCTCTTTGCCCTCGCCGCCTGGAACTTCGCGTCGGCCTGGCCCCTGGCGGTCGACGAAGGGCGGGCACTGGCCATCGCCGGCGCCGCCGTTGGTTTCCCGGTCGGTCATGCCTCGGCGGCGGTCACCTTCAGCGGTGTGCGTTCCCGCCCACGTTGGAGCGTCGTTCTGTACTCGGCGGAGGAACCGCCGGACCAGCGAGCACTGGTGGTGGTGGATGCCGTGTCAGGCGAGGTTGCCGAGGACCCGTACATAGAGCCGGTGGAAGCGGTCTAGGACCGGTCCTCGATGGGGACATAAGGTCGCCGGTCGGGCCCGATGTAGACCTGGGTGGGACGGAAGATCCGGGTCGTCGGGTCGGCCAGCAACTCCCGCCATTGAGAGATCCACCCTGGCAGACGACCGAGGGCGAACAGGACGGTGAACATGTCCGTCGGGAATCCGATCGCCCGGTAGATGATCCCCGAGTAGAAATCGACATTGGGATAGAGCTTGCGCTCTACGAAGTAGTCATCGGACAGGGCAACCTCCTCCAACTGCATCGCGACATCGAGGAGGGGGTCGTCGTCGATGCCGAGGGCGTCGAGCACGTCGTCGGCGGCACGTTTGATGATCCTCGCCCTGGGGTCGAAGTTCTTGTAGACGCGGTGGCCGAACCCCATCAGACGGAAGGGGTCGTCCTTGTCCTTCGCCCTCGCCACGAAGGGTGCGACGTCTCCTCCCGCCGCAACGATCTCCTCGAGCATCTCGAGGACCTCCTGATTGGCTCCGCCGTGGAGCGGGCCGGAGAGGGCATGGATTCCCGCCGCCACCGAGCTGAACAGATTGGCCTGGCTCGATCCAACGAGACGCACCGCCGACGTCGAGCAATTTTGACCGTGGTCGGCGTGGAGCACCAAGAGCATGTTGAGGGCGCGTGCCACCGCTGGGTCAGCGGCGTATGGCTCGGCCGGCACCGAGAACATCAGGTGCAGGAAGTTGGACAGGTAGTCGAGATCGTTCTGCGGATAGATGTACGGCTGATGGACCGAGTACTTGTAGGACCAGGCGATCATGGTCGGCGTCTTCGCGATCAGGCGTCGGGCGCTTATGTCGACGGCTTCCTCGTTGTGTGGGTCGAGAGCGTCGGGGTAATAGGTGGCCAGAGCCGAGGTGGCGGAGGCCAGGATCTGCATCGGGTGGGCACGGTGAGGGAACGCCTCGAAGAGATGCTTCATGTCCTCCCGAAGCAGGGTGTGGAGGGAAATCGACTCCTCATACGCCTCGAGCTCGGCCTTGGTGGGCAGCTCCCCGTACTGGAGGAGGTAGGCGACTTCGAGGAAGGTTGCCTGCTCGGCGAGCTCCTCGATCAGATAGCCGCGGTAATGGAGAACCCCCTCCTCGCCACCGACGTAGGACACCGCCGACACGCTTTCGGCGGTGTTGGCGAATCCGCGATCGATGGTGGTCAAGCCCAGCTCTCGTCTCAGTTGGCCGATGTCCGCTGCGACCTGGCCCTCGACGCTCTCGATCACATCGAGATGGGCCTCCTTGTCACGAAATCGGATCACGGCGTCAGCCATTCGAGTCCTTCCTGAGCTTCAGTCTTCTGCTTCCCGGGTTGCGGCGATCACGTGTTGCGCCTCGTTGTGCGGCACCTCGGCGTAGTGATCGAACTCCACGTCGAAGGTGCCTCTGCCCGATGTCAATGATCGCAGTTCCGCGGCGTATTGCTGGATCTCAGCCATGGGCACTTCGGCGATCACCGACCGCAATGTGCCATCCCCCTCCATCCCGAGCACTCTTCCACGCTTGGAGTTGATGTCTCCCATCACGTCTCCGAGATGATCCTCGGGCACGGTGACCGTGACTTTCATGACCGGCTCGAGCAGGATCGGCTTGAGGTCGTGGGTCGCCGCCCTGACGGCCTGGATACCGGCCATCCGAAACGACATCTCATCGGAGTCGACTGCGTGGTACTTCCCGTCGTACACCTCGGCTGAGATGTCGATCACGGGGTAGCCGGCGAGTACCCCCCTGTTCAGGGCCTCCTGGATGCCCTTGTCGACGGCGGGAATGAACTGTCTCGGAATCGATCCGCCTTTGATCGAGTCGATGTATTCATATCCGGATCCCCTGGGCAGTGGGGCGAATTTGACCAAGGCGACGCCAAACTGGCCCCGGCCCCCGGATTGCTTCTTGTGCTTGCCCTCGGCCTGGGCGCTGGTGGTGATGGTCTCCCGGTAGGGGATGACGGGGAGTGAGGTGTCGACCTCGACACCGAATTTTCGGTGGATCCTGGCGACGGTCACGTCGAGATGGGTGTCACCCAGACCGGCGAGAATGGTCTCACCGGTGTCGGCGCGGCGCTCGACCCGGATCGTCGGGTCCTCTTCCTCGATCCGATGCAGGGCCGTGGAGAGTTTCTCCTCGTCGTGGTGGGACCTCGGCGTGATCGCGACCTCGGCAACCGGGCGTGGATAGGACACCGGGGCGATGGTGATGTTGCTACCACTCGTTCGCAGAGTGTCGCCGACCCTCAGGTTGTCGACCTTGGCCACGGCACCGATTCCCCCGGCGGGGAGATCCGGCACATCGTTGTGCTCTTTTCCCTGGAGCTTGAAGAGGTTGTGCAGTCTCACTTTTCCGCCACCGGCCACGTCGAGCTCCTGGTCTGCCTTGACCGTGCCCGAATAGATGCGAAACAGCGAAATTCGCCCTACAAATGGGTCGGAGACTGATTTGAAGACGAACGCGACGGTTGGCCCCTCCGTCGACGGCGGTATCGGATCGCCACTGCTCAGGGCAGGAAGAGTGCGCTCGAGGGGATTCGGCCCGTAGTCGACGATGAACTCGGCGAGCAAGTCGATGCCGATGAGTCTCTCGGCCGAGGCGACGAGGACTGGCTGGATGTCACCGGCGACGATCCCCTTGTGGATAGTGGCAACGATCTGCTCCCGGGACGGCTCTTTGCCCTCGAAGTAGGCCTCCATCATCTCGTCATCTGTCTCGACAACCGTTTCGACCAGGGTGGTGTGCGCTGCGTGGACAAGGTCCTCGACCTCGGAGGGCAGGTCGACCTCCTTGCCCGACGTCTCACCCTCCGCGTACTCATAGGCACGCTCGGAGGCGACGCGCACGACACCCCGGAGGCCTTCCTCGCTGCCGATCGGCACCTGGATCGGGGCGATCGCCTTCCCGAACGAATCCCGTAGTTGATCCAGAGTTCGCTCGAACGAGGACCGGTCGCGGTCGAGCTTGGTCACAACGACCGCGCGAGGGATGCCCTCGTCCTCGGCGACCTTCCAGAGTTGCTCGGTCTGAACCTCCACGCCATCGACACCGGAAACGACGAAGAGGGCGAAGTCGACGGCGCGGAGTGCGGCACGGGCATCCCCGGAGAAATCACTGGAGCCCGGGGTATCGATCAGATTGATCCGGTGGTCGTTCCAGTTGAAGGTTGCCGCGCCCAGTCCCAGCGAGATGCCCCGGTCGATCTCCTCGGGCTCGAAGTCGAGCACCGTCGTGCCCTGTTCGACGGTCCCTCGTCTGCTCGTGGCGCCACCGACGAAGAGGAGGGCCTCGGCGAGTGTCGTCTTGCCGCTCCCGCCATGACCGACGAGGGCGACGTTGCGAACTTTCTCGGGTAACAACATGGACCTCCACTTCGTGCGAGACGCCGATCCTAACCCTGCCCTGGGAGCGGACCACAAGGCCGGGCCTGCTACTTTGCTGCGTCGTGATCGACACAAGGGTTCGACCCCGGGTCACCCGCTTCCTCGAGCCCATCGGCAAGGCTCTAGCCTCCGTCGGGGTCACTCCGACCGCCATGACGGCGATCGGGCTCGCCACCGTCATCCTCGGCTCGATCGTGATCTCGACCGGCGCGGTGCGCTCTGGAGCGGTCATCGTGCTTGTCGGCTCGATCCTCGATGGCCTCGACGGCTCGGTGGCCCGCGCCGCGGGGATGGTCACCGCGCGTGGCGCGTTTCTCGACTCGGTGTTCGACCGCATTGGTGAGATAGCTGCCTTCGCCGGTCTGGGCGTCGCGATTGCCCGCGAAACCGGCGACGAGGCAGAGCTCTTGCTGATCGTCCTCGCCATTGGCGGCGCGATGCTCGTCCCCTACATCAGGAGCCGGGCTGAGGTCGAGGGTTTCAACGGCAAGGCCGGGCTGATGGGCCGCGCCGAGAGAGTCCTCCTTTTCACCATCGGGTTGCTTCTTGGCTTTGTCGAGCCGATGCTCTGGATCTTCGTGATACTGGTGTGGATAACCGCCTTGATGCGATTCATCGATACCTACCGTTCGTTCGAGTGAGCGAACTTCCTGGTTATCTCGCCCTCCGTGCCGGCGCGGGGCTTCTTGGCCTGCTTCCTGCTTCGGCCGCTCGCTCTCTGGGACGCGTTGGAGGACGGGTATGGCACGCAACGGCCAAAGGTCGGCGCACTATGGCCGAACGTCACATGACACGCGTCCTCGGTGACGGAGCCGAGGCCGTTGGGGCGGCACGATCGGTGATGCAGTCATACGGCCGCTATTACGCAGAAGCGCTGTGGGCCAAGGGAAGCAGAGTCGGGGAACTCCAGGCGCACACCACAGTCGAGGGTGTGGAGCACATCATCGGGGCCAGGGAGGAGGGCCGGGGAATGATCTACGGGCTGCCCCATGTCGGCAACTGGGAAGTGGCGGCGCCGGTCTCGGGCAACGAAAAGGTGCCGGTGGTCGCGGTGGCGGAGAACCTTCCCAACCGCCGGATCACCGAATGGTTCACGAGCATGAGGGCCGACTTCGGGATCGAGATCGTCCTGGCCACGGGTGGCACAGAGGTCATGAGGAAGCTCGAGGCCGCGCTCGCCGCCAACAAGGCCGTGGCCCTCCTGTCCGATCGTGACCTCAGGCAGCGCGGTGTCGAGGTCGTCTTCTTCGGTGAGTCGACCACACTGCCCCCGGGCCCGGCCACCCTCGCTCTCCGTACCGGGGCCCCCTTGCTCCCTGTCGCCTCTTACTACGACGGAGACGACGGCTACCGGGTAGTGATCAGGCCCGCGATCCCGGTCGCGACCGAGGGAACTCGCACCGAGAAGGTGCGGACCATGACCCAGGCGCTCGCCCTGGAGATGGAGTCGCTGATCCGGGCGGCCCCACGGCAGTGGCATCTGGTCCAACCCAACTGGCCGTCTGATCGGGAGTGAGCCTTTTGCGGGTGGGCCTGGTCAGCCCTTACGACCTCTCGGTCCCAGGTGGGGTCCAGGCACAGGTCCTGGGTCTGGCGGCGTATCTTCGAAGTTGGGGCGATGACGCGTTGGTGATCGGCCCCGGGCTCCCGGACGGGGTGCCCGGTGTGGACCTCGGAGAGAGCCTCTCGATACCGGGGAATGGCTCGATGGTCCCTATCGCCGCAGACCCTCGATCACGGAGGCGGATCAGATCGGCAGCGCTCGACCTGGATCTGCTCCATGTCCACGAGCCTCTCATGCCCTTGGCCTCCCTGCTGGCCACACATGCCGGACCGCCGGTCGTCGGCACTTTTCATGCTGCCCCGGGGAAAGCCGGTCGTCTCGCATATCGGCTGACCCGGCCGCTCCTGAGCCGACTCTTGGGCAATACCAGGATGGTGACGGCGGTCAGTTCCGCCGCCGCATCGGTGCTACCTCCAGGGCTGGAGGTGCGAATCATCCCCAACGCGCTCGATGTCGAGTCCATGAAGGTGGAAACCCCTCGTGAGCCCGGGAAGGTCGCGTTCCTCGGGAGAGACGAGCCGAGAAAAGGACTGGACGTCCTCCTCGACGCTTGGAAGACGATCAAGACCGCTCGACCGGAGGCGGAGCTCGTGATCATGGGATCAAGGCGAGATGTTGCCGGGCCAACCTGGTTGGGAAGGGTCGACGAAGGGACCAAGGCTCTGGTGCTGAGCTCGTCGTCGATATATGTCGCACCCCAAACCGGGGGCGAGTCGTTCGGGATCGTCTTGCTCGAGGCAATGGCGGCCGGAGCCGCCGTGGTGGCCTCCGACCTCGAATCGTTTCGCGACTGGGCCGGAGAAGCCGCCCTTCTCGTCCCCGTGGGGAACAGCGAGGCACTCGCCATGGCAGTGCTCGACCTGCTCGAGGACACCGGCCGGCGCCAGAGCCTTGCCGCGGACGGGCGCATTCTGGCCGAGGTACACGACTGGAGCATCGTGGGAGGCACCTATCGCGAGCTCTACGACGAGGTGGTCGCTTAGGCCAGCCGGGGCGAGGCGGTACAATCGGGATTCCCTCAATGGAGCCGTGAGAGTGGAAACCGGAACAGATCGCGTCAAGAGAGGCCTCGCCGAGATGCTGAAGGGCGGCGTCATCATGGATGTCGTCAGCGCCGATGAGGCAAAGATCGCCGAAGAGGCAGGCGCGGTGGCCGTGATGGCCCTGGAGAGGGTTCCCTCCGACATTCGCAAGCACGGTGGGGTGGCCAGGATGGCGGACCCGACCAAGATCGAGGAGATCCAGGCCGCGGTGACGATCCCGGTCATGGCCAAGTGCCGCATCGGCCATTTCGCCGAGGCTGCCGTCCTTCAGGCTCTCGATGTCGACTACATCGACGAATCCGAGGTGCTCACGCCGGCAGACGAGGAGCATCACGTCGACAAATGGGCCTTCACCACTCCATTCGTCTGCGGCGCCCGCAATCTCGGCGAGGCGCTGAGGCGCATCGGCGAAGGGGCAGCGATGATCCGTACCAAAGGCGAAGCAGGCACAGGCAACGTCGTCGAGGCGGTGCGTCACATGCGAACGGTGACCAACGAATTGCGAACGCTCAGCACCATGGACGACGCCCAGCTGATGTCCGCCGCCCGTGACCACGGGGCGCCGTTCGACCTGGTCCGGGAGGTCGCTTCGACCGGGAAGCTACCCGTCGTCAACTTCGCTGCCGGCGGTATCGCCACTCCAGCAGATGCCGCCCTGATGATGTCGCTCGGTGTCGACGGTGTGTTCGTCGGATCCGGCATCTTCAAGAGCTCGGGGCCCGAGGCCTATGCCCGGGCGATCGTCGAGGCGACCACTTTCTGGAACGAGGCCGAAGTGGTGGCCAAGGTCTCCCGTGGTCTCGGCGAGGCCATGCCGGGGATCGAGATCGACACCCTGAGGGATACGGAGCGTCTCGCCGAGCGGGGCTGGTGAGATGACCAACGTCGGCGTCCTTGCCCTCCAGGGGGACGTCCGGGAGCATCTCCAGACGCTCGAATCCCTGGGTGTGGCCGCGACTCCGGTCAAGACCCCGGGGGACCTCGCCTTGGCGGACGCGCTCGTGATCCCGGGAGGGGAGTCGACCACGATCGGCAAGATGGCCGTCCGCTTCGGTCTCCTCGAACCACTCCGGCGATCCATCGAAGACGGTCTCCCCACTTACGGAACCTGTGCCGGGATGATCCTGCTGGCCGGTGCTGTCACCGACGGCGACCAGCCGTTGCTCGGAGTCCTGGATGTGGTGGTGCGTCGGAACGCTTTCGGGCGCCAGAACGAGTCGTTCGAATCGGATCTCGACGTGGACGGGCTCGACACCCCCTTCCACGCGGTTTTCATCCGTGCCCCTTGGGTCGAAAAGGTCGGCGCCGAGGTCGAGGTCCTCGCCGGCATCGACGAGCACCCGGTCATGGTCCGCCAGGGCAACATCCTCGCCACCTCCTTCCATCCCGAGCTGACCGGCGATGGCCGCGTCCACCAACTCCTCCTCGACCTGATCTGAGGAACCCATGTCAGGTCATTCCAAATGGGCCAACATCAAGCATCGGAAGGGCCGCCAGGACGCGGCACGAGGCAAGCTGTTCGGGAAGCTCGCCAAGGCGATCGAGATCGCGGCGCGCGAGGGAGGGGGGAACCCGGATTTCAACCCGACGCTCGCCACTGCCATCTACAAGGCAAAGGTGGCCTCGATGCCCAACGACAACATCGACCGGGCAGTCAAAAGAGGCACCGGTGAGGTCGAAGGCGCCCACTACGAGGAGATCTGGTACGAAGGCTATGGGCCGGGAGGAGTGGCCCTCTATGTTCAGATCCTGACCGATAATCGCAATCGGGCTGCCTCAGACGTCCGCTCTACATTCACCAGGAGCGGCGGCAATCTCGGCGAGCCGGGCTCCGTCGGCTATCTGTTTCATCAGAAAGGCATGATCCAGCTGAAGGGCAGCGAGGACGATGTCATGCTGGTCGCTCTCGACTCAGGGGCGGAGGACATCCGCGACTCGGGTGATGGGTGGCTGGAGGTCATCACTTCGCCGGGCGACGTTGAGCAGGTTCGCACCGCCCTGGAAGAGGCTGGATTGGAGATCGATTCAGCCGACGTCACGCAGCTCCCCTCCACGACTGTCCCGGTTGGCGAAGGGGAGGCGCGTAAATTGCTGCGTCTCATCGACGCCCTGGACGATCTAGACGATGTCCAGGCGGTCTTCGCGAATTACGACATCGACGACGACGTGATGGAGCGCGTCCTCGAAGAGGTCTGATCGCTCGCGTTCAGCAGGTCAGGTTGTCGGTGGTGCCGGCGGGGTCTCGCTCGGCGTGGCACTAGACGACCCCCTGCCGGCCATCGAAACGTAGGCGACCACCAACACCGCGGCCACCCCCACCTGGATCAGGTACTGCGTCCAATCCAGCCCGGCAGTGTCTTCGACCCCGACCCAATATGCGATCAGTCCACCGAGCAAAGCGCCTAACGCACCAATGAGGATCGTCATCCCCATCGAGATGTTCTGCCTCCCCGGGAGGACGAGACGGGCCAGGGGCCCGATGATGATGCCTGCCAGCAATGATGCAATGATCGTGCCCAGCCAGTCCATTTCCGCTCCTTCTCTTCGCGACATCGCCAACCCTACGCGGCGAAGTCCTTGCGTGCCTGGCCGTTTTGTGGCACCCGCTGGCGGGTAATGGACCCCTCCAAACCCACAAGGAGGAATGGATATGGGAGTTCTGATTTGGTTGCTGGTCGGCCTAATTGCCGGCCTCATCGCACGAGCCCTGGTCCCGGGCTCGGATGCGATGGGAGTACTCGGGACACTCGTGCTCGGGCTCGTCGGCTCGCTGATCGGGGGGTTCCTCGGGAATCTCTTCTTCGACGGGCAATGGGACGTGACGGCCGCCGGGATCGTGGGCTCGATCATCGGGGCGATCATCGCCCTGTTGATCTATCGGGCAGCGAGCACGTCGCGCTCCGTCGCCTAGCCAGGAGGCGCGCTACAGAAATGAGGGGTGCCGTCACCGGCGCCCCTCATTTGTTTGCCCAAATCTCCGGAATCGCGAGCGGACCCGCCTAACCTCACCAAACATATGTTCGTAATGGGCATCGACCCCGGGCTGTCCGCCACCGGCTACGGGTTGGTGGAGGGCGGCCATCCTCCCCGCGCTTTGCTGGCCGGCGTGATCCGAACCGACACTGCGGCTCCGATGGCCGAGAGACTTGCCGACTTGTTCATCGGGTTGACTCAGGTGATCGAGGAATCGAGGCCCGATGTCGTCGCCGTGGAGTCGGTGTTCACCAATCGGAACCTGCAGACGGCGATCTCCGTGGGTCGTGCTTCTGGTGTCGCGCTGCTCGCTGCTGCCCGGGCCGGTCTCCAGGTGTCCGAGTACGCCCCGACCGCGGTCAAATCGGCGATCACCGGCGACGGCTCGGCCTCCAAGGGCCAGATCCAAGAGATGGTTGCCCGCCTGCTACGACTGGCCGAGCCGCCACGGCCTGCCGACGCCGCCGACGCCCTGGCCATAGCCCTCTGTCACCTCCGGGCCGCTCCATTGGAGAGAGCCCGATGATCGGGCGTTTGCGAGGTGTGCTCGCCTCTAGACATGGGGAGGTCGTGTGTGTCGAAGTCGGTGGGGTTGGCTACGAGGTGACGATGACGCCTCGTGGCGTCTCCGCCCTGCCCGGAGTGGGCGAGGCAGTGGTGGTGCACACCCACACCCATGTGCGCGAGGACGAGATGAGTCTGTATGGCTTCGGCTCCGAGACCGATCGTGACCTGTTCCGCATCCTGCTCGGAGCCGGCGGCGTGGGACCCAAACTGGCCATGGCGATCCTGGGGACGATGACCCATCAGGACATCGTTCGATCCATCGTCACCGAGGACGCCGACGCGCTGACGGTGGTCCCGGGAGTGGGAAAGCGGGGCGCGCAGAAGATCGTGTTGGAACTGGCCCCCAAGATGGCCGGTGTGGACGCCGAGGTAGTCGGCTCGACCAGCCTGGTGGCGGTCCGTCAAGCATTGGAAAGCCTGGGCTATTCGACCGAGGAGATCAACGGGGTGATGGGTGAGTTGGACCCGGATTCGGCCATAGAGGCCCAGATCAAGGCCGCCCTGCGCGCCCTGGGTAAGGGCTAGCTATGCGTGAGGACTCCCTCTTGAACCCGACGATCGAAACCGAAGAGGAGGTCACACTCCGACCCAAGCATCTCGACGAGTTCATCGGCCAGGACCGAGTGAGGGAGCGTCTCGAGATCTCACTGGATGCGGCGCGCAAGGAGAAGCGACCACTCGACCACGTGCTGTTATCGGGGCCGCCCGGGCTGGGAAAGACGACCCTCGCCGGTGTCATCGCCAACGAGTTGGAAGTGAGGATGCGTATCACGTCCGGCCCGGCGCTCGACCGCCCCGGCGATCTGGCCGCAATCCTCTCCAACCTGGATACCGGCGACGTGTTCTTCATCGACGAGATCCACCGACTTCCCCGAGCGGTCGAGGAAGTGCTCTATCCGGCGATGGAGGACTTCCAACTGGACATCGTGCTCGGCAAAGGGCCCACGGCGCAGTCGATCCGACTGGATCTCCCCCGGTTCACGCTGGTGGGCGCTACCACTCGGAAAGGCACCGTGACCGCACCACTCAGGGACCGGTTCGGGATCGAGGAGAAGCTCGACTACTACTCGCCTGACGAGTTGGCTGTGATCATCCGTCGCTCGGCAGGGATCATCGGCGTGGAGATCTCCGAGGACGCGGCCGGCATCATCTCCCATCGCAGCCGTTCGACCCCGCGTATCGCCAATCGACTCCTCGCCCGGGTCCGTGACTACGCCGTGTCGAGGGCCTCAGGAGTCATCGACCCCGAGGTCGCCGACGAGGCTTTGCGTGTGTTCGAGGTCGACGGCCTCGGTTTGGACAAGGTCGACCGGGCGATCCTGGAGTCCATCATCGACAAGTTCGGCGGTGGGCCCGTTGGCCTCTCGACTCTGGCCATCGCCGTGGGTGAGGAGCCGGAGACGGTCGAAGATGCCTACGAGCCCTTTCTGCTCCAGTCGGGGCTGATAAAACGCACGCCGAGGGGCCGGATGGCAACAGCCCATGCCTACACGCATCTTGGCCAGGAGCCACCCGCCGACGCGCAGGGGACACTGCTCTAGCCTCGTTGTTCGATGCGGGTCGAGTCCTTCAAGTATCCACTCCCGGAGTCGGCTGTTGCCCAGGAGGCGATCGAGCCCCGCCACCACTCCCGTTTGCTGGACACGCGGGATATGTCCGATCATCGTTTCCTGGATCTGCCCTCACTTCTCCGGCCCGGGGACCTGGTCGTGGTCAACGAGACCCGGGTGCGGGCAGCCCGACTCAGTGGCCACCGACGCGACACCGGTGGTTCGGTCGAGCTACTCGTCCTCGAAGCCCGCAGGGACGGCTTGTGGACGGCGCTGGCCCGCCCCTCGCGAAGACTGCGACCCGGCCTCGAGATCGAGATGGAAGGGATCGAAGCATCCATCGTGGAGGGTCCCGAGGACGGGCTGGTCGTGGTCGACTTGAGGGCGGCGGACGTGGAGGAGGCCATCGCCGCAGCCGGGAAAATCCCGCTCCCGCCTTATTTCCACGGCACGCTCGACGATCCCGATCGGTATCAGACGATGTTCGCCCGCAGCACGGGTTCGGCGGCCGCGCCCACGGCCGGTCTCCATTTCACTCCCGAGGTGGCGGCCGGTCTCAGAGGGCGGAAAATCGAGATCGCGTCGGTAGACCTCCATGTTGGAATCGACACATTTCGATCCATCACCGCCGACGAGGTCGAGCAGCATGTGATGCACTCGGAATGGTGCTCGATCCCGGCGACGACGGCGGCCGCCATCTCGCGGACCAGGGCCGCGGGCGGGCGGATAGTGGCGGTGGGCACGACCGTGGTGCGCACCCTGGAGACATTTGCCACCGAAGACCGGACGGTGATCGCCGGGAACGGTGAAACCGACCTGTTTCTCAGGCCCGGAGATGCGTTTCGGGTGGTCGATGCTCTGGTGACCAACTTCCACCTCTCCGGATCCACCCTCGTGGTGCTGGTGGCGGCGTTCATGGGGGAGCGTTGGCGACAGGCATACCAGCTGGCGCTCGACCGCGGATATCGCTTCCTCTCCTTCGGAGATGCGATGTACGCCGAGCGATAATCAAACAATGAGCGCCGTGACCTGGACATCGCAGGCGAGAGATGGGGCCGCCCGCTCCGGGTGGCTCGACACACCTCACGGCCGGATACCCACCCCGGCCTTCATGCCGGTGGGCACGCGGGCGGCCGTCAAGGCCGTGGACAGTCACGACCTCGCCGGCGTCGGAGCCGACATCCTGTTGGCCAACACCTACCACCTGATGCTCCGGCCCGGATCATCCCGGATCGGAGCGCTTGGCGGGCTCCATCGCTTCATGGCATGGGACAGACCCATCCTCACCGATTCCGGCGGTTTTCAGATCTTTTCCCTGGAGCCGGTGATCGAGGAGCGTGGTGCCCGATTCCGCTCGGTCTACGACGGTTCCCAGGTCGAGCTCACACCCGAGGACGCGGTCAGGATCCAGGAAGAGCTGGCGCCCGATATCGCCATGGCCCTCGACGTGTGCGTTGGTCTCCCCGCGCCGATCGAATTGGTCGAGGCGGAGTTGGAGCGGACCCTGCGCTGGGCCGAGCGGTGCCTACGGGCGCACACCAGGCCGGACCAGGCCCTTTTCGGGATTGTCCAAGGGGGAGTCAACCCGGATCTCAGGGCGAAGAGCGCAGCCCAGACCGCGGCCCTTGGGTTTCCCGGCTTCGGGATCGGAGGGCTATCGGTCGGTGAGGGTCGCGCCGAGAGGGTTCTTGCCCTCGAGGCCAGCTTCGCCGAGCTCCCAGAGGGCAAGCCTCGATACGTGATGGGGCTGGGGGACACCGACGGGTTGCTCGAGGCGATCGGGAGAGGGGCAGACATGTTCGACTGCGTCCTCCCGACCCGGCTGGCACGACATGGCAAAGTCCTGAGCCGCACCGGTGATTTCAGCCTCCGCAACGCCGTTTCCGAGACCGACGACCGCCCCATCGACGACGAATGCGCCTGTCATACGTGCCGAACCCACAGCCGGGCCTACCTGCGTCATCTGGTCCGGGTGAAAGAGCTATCGGCCCACCGTCTCCTCACCATCCACAACCTCCGATACACACTCGACCTGGTCGCCGCTGCCCGCGTCGCCATCGAATCGGAATCATTCTCTGACTTCGTTGCAAGCGTCGCACAGACCCGCTCCAACGGTTCGCCGTAGAACCCTGGCGTTGCCTAATCTCCGCCGGGTCCGTCTCTCGCGATCTGGAGGATCCAGTGACCCATCTCGTCTTTGCTCAGGAGACCGCGGCGAGCCCGCTGCCCTCGCTGCTCTTCCTCGGGCTGATGGTTGCCGTCTTCTGGTTGTTCATCATCCGGCCCCA
>JBEVJN010000019.1:0-3155 GCA_040510135.1 Acidimicrobiia bacterium | reverse complement strand
GGGTGACGCGAAGCTCCGGCGGCGGATCTGGCTTCGAGGGGACATGCAGCGGATTCGACAGATCGGCGCCGACATCGAACATCTCGTTCTGAATCCTCCGCAGCACATCGGCAACCTCATTGGGCAAGCTGTCCGCTGCAAGGGCGACCCCGATCGCTGAGTTGGCCTCGTCTACATCCCCGTACGCCTCGACCCGAGGATCGGTTTTGCTGACCGGTGAGAGATCGGAAAGCTGAGTCTTCCCACCATCGCCTGTTCGGGTATAGATGCGGGTGAGGCGAACCATGATCACACCTTACGCAACGGCCTGTCGCTGCCAGGAACCGAGTTTGCGCTGTGGCACAGTTCATAAGGTGAACCAGCTGCGAGCGTCGGTATCGCGCGCGAGCAGCTCGAAAATACGCGTCCATCGAACCCCTGCGATCTTGATCATTGGTATTGCCGCGCTGCTGACAAGCTGCGGCCAGATCCCCGTGTCCCCGCCAGCACCGAGCTCCCCTCGAACCCCGTCCACCGAGTCTTCGGCACCCAACGCGACACTGGTGGCGGCAGGTGGGGGCGACGTCTGCGAATACTCCCTCTCCGGCACCGCGGTGCGGCCGGTGGCGCCGCCGCCATCGACTGGCGTGCCGACCAGCGGCACGATCAGCTATGTGCTCACGATGACGAACGGAGCCGTCACGATCACCTTGGATCGGGCTACGGCGCCGTGCACCGTCAACTCCTTCGTTTCCCTTGCCGAGCAGGGCTACTTCGACGACACGAAATGCCATCGACTGGCTGATTCGGGGATTTTCATCCTGCAGTGCGGAGATCCGAGCGGGACCGGCAAAGGTGGTCCCGGCTACGAGTTCGCCAACGAGACGGACGGGACTGAGACTTACACCGAGGGGGCGGTGGCGATGGCAAATGGCGGCCCGGGCAGCAACGGTTCCCAGTTCTTCTTGGTGTGGGCCGACTCGACCAGCCTCGACAGGAAGCGGCACTTCACGATCTTCGGCCACATGGACAAGGCCTCGCGCGACGTGGTGGCGTCGATGGCCGAGGAAGGTCAGGACGGCAGCAATCGCGACGGGACCGGGCGACCCAACAACCCCTGTGAGATTTCGAGCGTGACCAGACTTTGATCATGCCGCCGTCGGTATCTGTCTGATATAGGGAAAACGTGGTGGGCGATTTCGGCGCAAGGGCGAAGTTCCGCGACCGTGGGATTCAAGCATCTTAGGTTTTCCCGACATCAAGCATCTG
Source organism: Acidimicrobiia bacterium (assembly GCA_040510135.1). Taxonomy (GTDB): domain Bacteria; phylum Actinomycetota; class Acidimicrobiia; order Spongiisociales; family ZC4RG35; genus JARDZU01. The sequence continues at coordinate 1,907 of JBEVJN010000019.1, read as the reverse complement.
CCGACGGCGGGAGCCATGATTCAGGCCCGCTCGAGCCGGGGTCGCCGCCCGGCCCGTACTCATTGCCACTGATCATCCCGGCTGATGATCACTGATCAAGGGGAGGGTGGCGCCGCTTCGGACGCCGGTTGAGCAGCGCCATGGCCAGCACCAAGATCCCGAGGCCCATGAAGCCACCGATGATGTAGGCGGCGAAACCTTGGCTGCCGCGCGGATACACGGCACTCGGCGGTGTCGGAGACGGTTGGTTCGGCAGTGCATCGAGCGGGATGAGTTGCAGAACGATCATGACAAGGTCGGTCACGGAACGTCCCCTTCGCTCAGGCAACGAGCACCACCCTTCCATATACCCAGTTCGCTAGAGACCCAGGAACCGGCGCATGGTGGCGAGGAAGACCTGAGGTTGCTCGCTGTGTACCCAGTGCCCGGCACCCTTGATCGTCACCAGTTGGGTACGCGGGAAGATCGCCCGCATGGCAACGGCGTACTCCGGCCGGATATAGCGTGACGTGGCGCCGGCTAACCAGAGCACCGGCCCTTCGTAGGGCTGGACATCGCGCTCGGGCCAAGCACCAACCTCGTCGAGATGATCGCCGAGCAGCTCCAGGTTCATCTGCCATCGCCAGCCCCCACCAGAGGGCGATAACTCGCGGCGCAGATTTTGCAGCAGGAAGCTCCGAATGGCTGGATCGCTGACGTAGCCAGCGAGCTGCGTATCGGCCTCCTTGCGATCGGTCAAGGTCTGAAGCTTGATGGCGCGCATGCCGCGGATGAACGTGGCGAACTCGCCAGTCTCCCTCGTCGGCACCGGCGAAACATCCACGACACAGAGTCGTTCCACCAGCTCTCGATGGAGCAAGGCGAGGGTCATGGCAACCTTGCCACCCATGGAGTGCCCGACCACGGCCCACTGCTCAGGTCCGCCCTCGGCTCGGAGCACGTCGGCAACGAGCTTGGCCATATCGGCATAGGAGAAATGATCCGTCCACGGGGACCGGCCGTGATTGGGTAGATCCACCAAGGTGACCCGGGCCGATCCACTCAAGCCCTTGGCGATCGTTGTCCAGTTCTTTCCCTGGCCAAAGAGACCGTGCAGAAAGGCCACCCGCGGTCCGGCGGTACCCAGCTGGGTGCTGAATAGCCCACCCTCTAGTGAACGGGCCGTCACGGCCGCCGCTGCCAGCAGCCAGTGTGCCAGTGCCGACGCTCCTCGACCCCGGACGAAGAAAGCAGACCAGGCGTATCCGGCCACGCCACGACGTGCGGCGTCCCAGGGGCGATCTCGGTATTGCACGCAGGACATCGATACGGCTTCGTAGCCGATGCGCCCGGCACGCTGCGTACAATCCAGCGGCCGTCCCGCTTCACCGCAGACGTCGCGTGGCCCGAACTGAGTGGGCGCGCCTGCCTGAGGTGCTTACTCGGTCGTCGGGCCATACCTCGATCTTGCCTTATGTTGTTCCGGTGCGGTTGGTGATTGCCCGGTGCCAGGTGGACTACACGGGACGGTTGACCGCCCATCTGCCGATGGCGCCTCGGCTGATCTTGATCAAATCCGACGGATCTGTCTCGATTCATGCCGACGACCGGGCGTACAAGCCGCTGAACTGGATGAGCCCTCCCTGCACACTGGTCGAGCTGGAGCCCCCTGGGCCCGGACAGCGTCCCGTGCCGAGCGGTGAACCGCTCTCGGCGCTCTGGGAGGTTCGCGGGCGTGACGGGGACACCCTGCAGATCTGGCTGGGCGAGGTCTACCACGATTCATCCTACGAACTCGGCAGTGATCCAGGTCTGCAGAAAGACGGCGTAGAGGCGCATCTGCAGGCACTTCTCGCCGAGCATCCCGAAGCGTTAGCGCCTGGTTTATCCCTGGTACGGCGGGAGCACCCCACTCCCATTGGCCCGGT
>JBEVJN010000018.1:0-35944 GCA_040510135.1 Acidimicrobiia bacterium | reverse complement strand
GGCAACAGGCTCTGGGCCCGGATGTTGGCCAGGTCGATCTTGTTCACCCCGGTGGCCGCCGCCCTTGCTCCGGGTATCGCCTTCGTCGTCCGCCGGTCAGGCGACGGAGGCACCGCATGATCGACGGGCTGACCGGGTACGCCCGGGAGAACTGGCCGTTCTGGTTCGGGCACTTCCCTGAATCAGTGGGTATTGCGATCGGGAGTGGGGGACCGGCCCACAGGACGAGGGCAGCAGTGTTCGTGTTCGAGGGCAGACGGAGGCGGCCCACCGCGGTGATGAAGATTGCCTTCACCGAACTCGAGGCCGGCTTTCTCAGACATGAGCACGACGCCCTCACCGAGATTCGGGCGCTCCTACCGGGGCCGATGCGCCCCAGCGTGCCCCAGGCCCTGGGCTTGGCCGAGATCGGAGGGAACACGGTGCTCACTATGGAGGCGCTGGCAGGGCGACGCCTCCTCGTGCCCGATCTCAATGGTTCCGGAGGGTCACTGCCCAGATCGTTGATGGGCGACTTCTACCGCAAGTCGTTTGCGTGGAGCAACGATCTCGCGGTCGCCACCAGCAGCAGTGAGCGACTCGACGGGTCACATCTCGCTGAGGTGGTCGATCGGTACATCGTTTTGGCCCCTCTGTCCGCTGAAGCTGGGGGGCGCCTGCGGAGTTTCCGGGGTGCATTGGCTGAAAGTGGAGTGACCTGGTCCACGTCCTGGCAGCACGCCGACCTGGCGGTTGGCAATGTGCTCATGCATCGGGGCAATCTCCGTCTACTCGACTGGGAACACGCATCCGATCGGTCCCAGCCATGGTTCGATCTCGCCCATTCCGTCGGGGCAACGTCGAGGCTGGCCAAACGCCAATCGGGCGCAGCGTCGTCGCGCTTCGCGGCCATGTCCGCCCTGGGAAGGTCGGGCTGGGCGGGCCCGGTGCTCCGGGAGGAGTTGGAGCGCTCTTGGGACAACCGGATGCCACTGGGCTGGGTCATCGCTCTGAGCTCGATGGCCACCGCGATCCGACAGGCGGAGGACGCCCGAATGGGTGCCGACGACTGGACCGAGTTCGCCGCTGCACTCGTCGCCGACGACGAATTGAGATTTGAGCTTCCGTGGATGGTCCCGGACTGGTAGCTGCCGCTAATCGGTGATCAGCCAGGCGGAGATGCCGCCTTCTTTCGCCAATCCACCGCCAGACGGAGGTACGCGGGCACTTCGCCTATCTCACGTTGGCGCAGCCGCCGGCGCGCGGTCCACAGACTTCGATGGGACCGGTACAAGGCGAGCAAAGCATGATCTGCCGGCGTGTTGAGTGCGACCACGCCGGTCCGGCGGTAACCGTTGTGGAATGATTCGGCCAACCGACCTCTCGCTTCCTCGAGGGCATCACCCCGGTCCGGTGTGTCCCACCCCAGACGTCGCTCGAGATTGAAGAGAAACCAGGCCACATCTCGATGCACCGGCTCGAGGGCAGGCGGCGATGGCTGGTCGATGATCCACGCTCTCCCGCCCGCATCGAGCCTGATGTTGTACGGGGCGAAGTCGCCGTACCGTCTCGCGGTGGAGTCGACGAGATCGACGCCCTCGAGAAACCACGGCCGGAGCATCACAGTCTTCGCCATCGATTCGATGTCGGCACGCATCGACGCCGGGTCGGGCACCAGGTCCGCCACCGGGCTCTGGCTGTGAAAGGCTCCCAGGGCGCGCCCACAAGCCTCGATCACAGGGCCGAACTCCACCGCTGAATCGCGATTGGCGCCCCGAAGGAGGTGGCCAAGGTCGTCACCGCGCACGTACTCGATGCATATGGAAGGCGGCGCGGCATGCCAGCCCATGGGTGATGCGACGCCGAGAGGTGACCCGTTTTCAGCCAACAGCGCAGACAAGGCCACGAGATCGTGATAGATCCGCCGTGCCTCGGTCTGGTCCCAGTCTCCCCCGACCTTGATCAGGGCGGTGGGCGCGTCATCGCCCAGCGCGCTCAGCTCATAGAAGGTGGAAGTGTGACTCTCGAATTTCCCGGTTGGGATCAGGCTCCCCAGATCTCGAGCGGTCTCGAAGCTCTGAGCCAGGTCTTCGGCAACAGCCCGCAGCTCGGGCACGGTCAACGGATCGGCTCGCACCGCGCTCGCTCAGTCCCGGTCGCGGGCCGTGAACGGCTCCAGCAGCTCACGCCAATGTTCGACCGAGGCCTGGAGCGTGAACATGTCCATGCATCGGGTGCGCGCCTTCTGCCCCATCCCCTCGCGAAGTGCCCGGTCCGAGACCAGCCTCCTGACTCCATCGATCAACCCTGGTTTGTCCTCGATGTTGACGAGAAGCCCTGTGACCCCATCCGAGATGACGTCGCGGGCGCCGGGGACCCTCGTCGCCACCGTGGCGAGGCCGGCCAGCCCTGCTTCGATCAGCACCCCCGGCATTCCTTCTCCCGGGGGAAGACTGGTGAACACGAAGATGTCACTTTCGGAGAGGAGTTGGGGCACGTCGCTCCGTCGCCCCAGCATCTCGACGCCGGCTTCGTCGGCGTGGGGTCCGAGCGATTGCTCCAGGGGGCCATCCCCGACCATCGCTGCGCCGAAGTCGAGACCCTCGTCCCTCAGCGTCGAAACCAGATCGATGAACCAATCGGGTCGTTTGCCGGAATCGAGATGGCCCACGAATATCAACCGCGGTCGCCCGCCTTTGCCGCCCACATGAGGTGGGAAATCGACCGGGTCACGGGCGTTGGGGATGACCACCAGACGATCCCTGGGCACGTCGTAGAGCCGGTTGGCCTCTTCGGCGACATCAGTCGAAACCGCAGCCACGACGTTGGCACGCCGGGTGTAGAAGCCATGCAAGGACCGGCTCGCCTTGCGCTGAAGAGCCTGATGGGCTGTGCCGATCTTGAGATAGACCAGGGGGAGGTCGCGGGGCAGGGCGATCGCGGCGTACTTTGCCGATTCGCCACCGTGAGCAACGACGACTGCGGGGGCCATGTCCTTCACCTCACCGCGCAGGCGCCAGACGGCTCTCGGGTCGAAGCCGAGACGGCGAAGCAAGCCCCTTGGGACGTCGAGCTCGACATCGGGTCTCAGCAGCGCGGCGTCCGCTCGGAACAGGGTCAAGATTCGGTGGGATTCGCCTTCGGCGGCAAGGGCATCGACCAGAGTGCGGGCATAACGCTGTGCCCCTCTCGCCAGGTCATACGGGAGTATGTGAAGGACAATGGCAGGATGAGTCGGGCCTGGCATCCCGTTCAGTGACATGCGCCGACGCCGACGTCGACAAAGTTCGAACCGGCTTCAGGGATGAACTCCCATTCATAGCCGTCCGGATAAAGGGCAAGCTTGAGGATCCCGAACGAGTCGGTGTACCGGACTTCGCTGTTCGGCGCGATCTGGTCGAAGCTCCGATTTCCCGTGCCCCCGGTTCCGGCGACGAACTGCCTGATCCCTTCGACCGGATCGTGGGTTCCGTCCGGGTCTTGGGGTGCAAAACGCTCGTAGTTGTGATCGTGCCCGTTGATCACCACTTCGGCATCGGCCTCATATAGAGCGGAGTACAAAGCCTGCACTCCCTGATCGCCACCGTGATCCCCGGAGCTGAACAGGGGGTGGTGCCAGTAGGCAAGGGTGCACGCGGCGTCAGATGAATCGAGTTCCCGACGAAGCCACTGCTCTTGTGGCGACCCCGAGTCACAGGCGACATCACCACAGTTCGAGTTCAACACGATCACCTGCCACTCACCCGCTTGGTAGCTGTAGTAGCCCTGACCGGGCTCGCCCGCAGCTTCGCCAAAGTAACCAAAGTACCCGGTCGCATCAGAGGTGTTGTAGTCGTGGTTGCCTGGCGCAGGCCGGGTCCGGTCCTTGTGCCGGCCCCAGGTCGGGTCGTAACACTGGGCAAATTCCTCAGGCGCGCCATCGGAATACACGTTGTCCCCTGCGGTGAAGACGATGGCCGACGGGTCCCTCCCGACGACGCCGTCGATGAGGGCGGCCGTCACGGTGTCGCCGTCGCTCCCGCAATCAGAGATATCGCCGGCGCCGGCGATGACAACCGGGGTGCCGGAGAGCTGGCCAACCGGGGTGCCCGGGAGTTGGGCGACCGGCTCGTCGGCTGCGGGCGAGGCGGCTTCGCCCGACCCCCAATCGAGCACGAGCAGTGGGGCGTTGGCACCGCTTTCCAGAGACGCATACTCGGCGCTGTCGTCACTCGCCATCGTGAGATAGAAGTCGTAGGTTCCGGGTCCGAGCACGACGCCGGTGAGATCGACGTCGACCACCGATCCTTCAGGAGTGCCTGGAGGGACGATCGCCACCTGTGCGCCCACCGCTGGGGCGTTGGCGCCGTTCGCCTCGGCCTGTGTCCAGGGCCCCCCGACCTCGTGAACCGTCACCGCCTCATCGGTGTCGGCCAGGACGAACAAGCGCATGGTGACGCTCTGGAGCGTCTCCCCTTCGGGAATCGCGCCAACGACAAACCGAATAAGCGCTTGTCTGTTCTCGGGAGGGTCGTTCTCGATCTCGAGCACGTCCTCAAGCCCGTTGATCTCGTCGGGCTGACCGAGGTTGACATAGGTGTCCTCACTGGCGGTGACGGCTAGCTGTCCCGGGTTCTGCGTCACCGACGGCACGGTCGATGGCGGCGTGGTACTCGCGGTGGTCGAGGCCGGTCCCGTGGACGGGGTTGTCGACGCGGCCACGGGGTCGTTGGAGAGACCGCCCGAGGCGAGGAAGCCAATGATCAGACCCACCAGGATCGTGAGGATCACAGCGAGGACGATGATGATTATTTGCCTGTTGTCCCTCGGCGTGGCTTTGTCGCCGTTTGTGTTCTTGCCGCTCATCTGCCCTCCGAATACTCAAGACGAAGCGCAGGAGCCTCCGTGGGATCGGCATCGAACGAGACCGCAGCTCGCCGTCCGAGCCCCTCCGCTCGCACCACCAACGTCAAGCTGCCTCCGGGCTCCCATTGTGGCGAAGCGACCATCTGCCTGATGATCACGGACAGGTCCGGAGTCTGCTGGAACATACCCCGCTCTCCGGCGCCGCCCCATGCTGCCGGTGCCCAGGTGACGGCCTCGGTCTCCTCACCGCTCCCATCTAGGACGCCGTGTATGGACAGGACCACGTCGGAATCGTCGACCTCGGCGGCCGTGAACTGGACGTGAGCGCTCCTGATCCCCGAACCGGCGGGCACAGTCAATCCAGAGAACTCGACGGCGACCGCGCCGGCCGAGTCGAACACGAGGCTGGTGCCGCTTTCCACCGTCCCATCGGCTGCCAGCAGCCCATCACCTTCTGCGCCCGACACCGCGGCATGCCCCACCGACCAGTTGACAGGTGTCGTGGAGATGTCGGAGGGAAGAGGCACATGTGGCAGGTCGACCGGGCTGTCGCCACGGGGGTTCCAACCCGGCTCGATGGCGAGAGCCGCATTTGGAGACCCTGCGACCACGTCCCACGGCACGAGCTTGAAGTTCTGATTCCCCGAATCGTTGTCGCCATCCTGGGCCACGAATAGTCCATTGGGAAATCCCGCACCCAAAGGGGCACTCATCACATCGATGCCATCGGTGCTGCTGGTGCCGTCGACCGCAGCGGAGTCGACGATCTGGAAATTCGTGATGTGCTGGTTGTTCCCCATGCGCTCATAGGCGACGTACTCCCCAGAGCCCTGGCTCGAGGCGATCAGATAGCCGGCTCCTTCGGGCCCGTAGTAGATCGTCAATCCCTCGACGTCGGCCTCCAAAGTCGAGCCGACCTGATCGACCGGGACGCGCGATGAGCCTCCGTTGGGTTCTGCCTCATACTTCCAAATTCCCACGTCCTCCTCGGCCACGTACAAGTAGGCGAGGTCGTCATCAGCGACACAGCCCTCGGAGGTGCTATCCGTGGCGATGTCACGGACCTGGGTCGCGGTCACTCCGCCCCCACCCCCGTCCGAGAGCTGCCACTGGCGCACCGGCCCGGAACCGTCCGAGGTGACGAAGACATAGAAACTCCCTGTCTCAGGACTTCGGTAGAGGCAGACCCCGAGAACGTCCAGCCCGGTAGCGATCGGCGGTGCTACCTCGACGAGTTGTCGGCTTTGGGGATCGACGCGGTGGATGGTGATGGCATCATCGCCCCGATCGCTGGTGACCACGAGGTCGACGGACTGCCCGGCCAGGGGAAAGCCATGGCGGATATCGACGTTGTTGGGACGGATCCCTGCCAGATACTGGATCTGACGACCACTGAGGTCGTAGACGGCGAGACCACCCTCTTTGTCGGTGCCGATGACGGTGGAACTCGACGGATCCGTGGGATGAAGCCAGATGGCCGGGTCGTCGGCGGCATCACCGCCGCTTGGGACGGGATCAGTCTCGACGGTGGCGGTCACCTCGGTCGTCTGCGCTCCCGCTGGCAGCGACGATTCGCCCACAATCAGCGACGCCACGATGACACCGACGACGAGCGCGCTCAGAACCCGCGGGCTCCTCCTCCACATGAACGGGGATGGTAATGGCGCCTGGATTCAACCAATTCAGAAGGGGCTTGGCGCCGGCTCGCTGGCCTCCGGGGTCCTGGACCCGAGAAAGACCAAGAACCACAGGGTGAGGAGATACCCGACCAGGATGATTGCGAGGGCGGGAAGCATGACGCTGAACCGGGCCGCGATCCGCGAGCAGATGAGGACGAGTGCGAGTTGAGGAAGGGATGCCACGATGGCGCCCAGCCAGTTCTGTCTCACCCGATTGACCAGAGCGGACAAGCCGGGGCGGATCCGGAAGATGAGCGGCTCGAGCAGGAGCAGGCCCAGACATGCGGCGGACCCCGCAATAGACGGCGGACGACCGCCTCCGCCCGCGGCGGCAACCCAGAGGAGGACCGCCACGGCGACGAAGGACCCCTCGGCGCCCAGGCTGACTGCCACCTTGGGCCATGCGAGAAGTGTGACCGGCAGGGCCGCGGCGATGAGGACGAGGGCCTGCTCGGTATCGGGGACGGCGGCGAATGTCCCCAGTGCGGCGAGGGTATAGAAGACCACGCCGAGACCGAGACGTTCGTACCGTGTCTCGAAGTCGTTGATGAGAAAGCCACCGACCGGGATCAGAACGGCCATCAGGACTCGAACCCACATGAGCTCTGTCACCGGGTTCCCAAACGCCATCCAGACGGCCCCGGGGACCGCGGCCAGGATCTGAACCCACGCGGGAGCATGCGTCACCCGGACGATCAAGACCCCGAGCACGATGGTGGCGAGCGCGGGGACCGCAGGGCCCAGGGGCTCTCTCATCACGTAGAGACCGGCAACCGAGGCTGTCGCGATGAGCCCACCTGCGATTGGCATCGGTGGCCGAAAGCGGCCTGTTGCAAAACGGAGCGCCCATCCCAGCGCCAGTGCGAGGACCCCGAAACGCAAACCGGTCGTGAAGTAGCCCGACTCGAAGAGAGCTAGGACATCGGCCACGGAATCGAGTCTAGAGGTGGAGCCTCACCCGCAGCCGTTGGGGTATCGCAGACGTTGGTCGGCGCCGACATTCGCCAAAACCACCGGATCCGGGTCTCCCGGCGGCACAAGGCGCACGTCGACGGATTCGGTGTCGCCGAGGCCGAAATGCGCCACAGGAGCGACCCCCGACGAGTAACCCTGAGTGGTGGTGATTTCACGAGCACCGAGCAGAGCTGCCGGGTCGCCTGCTGCCCCCGCCTCATAGACCTCGACCCGCCAGCCGATGCCGGAACCCGACTCGTGGGCGACCGACACCTCCAACCAATGACCGGACGCGGTCTCGTTCCGCAACATGAGCGAGGGGAGAGACGGGTCAAACTCCACCAGGAACATGTCGAGTCGCCCGTCACGATCGATGTCCGCTGTCGGGCCCGCCACCCAGTACTGCGGGCTCCCCAGCCCGTCGGGAGGGCTGAACGAAGGTATGTCGCCGTTCAGCCCGGTGTGGCGGAACACAGCGGGACCGGTCCCGTCTCCGGCGGAGGCAGTGGTGACGAGATCGGGCCATCCGTCGTTGTCCATGTCGTTCAACTCGACGTGGGGGCCCTTGGTCGGAAGGCCGACTAGGCCCGCTGCCCCGGTCACCTCCTCGAACTGCGACTCACCCCTGTTCAGGAACAGTCGCACCGGAACCCTGGCCCCATCGTCGACCGTGCTGTTGAAATGATGGCCGATAGCAATGTCGAGCATCCCGTCCCGGTTGACATCGGCGATCGAAGCTCCGGTCACCAGGTCCTCTTCTCCGATCGGCGGCCAGGCGAACACCGAGCTGTCAGTCGGGAGAAACGACTCGCCGTCAGCGATGAACAGCTGGTTGGAACCGGCTACGAATATGTCCTGCCGTCGGTCACCCGTGACGTCGCCCACAGCCACGCCGAGGCCGACGAGATCCCGGGGAAGGCCCGCGGCCGCGGTGACGTCCGTGAAGACCAGGTCCCCTTCGTTGTGCAACAGGACGCTGCCGCCCTCGTCGGCGGTCAGGAACAGATCGAGTTGGCCATCCAGGTCGTAATCGAGGACCGCAACAGAGCGCCCTCCCAACTGCGTCGGAAGCCCCGTGCCGGCCGGCACCAGCGAGCCGTCGTCGTTGCGCAACACTTGGGTGCCCGGGGCCGATGGCAGGTCGTCGTCCCAGTTTCGGGAGACGACCAGGTCGAAATCGCCGTCGCCGTCCAGGTCAGCCGTCGTTCCACCGCTGGTCCGGGCGAACATATCGGGAAGGCTGTCGTCGGCAGTGAAGCTCGCTTCAGATGAAAGGAGCAGTTGGTCGGGGGCAGGTCCGTCGGCCCCACGAGCTTGATAGATCTCGGTGTCCCGATCGGCGAAGGTGCCCATGAAGAGGTCGGGCCGCTCGTCGTCGTTGAAGTCGCCCCACACCCCGGCATGCCCGTACATGCCAATCAAAGGTGTGACCATTCCCAGTGCCTCCGTCTGATCGGAGAACCCGATCGTGTCCTCGCCCCCTCCAGGCGTCGCCGTCCAGCAGGATATGTCTCCAGCCTCGGTGACCGTGCCCGTCGTTCCCGATGACGTCCCGCCCTGTTCTGTCTCCGTTGCACTCGTGCCGGTGGATCCCGGCTCGCTGCCCGATGTGCAGGCCGCTAGCGCGACCAGCGCCGCCGCGGCGATGAACCGGCGAATCACTGAATATGCACGACAAGCAGGACAACCTCTCCGAAGCCGTCGTCCGCCCCCAGGGGACCTGCGTTGGCCCCGATGTAAACAGTGTCGCCCGCCGGGGACACCGCCATGCTGAAGGTTCCGCCAAGCCGCAGCCCGAGACCTTCCTCCGCCAACGGGTTCAACTCGGCGATCACTGTCTGCTCACCCGTGTTGGTGTCGACACTGGTCAAGGCGCCACCGAACTGCCATGCGTCACCATGGGCATCGGGCATGAAGAAGAACCGGGACCCATCAGGGTGGAGAGCCATGGTCGCCGTGTACTCGGCCGGGTTGCCGAGGCCCTCGATGGAACCATCGGGTTGGAGGATGAAGAAAGTGTCAGGATCCCTCGTGACGGCGAACACCCGCCCATCACCGGCCGGGATCGTAGAAGCGCGCAACCAGTCGCCCGGCATTCGGTGAGGGTGGGTGGTGATGTCGTTCGTCGCCGGGTTGTATACGGAGAGCTCGCCACCGCCGATCGAGTAATAGGCCCGGCCCACGGCGTCGACCATCACATTCCGGAAACCCGAGTGCGGCGAGGCGGGGCCCTCGAAGATCACCTCTTCGTTGACCACGTCGTAGACGAAGAGCGGGCCGGCGTCGAGGTTTTGGCTCTCGGCGATGGGATCGATGGCCTCTCCGTACACCAACCCCAGGTGGGATGCCCCGGCGAGTGATGGGATGCCGTGCTCCTGGACCGGCACTCCCAGCGCGGCAATTGTGCGCTGATCCGGGTCGAGGCGAAAGAGATAGTCCCCGGTGTAGGAGGACCCGTATTGAAGATCGCGGTTGGTGCCCCAATAGGAGGCGAAATAGACCTCGCCGCACGGGCCAGGGACCATCTGGCCGTGAACCTTCCCATATCCCCACGCCCCAGGCGTGTGCTCGACATAGGAAAGTAGGTCGCCGAGCGTCGCCAGAGACCCGGTCGCCGGGTCGTACTCGTACACGAACGAGTTCCCGTCCGGGCCGAGATGATCGCCGATGGCCGAGACAAACCGGCCGTCGGCCAGGGCGATGCCCTGTCCCCACATGGTCCACGGATTGCCCTCGTAGTCGGGCCGCGGATACACCGCCCCTTCGACCTGCACGCCGTTCACCTCGCCGAGATCGACAAGCTCGGCGCTGGGGCCGCCCACGAATGGCTCACCGGGAGGGAGATCACAAGATGGGTCCACCACCCTGGTGGCCGGAGTCGTCTCACCTGTGCCTGTCTGGGTGGTCGCGGACGATTGCTGGGTCGTGGGCGATGCGGTCTCGGCAGAGCCAGGATCTGCGCTCTCTCCCCCTGCCAATGTGCTCCCGAGAGCCCATCCACCGGCCAGGGCGACAGTCAACCCGCCGGCGACCAAAAGCCATTTCCACGCCCCCACGACATGCCCTCCGATCCCGTCCGTGAGACGGAACGATAGTGGGTGCCGCATATTGTTTGACCACGGAGGGCGGTTAGACTCCCCTCGTCGAGGGGGGCCACACGTAAACCGTGGTTTACTTGGTTCGACGCCGACTTCATTCGATGCAGCGTCTTGGGGCACTGAGGGATTTCACCGGCAAATGAGCGAACGCGATCCGAGCATCTCGGTCAAGGACCTGACCAAGGTCTACCAACCCTCGCCCACATGGATGAAGCTCCTCGTCAAGAGCAACATCAAGAACGCGGTGGTCGCGCTCGACGGCATCACCTTCGAGGTGGGGCCGGGCGAGATCTGCGCCGTGGTTGGCCCCAACGGCGCCGGCAAGACCACGACCTTCCGCATCCTCCTCGGTCTCACCACCCCGTCCACCGGGACAGCAACAGTGGGCGGATACGACGCTCAACACGAGTCGGTCGCCGTGCGACGAATGGTCGGCTGGATGCCTGGCCAGGATGTCAGCCTGCTGGGCCGCCTGACCTGTGTCGAGAACCTCCGCTTCCACGGCCGATTGCAGGGACTCAAAGGTGAGGACCTCAAAGGGCGGATATATGACTCCCTGGCCAAGGTTGACCTGTCCCACGCCGCCGAGCATTCCGTGTTCGCCCTCTCCTCCGGTATGCGGGCACGCCTCCAGCTGGCCCGCGCCCTCCTGCACAGCCCCAGCGTCCTTATCCTCGATGAGCCCACCGGCGCCATAGACCCGGTGGCTGCCCACGAGCTTCTCGGCCTGATCATCTCAATCGTCGAGGAAGAGCAGCTCGCCTGCATGATCAGCTCGCACCGGCTGGAGGAAATCGAAGCCCTCCACTCTCATGTCGTCCTGCTCGACAAGGGTCGGATCCGGTACGACGGAGACCTCGACGAGTTGAGAGCCCTCGTCGACCGGGAGCAATTGGAGATCGAGTTCAGATCCGACGAGAGCGCACGTCAAGCACGGAAGCTCATCGACGCCGCCGGTCTCGGTGAGTCGATCACCGTCGAGGGGTCCCAGCTGACAACGGTGCTGACCTCATCCGAGACAACGACTGGCGATGTCCTCGCAGTCCTCGAGACGGTGATACCCGACGTGGTGCACCTTCAGGAGGCGCAGCGACCGCTCCGCGACATCCTCGCTGACATGTATCGGGAGAACCAGGCGAAATGAGCGTGGGTACCAAGACCCCGGAAGCGGCGGAGCACGGGCGTCGCAAGAAGCGGCGCTCACCGAACAGACCCACCCCATCGATCGCCGTTGCGTTCCTCCGCATGGACGCCATCGAGGAATTCAGCTATCCGATGTCGCTCATCCTCAGCGAGCTGGGGACCGTCCTCCCGGTGCTGGTCTCGTTCTTCATCGGCGGCCTGGTCGGTGAATCGGCCGAGGTGGGTGACGACTATTTCACATTCGCGGTACTCGGGCTGGCGGTGTCAGCGATTCTCCAGGGCGCGCTGAGCGGGTTCGGGGGCAACCTGCAGCGAGCACTGAACCGGGGTTCGCTGGAGACCCTGTTGGTAGAGCCGGTGCCGTGGACGTTCCTCCCCTTTGCCATGAACCTCTGGCACACCATGATGGGAGGATTCGAAGGAGCCATCATCCTGGCCATGGGTCTCCTTCTCGGGGCGGAGTATCTGGCCTCGGGGTGGTGGCAATTCCTCGTCCTGCTCGTGCTGGGGATACTGGCCTGCACGGCGATCGGAATCGTCTCCGCTGCCATCCTCATCATCTCGAAGCGGTCCAAGCCGTTCCTGACCCTCTACGGGATGGCCGCCTCGTTGCTCGCCGGTGCCGTGTTCTCAGTCGACCAGCTGCCCTCCTGGATGCAGACGCTGGCCTGGGCCATCCCCCACACCTATGTCATCAACGCCAGCCGCGCCGTGCTCATGGAGAACCCGGGCACGTTCGTCGTCCCGTTCGAACTGGCCGTCATCGCCCTCCTCGCCTTCAACGTAGTGGTGCTCCCCGGTGGGCTCTGGCTGTTCTCCCGATCGCTCGAATTCGGGCGAAAGATGGGCATGCTGAGCGGCTACTAGGCCCGCCGTGCCCTTCGACCATCGACCTGAGATCCCGAGCCCCGATCTGCTCGAGAACGCCCGCCTCGACCTGGCCAACCGGCTCGGCCTCGATCCCGGCCTACTTCACTGGAAGGTGGGTCAACGTCTCGACCGGAAACGCTCCACACTGTTCCAATTGGCCCTGGCGCTGCCGTCCGGCCCGGTCGCTACAGCCTGGTACAAGACCCCCTATTTCCCGGCCAACGACCAGGACTCGAGACATCTGGACAGGATGCGGGACGCCTTGATTCGAAGCGATGAGATGGGCCGTCAGTTCATGAAGCGAGTCGGGAGCCTGCCGGTATCGGTCAACGTGACGCTCGCTTTCGACGACGACTCGCTGGAGGTAATGACGCTCGGGCTCGATGGTGAGCCAATGGGGAATCCCTTGCGGCTTTACGTCACCTCCCGGGGACGTGAACGAGCCCTCGCCGCCTGCGCTGCGGTGGGGGGGGCGATTCGGATCGTCGAGACGCTTCCCCACGAGGGCCTGACCTCCGAGTTGGGGCGTATATGGCAGGACACCGAGCGAAAGCTCGAATCGGTTGGCCCATTGCTCGCCGACGCGGATCGGAGGAGCCTGGAGCGCGCCATCGGAGAGTTGTTCGAGTCGGCTTCCCGCGAACCGAACGGAGTGACGTTGGCCCATGGGGATCTCAGCCCGGGCAACGTGATCTTGATGAAGGACGGCATCACCGGGCTCATCGACTTCATGTGGATCCCACAATTCCGGGGATTCGACCTGTCCCGATTCATCCACCGTCTCCGTTACACCACCGCGTCGTACCGACCCTGGACCTCAGCCCTGAGCGACGCCGTGCTCGAGGGTTACGGAGACCGTGACGCCGCGGCCAAGCCCGGATGGCGCTTCTCGGAGATCCAACGCCTCCTCGCGACGATCCAGCGTCTGGAGCGAAAGGGAGAGGGAGGCAGGAGGTCGGCGGGTCGGGCCCTGGCCGAGATCCGGGCAGGCCTCTGATCATGAAGCCGTTCGCGTTCTTCGTCGGGACCAATGGCTCGGGCACCACACTGCACCGGGCCATCTTCGACTCGCATCCAGACCTCGCCATACCCGGGGAGGCACGATTCGTGACCAAGCTCGCCCATCGGCACCGGGAGAAGGAATACGACACCGAGCGACTCCTGAAGGACCTTCGCAAGGACGATCGATTCGAGAACTGGGGGCTCGACCACGCAGACATCGAGAACGCCCTGAGCAACCCGCCGGTAGATGAATACTCTGAAGCGGTGAGGCGGATCTACCGCCTCTTTGCCGGCCACCGCGGCAAGAGCCGCTACGGCGACAAGACCCAGAGCAACATCCACCATCTGCCACTGCTGGCGGATCTCTTTCCCGAGGCCAGATTTGTCCACGCCGTCCGTGATGGCCGGGACGTAGCCCTGGCCCACACCGACGGGGCCAAGATCGAACAGGTGGCGGTCTCGTGGAAGCGTCGGGTCGGCGCCGGCCGGGCCGCGGGCGAGGCTCTGGGGCCCAACCGCTATATCGAGTCGCGATTCGAGCAGTTGATCGACGACACCGAAGGCTCGGTGAGGCGGTTGTGCGAATTCCTCGAGCTGACCTTCGACGCCCAGATGCTCACCTATTACGAGCGGGCGGATGACATCGTGTCGACCACGGCGGTGCCCGACCGGCACAAGGACATCTTTCTCCCCCCGACCAAGGGCCTCCGCGACTGGCGACGTGAGCTATCCGACGACCAGGTCGCCCGATTCGAGGCTTTGGCCGGCGACCTGCTCCACGACCTGGGCTACGAGCGGAAGTACGAGAAGGTGCCCCTGTCCGCCCGGGCCGCTGCACTGCGTCAGGTAGCCGCCGATGGGGCACGCTACGCCACCAAGAGAGTGCGTAAAGGAATCCGCTGACCAAATAGAAAGAGCCCCCGCAGGGGCTCTTTCCAATCAGGTGCTCAGCCGATCATGGTGCCGGCGGGGGTGGCGGATTTCCACAGTTCTCCCACGCGGGATCCTCGGCGATGACGTAGTTGTAGATCGCTAGCACAGTTGTCCCGAGACATTGATTGTTGTTCAGGAGCAACTCCTCCACGAAGGCATGCGTTCCGAGCTGCCTGAAATCGGGGATAGCGGGATCGTCCAATGAGTTGTTGGAGATGTCCAGCGCCTGCAAAGGCAGATTCACGATCCCGTCTGGGATCATGCCGTTCATTTGGTTGAACGACAGATCGAGCTCGGTCAGAAACTGGAGAGAGGTGAACTCGTTGCTGAACCCACCCAGGTTGTTCTCGGACAGGTCGATGTCGTTTAGCGCCTCGGCCTGCCCGAGTCCGGCCTGGATCCCACTGAAGTTGTTCCCCGACAAATCGAGGCGCTCGAGGAACTGCAGATTCCCGATCACACCCGGTACCCCGCCGCCAAATGCGTTCTGCCTTAGGTCGATTTGACGAAGAGACGGCATTTCACCCAGCACTTGGAGTGGGCCCGAAAGGCTGTTCGAGCCGAGATCGAGGATCCGCACTCCGTTCAAATTGGTCAGCTGGGGTGGCAACGGCCCGCTCAATTGGTTGCTGTGCAGGTCCAACTCCACCGTGAGGCTCGTCAGCCCACCGATATTCGCGGGAATGTCGCCGTTCAAGAAGTTCCCCGACAGATCCAGTGCCGTGAGTTGCTTGAGCCTCCCGATGGTGGTCGGGATGGGCCCGGTGAGCTCGCCGGAGGCGAGGTCTAGGGTCCTCAGACCGGTCAGATTCCCAAGAGCAGCCGGCAACGATCCAGTGAGGTTGTTTCCCGGATCATTCGGATTCTGTTCGAGGACGATCGAGCTGACGCGGTTCCCCAGACAGCCCACTCCGAACCAGGTGCAGGGGTTCGTGTTGACCCCCCATCCGGTGTTGTTGGTCCAATTGGGCCCACCGGTGGAGTTGTACAGCGCCATCAGGGCTTGACAGTCACCCTTGACGACGGTGGTGACACGGTCACAGAGCGCCCCGCTAGGCGGTGGGGTCACACCGCCACCCAGCGCCCGGATGATGAAGGCCGCCATCTGGCCGCGAGTGACGTTGTCGTTCGGGCAGAAGTTGGTGTTGGCGGGCGGGTTGCACCCGAAAGTGATCCCGGCGTCGGCAACCTTGTTGATGCCGGGCTCGAAGATCGAGGTGTTGTCGTCGACGAAGTGGTCTGTGGAAGAGTCAGGAAGATTGCGCGCCCTGGACAGGAAGGCAGCCATCTCACCGCGGCTGATCGTCTCGTCACCGCAGTAGCGCCCCGTGCCGCAGCCTTGCGTCAAGCCCGCCGCCGCCAGACGGTTCACCGCGTCTTCGTAGACCTTCCCGTTGTCATCGAAGAAGAAATCGGTTGATGTGGCAGGAAGGTCGAACCCCCGAACGATGAAGATGGCCATCTGGCCACGGGTCACCGGGTCGTCCGGACAGTATCGGGTGTTCGCCGGCGGGTTACAGCCCCGTGTGATCCCGCGTGCGGCGAGCTCGTCGATCGCGCCCTCGAACACACTGCCGGCCGTGTCGATGAATGCCTGCAGGTCGACAGACTCACCGGAGTCGTCGGCGACCTGAGCGCCGGCGACCGGCATAATCGAGAGGAGGAGGGCCACTACGAGCCCGAGCATCCCCAATCTTCCACCACGCATTTGAAACCCCCTGGTGCTTCCCCGCACCGGTCGACCAGGAAGAGCGATCGCCCTCCACCCAACGCGCCGGAGCATACATGCCCTCTAATTGCTGTGCCACGTCGCGTGGTCGACGAACGTGATGAGTGAGCAAAGGCACTAGACCGCGGCTCCTCGAAAACCTCCGATTCTTGACCAGAGGCAACGAGATGCTCTATCCTACTTCTGCATTAAATAGACCTGCATAGTCAACTTTATCCGATAAGGAACTCGCCAAAATGCCATCACTCATCGTTTTCGTCCTCGTCGGCTTCGCCGCACAGATGGTCGACGGTTCGCTGGGCATGGCCTATGGGGTCACCTCCTCGACCCTCCTCGTGGCGACTGGCATCGCGCCGGCGATGGCCTCGGCCTCGGTGCATTTCGCCGAGGTGGGCACCACCCTGGTCTCGGGAGCCTCTCACTGGCGGTTTGGAAACGTCGACTGGCGGACTGTGTTCCTGCTCGGGGTGCCCGGTGCCGTCGGCGCGTTCGCGGGGGCCACCGTCCTCTCCAATCTCTCCACCGAGGCGGCGCGACCCTGGATGTCGGCCATCCTGCTCGCCCTCGGGGTCTCTCTCCTGATCCGATTTGCCGTCAAGGGCACCAGGACCGACCGCCACCACCTCGGCTTCAAGTCCAGGTTCCTGGCGCCACTTGGACTGTTCGCCGGCTTTGTAGATGCGAGCGGCGGTGGCGGATGGGGACCGGTCGCCACGCCAACCATGCTCGTCTCGGGTCGCACCGAGCCGCGGAAGGTGATCGGCTCGGTGTCCGCCAGCGAGTTCCTGGTGTCTGTCGCCGCGAGCCTCGGGTTCTTGATCAGTCTCGGATCGCAAGGGATCGACTGGCCGATCGCCGGCGCCCTCCTGGTTGGCGGAGCCATCGCGGCGCCATTCGCCGCCTGGCTGGTGAGCAGGGTGGCGCCAAGAGTGCTCGGCACAGTGGTCGGGGCCGTGATCGTGATCACCAACTCGAGGACGCTGTTCAACCAGTTCGGGATCGAGGGTTCGACCAGGACCTTGGGCTATCTGGCCATCTTGGCCGGCTCTGTCATCGCGATCGTTCTCGCGGTGAGGGGAAGCAAGCGGGAACGCGAGCAGTCGGAGTTGATCTCTCAGTCCGTCTAGGGCTTGGTGATCAGGCCCACCGACACCCAGGGCCCGCCGGCCTGGGCGGCGAGCGTGGCGAAGTCGGTCCGCTCCAGAATGGCGATGGTGGCGTCGCGCACCTCGGCCCACACAGTCCGCAGACTGCACCCGATCTCCATGGAGCATGGCTGCGGCTCATGGCGGGTGGCGCACTCGATCGGCGCCAGCTGACCTTGAAAGATGCGCACGATGCGCTCCAGGGTGATGTCGGCAGGATCGTGATTCAGCCGGTAGCCGCCCGATGGGCCCCGCTCCGATCGAACAACGCCGGCGTCGCGCAATTGCATGAGGATCTGCTTCATGAATGGCTCGGGGACTCCCACCCTCCGCGAGAGATCTTGGGCGTTCAGACGCTCGCCTTCGGAGATGGCCAGGGCGAGAACGGCCCGCGTGGCGTAGTCGGTCTTGCGCGAGATCCACATAGTTGACCATTCTAGTCAACATTGCGTTTCCTTTCCGGGGTGGGGAATGAGATTGAAGATTTGAATGTTGACGGTTCAACAACAGTTCAGAACGAAGGAGAAATGTCATGTCAGCCGTTCGCAATGTCGATGGCAGAAAGGTTCCTCTAGCGGGAACCTGGCGCATCGATCCGCTGCACAGTGATCTCACGATCACAGCTCGCCACTTGATGGTGGCCAAGGTACGAGGCACGTTCGAGGACCTCGATGCCACGATCGTCGTCGCCGAAGATCCCAGTCAGTCAACCGTCGAAATCGAGGCCAAGGCGGCATCGGTGACGACCGGGACCCGGGATCGTGACGCGCACCTGCGCTCCGCCGACTTCCTCGACGCCGAGCAACATCCCCTGATCACGTTCAGGTCGACCGATCTAGCCCCGGCCGGGAGGAAGTGGAAGCTGACAGGTGACCTCACCATCAGGGGCGTCACCCGTCCGGTTCAATTCGACCTCACATTCGAGGGCGCCACCGCCGACCCATATGGGACCATCAAGGCGGGTTTCACCGCCGTCGGTGAGATCGAGCGACGAGACTGGGGGCTGACCTGGAACGTCCCGCTCGAGAATGGCGGCATGCTGGTGTCAGAGAAGTTCAAGATCGAGTTCGACATCGAGGCTGATCTCCAGTCCTGACGCCGTTCTCCGTACAGGATGAGCCCGGCCACCGGTCGGGCTCATCTCGTATCGGAACAGATCAGTCGTCCCCTCGCACCTCGTCGGCGGCATCCGATCCCGCGACCGCCGCATCACGTAGGAAGTCGCGGACCACCTGGAGCTGCTCGGGGGTCAGGGCGGCGCAGATCTCTGACAGTGAGCGGTTCATCGGGCCGTAAAGCCGAACCAGCTCCGGACCTCGTTCCCGTCGTGCCTCCAGGCGCACCCGCCGGCGGTCGTCAGGGTCGGGCACCCGGGTCAGCCAGCCGCGCTGTTCCAATCGATCAATGATTCCGGTGAGGGTGGCAGGGTGGACGCCGGTCGAGGCCGCAACCTCACTCGGGGACATTGGCCCGTGACGAGCCACCAGATCAAGGATCTCGAGGTCTGGACCCTTCAACTCGACTCTGGCCCCTACGGCATCGTTCAACTGATGGAGGCCTGCGATGAGATCGCGGAGATAGAGCTGGATCTCCTGTGTCAGCGCGGCCGGGCTGGTTCTTCTGTTTGTCATATAGTATGGTAGTCGTAATATATGGGAAACATACTAGAGGCTAACAGGAGGGACTTGTGAAGTACGCCCGGTTCTACAACCTCATCGTTTCGTTCCTGCTTCGACTCGGGGTCCCTCTTGGACCTCAGGCTCTGCTCACAGTCCGTGGTCGGAACTCCGGCCTCCCCCGCACCACACCGGTGGCCCTCAGCCCGCACGGAGCCGGCTGGCTGCTGGTGTCGGTCTACGGCCGTGTGGACTGGGTGAAAAACCTTCGAGCAGCAGGAGAAGCCGTCGTCACCATGAGAAGGCGCACATTTCCGGTCACCTCACAGGAACTGGCCGCGGACCAGGCGGCCCCGATCGTGCGGGACCTACTCGCGTCGCTCAGCCCGATCGTGCGCCCGGTCATTGGCTCCTACTTCGTCACCGAGCCGTCGGCGCCGCTCTCCGCCTGGCAGGAGGAAGCCCGTAACCACCCAGTGTTCATCCTGACCCCCGCCTGATCACTCCCCTGGTCATCGTCCGATACCCGCGTACCGCTCGACTGAGTTCTCGTCGAGCATGCGACGGCCGTCGAACACGAACGGCGCTCGATCGAGCTTGCGCAGCAGCTCCGGAAGGCGTTCGAACTCGTGCCAGCGGGTGACGATCACGATGATGTCGGCTGAGGTGACGGCGTCCTCGAGGGACGCGGCGTACTTCACGGGTGTCTCCCCGAGGGCGAGTCGGGCCGTGTCCATCGCGACCGGGTCGTATGCCGTCACGTCCGCTCCCGCCGTGACAAGTCGCTCGATGATCGGAAATGCCGGAGATTCGCGAACGTCGTCAGTATCGGGCTTGAACGCCAGGCCGAGCACGGCGACGCGTGCGTCGTGCAGGTCGCGAACCTCGCGGCGAATCCCCTCGAGCACGCGATCCGGTCGGTCCCTGTTGGTGTCGAGTACGGCCTGGAGCACCCTCATTTCCACTCCTGTCAGGGCTCCGTGCGCGATGAGGGCACTGACGTCCTTGGGGAGGCAACTTCCCCCGAATCCGCACCCCGCCTCGAGGAAGCTCACGATCGGCGCGCGGTTCGACTCTCCATCGGATCCAGGAACGGTGAGATATCCGGACGTGTGCAGACCGGCCATGACGTCACGGGCGTCGACACCACCGAGTGCCGTGCACAAGTCGGCGAGCTCGTTGGAGAAGGAAATCATGGTCGCGAGCAGCGCGTTGGACGCATACTTGATCATCTCGGCTGCCTTGTTGTTGGTGCGGATAATCGGGACGCCCGTGAAGTCGGCATACACGTCGGACAGCGTGTCGAGCGTCCGCTCGTCGACCCCGCCGACCACAATTCGGTCAGGTTCCATGAAGTCGGCCACGGCCTGGCCCTCGGTCAGGAACTCCGGGTTGACCCCAAGACCGAAGCCTTCACCGACGTGCCGGCCCGAGGTCTCCTCCAGAGCTTCCCGCACCACGCCGTCCGTCGTGCCGGGCACGACCGTGCTCTTGACGACGACGGTGTGCTCGGACTTCTCGGCCAGGGCGGCGCCTACTTGGCGAGCCGCATTCACGACGTATGTCAGGTCGATCGCGGCGCCGTCGAAAGGCGTACCGACGGCTATGAAGGTCACCTCGGAGTCACGGACCGCGCCGGCGAGGTTGGTCGTTGCCGAGAATCCCTTGCCGGCGTGGCGCTCGAGCAAGTCGACGAGACCGACCTCATGGATCGGCGCCTCAGCGCGATTGAGCCGGTCGACCTTCGAACGATCCACGTCGACGCAGACGACCTGGTGGCCCTTGTCGGCCAAGCACACCCCGGTCACGAGCCCGACATAGCCGGCGCCGATGATGGAGACTCGCATCAGGCGTCTTCGGCATGGCGGTGGTAGTGGTACCACACGAGGGTTCGCCGTAGGCCCTCGTCCACGAGTATCGACGGCTCGTAGCCCAATTCAGTCCGAGACTTCGTCATGTCCGGGCACCTGCGGTTCGGGTTGTCGACCAGGTAGTCAGCCTCGGTCGACTGGCCGGTCACCACGGTCCCGGAGTATCCGAAGAGGCCGTGCGCCGTCGCGGTCAGCCGTCTCCCGAGGTCCGCCATCGAGATCTCTGGACGATCGATCCCGATGTTGTAGGCCTCGCCGGCCCGTCCGCGCACGAGCGCCCGGTAGTACCCAACGACGGCGTCGGCCACATAGCAGAAGGTTCGCTTTGGGCTTCCATCTGAGAACAGGACGATGTCACGACCGCTGAGGATGTCGCGTGCGAAGTCGGGGATCACGCGTCGATCGCTGATCTTCAGGCCCGGTCCGTAGTTGTTGAAAGGGCGGACCATCCGCACTGGGACGCCATAGTGCTGGGCGAACACCGAGCACAACGTCTCGCCATAGCGCTTCGACTCGTCGTAACACGCGCGCGGACCGGTGCACGAGACGTTGCCGCGGTAATCCTCAGATGTGGGGATGCGGTCGGGAGGCGGGTCGCCGTAGATCTCGCTGCTCGAGTAGAAGATGAAGCCGCCGACCTCGAGGTCTCGCTCGACCCGGTCTCGCGTGTACTCCAGCAACATTCGCAGCCCGTCGATGTTGGCATCCATCGTCTCCAACGGGTGGGCTCGGTAGTACGTCGGGGACGCGATCCCGGCGGCGTGGACGATGAACTCGAAGTCTGGCATCGGGTCCGGCAGTGGCTGTCGGACGTCGTGTCGGACCATCGTGAGATCGCTGCGCCGGCCGAGTTCATCCAGCCACGGCGGGACGCCCCGCACATAGTTGTCGAACACGGTCGTGTCTATCCGCTGATCCTCGACGACGCGGTCGTTCCAGTGGAGCACGCTCTGCACGAGGTAGTAGCCGAGGAATCCGGCTCCCCCGGTGATGAGGAGGCGCTTCCCAGCCATCGCCGTGAAGTCGTCGACGAGCTGGTCGACGATGTAGTCGAGGTCGCGCGCAAGGAGATCGGCAAGGGACTCGATCCCTTCCTGCAGGTCTGTCATTGCTTCGGGTCTCCGATCCCCTGGGACGGCTTGTGACGGTTCGGCGCGGTGAATGTAGTGCCGCTCTCAGACTTCGCCGCCGATCGGTCGGCGTCCCTCGTGGCATGGCAGCAAGCAACCCTGAAGCACCAGTGTTGATCCTGACCCGGGCATGACTGACACCACCCGAGCCTTTTCACCCGCGCACTCTGAGTAATATCAGCGCACTCTGAGTCATATTTTGGCGAGGGGGTCACCTCACCGTAACCCTCCGGACGAAGTTGGCGATTACAGATATGACCACTGGTGAGCCATCTCTCCCCGGATAGAATCCGGAGCGAGGTGCAGTGCACCGTGGGAACCGATGGGGATGTGAGCCGCGGCTGGGGCCGCATTAGGGAGGCACACGATGAGGGTGGGGGTATACGCGCACGCGCGTGGATGCGCCGAAAGCGTTCAGGAGATATCGCGGGGTAGTCACTTCTGTGGCCATCTAGAGACATCGCCGGCGCGTTCGAGCTCTGACGACTCGTTCACGAAGTGAAGCTGGCAGTTTTCGGACTCGGGTATGTGGGGTCGGTCACGGCTGCCTGCCTCGCCGAGGACGGCCATGACGTCGTCGGTGTCGACTCCAACCGGGAAAAGGTCGAGATCTTCAACGCCGGCCGGGGCCCCATCCGCGAGCCGGGACTCGACGAACTGATCGCCTCTGGCGTCTCCTCGGGAAGGCTGCTGGCCACGGACGACTCTGTCATGGCAGTGGAGCAGTCGGATGCCGCTCTGATCTGTGTGGGAACACCCAGCCGTGACGACGGAAGCATCGAGCTCGACCACGTCCGCGCCGTGGTGGCCGAAATCGGACGCGCGTTGAGGGACAGGGCCGCGCCGTTCACGGTCATCCTTCGGTCCACCGTGCTCCCGGGAACCACGAGAGATGTCGTGCTCCCGATCCTCGAGTCGGCTTCGGGTCTGACCGTGGGCGAACAGGTAGATCTCTGTTTCAACCCAGAATTTCTCCGCGAAGGCTCGTCTATAAAGGATTACCGGGAGCCTCCCAAGATCGTGGTCGGCACCGAGCACGGGAAGCACAATGCGATCACAGACCAGCTGTATGCCCATTTCGAATGCCCTCGGTCCGACACGGTCTTCGAGATCGCCGAGCTGGCCAAGTACGTAGACAACAGCTGGCACGCCCTCAAGGTGAGTTTTGCCAACGAGATGGGACGGCTCGCGCGGGACATGGGAGTCGACGGCAGAGATGTCATGACGATCATGACCGGCGACACCAAGCTGAACATCTCGTCTCGATACCTGCGACCTGGGTTCGCCTACGGCGGGTCGTGTCTGCCCAAAGACATCGCGGCTCTCCAGTCCCTCGCCCTCAGCCGCCAGCTCGACCTGCCGCTCATCTCGGCGATCCCACAGAGCAACGAAGAGCACATTCGGTCCGCTATGGATCTCATCGAGGATCTGGGCGGTCACAAAGTCGGATTGCTCGGCGTCACGTTCAAGTCGAACACCGACGATCTGCGGAATAGCCCCTTCCTCGAGCTGGCCCGCCGCATGCTCGATCGCGGCTTGGAGGTTCGGGTCTTCGATCCAGATTTCAACCCGAACGACCTAATCGGGGCGAACCTGGCGTTCCTCAGTGAGCAGCTTCCCTCATTCGAGCAAGTCCTCGTGTCCTCCCCCGACGAGGTGATGGCTTTCGGGGACATAATCGTCCTCGCGAAGACCGACGAGCCGTTGGTCGATGCTGCGCTGAAGCTGGGGCCCGCCCAACATCTGGTCGACCTCGCCGGGATGTCGGTGAGGCCCGTGGACGGGAGTTACGTTGGCATCGGCTGGTAGGCGTGTCCTGATCATCGTCCAGAACCTGCCGGTGCCTTTCGACCGGCGGGTCTGGCTAGAGGCCACCACCTTGCAGGCCCACGGCTACGAGGTGTCGGTGATTTGTCCCAAGCTGAAGGGATTCAACGAATCCCGCGAGACGCTCGAGGACGTCGAGGTGTTTCGCTATCCGATGCCGTTCGACCCGAGGTCCAAGGTTGGCTTCCTGGCCGAGTTCTCGTGGGCCTGGCTCGCCACCTTCTTCCTCTCCTTCAAAGTAGCGAGGCAGGGTCGTGGCTTCGACGTGATCCACGCCTGTAACCCACCGGAGACATACTGGGCCCTCGCCCTCATTTGGCGGCTCGCAGGGAAGAAGTTCATCTTCGACCATCACGACCTCTCCCCAGAGATGTTCGAAGCCAAGTTCGGCGTCAAAAGCGGCATCGTGCATCGACTCCTGCTCTTCATGGAGCGCCGATCCTTCCGGACAGCCGACGTCGTTCTCGCCACCAATGAGAGTCACCGGACCGTTGCCATCGAGCGGGGCGGCGTGACCCCAGACCGGGTCGCGATAGTGAGGTCCGGGCCAGATCTGAAGCGGTTGAACGTCTATCCCCCCGACCCGGCGTGGGCAAATTCGAAGAAACACGTCATCGCCTATCTCGGCGACATCTCGGCCCAAGACGGGGTCGATGGTCTCGTCAGGGTGGTGGCTAGGTTGAGCGAGCAACGGGACGACTTCCACACCGTCGTCATCGGTGGCGGGTCGGCTTGGGAGGAAGTGAAACGGTACGCACAAGACCAGCATGTGGACCATCTCTTCACTTTCACCGGTGTCGTGTCAGACGATGTTCTGTGCCGCGCGCTGTCGTCGGCCACACTGGCGGTGGACACGGTCCCGAAGAACAGCTGGTCGGACCGGTCCACCATGAACAAGATCATGGAGTACATGTACTTCGGGCTGCCGATTGTGGCGTTCGATCTCACCGAGACGATGAGGTCCGCCGAAGACGCCGTGGCTACGGCGCGATCCGGCGACGAGTCGGAGTTCGCCGAGATCCTCGACCAGCTCCTGGACGACCCCGAGCGACGGAGGCGGATGTCCACCGCGGGGAGGAGTCGACTGGAGAGCACTTTGAGCTGGGAGCACTCGGTCCCTCATCTGCTGAGGGCCTATCAACGCGCCTTTGCCAATCGACCCCGCGGCAGTGTCGCGGCGAAGTCTCGCCCCGCCTGACCCTCATTCGGATCCAGCAGCCTCAGCGCTTTCACCGTCGCCCAGGTGAAGCCGTGTCGTCACAGCCTTGCCGGGATCTAGTTCGCCTACACCCTCGAGGGTGATGGAGGGAATACGAACGTCGAAGCCCGGCGAATACCAGCCGAGTGGGGCCCTTTCATCTCCACGCACGGCCCGCCATGACATTGTCCCGCTGAGCTCGATCCTGGCCGACCGGGCCGGGCCATCAGCAGCCCCCCACGACAGCTGTGCCACATTCCCATCGAGCACGCATTCGACGAGGGGGCCGAAATGAAAGCGCAGGATGGCCGGGGTAGACCGGTCAACCATGTCTTCGATCGTCACGCCGGCATCGTCGACGACCACTTTCCTCCGATGCTCGATCTCCCCTCCGTCCACATGAGCTCGAATGCAATAGCCGGTCCAGCTCGTCACTGAGCCTTCTGAAACCTCCGCCACACCAGATCGCTCGGATGAGGACCAGATGAATGGCCCCATCTGCTGGGGGTGCCGGGCTTTGGCGAGTTCGAGGGTGTTGTGAGCGCGGTTCGAGCGGAAGTACGAGCGCCAGAATGGCTCCGACTGGTAGCAGTAGGTGCCGGGATCGGCCAGGACGTCCACCCCGCCGTGTCTCAGCTCGACGGACAGGGCGTCGTCATGGCCGTGGGCCGCGGTCGTCATGAAGCCGAGCGGGCCACCGTCACATCGACACCAGATCTCCGACGGCCCGTCGGGCCGGGCCCTCAGGATCGTCATTCCGGACTCCGGGAAAGAGACCGGCCGGCTCGTGGGTCGACCACCAGGCAAGGCGCCGACCGAAGCAAATGAGGCAAGGACCGAGCTCCGGACGTCGCCAGCAACTCGAGGCGTCGGCCACCAGTCGAGCCGCCCGAACAGCGACGAACCTGTGACGAGCAACGAGGCCCAGCGGTCAAAGCCCGGTCCATCGACCAGGAGGGCGTTCGCATCATCTGAGTCCCCCAGGCGGGGCGGTCTACCCGAGACGTCGAGGACTGCGGCCACGACGTCGACCATCGAGCGAACACGGATCCAGAACTCGTCTCCAAGCCCCGACCCGGCCGCCTCGCCCTCTAGGCCGGCGAGCATGAGGAGTTCCGCCACGAAGCCGTGATAGTCCGCGGCCAACTCGCGGTCCACGCCGTCGGCGTCGATCTGGCGCCGCGCCTCGGCGATGAGGCCCCGGCCCGCCTGTTCCCGCCACCGAGAAGACTCGGGGAAGCTTGGAAAGGCACAGGCTGCGCTGAACAGGCCCGCCCACTCAGCCACGGCATGGTTGTTGGCGGAGGTGCCATGGCTTGGCAAGCGGTCGAGCCACAACTGGTGCGCATAGAGCTGGTCGAGAAAGCGCGGGTTCTCCTCGAACCAGGCGGGTGCCCGGTCGTCGTAGTCGAGCAGACGCCGTATCCAGACCCAGGAGATCAGTCGCATTCCGATCTCGATGCCGCTCGTCCAATGGATGCCACGGAACGGGGGGTTCGCCTGCCACCAGCTCTCCAGCTGGGCCATGACCAATCGGCTGGACTCCTCATCACCACTCAAGCGGGCGGCGCCGGCCAAGACCGTCAGATGCTGATGCCGGGAGGGTTCCCAGACGTGCTTCAGGCTGCCCGGCCACCCCCGCTGGTTTATGCGGAAAGCCGACTCCGTCGCTGGGGCGCGCAACCCAGTCTTCGGGTCCATGAACCAGTCGGGGCTCTCCCCCATGTCGGTTCGAACCACGCCGAACACCTGGACCCGACCTTGCAGAACTGATTCGACGGCGTCGGACAGATCGCCGAGAGCAGCCGGCGAGGGTGTCTCAGGCGGCCTGTGGAATGGAGTCGCAAACCCACCCTCGACCCGTCTCGCCCCGGCTCCCCTCAGCCTCTTCTCCTCCAGGCCGGTGATCACCTTGACCCCGGCATCCTTGGCCCGGCGGACGATCTCGCCGGGGCCCATGGCCGCGAGGCGGTGGATGTACCAGCTGAGAGTCAATCGCCCGACAGACGGCGGAGCGGCTCGGATCGCCCCGATCCGGCACTCGTCTGAGCCAGCAGAGTGGCCTCGGTCGTGCTCACCAAAGATTCGATGGCGATCGGCATTTCCGAACCAGTCCGGACCGACTCCACGAACGCTCCTATCTGGGCGGCCTGACCCTTGTCCACCTTCCCCCTGGAGCGACGAACGGTCTTACCCCGATCCGACCAAATCGTTGCCTCCTTGAAATTGTCGAGGCGGGCCGTCCGGGATGCGCCCGAGACGAGGAATGTCTCTTTCGGGTAAGTGCGGCTTCCCCTGGTGAGATAGGAGATGAGCCCTATCGAGCCGCCGGGATAGCGCAGAATCACTTCGAGGTCGTCGACCTCTCCAGGGGATGCATGGCCCGCGACCTCAACCGGGTCCTCGTCCAGCCACCATGACAAGACGTCGATGAAATGGCCGCCCTCGCCATCGAAGCGAGAACCGTATCGAGAGATGTCCCGATACCAGCTGTCGTTGTCGAGAGGGCCGGCGTTCACGATGTAATGCAGGTGCTGCTCCCCGTGGCCTGCGCCCCAAGATTCCTTGAGCTGGCGCAGTAAGGGAGCGAACCTGCGGTTGAACCCGACCATCAGCCGTTGATTCCCTGACGACCGGATCGACTCGATGACCTGCTCGAGCTCCCCCCTGTTCGTGGCCAGCGGCTTCTCCACGAACACCGCCTTTTCGGCGGCGATCAACTCGGAGACCATCCGCGCATGTAGATCGTGGCGTGTGGCGATCACGACGGCATCGATCGTGTCGTCGTCGATCAGGGTTTGGTAGTCAGACGTGATGCGGTCGAATCCGAACCTCTCCTGCGCCGTGGCACCGGAGAGGGCGGTGGCCGTAGCAACCGCCGAGAGATGCACGTCGGGGTTCGACGCCAGATGTGGCAACAACATGGTGCTGGCGTAGTTGCCGCTGCCGATCACTCCGAGGCCGACCTTGCCGGATCTGGTCCCCATGTCTGCCTGTTTGCCCAGGTGAAGGACCCGCTCTACCGATGTCTCCTGCGAGTACGCGAACAAGCTCCCGATTGCGCGCGACTCCCCGGAGAGAAGCCGTTCATAGGCTTCCACCGAGACGTCGAAAGGGATGATCTCGTCGATCAGGCTCTCCAGCTGGATCTTGTCGGCAGCAACCAGGTCGAGAAAGGACCTCATATTCCGTTGCTCGGTCCATCTCACATACCCGATCGGATAGTCGACACCCTCTTCTTCATATCTCGGGTCATACCTTCCCGGGCCGTAGGACCTCGAGAAGCGCACATCGATCTCTTTTTCGTAATAGGGCTTCCACGGGAGATCGAGGGGCAGCTTGCCGACATCGACGATTCGAGCCTTGTCTCTTGCGATTTCCACCGCCATGCTCACGGGCTGGTCGGAGTCGGTGGCGGCGGCGAGGAAGACGACATCGGCACCGTGACCATCAGTGAGCTCGAGAAGCCTTTCTCTCACCCGAGACGCAGACTGCCCTTCTGGCGCTCCGGCAGCGCGGGCGCCGGATCGCTCGGCCAAGCCGCAACGCTCCTCAGACGGGTCCACTCCGACGACGTTGACCCCGGCCGCATCGGCGATCTGTACCAGCAGCTGGCCGATGAGACCCAGCCCGATCACACAGACCGTCTCGCCGATCGTGGCCTCGGAGCGCCGGAACGCCTGCATGGCGATCGCGCCCACGGTGGCAAAGGCGGCGTGCTCGGCTTTGACCCCATCGGGAACGAGAGCGCACAAGTTCCGAGGCACATAGTTGAACTCGGCGTGCAGGGCGTACTCGTTTCCGCCACAGGCGACCCGACTGCCGACGGGCAGTTCTGGGACCGTGGATTCGACGACGGTGCCCGACAATGAGTAGCCGAGCGGAGTGTATGAGTCGAGTCGGTTCATGACCTTGCGATAGGTGGCACCCACACCCTGCTGGGACACGGATTCGAGCACTTTCCGAACCTGATCGGGCCTCGCCCGAGCCTTGCCGATGAGAGACATCTTGCTCTCGGCGATCTTCATCAACTCGGTCCCGGCGGAGACGAGGGAGTATTCGCTGCGAACTACCACTCCTCCCGGCCGACATGCCGGAACAGGCACCTGGACCAGCTTCACCTCACCGGTCTTGTAGTTCTGGGCTATCTGTCTCAAGCGGGGTCCTTTCGAACCCAGGTCGAGACAGACGTCATCGTCGGACCCATCGGACACCCCCAAAAACGAAGTCACTCCCCATGCTGGACAACCCCCAATTCCCGCAACTAGATCCAGCCTCGCTGGCGTTCATTCTGACCGAGATGATCAGGTCACGCCAGAAGGAATTGTCCCGGGTGATCAGCAACACCAAGCCGCAATTGTTGCGCACCGCTGTTCATATCGGCATTCGGGCCTGAAGACCTGAAAGACACCTCTTCCAACCACTCTCGGTGGTGGTAGAGTCGTCCTTGGATCGAAAGATCCATGGGGCTATCCAGACAACTTAGGGGAGACGAGACGATGTGGGCTCGTAAGGGTGAGGCGCTTGCGCCCGTATTACCAGTGGGCGGGGAATCTTGGGGCGATCAGAGAACATCAGCACCGTCGGGTGCTTATGCGCTCGTGATCAAGCCGGTGCTCGATCGAGCGATCGGCCTTGTACTGCTTATCGTCTTCAGCCCTGTGATCGGCGTTTCGGCACTCGCAGTACTCGTGACGATGGGCCGCCCAATCTTTTACAGCCAGGAGCGAATCGGGCTCGGTGGGCATCTCTTCCGGCTCTACAAGATCAGGACCATGATCCCCGACCGACGCGTTGGCGAGGCTGTCCACATAGGCGCTGAGCGCAGGGTCGTCCACAAATCGGTGGACGACCCCAGGGTGACGTTGGTAGGGAAGATGCTCCGGGCCACACGCTTCGACGAGCTGCCCCAGTTCCTGAATGTGGTCAAGGGCGACATGAGCATGGTGGGACCTCGGCCCGAGCTCCCCGAGATCGTCCGCCGCTACGAGCCCTGGCAGCACGACCGTCATCTGGTCAAGCCCGGTGTGACCGGCCCGTGGCAGGTCTCCAACCACAACGGCGACTTGATGTATCACCACACCGAGATCGACCTCGAGTATCTCGAGCAGATCAGCTTCACCCATGACCTCGGGATTCTCGTGAGGACCCCAAGGGCAATGGTCGGCCGGAAGGGGCACTGATGCGCATCGGGGGTGGGCCGCGAGCCGCGTCCCAGATGTCGCTTTCATCTGGGTCCATTACCGGTTCCAGGGACCATCCGCTCGAGATCCCGGTGCGACCACATAGAGTAGTCGGACCGACTGCGGTGGGCTCAAGCCCGGCGGATGCCGAGAGCATCTTCGCCGGCCCCGATCAGGTGCCCTGTTCGGACGCGGAAGGGGAGGAGCACACGATGAGGGGAGAGGATCTCTGATGATCTTCACCGAGACCAATCTGGCCGGCGCGTTTGTCATCGACCTCGAGAAGCTGGAGGACGATCGGGGTTTCTTCGCCCGCGCCTTCGACCAGAACGAATTCGAGGAGCACGGTCTCAACCCCGTCATCGCACAGGCAAACATCGCCTTCAACCTGGTCGAGGGCACGTTGCGCGGGATGCATTTCCAGTACCCCCCCGCCGCTGAGTCGAAGCTCGTCCGCTGCACCCGTGGGGCGATCGTCGACATCATCGTCGACCTCAGACCGGAGAGCCCCACCTACCTGGACCATTTCGAGGTCGAACTGAACGAGGACAACTACCGGGCGCTGTACGTGCCGGAGAGGTTCGCCCATGGTTATCAAACTCTCCGGGACGAGACCGAGACCAGCTACCAGGCCGGGGAGTTCTACACACCGGGGACCGAAGGCGGCCTCACATACGACGACCCTGAGCTCGGTCTCGCGTGGCCGCTTCCGGTAGCGGTCATCTCGCAGAAGGACGGGACTTGGCCCAAATTCGAAGAAATTCGGGGTGATCTAGAGGAGAGGATGAAGTTAGGCTGATGAAGGGACAGAAAGAAGGGGGTTGGGGACGATGATTCTCGTTGATGAGGCGCTGAAGGCACGTGAGCGCGCCTCAAAACCGATTCGGGTGGGTCTGATCGGTGCCGGGTTCATGGCCCAAGGGCTGACCAACCAGGTCACAAACAGCGTGCCTGGCATGGAGATCTCCGCCATCTTCAACCGTACCCCCGATCGCGCGGCCCGGGTCTACGAGTACGCCGGACGACCGGATGTCGTCGCAGCCAGCGGTCCGGGCGCCCTGGAAGATGCGATCCTCTCCGGCCGCCCAGTCGTAACCGACGACGCATTCTCCATCACCCGATCCGAGAACATAGATGTGATCGTCGACGTGACCGGTTCGGTCGAGTTCGGAGCCCGAGTCGCCCTCGACGCTTTCGAGAATGGCAAAGACGTCGTCCTGATGAACGCCGAACTGGACGGCACAATTGGCCCCGTCCTACGAAAGTACTCGGCTCGAGCGGGGCGTCTCCTGTCCGCCTGCAACGGTGATGAGCCGGGAGTTCAGATGGATCTCGTGCGGTGGGTGGTCGGGCTGGGCTTGATCCCGAGGGTGGTGGGAAACATCAAAGGCCTGCAAGACCCTTATCGGAACCCGACTACTCAGCAAGGTTTCGCCGAGCAATGGGGCCAGAACCCGACGATGGTGACCAGCTTCGCCGACGGGACCAAGTGCAGCTTCGAGCAATCGATCGTTGCCAATGCCACCGGCTTCCGGGTGCGCTCGCGCGGGATGTCGAGGGGTCTGGAGTATCACGGTGACATCATGACAATCGGTGAGCTCTACGACATCGACGAGTTGAGAGAGATCGGGGGCATTGTCGACTATGTGGTGGGCACCCCGCACACCAAGGTATACGTCCTCGCCGAGCACCCGGATCCGAAGCAACAGCATTATCTGAAGCTGTACAAGATGGGAGACGGGCCTCTCTACTCCTTCTTCACTCCATACCATTTGGTGCAACTCGAGGTCCACAACTCGATTGCACGAGTCGTGCTATTCCGGGATGAGGTCGCTCCCCCGATCGGAGGGCCGGTCGTCGAGGTCTGCGCAGTGGCCAAGAGGGACCTGAAGGCCGGTGAGGTTCTCGACGACTACGGCATGTACATGACCTACGGTGAGGCGGTCAATGCCGATGAGATGTCAACTGGCCGCTATCTGCCGGAAGGGCTGGTCGCGGGCTGTCGCCTCGTCAACGACGTGGGCCAGGACCAGGTTCTCAGCTACCACGACGTCATCCTCCCCGAGGGCCGTCTGGCCGACCGGCTGAGGTCCGAGCAGTACGAAGAGTTCCGAGGTGAGACGTGGCTCGCCGACCTGTTGGCCGCGACGGTGAGATGACATGATCCCACGCCCTACCAGCACTCGACTGACATGAAGGTGGTCCTCTTCTGCGGCGGTCTCGGCATGAGACTCAGGGAACACGAGGACAGTGTGCCCAAGCCCCTGGTGAAGATCGGACAGAGGCCGATCATTTGGCACGTCATGAAGTACTACGCCCACTATGGGCACAAGGACTTCATCCTGGCCCTCGGCAATCAGGCGAACGCGATCAAGAGCTATTTCCTCAACTACAGCGAGTACGAGTCCAACGACTTCGTCCTGAGCAACGGGGGACGCGACGTCACCCTTCTCAACTCCGACATCTCTGATTGGCGGATCACCTTCGTCGACACCGGCCTCAAGTCCTCGGTTGGAGAGCGCTTGATGGCGGTCCAGCCCCTGCTCGAGGACGAAGACTGGTTTCTGGCGAACTACACCGATGGTCTGACCGACCTGAACCTCGAGAAGATGATCGAGTTCGGGCAGACACACAACCACGTCGCCACCTTCGTCGCCGTCAAACCCAATGTCAGCTTTCACACGGTTGACATCGAAGAGGACGGCCGGGTCAGCTCGATTCGAAACGCCCAAACCGAGGCGACACGGATCAACGGCGGGTTCTTCGTGATGCAGAACAAGGTTTTCGAATACATGCGGAACGGAGAGGAGCTCGTAGAGGAGCCCTTCGGGCGCATGATCGAGGAGTCACGGCTCGGTGCCTACGTGCACGACGGGTTCTGGGCCTGCATGGACACGTTCAAGGAAAAGCAGATGCTCGACGAGATCCATGAATCGGGCCTGGCACCATGGCAGGTGTGGCGACAGGACAAGAATCCGCGGCCGCATGAGCCAAGCTGGATATAGGCGGTCAGCCCCCCACACACGTTGCAGTTGAGCCGCCTCCTCTCTCGGGTGAGTTAATCGCCCGCGGCTCCTTTCTCCAGGGCAAGCTTGCGTGCGACGAACCCTTCTGCGTATCGGCTCGACCCGTGCTGCACACCCCGAACCCGGAGTGTCGAGCTGAAGAGGCTGATGTCGTACCAGGGCTTCCCCTGCTGGCTGGGGAACGACTTGGCTAGATGGTCGAGTTTGGCTCGGGCCGTCCCCTCACTCAGCGGCACCAGCAGATTCGGGACAAAGGGCTCGCTCTCCCATTTCGGGATCTCGTACTCCAAGATGGTCGATCCCCGGAAAATCTGCCATGCCAGTTGACCCATCAACCGGTGATCCTGGTGCTCGTCACCGGCCCACGGTGAGAGCACGAGAGCGGGTCGAATCGACTCGACCACCGAGCGCAGCCAACGCTTGACTCCTTGCGGGTCGGTGAAAGGCAGATAGCCATCCTCGAACCCTCCCACCTGTACCTCTGCTCTGTCACCCAGAAGGTCGCGCGCACTGGCGAGAGCCTCGCTCGATCGTTCCGTGTCAGATGCAGCTACCGCGAAGAGAAACCGGCTCGCCGGATGGTCGTGGGACAGCTGAAGAAGCGTGCCGCCGGCACCGATCTCGATGTCGTCCGCATGCGCGCCCAATGCCACCACCGGGTGGTCCTCCTCCAGCTCCATACCTAGCTTCACCGGCCGGCTCCTTCCCGCAGCCCTCGGACCCTCGTCCTGTTATTCAACGGTCACCGTCTTGGCCAGATTGCGCGGCTTGTCCACGTCCATCCCCTTCGCGGTCGCCACGTAATAGGCGAGCAGCTGGAGGGGCACGACGGCGGTGACGGTGCAGAGCAGATCCGGCCCGGCCGGGACCCGGATCACATGGTCAGCGACATGGCCCACATCAACTCCCTCTTCGGCGACGAGCACGATGGTCGCGCCTCTCGCCTTCATCTCCTCCATGTTGGAGAGGGTCTTTGCCTGGACATGGCTGTCCGTGGCCACTCCGACTACGACGACTCCGGGTTCGATGAGTGCTATCGGGCCGTGCTTCATCTCTCCCGCCGCATATCCCTCGGCCCGGACGTATGCGATCTCCTTCAGCTTGAGGGCACCCTCCATCGCAACCGGGAAATCGCCGGACCGGCCCAGGAAGAACCAGTCCCGGGTCGCGGACCAGGGCTCTGCCATGGCCCGCAACTCGTCGG
Source organism: Acidimicrobiia bacterium (assembly GCA_040510135.1). Classification (GTDB taxonomy): domain Bacteria; phylum Actinomycetota; class Acidimicrobiia; order Spongiisociales; family ZC4RG35; genus JARDZU01. Next base: position 1,512 of record JBEVJN010000018.1, on the reverse strand, counting down.
CGCCTGCCAGCACCGCCTCGACCTGGTCGGGGAGTCGGAGCAGCTCTCTGACCTGAAGTTCGATGGCGCCGGGGTCGAGTGCGCCTCGAACCTGGGCGAGGTACAAACCGAGCAACTGCATGGCCACGAGTTGGGTGGTGAAGGTCTTCGTCGCTGCCACCCCGATCTCGGGGCCGGCCCTGGTATAGAGGACCGCGTCCGACTCGCGTGCCAGAGCCGACTCGACCACGTTCGACACCCCGATCACGGCCGAACCTTGCGCCCTGGCATAGCGAACCGCGGCCAGCGTGTCGATGGTCTCGCCGGACTGGCTGATCCCGATCACCAGGGAACGATCGTCGAGTACCGGGTCGCGGTATCTGAACTCAGAGGCGATGTCGATCTCCACGGGGAGACGGGCCCAACGTTCGATGGCGTATTTGGCCATCATTGCGGCGTGGTACGAGGTACCGCAGGCGACGACGAACACCTTGTCGATCTCACGCAGGATCTCGGGGTCGATGGTCAACTCGTCGAGCACCACTCGACCCGGGAACTCGACGCGGCCGGCGAGGGTGTCTGTGATCGCGTGCGGCTGCTCAAAGATCTCTTTGAGCATGAAGGTGTCGAACCCACCCTTCTCCGCCGCTTCGAAGTCCCACTCCACCAGACGCTCGTCGAGCGGCATGCTGTTGCCGGCGAGATCGGTGAGGATCACCTGATCGGGCTGGATCTCGACGACCCGGTCGTCCTCCACGATCACCATGTGACGGGTGTGCTCGAGGAAGGCAGGGATATCGGAGGCAAGGAAATTCTCGCCTTTGCCCCGGCCCACGACCAAAGGTGAGCCACGTCTCGCCCCGACCAGGAGATCGGGCTCCGACTTCCGCATTACGACCAGGGCCATTGCGCCGTCGGCTTGGTTCATGACACTGCGCACCGCGTCGGCCAAAGGGAGATCAGCCATCTCCTCGATCATGTGGGCGACCACCTCGGTGTCCGTATCGCTCTCGAATTCGTGGCCGCTGTCGACGAGTTTGGCCTTGAGATCGACCCAGTTCTCGATGATGCCGTTGTGGACCACCACAACGTTCAGATTGCAATCGAGATGGGGGTGGGCGTTGCCCGTGTTCGGTGCTCCGTGGGTGGCCCAGCGGGTGTGGCCTATCCCGGTGTGGGCCTCGGCCAGATCTTCCCGATCCACCAGGCCTTGCAGGTCGGCGATGCGACCGGCCCGTTTGAGAACGGTGAGGGACCCGCCGTGATTGAGGGCAACCCCGGCCGAGTCATACCCTCGATATTCCAGGCGGGCGAGACCCGGCATCAAGACATCGATCGCCGGCTTCGGCCCGACATATCCAACGATTCCGCACATATCCAATCCTCGCTTTTGCTGCTTGTTCTGAATGCAGGCCGTCACATAGGTGTGAGGTTGTGCATCAGGAACGCGGGTGGTGCGTGCGGGGGGCCGATCAATCGGCGCTCACGGGTGGGCCTCTGTTCCGGAATCGCTTCCGGGTTTTGCTCCCATCC
>JBEVJN010000017.1:0-13743 GCA_040510135.1 Acidimicrobiia bacterium | reverse complement strand
TTCCCCGACCCCGCCTACGACCTATCCAGCCTGGAGTTGTTCGCGCGTGAGGTGATGCCCGCCTTCGCCGGCTGAGGCAGCCTCACCCGCCGAGGTCGCTGAGTCGGTCCAGCGCCTCGGTGAGGATCTCCTCATCCTTGCAGAAGGCGAAGCGGACCAGCGAAGCCCCATCCTCAGGCCGGTGATAGAAGCCGCTGGGCGGGATCGCCACTACCCGAGCGGCCTCGACCATATGGCGGCAAAACGTGCGATCGTCGGCGTATCCGAAGCGGTCGAAGCCGGCCATCATGAAGTACGTGCCCTGGGGGCGGTGGACGTCGAATCCGGCCCGCACGAGCCCTTCGGCCAGAAGGTCCCGCTTTTTCAGGTAACCCGAGCGGAGGTCCTCATAGAAATCGACCGGTGCGGTCATCGCCGCCACCGCACCGTGCTGCACCGGAGTCGGGGTGGTGAAGGTGAGGAACTGGTGGGCGGCGCGCAACCCTGCCGTGAGGGCTGGAGGGGCAATGCCCCACCCCACCTTCCAACCCGTGAGCGAAAACGTCTTGCCGATCGAGGACAGAGTCAGGGTTCTCTCCCACATTCCCTCGTAAGTGGCCAGTCGCAGATGCCGGCCGTCGTAGACCATCTCCTCATAGACCTCGTCGGTGATGGCGATCGCGTCGTATTCGAAACAGAGTGCAGCGATCGCCGACAGCTCCTCATCGGTGAACACCCGGCCGGTCGGGTTGTGGGGGTTGTTGAGCACGATCGCCTTCGTGTTCGGAGAGAACGAAGATCGAAGCTCGTCCAGGTCGAGCTCGAACCCCGGCGGTCTGAGAGTCACATACCTGGGGGCCGCCCCGGTCATGGAGACAAATACCGGATACGCGTCGTAGAAGGGCTCGATGAGGATCACCTCGTCTCCGGGGTCGATCAGCCCCAGGAACGATGCTGCGAGTGCTTCCGTGCAACCGCAGGTGATCGTCACCTCTTCGACAGGATCTATCTCCCTGCCCAGCAGCGGCCCGTATCGATCGGCAATGGCTTGCCGCAGAGCCGGCACTCCCTGACTCGGCGGATACTGGTCGCTGCCGCCTTCGGTCAATGATCGAGCTGCGGCCTCCTTCACGAAGCCGGCACCTTCCCAGTTCGGGAATCCCTGTCCCAGGTTGATGGCATCGTGCTCGAGGGCGAGCGCGGTCATCTCGCTGAAGATAGTGACCCCGAACGATGCAAGGCGGTCGGCGATCGACATGAAGCTGAGATTATGCGACCTCAGGGCTCTGACACTGTGCGGCCTCCGGCCGCGGGCTCGAGGACGACCACCGGGATCTCCCGTTCTGTCCTCTGTTGATAGACGGCGTAGTCGCTGTAAGCGGCGACCACCTTGGGCCACCAAACGTCTCGCTCTGAAGGCGAAGCGGTTCGCGCGGTCACTGCCAGCTTGCGAGCACCGACGCGGGCCGTGACTTCAGGCTCCGCGAGAAGGTTGAGATACCACTCGGGGTGGTGGGCGCGCCCGCCGTAAGAGGCGATCACCAACAGACGGCCCCCTTCGCGAAGGTAGAGCAACGGGACGGTGTGCGCCTCGCCGGTCCGCCTGCCCCGTGTGGTGAGGAGCAGCATGTCGTTGCCGACCAGACGCCGGCCAAGGGCTCCGTTTGTCGTCACGTAGAGCACCCGATGGAAGGCGGACCATCGCTTGACTTCAGAATCTCTCACCTGGATCCGTCAGCCGCCCTCGCTGGATCTGGCCCAGAGGTTGATATCGCCCTCCGCCGCGTGCCGATCGATGGCGGCCAGCTCCTCGTCGCTGAACCGCGTGTTTTTTACCGCCCGCAGCAGGTCTTCGACCTGTGACCAGCGGCTGGCGCCGATGAGAGCCGAAGTGACGCGATCGTCGCGCAACACCCAGGCGACAGCCATCTGGGCCAGCGTTTGGCCGCGTTCTCGTGCCACGTCGCTCAGGGCCTGCACCCGGGCCATGTTGTCCTCGGACAGCATCGAGGGATCGAGCGCACCTCCCTTCGCCACCCGGGAGTCGGCGGGGATCCCATCGAGGTACCTGTCGGTGAGCAGCCCCTGGGCCAATGGGGAAAATGCGATGCAGCCGATGCCGAGGTCGCCGAGGACGTCGAGCAAGCCGTCTTCCACCCACCGATTGAGCATCGAATAGGAGGGTTGATGGATGATGAACGGTGTCCCGAGCCGGGCGAGGATCGCGTGTGCCTCACGGGTCTTCTCCGGGCCATATGAGGAGATCCCGACGTAGAGAGCCTTGCCAGACCGGACCGCGGTGTCGAGCGAGCCCAAGGTCTCCTCGAGCGGGGTGTCGGGGTCGTATCGATGGGAGTAGAAGATGTCCACGTAATCGAGCCCCATGCGCGCCAAGCTTTGGTCCAAGCTGGCCAGCATGTATTTCCGAGAGCCCCATTCACCATAAGGCCCCTCCCACATGTCGTATCCCGCCTTGGTGGAAATGATCAGCTCGTCTCGATAGGGCGCCAGATCCGACGCCAGGAGCGACCCGAAGTTCCGCTCCGCCGATCCGGGCGGCGGCCCGTAGTTGTTGGCCAGGTCGAAGTGGGTGATCCCCTGGTCGAACGAGCTCAGGATCATGCGCCGACCCTCCTCGGTCATAGACTCGCCCCCGAAGTTGTGCCACAACCCCAAAGCGATGCGGGGCAAATCGAGGCCGCTCCGCCCCGATCGGGCATAGGGCATCCGGCTATATCGATCCGGGTCTGCGGTGTGCAACGGAATCACCTCCTGGTCATGCGGGTACGGGTTTCGACTCATCTCTCCGACGACGACGCGACGTCGACCCCGCTGACGGCTCCCACCTGAAGAAGCGAATCGCGAGAAGACCGGCCACAACTCCCCAAAGGAGGAGATAGCCGATCTGCGGCCAGTGGAACTGAGACCCGGTCAGCGTGGGATCGAAGGCGTCACGGAATGCCTCGGCAAACGCCTTGAGTGGGAAGAAGTTGCCTGCGATCTCCATCCACCGAGGTGGGTTCTCGATTGGGAAGAAGATGTTCGAGATGAACGCCACCGGGAGAAGCGTTGCGTTCGTGATGGCAGGCGTGGCGTCGCCGTTTGGCGAGATCGCCGCCACCAACATGCCGAGTGCCGCGAAACAACTGACGCCCACGACGAATGTGAGCAAGGCTGCCGGCAGCGTCCGGGCGATGATCTGGACGCCGTAGAAGACCACCCCGACCGCCATCATGAGAGCCATGGCAAGGAAGGCCAGGTAGACGGACGAAACTACCCGCCCGGCGATGTACCCCCAGGGTGGGATCGGTGCTCCCCTGATGCGTTTGAGTATCCCGTTGTCCCGGGCGATGGCGGTTCCGATGGCCAGGTTGGTGTAAGTAGCCGACACAGCAGCGAAAACGGCGAGGCCGGGAGTGAAGTATTGGGCCGTGGTGATCCCCAGGCCTTCGATCTCCTCGTTGCCGAAGATGGCGGTGAAGAGCACGAGCAACATGAGTGGGAACACAATGGTGAAGAACGCCGCGATCGGAGTGCGCCAGAAGACCTTGTTCTGATAGAGGAACTGCTGCCAGACCAGGGAGACCACGGGGGGCCGTCGCAAAGGGTCAGTGCTCACCGGTCAACTCCAGATAGACGTCTTCGAGGGACGGCCGGGTCACCTGGAGCCGCTCCAGCTCCATGCCCTTCCCGACGGCCCAAGTAGTGAGCTCGTGGAGCGCACGGGTGGCGGACTCGGCCCTGACCTCGACGAGGCCGCCGTTCACAGTGATCGCGCTGACTGGTACTTCCTCAAGGCTGACACCCGGAGGAAGTGAGAATCGGATGACGCTCTTTCCATCTGCCCTTCCTCCGAGCGTCTCCGGCGTGCCCTCGGCGACGATCTTGCCCCGGTCGATGACGGCGATCCTGTCGGCGAGATGCTGCGCCTCGTCCATGTAATGGGTAGTGAGCAGGATCGTCTTCCCAAGAGCAGTCAGGTTCTCGAGGATCCCCCATGCCTGCCTTCGCGCCGAGGGGTCGAAACCGGTCGTGGGCTCATCCAGAAACAAGAGGTCGGGATCACCGACTAGCCCCAAGGCGAGCTCGAGTCTGCGTTGCTGGCCGCCCGACAGCGTCTTGATCCGGGCGTCGGCTTTTTCGGTGAGCCCGACGAGGTCGATCAAGTGGTCAGCGTCGAGACGCCTGGGATACATACCTCCGTAGATCGCCAGCGCCTCCCGTACGGAGAGCTCACGTTCCACCGCGCCATCCTGGAGGACGATCCCGATCCGCTCTCGGTACGCACGGCCACCCGTTGAAGGATCGAAGCCGAGCACGCTGACGCGGCCGCCATCGGCGGAGCGATGTCCCTCGAGGATCTCGACGGTGGTGGTCTTCCCGGCGCCGTTGGGCCCGAGCAGGGCGAACACCTCGCCCGACTCGATCGTGATGTCCACGCCATCGACCGCCAAGACATCGCCGTAGGACTTCGCCAGCCCGTTGACCTCGATCGCCGCCATTTTCGGGATCCTAGGATGCCGCCATGACAGCGACGTCTGGCGCAACGGGGCCGGTAGTGGTGGGAATCGACGGATCCGAGCCCGGATTCACCGCACTACGACACGCCGCCCGGGAAGCCGAATGGCGTGGCGTCGCGCTTCACGTCGTGCACGTCCTCGACGTCAGCCCGGCGGTCCTCCATCTCGAAGGTGATCGCACCATCCACACCCGCGAATTGGCTGAGAGCGACCGCGCCGAGATCTGGGAACAGGCCGAGCCCATCCTCCAAGACTCCGAGGCTGACGTGATCCGTGTCGAGCGGGACGGCGACCCGGGCAAGACACTCATCAGCTACTGCTCCGAGGCTGGTGGGTCGGTGCTGGTAGTCGGCCCCCGGGGGCGGGGAAGAGTGGGCCGATGGCTGCTTGGCTCGACCGCCGACCAGGCAGTCAAGGGCGCGATGTGTGACGTGCTGGTGGTGAAGCCCGGAGCCGATGTCTAGGCCGTACGGCTTGAGTCGGGCGGCGAACGAGTCGATTCACTAGCGGTGCAGGCGCGTCAGCCCTGAGCCGGAGGACGATTGCGATGACCTCAGCGGCTGAGGGCTCGCCAGACCCCGATCGAGGCCAGGAGCAGCGTGACCCCGATCTTGGTGAAGTCGATCACCGGCGTCACCTCCACCGACGTCGGCGTGACCCTGATCACCGCTACCGGACGTCCTTGCGAGAAGCCGCCACCTCCTCCACCTTCACCGCTCCCGCTCTCCTCACCCTGGCCCTGACCCTGGCCGGAGCCAAACCCGAAGCCACCGGCGCGCTCCCACGCGACCGCAGTGATGACGAGGTCGTCCCCGTGTTGGATTGGCTCAGAGAACAAGGTGCTCGGGGAGGCCTCACCGAAGAGCCCGGTCAGGGCGTCGCCGATGCGCGCCGCAACGGTTTCCGAGGTCATGTAGCTCTCACTTGCCATCGATCCACCTCCAGATCAGGGCCATAAGGAGCGCCGCAACCGCAGCGAGCCTGACGGTCATCACATGATCCCGGATCGGGATCATTACACCAGTGCCCGGGTTTCTGACGAGGACTGGACGGTGATAGGAGAAGCCGCCGCCTCCGAATGACGTCGCCCCGAAGAAACCACTTTCGGCAGAGGTCAGGGTCACGCCTCGTGCGCCCTCGATCACCTTCTCGCGTCGAGTCCGTCTGATCCGCAACATCGCACCACCCTACAAACCCGGCGTCAGAGACCGCTCAGCATCTGATCGACCGGAGCGAAATCGTCGGTCAAAGGGCGGGCGTCGTCGATGAATCGGGCCAGCTCATCGCCGGCCAGACCGATTTCGACGCCCCCTCTGGAGAGGAGCGTCTCCCGGACGCGATCCATGTCGATCGGGTCATCCGACCCGACGAGAACGTAGTTACCGCCGCGCGCGCCGGTGAAATAGCCCTCTGGAGCGAACACCGCCACATGGTCGAAGACCTCGCTGAGGGTCGCCGCCTCCGCTCGGGCGAACCTCGCCTCCGGCCGGTCGATCACATTGACCGTGTACAAGCCGCCCGGAGCCAGGGTGTCACCGATCATCTCGACGAACTCCACCGTGGTCAGGTGCCAGGGAACGGTGAGGCCGGTGAAGGCGTCGCCCACGGTGACATCGACCGAGCCAGGAGCAACCTGCATGATCGATCTCCGAGCGTCGTCGATGATCACCTCGGCTTCGTCTTCGAACCCGAGGTGGCGTCGGCCGATGTCGACCAAGGACGCGTCGATCTCGAGGACGCGGTGGTCGGTGCCTGGCCGCGTGGCGGCCAGGTAGCCGGGCAACGTGAAACCTCCGCCACCGATCGAAACGACGTTTAGAGGGCCCGACGGCATCTCCACATCTATCAGGTCGGCCATCACCCGTATGTAGCGAAACTCGAGATGAGTGGGGTCGTCGAGATCGACGTAACTGTTGTGGCCACGGTCCAAGACCAGGAGCCTTCCCGAGGGTCGCCCGGTGTCGGCCACTACTTCGGCGCAGTGATAGCTGGTCTCGTACTGGCAGGGGCCGTCGAATCCAAGGGTCAAACCGCTGAGGAGGAGCAGCGAAACGATGGAGCCGGTCACGGTCCAGGCGCTGCGCCCGACCCATACGGCCACCCCGAGCAGCACGAGCACAAATCCCACCACGATCACGATCGGCCTCGTCGGAAAGGCGGCGATCAACACGAACCCGGTGACGAAAGTGCCGAAGATGGCCCCCGCGGTCCCAATGGCGGAGTACGTCCCGACCACAGAACCCGTCTCCTGCAACGAGGCCAATCTGATCTTCACCACGATGGGTGGAATCGCCGAGAGGATCGCTGCCGGGGCGAAGAACCCGATGAGGCTGAGGCCGACGATCGAAACAGGCCCGGTCGAGGCGGCCGGGCCGGCCAGGTCGACCAGCAGTGGCGATGCCACCGCGGTCAGGCCTCCGGCGACGAGGAGAGGCCCGATGAGGCGACGGGCGTCTCCACGATCCGCCGCCCGCCCGCCGGCCCACGCCCCGACGGAGATCCCGGCAAGGATCACACCGATGATGCCGGTGAACACCTCGAGGCTCACCCCCAGGTAGGGCGCGAGCAGCCGCCCGGCCAGGATCTCCAGGATTAGAACCGCGGCAGATGTGATGAAGACGAGCGACCGAGCGAGGAGCTGTGGCAACCGCCGGAGTATGCCCGACGCCACGAACATGCGGCGTACGATGCCGCCAATGCGGAGGTGGTGTCAGGTAGGGGTGTTGTTGCTGCTCGCAGCATGCACCACCGACGGGGGGAACGGGGCCACAGAACCGCCGCAAACGACCACTGCCGGCCCGACCACCACGACGGAGCGCCCGAGCACCGGTCAACTCATGGAGGATCTAGACGCCAGCCTCTGCCCCGACTCGGTGTTCACCTGTGTGACGCTCGACATGCCGATGAATCACTTCGATCCAGCCGATGAGAGAACCATCCCGGTGACCTTCGCCGTGCTCCCCGCCACCGGGGACAGCCTCGGGGCGTTCGTGACCGCAACCGGAGGCCCCGGCAGCTCCGGGATCGCGGTTGCCGATTCCTATACCGACGCCCTGGACCCGGCGATACCGGAGTCGTACGACATCGTCTTCTTCGACCAGCGCGGGGTAGCGATGTCGGGTGGCCTGAGCTGCCCGCAGGCAGCGGCGGACTACTACCGGGTGGACGCGACGACGGGTCTCGGCTTCGATCAGGAAGCGCTGACTTCCGCCGCATCCACCTTCTCGGAGGGCTGTGTCTCCGAGATGGGCAATCCGGCCATTCTCCCCTACCTGGGCACCGACCAGGCAGCCGAGGATCTCGAGGTGTTCCGCCAGACCTTTGGGTATGACCAGATAGTCCTGTACGGGGAAAGCTACGGCACCCAGCTTTCCCAGACCTATGCGGACGCCCACCGTGAACGCGTCGCCCGAATGATCCTCGACGGAACGGTCGATCTCACCCTGGAGGGCCTCGACTTCTTCCAGGAGCAGGCAACGGCCTTCGGGGCCACGCTCCAGTCGACGCTGGACTACTGCGCCGAGGACGAGTTCTGCGCAGCCGATCTCGGTGTGTCTCCCGACCAGGCCTACGACCAGCTGCTCGCCCTGCTGGTCGAAGGCCCGCTGACCGCTCCGTACCCCTTGGCCACCGGCGGGTTCGAGGAGCGAACCTTCGGCCTCGGGGACCTCGAGGTCGTGGCGAGCGGCCAGATGTACTCGGAGGACGACCGGATGATGTTCCTTCGAGCGCTGGCTGCCCAAAGTGGACGGGGTGACCTGGTGCCTCTTCTCAGGCTCCTCTATCTGAACATCGGGATCGACGCGGAGACCGAGACAGCGATCGAAGACCCGACCTATTCGGATGCCATCTACTACGCGGTCGAATGTCTCGATTACCACTACCCGGGGTCGACACCGGAAGAGACCGCGCAGGCGTTCTTCACCGCCGGCGCCGAAATGGACCCCGCCCGTCTGGGAGTCGTGTTCTTCGGTGATCTGCCCTGTGCTTTCTGGCCCACGGCAAGTGACGATCCGACCCGCCCGGAGCCTCTAGCCGCCCCCGGGGTGCCCACCGTGGTGCTGGGCGCGACCGCCGATCCGGCCACTCCGCATCAGCAGGGAGTTGATGTCGCTGAACGTCTCGAGGAAGCGTATTTGATCAGCAAGCAAGGCGGGCCTCATGTCATCTTCGGACGGGGCAACGAATGCCCGGACGACGCCGTCACCAGCTTCATAGTGGAAGGCACCGCGCCGGAGGAATCCGAATGCGAGGGAGACGTCGTCGGTTACTACATCTCGCTGCTTCCCCTCACCGTGGATGAGTTCGACAGCGCGGAGACCATGTTCGACTCGGTCGAATTCGAGATCTTCTACATGCCCGAGTACTACTGGTGGGACACCGTCAGCGACATGCCGGTGGGTTGCAACCAGGGTGGGGTTATCACCTTCACCGCCCAGGAGGAGACCGACGGTTTCATCCTCGAGGAATGCGTCTTCATGGATGGGCTGACCCTCACCGGGGAGGGTTCATACGACTGGGAGGAGGACGTCTTCACTCTCGAGGTCCAGGTCGGCGCGGCTGACTGTCTGTATTCCTACCGGCGCTCGGGTGAGGAGTACTCAGTCGAGGACAACTGCCCAACGGATCAGTTCAGCGGCTGAGCGACCCTTCGAGCCTGCTGGAGGGTGCTCAAGGCCGAAAGCGTCGACTCGGCACCCTGGTTCAGATTGGGCCCGCTGTGGGTCAGGCCGTCACAGCATCCGCCGGTTTCGAAGTCGTAGAGGATGGTCTTGCCGTCGTTTCCTCCGACCAACCAACGCGCCGCGCTCAGCACCCCTTCTCTCCATTTGTCGTCGCCAGTGAGCTCCCAGGCTCGAGCGCATGCATCGGCCATCGCCGCCGTCTCCACCGGTTGCTGGTCGTAGCCGGGCCTGTGCTCACCTCGGGCCCAGCCCCCAACCGGTGTGAAGCTGTAGTGGTCGTCGCAGGTTTCGATCGTCACCAGCCATTCGAGCAGTCCAAGGCCGGCTTCGACGAGGTGGTCGTTTCCTAGTGAGATGCCGGCCGCGATGAGGGCTTCCGGGATGCGGGCGTTGTCGTAGGCAAGTCGTGGCTCGGGCCAGGGCCACCCGAGGTCATCGGAGAATTGGAGGACACTGGCCCACTGCGTGAGGGCCTTTCTCGCCGCATCATCCTCCGGATCGTGCGTAAGCACCTCGGAAGCCCCAAGGATCGCAAATGCGTTGGCTCGCGGCGACCTCGACGCGAATCCCAGCTGCTGATCGAACAACCCCCGCGCGGCACGACGCATCCACTTCTCGGGTGCCCGCCCGGCAGCAGTGCCCAGGGCCCAGATTGCCCGACCCTGCGAGTCGTCGGAGCCGATCTCGTCCGCCCACGATTCGTCCGCTCCCCGCCTGTTGTGGAATCCGCCCTCGGGAAGGGCCGCGTCCGCCAGGAAGCGGAAATACAACCGAGACAGTCCGACGAGTTCGGCGGACGGGCCTGGTTCACGACACATCACTATGAGAGCACGGGCGTTGTCATCGGTGCAATAGCCATGCTCGGGTCTGGGCGTCGTATACCGGGCGTGCTCCCAGAGACCTACGTGGTCGGTCATGCGAAGCAGGTGATGAAAACGCGGTTCAGGGAGGTCGTCGATTGTGGCCAGGCTGTCAGGGTCGGCCCAACGCGACGACCGATCCATCGTCGAGGTCATCCGACCTTGGCCAGACCGGCGACACGGCGCCCGGAGGAAGAGCCTGCCACCAGGGCCTGGCGCTCGACGAGGGCCCCTGCGATCGACTCGTATCGGTCTGCCACTACCGGCCAGTGGAGGGTGGAGCCGATCGAGGTTGCGATAGTCGCCATCCGAGTTGCCACCCCGGGCTCCGCGAAGACTCCGCGCAAGGCGGTCGCCATCGCATCGGGATCGGAGTGGGGGACGAGGGCGCCGGCACCGGTGCCGAGCATCTCTACCGCGTGGGGGAAGTCTGTGGCAACCACCGGCTTCCCGGCAGCGAGGGCCTCGACCAACACACCGGATGTGACTTGTTCCGTCGACTCGTAGGGAAGAAGGACGACATCGGCCCGTCGGATCTCGGCGGCAAGGGAATCGGTATCCAGGTAACGGCTGTCGAACTCGACAACATTTTCCAGACCCAGCGCGTGCGCCTTCGCCTTCAGCCCATCCAGATATGAATCTCCTTGGGCGGCCTGCACCTTGGGGTGGGTCTTGCCGAGGATCACGTAGCGGGGAAGCGGCTCCAGGTCTTTCACGGCGGCGAAGGCGTCGAGAGCAGTCTCCAGGCCTTTGCCCGGCCCGATCAAACCCCAGGTCAGGGCGACCGGTCGTGGCCCGGTGCCAGCACCCGGAACTGCCAGTCCGGGACTCGCCCCATGGGGAACCATCGTCACTCTGTCGGAGTCGACGTCGTACCTGTCCCGCAATCGGCGCAGGGCTGTGTGGCTCATCACGACCGTCTGCCCCGCAAGGTCGACAATCCTCTCCAAAATCCGCTTCTGTCGCAGTGTCGGCTTGTCCAGCACGGTGTGCAGCGTGACGATGGTCGGGACTTCCAGGTCGGAGATGAGGTCGAGTATCTCGGCGCCGTCAGGCCCGCCATAGATCCCGTACTCATGTTGGAAGAAGACGACGTCGTGGCGGTTCAGGATTCGAACCGCCTGCCGCAACGAGGATGGATCACCGTTGACGTGCTGAAATATGACTTCGGGTCGTGATCCCTCGAGGCGGCCGTCCCCGAGACTCACGACCTCGAGATCCTCTTCCGATCCGCGCTCCTCTGCCATCGCCCCGCGCAAAGCGGCGGTGAAGGTGGCGAGACCGCAGACCGTCGGTGGATAGGTGCTGACCATTCCGATCGACGGAAGGATGGCTTGGCTTTGTTTCATCAGATCTCCGTGACGTGAACGACCGGTGAATGCGTCGGCTGTACTTGAGCCACAGCGATCGCCGGCGACGGAGAGCCGCATCATTGAGCTCTACGGAGAAACGAAAGACTGGCACCGAGGCCGCTTGAGCCCCCACCGTACCAACATTGCCGCACTACCCCCGAATCGAGCCTCGCGTCGAGAACACCTGCCCACGAATCAGTTGCTCCTAACTGGGATTCCCGAACTCCACGACGAGCTCGCCTTCGGCGAGCCCGACGCGGATGGTTGCACCGTCATGGACTTCTCCGCCGATCAAGGCGCGGCCGATGCGCGTCTCCAACTCGTGCGAGATGAACCGGCGCAGGGGACGGGCCCCGTACACGGGATCGAAGCCCTGCTCTGCGATGAACTCCATGGCGGCTTCGCTCACCTCGAGCTTCATGTTCCTGTCGGCGAGCCGACTTCGCACATCATCGAGCATCAGGTCGACGACCCTCTCGATCTCTTCGAGAGTCAGAGGCTTGAAGAGGACCACATCGTCGATCCGATTGAGGAATTCGGGTCTGAAGTGACGGCGCAGCTCGCTGGTCACCATCTCCCTCGCCTCGGGCTTGACCTCCCCTGCCATGGTGATCCCCTCCAGCAGATACTGGGAGCCGATGTTCGAAGTCATGATGATGACGGTGTTGCGGAAGTCGACCGTCCTCCCCTGAGCATCGGTGAGCCTCCCGTCGTCGAGCACCTGGAGCAAAGTGTTGAAGACGTCGGCATGGGCCTTCTCGATCTCGTCGAAGAGAACCACCGAGTAGGGCTTCCTGCGAACGGCCTCGGTGAGTTGTCCCCCCTCCTCGTAGCCGACATATCCCGGAGGGGCCCCGATCAATCGGCTCACCGTGTGTCGCTCCTGGTATTCGCTCATGTCGATGCGGACCATGTTCTCGTCGGTATCGAAGAGAGCCGCGGCGAGCGCCTTGGCCAGCTCGGTCTTCCCGACCCCGGTGGGACCGAGGAAAACAAATGAGCCGATGGGTCGGCGAGGGTCCTTGATCCCGGAGCGAGCGCGGATGATGGCGTCGGCAACCAGAAGGACTGCTTCGTCCTGCCCCACCACCCGCTCGTGGAGCACTGCGTCGAGCCGCAAGAGCTTTTCCCGCTCCCCCTCCTGGAGCCGGCTGACCGGGATGCCGGTCCACCGTGACACGATCCCGGCGATCTCGTCCTCGGTGACCACCTCCCGGAGCAGGCGGTGCTCACCCTGCTCTGTGGCGAGCTTGTTCTCAGCTTCCTTCAGCTTGCGCTCCAGCTCGGGGAGCTCGCCGTGACGTAGCTGGGCGGCGCGGTCGAGGTCGTAATTCCTCTCCGCCTCCTCGGCCTCCCGATGCACCCGTTCCATCTGGGCCCGAAGTTCCTGGACCTCACGAAGGATTTGCCTTTCCGAGTCCCATTGCCCGCGCATCGTCGCCGCCTCTGTCTTTAGGTCGGCGAGCTCCCTTCGCAGCTCTTCGAGCCGCTTCTTGCTGGAGGCGTCCTTCTCCTTGCTCAGCGCGGCCTCTTCGATCTCGAGCCTGGTGACACGTCTGGTGAGCTCGTCGAGCTCGGCCGGCATCGAGTCGATCTCCGTACGGAGCATGGCGCAGGCCTCGTCGACGAGGTCGATCGCCTTGTCGGGGAGGAATCGGTCGGTGATGTAACGGTGACTGAGGACCGCGGCTGCGACCAGCGCCGCGTCCTGGATCTTCACCCCGTGGAACACCTCGAAACGCTCACGCAGGCCGCGGAGGATCGAGATTGCGTCCTCCACGCTCGGCTCGTCGACGAGCACAGTCTGGAAACGCCGTTCCAGCGCGGCGTCCTTTTCGATGTGCTTTCGGTACTCGGTCAGAGTCGTGGCACCGATCATGTGCAGCTCACCACGCGCCAGCATCGGCTTGAGCATGTTTCCGGCGTCCATTGCGCCCTCTGCAGCACCAGCCCCGACGACCGTGTGCAACTCGTCGACGAAGAGGAGGATCCGACCTTCTGCCGCTTTGACTTCGCCGAGGACGGCCTTGAGACGCTCCTCGAACTCACCCCGGTACTTGGCGCCGGCGATCAGCGCTCCCATGTCGAGGGCGAAGACCGTCTTATCCCTCAGCCCTTCGGGGACGTCGCCCCGCATGATGCGTTGGGCCAGGCCTTCGACGATGGCCGTCTTGCCCACACCGGGGTCTCCGATCAGGACGGGGTTGTTCTTGGTCTTCCGGGACAAGATCTGGATCGCACGGCGAATCTCGCTGTCGCGCCCGATAACCGGGTCGAGCTTCCCGCTTCTGGCGTCGGCGACCAGGTCACGGCCGTACTTCTCGAGAGCCTCGTACGCCGATTCGGG
>JBEVJN010000016.1:0-16972 GCA_040510135.1 Acidimicrobiia bacterium | reverse complement strand
CGCCGAGAAAATCGGAAAAAAGATCGACTGACCCCCGTCTAGATCGGAAAAATGTCACACCCGTTTCGTACGGTTGTGACATGAGCGGTTTGACGCCCGACCAGGTCGAGCAGGCCCTCCTCGCAGATGAGGTAATCATCGCCGCGGCTCGCGGTCGCCAATTGGCAAACCTGGCACTAGCCGATCAGATGCAACTCCCGCTGGCCGACGGGTGCCGGAGCCTCAAGGAATGGGCAGCGGGTCGCCTCGACTTATCCGCCGAGACCGCCTACCGGCTGGCCGCGACCGCACGACGGATTCAGGACACTCCCGATATCGCCCGTTCCCTCGAAAAGGGCGAGGTGACCTTCGACCGGGCCGAGGCTATGTCGAGGATTCCTGTGGAAGCCAGAGCCGAGTGGCATTTCGGCCTCGACATCCAGGCTTTGCGCCGTATCGCCGCCCGTCACCGACAATTGACCCGGTCCGACGACCACCATTCGCACGCCTTGTCGGAGCTGACCCTCCAGCCCAATCTCGACGCGTCACGTTGGAACATCTGGGGTGAGCTCGACGGCTACGCAGGCCCTGTGGTCGACAAAGCGCTCACAGAAGTCGCCGACACGATCGGTCCGCTGCCGGATGGCACCCGACCAGGTCTTGGATACCGAAAGGCTGCGGCCCTGACCGCAATCTGCGAAGAATCACGGCCGGCCGGGATCACCACCCCCCTCATCTCCGTCTTCGTCGATGACAATGGAGTCGAGATCTCAGGCGGCACCGCGGTCGGCCCCGAGATTCTCGACAAGGTGGCGTGCGCCGGGAGCCTCGAATTTATCCGGACCATCGACGGCCAACCAATGGCGATCGGGAGACGGAGCCGGGTCATTCCGAACCGCCTGCGCCGGTTCATCCTTCATCGCGATGGTGGATGCACCGGAGACGGCTGTCAGAGTCGATATCGCCTCGAGGCCCACCACGTGATCCCCTGGTCTGAAGGCGGGCCGACTACCCCGGAAAACCTGGTCACGCTGTGTTGGTTTCACCACCAAGTCGTAGTCCATGGCTTTGGATACCGGATCGACCCACGCCTGGGGTCGGGACGGGTCCGCTTCATCAAACCTGGACTCGACCCACCCTGGGGACCCACTCGAAGCGACCTTGCGTACCCTGAAAGGGATGGAGACCGGGCCCACGATCACCACGGAGCGCCTGGTGCTCAGACGGTGGAGCATCGCTGATCGAGCCGCGTTGGCGGCGCTCAATGCCGACCCCGAGGTGATGGAGCACTTTCCCGGGGTCCTCACCGCGGAAGAGTCGTTTCAGATGCTGCAGAGAATCGAACTCCATTTCGAAGAATTCGGCTTTGGGTTGTGGGCGGTCAATACGATCTGGGTGCCGAGACTCATCGGGTTCTGTGGCCTCGCCGTCCCAACCTTTCGCACGCATTTCACCCCGGCCGTGGAGATCGGGTGGCGCTTTGCAAGGAACGAGTGGGGGAATGGATATGCGACCGAGGCGGGCAGGGCAGCCCTGGAGTTCGGCTTCGAACAGGCTGGTCTCGAGGAGATACTCAGTTGGACGGTTCCGGCCAATCAGCGTTCCCAAGGAGTGATGAGTCGCCTTGGTATGCAGCGGGCACCCGAGTTCGACTTCGATCATCCACGCTTCCTCCACAACAGCCGGCTCCGGCGTCACGTCGTGTATCGGATGACGCGCGAGGATTGGCCCGAAAGCGGCCCAGCCGATCCGGTCGAGTAATTCACCCGCACCCGAATTGGGCGGTTTCTAGCCTCGACGAGTCAATGCCTTCTCACATCGAATTCGTCGACACGAGGACCGCGCCTGACGAGACGTTGGCGGCCTTGCACGAGCTCCACCTCTTGGAAGACGAGGAGGTGCTGCCCGGTGATCCTGCCGTCCCGGTGCAGCAGCGAATGCTCGATTGGCGTCACCAGCTCGACACCGAGGGCATCTATCGCTGGGTCATGTGGAAGGGTCCGGAGATCGTCGCCACATCGGGTCTCCATGTGGACCTGATACAGAACCTCGAGAACGCCTACGGATGGGTCTATGTGCATCCTCAACATCGCGGCTCCGGGTACGGCCGGACGGTGGCGACTCCGATGCTTGACGCCGCTGAAGCGGATGGCCGAACGCGGTTTGCCATCGGCATCAACGACGGACGATCCGAGGAGGCGCTGGCCAAGAGGGCCGGAATGAAGTCGGCGTATCGGGAGAAGGTGAGCCGTCTGATTTTCGACGAGGTCGACTGGACCTTGATGGAGTCCTGGATGGAGCGTGCCGCCGAGCGCGCTTCCGACTACGAGTTGCTGTTTCTTCCCAGCCCGATCGACGAGGCGGATCTACAGGCGTACTGCGATGTGATGTTCGTCATGAACTCGGCTCCGCAGGAGGACTATGTGGAGGACGAAGACGAGATCATGACCCCGGAGATCTGGCGTGACATCGAGTCGAAGATTGGTGGGCGGGCGGAGAGGGAGATCCTCACCTATGTCGCCCGTCACAAGCCGACCGGCAAGTTCGCGGGATTCACCACGGTGGCCCACAAACGTCTGGAGCCCTTTCTGGTGGAGCAATGGGACACCGGCGTCGACCCCGAGCACCGCAACAAGGGCATCGGACGATGGGTCAAGGCAGCCATGGCAATCAAGCTGCGGGAGCTATATCCGACCGTCCGACGAATCGACACCGAGAACGCCGGGTCCAACGCGGCGATGCTCAGCATCAACGTCGAGATGGGCTTCAGGCCAATCCTCATCCAGAACGTCTGGCAAGGAGATCTGGCCGTGATTCGGGAGAGGTTGTTGATCTAAGAGTTGGCAGCCTTCAGCACGGCGTCGATGCTCTCGTCGATCTCCGCCTCCGTGGTGCCGTAGTTGGAGACCGAGATGCGCATCGCCGTGTGACCCTGCCATACCGTGGGACCGGCGAACATGGTCCCGTCGGCCCGCAGCTTCTGCACCACACGCAGGGTCTGCTCGGGGTCTCCGAAATCTACAAGCACCTGATTGAGGACCACATCGTTGAGAACCGAGAATCCGGCGTCTCTGATGCCGTCGGCGAAGCGTTGTGCCATGTCCACCGACCGGTCGATCATTTCGATTAATCCCGATCTGCCCAGCGACTTCAGGACGGCCCAGGTCGGCACCCCTCTGGCCCGTCGTGACATCTCCGGCGCATACAGCCCCGGGTCCTGGCCGATGTGCCCTTCGACCAGATAGGCGGCTTCGACGCTCATCAGTCGCTCCAGGTCGGAGGGATTTCGGACTAGCACCAGACCCGCGTCATAGGGAACATTCAGATACTTGTGGGCATCGGTCGCCCACGAGTCGGCGAGCTCCATGCCTGAAGTGAGGTGGGCCAGGCGGGGAGACGCCGACGCCCAGAAGCCGAACGCTCCATCGACATGAACCCAGGCTCCCGCTTGCTTCGCGCTCGGGATGATCTCGCTCATCGGGTCGAAGGAGCCCGTGTTGACGTTTCCTGCTTGAACGCAAACGATCGCTGGGGGAGAAACATCCGGGAAGGCGTCGGCTCGCATCCGACCCTGGTCGTCCACCGGCACCTGCACCACCCGATGACGGCCCAGCCCGACCACACCGAGCGCCTTGATCAGGGAAGGGTGTGCCTCCTCGCCAACAACCACGGTGATTGGCGGTGCGCCGAAGAGTCCCTGCCCGGTCGCATCCCAGCCCTCGGCAGCGAGCACTGTTGAACGGGCGGTAGCCAGCGAGACGATATGAGCGACAGTCGTGCCGGTGACGAACACACCCCAGCTGCTCTCAGGGAGGCCGCCAGCCTCCTTGATCCATCGGATCGCGGTCGATTCCATGGCCACAGTGGCCGGACTGGCCTCCGCGGCATATGTGGGTTGATCCCAGGCCGAGACCATCCAGTCGGCGGCGAGCGCCACCGGCTGCACGCCACCGATCACCCAGCCGTAGAAGCGTGGGCTGGAGAACCCCATCATCGCTGGAGTCCCCACGTCGTCCATGAGCGAGAGGACCTCGTCCGGGTCGGTCGGCCCGTCGGGGAAGTCACCGCCAAATGGGCTGAGGTCGGCTGCCGGATCAGGCGTAATCGGACGGGTGGCCAGATTCCCGCGATAGCTGATGGCACGGCTGGCGGCCTCTCTGAGCAGCTCTTCCATCCCTCGAACCTACCGACCCTCGCCCAAGGTGCTTCAACGGGGAGGTCTTTGGTCCCTGGTAGGCGCTGGACCTTCGGAGATAAGGTTGATACGTGGGTACGCCTGACTTCGTAACCGTGGACGGCAACGAGGCTGCCGCCATGATCGCCTACCCGCTCAGTGAGGTCGTGGCGATCTACCCGATCACGCCTGCTTCGCCGATGGGTGAGCTCGCCGATTCCTGGGCCTTTGAGGAGAGACCCAACTTGTGGGGCGTCGTCCCCGACGTCATCGAGATGCAGAGTGAGGCAGGGGCGGCGGGCGCGGTACACGGATCGTTGCAAGCCGGCGCGCTCACGACGACCTTCACCGCCTCTCAGGGCCTGCTTCTGATGTTGCCCAACATGTTCAAGATCGCCGGGGAGCTGTCCCCTCTCGTTATCCACATTGCGGCCCGGTCCATAGCCACACACGCCCTCTCCATATTCGGCGACCATTCCGACGTCATGGCGGCTCGACAGACGGGATTCGCCATGCTCTCCTCGAGCTCGGTCCAGGAGGCCCACGACCTCGCCTTGGTGGCGCATCTGGCCACGCTCGAGTCTCGCGTGCCGTTTCTGCATTTCTTCGACGGATTCAGGACTTCGCACGAGGTGGCCAAGATCGAGCAGATCGGCGATGGGGTGCTGCGACGTCTCGTCGATGAGGATCTGATCGCCGCTCATCGATTACGGGCCCTCAATCCCAACCGACCTGTGCTCAGAGGCTCTGCCCAGAATCCGGACGTGTTCTTCCAGGCTCGAGAGGCAGCGAATCCCTATTACGACCTGGTCCCGAAGATCGTTGCTGGAGCCATGGACCGGGCCGCGGGCGAGACGGGCCGCCACTACGGGCTCTTCGAATACCACGGCGCAAGGGACGCGGACACTGTGATGGTGATAATGGGGTCCGGGGCGGGGGCCGCCATCGAGGCCGTGGATCGTCTCGTCGCAGAGGGGCACAAGCTCGGCGTGCTCGTTGTTCGCCTTTACCGGCCGTTCGACGTCGCGGCCTTCCTCGGAGAATTGCCTGAGAGTGTCACCCGCGTGGTCGCGATGGATCGCACCAAGGAGCCCGGAGCCGTCGGTGACCCGCTTTACCTCGATGTCGTCACAGCGCTGGCGGAAAGAGGACGGCGAGCCGACGTGTTCGCCGGCCGCTACGGGCTGTCGTCGAAGGAGTTCACCCCAGCGATGGTTGCTGGCGTCTTCGACGAAATCCGAAAGGATGAACCGAGGAGGCATTTCACCGTCGGCATTGTCGACGACGTTTCTCGCAGCTCCATCACCTACGACTCGCACTGGTGGGAAGAGCCGGAGGATGTAACCAGAGCAGTCTTCTACGGGCTCGGCTCGGACGGGACCGTGGGGGCCAATAAGAACTCGGTCAAGATCATCGGTGAGGAGACGCCGATGTATGCGCAAGGGTACTTCGTGTACGACTCGAAGAAGTCGGGGTCTCGCACTGTCTCCCACCTGCGCGTCTCGCCCCGGGAGATCCGCTCGACTTATCTGATCGACCAGGCGGACTTTGTCGCTGTCCACCAGTTCGAATTCCTCGACGCCGAGGACGCCCTCGAAATCGCTGCTGACGGCGCCACGGTTCTCCTCAACTGCCCGAATCCGCCCGATGAGGTCTGGGCGAACATCCCACACCACGTGCGGCGGCGGATCCTGGACAAGCACCTGGAGGTGTGGTCAGTTGACGCCCTCGCCATCGCCCGAGAGCTCGGGTTGGGTGGCCGGGTCAACACGGTGCTGCAGACGTGTTTTTTCCATCTGACCAACATCCTCGACACCGAAACCGCGGTGGCATCGGTCAAGGCCCACATCCGAAAGAGCTACGGGCGCCAGGGCGAAACTGTCGTGCGGAGGAACGAAGAGGCCGTGGACCGCGCCCTGAACGCCTTGCACAGGGTCCAGCTCGGCGAGGCTCCGCCGGAATCGCCGGGTGTGCCGATCGTCCCTGCCATCGCTCCTGACTTCGTAAAGCGCGTGACGGCGATGATGATGGCCGGACAGGGCGATCTGCTTCCCGTGTCCGCTCTGCCCGTTGACGGGACGTTCCCAACTGCCACGGCAATCTGGGAGAAGCGGTCCATCGCGGAGGAGATCCCGATATGGGACCCTTCCATCTGCATCGATTGCGGCAAGTGCGCCCTGGTCTGCCCGCACGCCGCGATCCGGATCAAGGCATTCGATTGGTCGACCGAGACGCCTGAAGGATTCCTTTGGAAGGAATCAGAGACCAACGACCTCGCCGGGTGGAAGATCAACGTCCAGGTCGCGCCGGACGATTGCACCGGGTGCGGCGTGTGTGTCGATGTGTGCCCAGCGCGATCCAAAGAGATGGTCAAGCACAAGGCCATCAACATGCGCCCCAAGGACGAGCATCTCGATCGGGAGAGGCGCAATTGGAGCTACTTCCTCGAGATCCCGGAGACTCCCAGGTCCCAGCTCAAAGTCGCCTCGGTGAAGGGATCCCAATTCCAACGGCCGCTCTTCGAGTTCTCCGGCGCCTGTGCTGGATGCGGGGAGACCCCTTACCTCAAGCTGATGACACAGATGCTCGGCGACCGGGTGATCGTCGCCAATGCGACTGGGTGCTCATCGATCTATGGCGGGAATCTTCCGACGACGCCGTGGGCGACCGACCAGGAAGGGCGGGGCCCGGCGTGGTCGAACAGCCTGTTCGAGGACAACGCAGAGTTCGGGCTGGGGATGAGGCTTGCACTCGAGGCGCAGCGCAAGGACGCTCTCCTGTTGGTGACCGCCCTGGCTCCCGAACTAGGCACCCTGGCAGAGGAGATCCTGGAAGTCGATGAGATCCCGGACCGTGAGGATCTCGATCATCTCGTCTCGAGGCAACGCGCATTGGTCTCGGAGCTCAAGGCGAGATTGGCCGGGCTCGAAGGCCCGTTGCCGCGGCGGCTGGAGGGAGTGGCGGATTCGCTGGTGGAGACCAGCATCTGGATCATCGGGGGCGACGGCTGGGCGTACGACATCGGCTTTGGTGGGTTGGACCATGTCCTCTCGACCGGCCGGGACCTCAATATCCTCGTGCTCGACACTGAGGTCTATTCGAATACCGGTGGCCAAGCCTCCAAGGCCACGCCCAGGGCAGCCATCGCCAAGTTCGCTGCCGGCGGTAAGACGACTGGGAAGAAGGACTTGGGCCAGATCGCGATGGCGTATGGAAACGTCTACGTCGCGCAGATCGCGATGGGCGCCAATCAGACCCAGACGGTCAAGGCATTTGCTGAGGCCGAGGCGCACCATGGCGTATCTCTGATCATCGCCTACAGCCCCTGCATTGCCCACGGCATCGACATGGCCACTCAGATGTCCCATCAGAAGGAGGCAGCGGACTCCGGGTATTGGCCGCTGTTCAGGTACGACCCGGCGAGGGAGCGCGCGGGTGAGCCCGGGCTGCGGCTCGACAGTCGCAAGCCGACGATTCGCTTCACCGATTTCGCCAAGAACGAGGGACGATTCGCCATGCTCGGCCGAACCAACCCGGAGCGAGCCGCGGAGCTCGCCGAGCTCGCTCAGCGAGACATCGACGACCGGTGGCAGCTCTACGAACAGATGGTGGGGCTCCACCGCACTGCGATCTATGAGGAGGAGGACTCGTGAGTGTCGATCTGACCACCCGCTATCTGGGCTTCGATCTCCCTTCGCCGATCATGCCGTCTGCGTCCCCGCTCACCGCCGATATGGATCACATCCTGGCGTTGGTCGAGGCCGGCGCTCCAGCCATAGTGCTCCCCAGTCTCTTCGAAGAGCAGATAGAGCATGACGCCCTCGCTGTCCACTTCGAGCTCGAGATGGGGGCGGAAGGGTTCGCCGAGGCGCCCAGTGGCTACCTGCCCCGCCTCGACGACTACAACACCGGGCCGGAGTCCTACCTCGAGTTGATGAAACGAGCCCGGCAGGAGACGCGAATCCCGGTTATCGCCAGCCTCAATGGGGTGTCGACCGGAGGATGGACCCTCTACGCCAAGATTCTCCAGGACAATGGGGTCGACGCGTTGGAGTTAAACATCTACCGCGTCGCCGCTGACCTCGATCTGGAAGCCTCCAATATTGAGCATGACTATCTGCGTCTTGTCGAAGCCGTCCGGGCTGCGGTCGATGTTCCACTGGCCGTCAAGGTAGGCCCGTACTTCTCGGCAATGGGTTCCATGGCCAGACGTCTCGCCGACGCCGGCGCAGACGGCCTGGTCCTCTTCAACCGGTTCTACCAGCCGGACATCGATCTCGACACGCTCGGGGTGACTCCCAACCTCAATCTCTCCTCATCCGCGGAGTTGCGGCTCGTCCTGAGGTGGATGGCGATCCTCCACGGACGAATCGACGCCGATCTGGCTGCAACCACTGGGGTCCACGAGGCCGGAGATGCGGTGAAGGCGATCCTGGCTGGCTCCACGGTGGTGATGATGGCTTCGGCCTTGCTGCGCCATGGTCCAGGTCGGCTCACCGAGGTCCAGCAAGGTCTTGCCAGCTGGCTGGAGGAGAACGAGTACGAGTCGGTCGCTCAGGCTCGAGGGAGCCTGAGCCAGTTGGCTGTGCCCGACCCAGAGGCCTTCGAGCGGTCGAACTACATGAAGACTCTCATCTCGTACGTCCCGACCTGGTGATTAGGCGTTGGGTCACCCCTCCCCCCAACCCTGCGGCGCCTCTGCGCCCTCGTGCTCGCCCTCGATCCGGGCCACGTAGGCTGCCGCCTCGCTCCGCCGGCTCATCCCCATCTTGGCCAAGAGGTTGGACACGTAGTTCTTGACGGTCTTCTCGGCCAGGAACATCTCGTCGGCGATCTGCTTGTTGGTCAGCCCGTCGGCGATGTAGCCGACGATGGTCCTCTCCTGCTTGCTCAGCTTCGCCAGCAATGGATCGTCTTCAGGCCCGCTGCGGAGGCGGGCGAAGAGACGTTCGGTCATGTCGGCATCGAGCAGGGACTCCCCGGCTCCGACCCGACGGATGTCGTCGACCAGATCAGTCATCTTCACCCGCTTGAGGACGTAGCCAGAAGCTCCGGCGAGGATCGCGGCCATCAGCGCCTCTTCGTCGGCGAAAGACGTCAGCATCAGGACCTTCACGTCAGGGAACCGCGAGCGGATGTCACGGCATGCTTCGACACCACTTCCGTCGGGGAGTCGGACATCGAGGACGACCACGTTGGGCTCGTCGTAGCCAACCCGGCGCACCCCCTCGGCGACGGTTCCCGCCTCTCCGACGACGACGATGTCGTCTTCGGCTTCGAGTAGGGCCCTGATCCCGGCTCGAACGACCTCGTGGTCGTCCACGAGCAGGACTTTCAGCTTCGCCATAGAGAAAAACGGTAGCGGTATGGTCAGGCGCCGATGTCATCGACAACCGCTGTGCAGCGTCTTCCCGAGCTGATCGAAGCCGCCGCCGCGGTCGTGGGCGCCGGAGACCTGGAGCAGGTCCTTCGTGGACTCGTTGCCGAGGCCAGAGCCGCCACTGGAGCCCGATACGCCGCGCTCGGCGTCATCGGCGAGCATGGCGTCCTGACCGAGTTCCTTCATGAAGGGCTAACGCGCGAGCAGGTGGACCGCATCGGGTCGCTTCCCACCGGCAAGGGCGTCCTCGGGACCCTGGTGCGGGAGAACCGAACCATCCGTCTCGACTCGATATCGGAGCATCCAGACTCTTATGGATTCCCGCCGAACCATCCGCCGATGCGCACCTTCCTCGGAGTTCCTGTCGCCGCAGGGGGAAAGGCGTTCGGCAACCTCTATCTGACTGAGAAGGACGGCGGGTTCACCGACGACGACGTGATGCTGGTCGAAGCGCTCAGCCGCATCGCCGGCTCGGCCGTGACCACGGCGCGTCTCCAGAGCCGCCTCCGTACGATCGCGGTGGGTGAGGATCGAGAGAGGATCGCCCGCGACCTCCATGACTCTGTCATACAGGACTTGTTCGCGGTCGGGCTCGCTCTGCAGGGGATCGCCGAACGGGTGACCGATCGGACCGCCGCCGCCACCATCGAAGAGTCGGTCGACCGCTTGGACCGCGTGGTCGAGGCCCTGCGCGCATACATCTTCCAGCTGCGGGCCACAGGGACCCGTCGTCAACTCGATGATCGTCTCCAGGAACTCGTTTCCCGAATGGGCTCGGCGTATCCGGCGGCCGTGACCCTGGAGATGGGAGCCACGGACCTGCCGAACGAACAACTCGAGGACGAGGTGGTCAAGTTCGTCACCGAGGCACTGAGCAACGCGCTTCGCCACTCCAGTGGCGACGAGGTCGCGGTGGTCGTCGACGTTGACACCGACTGGTGCCGAGTTTGGGTAAGTGACAACGGAGTTGGGTTCGACCCCGCCCAATCTTCGACCGGGATGGGTCTAGCCAACATGACCACCCGGGCCGCGAGTTTGGGCGGGCACGCCGATGTGAGAAGCAACATGGGCAGGGGGTCGAGGGTCGAGGTGCGACTCCCGATCAGGTGATGGGTTGCCCGGCGGCGATTGAATCGGCGAGGCGATCGACCCAGGTCTTGACGGTCGATTCAGCCACCCGGCGCAGGAGAACTCTGTCGACGACCTTGCCCAAAGGCCCCAAGGGGGGTTGATAGGTGCCGTCCATGATGATCCTGGTCTGGTCCGGACCGATGTGAGAGACGATCAGGTCGGCGTTGAGTCGTGGAAAGAGCGTCTCCGACCCGACGGCGGACCAGCTGACCGGATAGACGAGACCAGACCGATGGATCTCGGGGGGGCCAATCTCGAGCCTCACCTCTTTGGCGATCTTCCCCGCTCCCGGCCCGACCCGGGCTCGAAGCTCCTCACCCTCCCGATAGGCGACATCGGCCATGGTTCGCAGCTCGGACCGGACGGAGTCGAGCCCGCGTTGCACTTCGGGCAGGGGGAGTGATACCTCGGTCTCGTAATGAACGAACATCAGAGACGGCCGGGGCGAGTGCGGAAGGAAAAACCCCTACCCGAAGACATTCCGGTCAACTGCTCGATGTCCACTTCGATCACATGTGGAAAGCTCGCCATCGGTTGCAAGCCACCGGTGCCGAGAGGCGAGCCGAGAACGGATGCGTATTTCTCGAGGAGAAGCTCCACTGCCTTGGTCGTGGTGGCCTCGTCTGTCCGCTCCACCGCTTGGCCCTCGACGACCACACTCACCCAGTCACCGCTTGACTCGTCGAATCGCGACACCTCGATGCAAACCCTCGGATTCGACTCGATTGCCTCGAATCGCTTTCCGGGCTTGGTACGGAAGAACAGCCTTCTCCCGTCCAGGGCAAAGGACATAGGCGTTACGTACGGCTTCCCGTTATGGGTGACTCCGACGTGGGCGACCATCTCGTGTTCGAGAAAGTCGAGCGCCTCGGCGTCGCTGATCGGCTCCATTGATCACCTCGCATCGTCAGTCACGGCCCACAGGACATCCTTGATCGAGATGACACCCAGGACCGCATCACCGTCTACCACCGGGAGGTGACGAAAGCCGGTGGCGAGCATCCATGCTGCCGCCTCCTCGACCTCCATGTCCGGACCGAACGAGTCCGGATACTCCGTCATCCAGTTGCTGGCGACGTCGAGATCCAGATCGGCGTCGTTTGCAACCGCACGGAGGAGGTCGCGCTCGGTCAGGATCCCTTCCAGTGCTCCATCGACTTCAACCGCCACAGACCCGACCTCCGTGGCCATCATCTTCTCGGCCGCCTGGCGCAAGGTCGCGTCGGGACTGACCCATACCACGTCGCCACCGACCAACTCCCGTACTTGCATCATCGGACCTCCATCTTCACTCCAATGATCGCGACCCGGGGACGTCCGGATTAGAGCCCTTCGCCCCTAATGGCCATGCGGGGCGTTGGTAACTTCCGGTCCATGACCCCAGAACGTGATGACACGCGGGATCTGTCGCCTGCCCGAGCCTTCGATCGGTTCCTGATAATCCTTGCATTGCTCGGCTTGGCTGTCGCCGTTCTCGCCGCCATCGTCGCCATCCGAGGCGAGCCGGCCGGCGCCACTGGCGAGGAAGGCGAGCCGGCCGAGCAGCAAGTCGTCGAGTACTCGCTGTCGGAGTTCAGCATCGAGGGCCTGGCCGAGATCCCGGCGGGAGCAACGGTGCTCCGGGCCACGAATGACGGATCGACGGCCCACAATCTGGCCCTGGAGGGTGGCCCGACCACTCCGGACCTCGCCGCGGGTGACTCGGCAGACCTCGATGTCGGTGAGCTTCAGCCCGGTTCTTATGTCATTTTCTGCTCGATCGCCGGTCATCGGGAGGCCGGGATGGAGCAGACGATCAACGTCGTCGAAGGCGCTGTCGGTCCCGGTGAGGGCGACCACGGCGACCACGAGGGCACCGAAGCCGATTGGGCCGAGTTGGACCGGCTGATGGAGGAGTCGATGCTGGCGTTCCCCGCCGAGACCGAGGGTCTGGGCAATCAGCCACTCGAGCCGACCATTCTGGACGACGGCACCAAGGAGTACCACCTGACAGCCGCAATCACCGACTGGGAGGTCGAGCCGGGCAAGATGGTCGAGGCGTGGACCTACAACGGGATGGTGCCGGCGCCGAAGATCCAGGTCGAGGTGGGAGACAAGGTGCGGGTGGTCGTGGAGAACCAGCTGCCGATGGGCACCGATGTCCACTGGCACGGGGTGAAGGTCCCAAACAACATGGATGGGGTTGCTCCTCTCACTCAGCCACTCATCGAGTCGGGTGAGAGCTTCGTCTACGAGTTCACGACACAAGAGCCAATGGTGGCGATGTACCACGCCCATCATCACGGGCAGATGCAGGTCCCGAACGGGATGTTCGGGACGTTCATGGTCGGCGACGTGGCGATGCCTGTGGGCCAGACGATCTCCGGCGTCGAGATCCCGACCGACCTCGAGGTTTCGCAGGAGATCCCGATGGTGCTCAACGACGCCGGGGTCATCGGCCTGAGCCTCAACGGCAAGTCGTTCCCCGCCACTCAGCCCTACACGGGCAAGGTGGGCGACTGGGTGGTGGTCCATTACTTCAACGAGGGTCTGCAGATCCACCCGATGCACCAGCACCAATTCCGTCAGCTGGTCTACGCCAAGGACGGCGTCCCGTTGGACAGTCCTTATTGGGTCGACACTCTCAACGTTGCCCCGGGTGAGCGCTACTCGGTCCTGATGCAGCTAGAAGACCCGGGTGTCTGGGTTTGGCATTGCCACATCCTCACTCACGTGGAGCGGGATGAGGGCATGTTCGGGATGGTGACCGCCTTCGTCGTCGAGGAGTAGGGCTACCGTCCGGCCGATGCTTCGGACGACTGAATCCGGCGAGCCCGTGGAGGATCTCATCGGGCTCTACATGAATGACGAACGGAAGGCGGAGGGCAGGCCGTGGGTGCTGGTCAATTTCATCAGCTCCGCCGACGGTGGAACGGCGATCGAGGGGAAGTCCTCGAGTCTGGGTGACCCGGACGACAAGGCGGTCTTCCAGGCGCTGAGAGCGGTGCCAGACGTCATCCTCGTCGGGTCGGGGACCGTCGAGGCAGAGGACTACCAGCCGGTCACTCTGGACGAGCAGCGTCGTGAGCGACGACTGGCGGCCGGACTGACCGAGGTCCCGGTCCTGGCCATTGTCTCTGGACGACTCAGCTTCGACGCCGAAGCGCGCGTCTTCTCCGACCCCGAGCACCGGCCCATGGTCATCACCGGGCCGAGAGCCGATCCGGTCAAGTTGGCCCTGCTGGGGGATTCCGCCGACGTGGTGATCCTCGAGGAGGTGACTCCTGCGGCGATTCTCGCCCGGCTGAGTGCGGCGAAGATCATCCTCTGCGAGGGCGGGCCTACCTTGGTCGGCCAGTTCGTCGCCGACCACCTGGTCGACGAGCTCGCTCTGACCATGGCCCCCTTGATGATTGGCGGCAGGTCGGCCCGGATCGCCCACGGGGAGACCGCCGAGCCCCCAGTCGAGATGAGGCTGGACCGGCAACTGATCGGCGACCGGTCTCTGTTTATGCGATATTTGAAGAACTGACGCCAAGGGAGGCGACGATGGGAGCGCACGCCGAGCTTTTCGAACGACACAAGGCGGTCTTGCCCGGGTGGGCGCCTCTCTACTACGAGCAGCCGATCGCCATCGTCGATGGCGACGGCCGTCATGTCATCGACGCCGAAGGCAATCAGTACCTCGATTTCTTCGGCGGGATCCTGGTCACGATGTCGGGGTACAAGGTCCCTGAGGTGGTGGCGGCGATCAAAGCGCAAGCGGACAAGATGCTGCACACTTCGACCCTGTATCTCATCGAATCGCAGATCGAACTGGCCGAGAAGGTCGCCGACCTCTCCGGTATCCCCGACGCCAAGGTCTTCTTCACCAATTCCGGTACCGAGGCCAACGACGCCGCCTTGATGCTGGCCACGACCTACAAGCGATCGAACCAAGTGCTGGCGATCAGGGGCAGCTATCACGGGAAGTCGCACTCCGCGATCGCTGTGACCGGGCAGAGGGCCTGGTCGGGGACGAGTTTCTCGCCTTTCCAGGTGACCTATGTGCACGGCGGTTACAAGCTGCGCAGTCCATTCGGCCATCTTCCCGACGAGGAGTTCATCGCAGCCTGCGTGGCTGATCTGAGGGATCTGCTGGGTGTGGCCGCGGCCGGCAGCCCGGCGGCGATGATCGCTGAGCCGATACAAGGTGTGGGTGGCTTTGTGACGCCACCCGATGGCTTCTTCAAAGCCATGAAAGAGGTGCTCGACGAGAACGGCATCTTTTTCATATCGGATGAGGTACAGACCGGTTGGGGACGAACGGGCGAGCACTTCTGGGGATACCAGGCCCACGATGTCATCCCCGATCTGCTCACATTTGCCAAAGGGATCGGCAACGGCCTCAGCATCGGTGGCGTAGTGGCGCCCGCTGAGATCATGGACTCCTACCCGGCGCTCGGCATCTCGACTTTCGGCGGCAATCCGTTGGCCACGGCGGGGGCCTTGGCCAACCTCGACTATCTGCTGGAAAATGACCTGCAGACCAATGCGTTGAAGGTGGGGAATCGCCTGCTCCAGAACCTGGTTCCCCTGTCAGAGGAGCTCGAGGTAATCGGCGAAGTTCGCGGGAAGGGGCTGATGATCGGTCTCGAGCTGGTCAACTCGGACGGCTCACCATCACCTGAAGCGGCCTCGACCGTGTTGGAGGCTGCCCGGGAGGAGGGGCTTCTCATCGGGAAGGGCGGCCTCTACGGCAACTCGCTTCGTCTAGCCCCGCCGCTCTCCATCACCGAAGATGAGGCTGACGAAGGCTTTGCACGACTGGAGCGCGCTCTGCGCAAGACGTAAGACGCAGTATGAAAACCCCGGGGGGTATTTCCCCAAGGGATGATCCCCTATCCGGCTGCCGTTGCCGCGACACACCATGCAGCTGGTCGTGAGGGCCACGACCATCTGGAGGGATCACTAATGAATCTTGCCGTCGGATTTCCCTGCCCCGCATGCGGGCACCGGGACGCCAAATCTCCTTGGATTCGAGAGGAATCAGAACGCAGAGGTCGTCGGCTTCCGACTCCTTTGTACGAATTGCGAATCGGTGTTCGCTGACAACGGTCTCATCACCGAAGAGGTGCCGGCCAACGTGGCGGCACACAGCGGGGAAGGAGCCCGAGCGTGGGTTGCATGAGCTGCGACCCGCTGGTCGTCGGCGATCGCTAGAGCAGGGCCTGCAGGTCGATGTCGCAGCTGGGGTGGCGCAGCTTGGCCAGCCCTCGGGCTTCGATCTGACGGACACGCTCCCGAGTGGAGTTGATCACCTTCCCCACATCGGACAGGGTCCAGGGCTCATCTCCATCGAGCCCAAAGCGCAGCCACAAGACTTGTTGCTCCTCGGGGTCGAGGATCTGAAGTGCCTTGATGAGGCGGTCCCGGCGCCACGCCGCCGCGGCTCTGGCCTCGGGGTCGACCGCAGTCGCATCCTCGACGAAATCCTGCAGCGACGCATCGCCGTCCTCACCCACCGGCCGATCTAGAGAGACCGTTTCCGCCGGCGCCTCGAGGGCGGCGAGGACCCGCTCCGTGTCCAAGCCAGATGCCTCTGAGATCTCCTCGAGGGTCGGGGCACGGTGGTATTTGTCATGCAGGCTCTGACGGGTGTCCTGCACGGTTCGGACCACATCCACCATGTGGACCGGGAGTCGGATCGTCTTGCCGTTGTTTCCCAGGCCCCGTGTGATCGCCTGTCGGATCCACCAGGTGGCATATGTGGAGAACTTGAAGCCTTTCCGCCAATCGAACTTCTCCACAGCCCGGATCAACCCGAGGTTTCCCTCCTGGATCAGGTCGAGGAGGTCGAGGCCTCTGCCGGTGTAGCGCTTGGCGATCGAGATCACGAGACGCAGGTTGGAGCGGATGAAGGTCATCTTCGCCTCGTCGCCCTCGGCGACGAGACGCATCAACTTGACGCGGTCGGCCTTGTCGTATTCGCCTGACTCCAGCGTCGCTTTTGCCTTTTTTCCCAGCTCCATAGAACGGGAGAGATGGACTTCGTCCTCGGCGGTGAGGAGGAGATGGGCCGAGACCTCGTCGAGATACAGGCCGACGGTGTCGGCGGGACTCGAGCCCCGCTCGGGTCTGGCATCTTTGGCCCTTATGGCCTTCCCCAAATCTGGCCCTTCCTGTCAAACCCCCTGTGGAAAACCTAACGTTGCTGGCTGAATCTGGCAAACGGTTTTCCGTTTAACGGCGGGTGAACAAGTAGTCTCGGTCGCTCAGTGGCGCGTCGTTCCCAGTTTCGCTTGCTGGTGGCGCTCACCATCGTTTGGGCATTGTGGGCAGGCTGGTCG
>JBEVJN010000015.1:0-24383 GCA_040510135.1 Acidimicrobiia bacterium | reverse complement strand
CTGATCCCGAACTGGCCCTTCGTTATCTGGAAGGGAACGTCGACGACACCGCTCTGTTCGCCCACGCCCGTGCGCTGCGTGACGAGGGTCGGGGCAACATCGTCACCTACAGCCGCAAAGTCTTCATCCCCCTCACCACATTGTGCCGCGATCGTTGCACGTACTGCACATTTGCCAAGCCACCCGGGGCGGGCGGAATGTACCTCGAGCCGGACGAGGTTCTGGCTGTCGCCAAGGCAGGGGACGATGCCGGGTGCACCGAGGCCCTCTTCACCCATGGTGACCGGCCCGAGGAGCGCTGGCCGCAAGCCGCCTCGTTTCTCGCCGACCGGGATCTGACCTCGACGATCGACTACCTGGCCGAGATGTCGGCGCTGGTACGTGCCGAGACTTCCCTGTTCCCCCACGCCAACCCGGGACTCCTCGACGACGACGATCTGAGGCAGTTGCGGCCGACCAATCCGTCGATGGGGATGATGCTGGAGAACATCTCGCCCCGGCTCATGGAGCCGGGGATGCCCCACCACGGGACTCTTTCCAAGGATCCGGGTCTTCGGGTTGCGACCATCGAGGCGGCAGGCCGGGTCAAGGTTCCCTTCACCACCGGGATCCTCGTTGGGATCGGGGAGACGAGAAGAGAGATCGTCGACTCACTCTTCGCCCTGTGGAGGCTGGCCCGGTCCACCGGGGCGATCCAGGAAGTGATCATCCAGAACTTCAGGGCCAAGGCCGACACCCCGATGCGCCATTCGGCCGAGCCTGTGCCGCGCTGGTTCGCTCGGGTCGTAGCGCTGGCTCGATGGATCATGGGGCCTGGAGCCAATGTCCAGGTGCCACCCAATCTCACCGAGCAATTCGAGATCTACCTCGACGCCGGGATCAACGACTGGGGAGGGGTATCTCCGCTCACAATCGACTGGGTGAATCCCGAGGCACCCTGGCCCCATCTTGACGAGTTGCGGGAGCGGACCGAAGGTGCAGGATTCGAGTTGCGGCCACGTCTGCCGGTTTATCCGGAGTACATCGATGAGGATTGGATCGACGCCGGGTTGTACGCCGATGTGGTGGCGGCCGCCGACAGCGACGGTCTGGCACTCATCACAGAGACATCAGGAGCAAGATGACGATCACGTTTCTCAGAGTGCGGCCGGCCGGGAAGCTGGCCGAGCCGACGGCAACCAGCCGGCGTCGGGAGGGGACGACCGCCGTCGAGATGTCCTTCCCCACGAGCGCAGAGCTGACCGCCGCGTACAAAGCAGGAATCCTGGTGCTGTCGGAGAGTGTCTCGGATCCGGAGCCCTCCGCCTGGGTGGTGAGACCCGATGAGGCGTTGGCCCTCGCCGAACGGGGAATTCCGGGCTGGCGGCTGACCGTGGTCGCCGAGGGCTCCCGGGAGGCCATCCTCGACGCGCTTGCCAGATCGGGAGCCTGGTTTGCACGGTCCACACGCTCGGAGATCTCCGAGATCGCAGCGTTGTCCTCATTGCCCGGGGTCCAATTTTCGGTGTCCGTGTTCGTCGACGACGTGTCTCAAGCACTGAGGGCGGTCGACCAGGGCGCCACCGACCTTTTGCTGCGCGATTGGGATGTCGAAGGGATCGGTGAGCTGCGGACAGCCTTAGGGGCCGGTCGACTGGTGGAAAGAACCGCGTTTCCTCCCGGGGTCGAGATCGACGAGGCCAGAGACGTGCTGCCCGCCGAGTCGTTCACCGCATGGCTGGCCCAGGTAGATGGCTCGGGTGTCGCCCGACCCCGTTACGAATGGGCGCCCGGGAAGGATCTGTCGCCTCCAGTGCCCGAAGATCGCTTGTCGGCGGAATGGATGGACCGGTCCTGGGTCGAAGGGACGACGGAGCCTTTCCCTGAATCCGCTGCCGAGCTCGGGCCGATCCTGCAGCGCTCGTTGGAAGGCCTGCCGCCGACCACGGAAGAGGTCGAGGCATTGTTCCGGGCCAGGGGGGACCAGGTCGATGCGGTGGCGCACGTCGCCGATATCCTCAGGGAGCGGGTGGCGGGCGACACCGTCACCTATGTGGTCAACCGGAACATCAACTACACCAATCTCTGCTATTTCCGCTGTGGGTTCTGTGCCTTCTCCAAAGGGCCGCGCAGCCTCAATCTCCGCGGCGAGCCCTATCTCATGGGACTGGATGAGATCGTGGAGCGAGCGGTCGAGGCGTGGGGGCGAGGTGCGACCGAGGTGACCCTTCAGGGTGGGATCCATCCCGACTTCACGGGCAACTTCTACGTAGATGTGGTCAACGCCATCAAATCAGAGTTGCCCGACATGCATATCCATGGCTTCACCCCACTCGAGGTCTGGCAAGGCGCAGAGACGCTGGGGATGCCGGTCCGTCGATTTCTTGAGGAGTTGAAGGACGCCGGTCTGGGCACCCTTCCCGGTACCGCGGCCGAGATCCTCGACGACGATGTCCGGGCCTATCTCTGCCCGGACAAGATCCGCACGGCCCAATGGGCAGAGGTGATGATCACCGCCCATGAGCTGGGGCTGCGGGCCACCTCGACCATCATGTTCGGCCACATCGATCATCCCCGATCATGGGCCAATCACCTCGAGGTGATCCGAGCCATCCAGCGCCGGACGGGCGGGTTCACCGAGATGGTGCCATTGCCGTTCGTGCACATGGGCTCTCCGATCTTCCTCAGGGGGCGCTCGCGACCCGGCCCAACATGGGACGAGGTGGTGCTGATACACGCCATCTCACGGATCGCCCTGGACGGGCTGGTGCCCAACATTCAGGCCTCCTGGGTCAAGCTCGGCCTCGATGGGGGACGCCGTCTCCTGAACGCGGGATGCAACGACCTCGGTGGAACGCTGATGGGGGAGATAATCACGCGCTCGGCCGGAGCAGCCCACGGTCAAGAGGTGACACCGCAGCAGTTCCGCGAAGTGATCGAGGCAGCCGGGCGCCGGCCCGCGCTTCGCTCCACGACCTACGAGATCCTGGAGTCTCAGCCCCGATAGGTAAGACCCCTCGGGGCCGTG
This sequence comes from Acidimicrobiia bacterium, assembly GCA_040510135.1. GTDB lineage: Bacteria > Actinomycetota > Acidimicrobiia > Spongiisociales > ZC4RG35 > JARDZU01. Next base: position 21,376 of record JBEVJN010000015.1, on the reverse strand, counting down.
GCAAATCCCCACTCCGCCAGGGCTGGAGCTATCGGGGACGCCGGGGCGGGACGACCGTTCACGGTGTTGACGGTGGTGCGGCGATGACGAGCAGCGATCTCGGAGAGTCCACGACCGAGGTTGCCATATATCGACATGTCCTCGGCGAGCACCGTCAAATGCCTGCGGCCCCGGTCCAAATAGCCGAGCAATTGGCCTTCCCACAAGAACACGTAGGCCCCGGCGTCCCGGGCCAGCCTCGCTTCCGCCACCTCGGGCCAGGGAAGGGCGGCCCCGTAGGGGTTCGCGGGGTCGGTGGCCGCCAGCACCGTCAGTTGGCGCGGAGGGTCGGTGCGCAACCGGTCGACTGCGCCAGGAAGGGCGAACTGTGAGCCACCCAATCCCTCGACGAAGTAGCCCCGACGCACCCTGCCGGTCTCTTCCAGGTGGGAAAACACGGGGTAGAGGGCGCTGAAACCGCCCGGGTAGCCCTCGGCGAGGATGGCGCTCCTGGTCACCACGCCGTGTCTGTCGAGGAGCAGATGGGCCCATGCGGCGTGCCGCTCCGTATCGCTCACCTCTCCGCTCACAAGCTGTCCGGTCAGCGACCAGCGCCCGCCGGCCTGGGGTGGAAACTGCGAAGACAGCCCGGGCCGACTGGCTCGCTTCGTGCTGCGCTGTTGGATGAAGGCACGGAGCGGCGCCAGCGTGTCGTTCGTCACATGGCCCGACCAGACCAGGTCCCACAGATGCTCGAGCAACTCGAGGGGGTCGCCGCCCCCGACGCCGAGGTAGATGTCACGGAAGAAACTGGCTCCCCTCGCCTCGAGGAAGCGTTGAATTCCTTCGGCTTCGGGACCCTCCGGCATCTCGGCAGGGCCCCGCCACAGCAAACCGAGGCTCGACCTCGGGTACAGGGCGAGCTTTCCGTCTCCCGGGCCTAGCGAATCGTGACCCACCCAGACCAGGTCGCCATCGAGGAGAAGGCGATCGAGGTGGGGGGACGGCTCCGCAACCCTCGAGGCGAGGACATCGCGCTCGAGGACCGACGCCGGAATCACGGCACCGGAAAGGCGCGAGATCGCATCGGTGAGGGCGGTAGAGCTCGAGGGGGGATCGTCCCGGACGCCTTGCCATGCGATGTTGAAGGCAGCCAGCGATGCGGGAGGAACTGGCTCTATCTCCCGGCGCAGAACTGCCAGGGACCGGCGTTTCAGCCGCCTCAACACGTCGCGGTCGATCCACTCCCGTCCCTGCCCGCCCGGTCGGAATGCGCCGACGTCGACACGTCCGAGTGCTTCCAACTGGTGAAGGATGGTCTCGACGATGGCGAACGGCATTGCGAGGGCATCTGCGGCCTCACCTGCCGTGAACGGGCCGTGGGTTCGGGCATACCGGCCGACCACGTCGCCGAGCGGATCGTTGACCGGTTCGAGGAACACATGGGGAATGCCAGGAGGTGGCTGGACACCCAATGCATCTCTCAACCTCGAAACATCTTCGACCGCGGCCCAGCGGGCGATGCCGCCGTGGGTTATCTGGACGACTCTCCTCTGGGCGGCGAGGTCCTCGAGCACCGACTCGACGGAGAGCCCGTCGCTTCGCACCTCGAGATCCTCCAGAGTGAGTGGCCCCAGGTCCCGCAACATGTCATGTATGCCGTCGGGCCTCTTGACCCGTCGCCGTTCGGTCAGGTACTGCAGTTCGAGCTCGACCGCAGCCACCACTTCGGGGTCTATCAGCTCGCGCAGCTCCCCCTCCCCGAGCAATTCGCGCAGCAGGTCGCGATCGAGCGTCAGGGCTGCAGCCCGCCTTTCGGCCAATGGGGCGTCTGCCTCGTAGAGGTACGCAGCTATGAACGAGAAGAGCAGCGATGACGCGAACGGGCTCGGTGAGTCGAGATCGATCGATGCGATCCTGATTCGGCGGGCCCTGATGTCGGTCAGGACCTCGATCAACGACGGCAGGTCGAAGTCGTCCTGGAGGATCTCCCGGTACACCTCGAGCATGATCGGGAAGGAACCGAACTGTTTGGCGACTCCGAGCAGGTCAGCTGATCTCCGTCGCTGCAGCCAGAGCGGGGTCCGCTCGCCGGGGCGGCGTCGGGGGAGGAGCAAGGAGCGCCCGGCAGCCTCGCGGAAGCGGGCGGCAAAGAGCGCCGTGTCACCCAGATGCTCGAGCAACAAGGCCTCCACGTCCTCGGGATCGAGCAGGACGTCCTCGACACCGGGCGGGTTGTCGGCATCGGGAAAGCGGAAGGCGATGCCGTCATCGGACCAGATCGAGTCGACATCGGCTCCGTAGCGGTCGCGGAAGCGATGACGGAGCGCCATCGCCCAGGGAGCGTGGACCCGGGCACCCAATGGTGAGAGCAGGACCAGCCTCCAGTCCCCGATCTCATCCCGGAACCTCTCGACGACCAGCGTCTGGTCGGTGGGCAGGACTCCGGTCGCCTCCCGTTCCTCGGTGAGATAACCAACCAGATTCTGCGCCGCCAGATCGTCCAGGTGAAAGCGGGATGTGAGCTCCTCGTGCGCCTGGTCCGGATCGAAGCGTCCCATCTCTCGTACGAAGGCACCGACCGCCTTGCCGGTTTCCATCGAGCGCCCCATCGAGTCGCCATGCCAGAACGGCATCCTGGCCGCACCTTCGACGGGGGCGGGGATGACCTCGACACGGTCGTGGCCGATCTGCGTTATGCGCCAGGCGGTGCTGCCGAGCAAGAAGACGTCGCCCTGACGTGACTCGTACACCATCTCCTCGTCCAGCTCACCCACCCGGCTCCCATCGGGGAGGGTGACCCTGTACAGACCACGGTCCGGGATCGTGCCGGCATTGGCGACGGCGAGCTGGAGGGCACCGGGACGAGCACTCACCTCGCCGGTTGCCCGATCCCAGTTGATCCGAGGACGCAACTCGGCGAAGAGGTCCGAGGGGTAGCGACCGGCCAACATGTCGAGCGTCTCGTCGAACAGCGCGCGGCTCAGCCCGGAGTAAGGCGCAGCTCTGATCGTCATCTCATAGAGGGCGTCGGCCCCGGACGCTCCGGCAACGACCCGGGCAACGAGTTGTTGTGCCAGGACATCGAGCGGATTCGCGGGGATCCTGGTCATCTCTACCTCTCGTTCCAGCATCCGGTTGGCGACGACGGCCGATACCAGGAGATCACCCCGGTATTTGGGGTAGATGCGCGCTTTGGAGGTTCCGCCCACCTGATGACCCGAGCGGCCGACCCTCTGCAGCCCGGAGGCCACCGAGGTAGGGGCCTCAACCTGAAGGACCAAATCCACCGCCCCCATGTCGATCCCGAGCTCGAGCGACGAGGTGGCCACCACCGCCCTGAGATCGCCACGCTTCAGCGCCTCCTCCGTGAGGAGCCTCTGCTCCCGTGCCACCGATCCATGATGTGCCTTGGCCACTTCCTCTCCGGCCAGATTGTTGATCTCCGAGCAGATGCGCTCCGCGAGCCGACGGGAATTTGCGAACACGATCGTGCTGCGATGCGCCTGGATCTGCTCCAGCAGCCGGGGATAGACCGCGGGCCAGATGGATCGGGTCGACTGTTGGTGGGGGTCGAGAGGGTCGGGCTCCCCTGGCTCGTTCATGTCCTCGACCGGCACCACGATCTGGATGTCGAGGTCACGGTCGTACGGGACATCGATCAGGGTGACCGGCCTCGGCTCCCACGTGCCGTCGTCCCCGATTGTCCCACCGCCGAGATATCGGCCGATGGCCTCGAGGGGACGCTGCGTCGCGGAGAGGCCGATCCGCTGCGGCGAGGTGTCGGTGACCTCCTCGAGTCGCTCCAGGGAGAGGGAGAGGTGCGCACCACGTTTGCTGCCGGCGACGGCGTGAACTTCGTCGACGATCACCCAGCGCACACTGTGAAGGACCTCGCGCGCGGCCGAGGTCAGGATCAAGTAGAGCGATTCCGGCGTCGTGATCAAGATGTCGGGTGGGTTGCGGCGCATCCGCTGTCTCGCATCAGGGGGCGTGTCACCGGTGCGGATGAAGGTGTCGACCGTGGGCAGGGTCGGGCCGCCGATGCGACTCGAGGCATGGCGAATGCCGGCCAGCGGCGCCCGAAGATTGCGTTCCACGTCGTGGGCCAGGGCCTTGAGTGGTGAGATGTACAGGACGCGGCACCGGCTGGCCTTATCGGGCTGGGGCTCAGTGAGCAGCTGATCGAGGGTCCACAGGAAGGCAGCAAGTGTCTTTCCCGATCCGGTGGGCGCGTGGATCAGAGTGTGGTGGCCGTCCGCGATGGCAGGCCACCCGAGGGCCTGGGCCTGGGTTGGCTCGTTGAACGATGCCTCGAACCAGGTGCGTGTTGCCGGGGTGAAGGCGCCGAGCGGGTCCACACCGGGAAGGTATCAGAGGTCTAGGACAACACCGGTCCGGTTTCTCCCGAACGCGTAGCGCCGAGATCGCTCTCCTAAGCGCTGAGCTCGAGTGGCAGCTGGTTGATGGCGGCCAGCTCGAGGAACAGATCGACCACGTGTGGGTCGAACTGGCTCCCGGCGTGCTTGCGGATCTCGGTCACTGCGAATTCGACGGGAAGGGCACGCTGATAGGCGCGGGTCGAGGTCATGGCATCGAATGCGTCGGCGACCAGGATGATGCGGCTCAGGATCGGGATCTCCTCGGCAGTGAGGCCGAAGGGGTAACCATGCCCGTCATAGCGCTCGTGGTGGTAGAGGATCGCCTCTGCGACCTTGGGGTCGAGACGATTGCGGGTCATGGCAAAACCGAGCTCCGGATGACGATTCATCAGCTCGCGCTCGGTGGGGTCGAGAGGTCCGGGCTTGCCGAGAATGCCGGGGTCGAGATGGATCTTGCCTACGTCATGCAGCACACCGGCCAGGGCCAGACGATCGAGGTCGATCTCGCCCAACCCGATGCCGAGACCGAGATTCACGGCGAGATCGGAGACCCGGTGCACGTGACCGTGTAGGTCTTCGATCACGTCCTCCATGACCTCGATCAATATGTCTCTTGGAAGTTCCCGCATTACGAAATCACCCGACGGAAGTCTGCTTGGAGGGCGCATCGCGGGGTATGGGCCGAATGGACTATATGGCGGCGCCAATGTGGACTAGCCCGCAGTCATTTGTCTCGAAAATTGGAGCCAAACGCCACGTTTGGCTAACTTTCCCGCAAGCGAAAGACGCGCTCATCAAGAGCGGTGGAGGGACAGGCCCTACGAAACCGCGGCAACCGACTCGAACGGTGCCAATGCCTGAACGATGAGTGGCCGAGGACGGCTATCCGTCACGGTGCTCGGAAGAGCGCGTAAGACAGGAGAACCGTCATGAGAGATCGAGACTTCGGGTTCGACACCCGTCAGATACACGCCGGGCAGCGTCCGGACCCGGAGACCGGTGCGAGGGCGATGCCCATCTACGCCACCACCTCATTCGTCTTCGAGGATGCCCAACAGGCCGCGGATCTGTTCTCACTGCAGAACTTCGGGAATATCTACACCCGCATCGGCAACCCGACCAATGCCGCGTTCGAGGAGAGGATGGCGTCGCTGGAAGGGGGTCTCGGCGCCCTGGCTACCTCCTCGGGACAGGCGGCACAGTTGATCTCGATCTTCACCTTGTGTAATGCCGGCGACGAGATCGTGGCCTCGCGATCGCTCTATGGAGGCACATTCACCCAGTTCGATGTGACGTTGCGCCGGATGGGGATCAACGTGACCTTCGTCGACATCCACGACCACGGGGCGGTCAAGGAGGCGATAACCCCCAAGACCAAGGCCCTCTATGGGGAGACCATCGGCAACCCGGCCGCCGACATCCTCGATATCAGCGCGATCGCCGACATCGCCCACGACAACGGCATCCCGCTCATCGTGGACAACACGTTCGCCACCCCCTATCTGTGCCGGCCCATCGAGCACGGCGCTGACATCGTGGTCCACTCCGCCACGAAGTTCATCGGCGGACATGGTGTCGTCATCGGCGGGGTGATCGTCGAGTCCGGCCTGTTCCCCTTCGACAACGGGAATTTCCCGGGGATCACCGAGCCCTCACCTGCCTATCACGACCTCATGTTCTGGGAGAACTTCCGGGAGTACGCCTATCTGATGAAGGCACGGGTGGAGTCGCTGCGTGACATCGGGGCCGCCATGTCCCCGTTCAACGCCTTCATCATGTTGCTCGGCCTGGAGACCCTTTCGTTGCGCATGTCCCGGCATACGCAAAATGCCCGGCGAGTCGCCGAGTTCCTGGCGGAGCATCGCGACGTAGCTTGGGTGCGGTACCCGATCTTCGCCAACAACCCGTGGACCGAGCCGGCGCAGAAATACGTTCCCGAGGGCCCGGGAGCGGTGTTCACGTTCGGAGTGAAAGGCGGCTTCGACCAGGCGGCCAACTTCATCGCTGGTGTCGAGCTGGCCTCCCACCTGGCCAACGTCGGGGACGCCAAGACGCTGGTGATCCACCCGGCCAGCACCACCCACCAACAAGTGCCTGTGGAAGAGCGGCGGGCAGCCGGCGTTGGCGACGAGATGATTCGGATTTCGGTGGGCCTGGAAGACATCGACGACATCCTGTGGGACCTCGATCAGGCTCTGGAAGGAGCACGCGAATGACCACGGTCATGCACGAGGCGAGCGCGCTCGAGCGTCTCCAGATCATCCAGTCGGCGACAAGCGTGGCCCTGGTCGGCGTGTCGGCGAACATCCTGCGATCGTCAAACTTCGTCGCCACCTATCTGGTCCGTACCGACCTCGACATGTACCCGGTCAACCCGATGTACGACGAGATCCTTGGTCTGAAGAGTTACCCGTCACTGGCGGACCTCCCCGTTGTCCCCGACATCGTCGACGTCTTCCGTCGTCACGACGAGCTGCCCAACGTTGTCGACGAGGCGATCGCCGTCGGGGCCAAGGTGGTGTGGTTCCAGCTAGGGCTGCGTCACGACGAGGCCGCAGCCAAGGCCGCCGCCGCCGGGCTGCAAGTGGTCCAGGACCGTTGCCTCAAGATCGAGCACGCTCGCTTCTCGGGGAAGCTGCACCTGGCCGGCTTCAACACCGGGGTCATCTCGTCGCGGCGACGGAGACCGCTGTAGGTCATACCAGGCCGTGATGACGAGCCGCTTCGATGAACGGGGCGACACGGGCCATGTCCAGCGGGGAGTTGGCCGTCCCGTCGGCTTTGAGCGACGAGCCCACGATGACCGTGTCGGCGACTTCGACGAGCCGGCCCAGGTTCTCCACACGAGCGCCTGACCCGATGACCAGCCTGGTCCCTTTGGGGATCACCGATCGGGCCAGCGCTGCCTCTTGAAGATCTGGCTCATGCCCGGTGCCCGCGCCCGAGACGATCACGGCATCGGCGAGGCCCCGGATCACCGTGTCCTCGGCCGCCTGGCGGATGTCCAGGCCGGGCGGTGGCGTGGCGTGTTTCACCATCAGATCGGCCCAGATCTCGATCCCAGGGGCCAAGGCAGCCCGACGACGGGCCACTTCGTCGGCGCGGCCCACGATGGGCCCCTGATCGGTGTACATGACTCCGGTCAGCACGTTCACCCGGATGAAGGCGGCTCCGGTGACCACAGCGATGCCGAGGGCGGAGAGGGCGTCGTTACGGAGCACATTCACGCCGAAAGGCAGTCCGCTGGCATCACTCACGGCTCGCGCAGCCAGACCCATCGCCGCGACCGTTTCCGGGTCAGACGTCTCTATGTGAAAAGGGACGTCACCGAAGTTCTCGACGAGGAGGGCTGGAAATCCGGCGCCGGCCAGGGTGACTGCGTCGGCCACCGCTGAGTCGAGTACTTCTTCGATCGAGCCCTTGAACCCGGGGGAACCGGGTAGCGGCAATAGGTGGACCATCCCCACAAGCCGGGGGATCGGGCTCAAAGGTAAGCCCTGGCTACCTGCATCGCTTTCTCGGCGTACTCGCCGGAGACTTTGAGATTGGTCTTCTCCGGCTTGATCCTCCGCACCGCGATTCGGGCCCAATCCGACGCAGACCCCTTGATCAGCTCGTCGGTGTCCTCTGGGCCGTAGACCCACTTGGCGTAGCCGGGTCCGATGACCTCGACCCGGACCGGCTCGTAGTCCTCGCCGGCGTGCTTGAAGGCATGGGGGAGAGTCTTCCAGCCCAGCCAGCAGACGTGGCGGATCCGGGCAGTGTCCTCCACCTCGATCCCCAGCGTGGCGTAGATGTCGAGACCATGCATCCAGGTCTCCATCAGACGGAACGTGGCGAAGGTACGGGCGCTCATGTCACCATCGATCCATTCGATCCTGGAGTCGGGCTCCATGTGCGAGAGCGGCTCGACGACCTTGGCCCTGCCCCCGCGCCACCATTCGATCACGTCCTGAGGGCGCATACCGCGGCCCTTCTTGATCGCCTCGGCGCGGAGCGGGCCGAGCTTGGGTGCGTTCTGCCAGCGCTTCAGCATGGTCCCGCCGGCGATGGTGTCGGCGGCCAGCTCTTCGTAGTCGGCGAGATGGGCGATCGTGTCACGCACCGTCCATGGCTTGGACGGCGTGACCATGTCCCAGATCTTGATGGGGATCCTCTGGAGGGACTGATCGAGGAACTGTTGTTCGGCTACCAGGTCCGAAAGGATGTCGCGCACGTCCCAATGGTAGCCGGAGACCGGGCTTTAATCCCAGGCCAAACCAGCCATTACCAGGGTCTTTCTGCGTGCTCCTCGGTCATTGGCTCCGGCAGATGGGACGGTTTCGGGGCGACCACGAGGTCGTTGAGGGTGTCGATCATCATCCGCAACCGGCCGAAATGGCGGCGATCGAACACGAACGCGATCCGGTGCAGGTGGATGGCGTCGGTGTCCTCCAACTCGGCCGCGCTGGGCCCGACCCTCTCGATCTTGCCTTCGACCACGATGTCTGCGAAGTCCTCGTTGAGATTCTCGATCGTGTCGTCGGAGGGCTCCTCGTTGAGTCTCAGGACCAGCCTCCCGCCGGAGTAGCGGGAGGAGTGGTAGTTGCCGTAGAAATGCCACATGTGCTCCGCTGCGGCGTGGGCGTCCGTGGTACGGAAGAAGAGGGCCATGTCCGACTCGCTGATGAGCCCTCGTGCCAGCTGCTGTTCCTCGATGAACTCGATCATCGGTTCCCAATAGCCCGTCCCCTCTGCCTCGAGCAATACCACCGGGTGGAGGTCGCTCTTTCCGGTCTGCACCAAGGTGAGCAGCTCAAAGGTCTCGTCGAGGGTGCCCCAGCCACCCGGCAGGAGGACGAATGCGTGAGCCTCCTTCACGAACCCGAGCTTTCTCGTGAAGAAATACTTGAAGTTGACAGTGCGCTCGGGGGCAATGTGCTTGGGGATCTCGTCCTCGAAGGGCAGGCGGATGTTCACCCCGTAGGCGTGGTCGATCCCGGCGCCGCGGCTTCCAGCCTCCATGATCCCCGGTCCCGCCCCGGTGATGATGCCCCAGCCACTCTTGGCCATGATCGAGGCGAACTCCTCGGTGAGGGCGTAGTTGGGATCGCCCTCTTTGATGCGAGCCGAGCCGTAGATGGTCACTTTCGGCTCCTTGTGACGCGCAAAGACGAGATTGGAGTAACGCATCTCCTTCAAGGCGGTGTTGATCAGCTTCAGGTCTGCCCGGGAGGCGCCATCTCGACCCAATTTGATGGCGGTGACGATCAACTCCGTGATGAGGTCGGTGTCGGGCGTGGTCGTGGCTGCGGCCATGAGCTCGGCGAGCTTGGCATCGAGCTCGGGGTTGCCAAGGTCGTAGGGCATGACCCCGACGGTACTCAGGTGGGTCCGTTTTTCGTTTCCTGGATTGCACGTCTTACGTTCTGGAGGTGAAGTGCACGCCGGCGATCGGAGCAAGGACGGCGGTGGCTCGTCTCGGGACAAACGAGGCCATCCGTCAGCTTTGTGCACTCATGAGAGGTGATGTTTCGACAGCCGAGATCACCGACGACCCGTGGAACGCGCTCATCGTCGATATTTGCGACGCACCACGCACTGGCGGGTGAGGATGAACGCGGTCAGGTCGTTGGGCATCCGCTCGAGCGGAGGTCGCCCTGGAAAGATTGGCCCGCTCGGATCTCTAGAACGGCTTGACCGCCGGACCTTTCCGAACCACGGCGTTCCACACCGTCTCGTAGTGATCGCGGTCGAAGAGGTCGACGTGCGGAAGCACGTACTCCTCCCATGCCTGGCGCAGCGGGTCGGGACGATCCGAGTGAACCACGAGACCTGTGGGGAGGCGATCCAGCACTGAGCGCAACGACAGCGGTGTCTCCACCCTGACACCCGAGTCCTGGGCCTCGAATGAGGCATTGACCTCGACTGCGAGTCGGGCAATCGCAGTCACGTACTCCTCTTTCAGCCCCGGGTACCTGCGGGTGAGCATGGCCTCGACCTGATCGCCACCCGGGAAGTTCTTCTCCCAGATCACCCAGCGGTCGGCGAAGGCCTTGTTCAGGGTCTGGGTCCCGGCGTAATCTCGGAGGTCGGTCGGGTTCATGGTCCCGAAGATCCGCACATCCGGCCGCAGCTGGACGGTTTCCCCCGTGGGAAGGTCCAGCGATGAGTAGCGGTCGAGCAACCCGTGGAGGGCAAAGAGGGTCTCTGCTCCGGCTGCATTCAACTCGGATAGGTTGAGCAGGGACGGGCCACGCAGTGCACGGGTTATGTCCCCATCCTCCCACCGGCTCTCGGTGCCACCCTTCCCGTCGCCGTGTAGGCGGGTCGACCCGATGAGGGTGACATCACGCACCTCGCCAGTGAGGGGAATCCGGAAATAGGGGAGGCCCATGGCGGCGGCGAACTGCTCGATGTCGTGGTCTTTCCCGGTCCCCATGTGCCCGCGAACGGCGACGTGAAGGGGCACGAGACCCTCCGCCCCTGAGACACGGGCGTTCTCGAGCTGGGCGAACCGGTAAAGCATCCCGAGATCGACGTAGTGGGGGTCAGGCTCAGGAATTTTGCGATGCCTCAGTTCGGTGTCAGGTACGTCGTCCGGGATCTCGAAACGCTCGAGGGTGATCGCCGGCCCTTCGCCGGCCGGGTCTTCAAATGTGACTTTCTTAGGCAACAGCCGTCTCCTGGTATGTCTTGATCTCTGATGCCCTCAGCCACCAGGTGTCCATGCCCCATAGGGCCAGGCTCCGGCGCAGGGCGTTCCTGGTTCCGTTGATCATCGCCTGGGTCAGGTCCTCTGGTTGGGACACCACCTCGTGGCGACGGTAGGCCTCATCAACGGTGTGATCCCCGATCCCGATCCCGATCACCGTGGTGCCACTGGCCTCGACCGCGGCCACCGACTTGGCCAGTGCCTCGAGCGATCCTCGGGTCATCCCGTCAGCGAGCACCATCAACACCCGCACCTGGGCGCCGAGCCGCGCCATGCGCTCTGCGGCGTGGATGATGTTGAACTCGTCCACATTGGCCGCCTTCTCGAACAGTGAGACAGGCGGGGCAGTCTTGGGATCCCGACGAGCCAGCGTGGCCGCTGATTTCGGCTCCGCCGCCGTGTAGAACAGCCCCGCAAGGGTGGGCTCGGCATCTCGCCAGCGCCGCTCGAAGGGCTTGACGACGTAGTGATTCACCGTCGAGGTGAGGCGGTCGGCAGCGGTGCCCTGGGTCCGCCGGAGACCAGCCGTTGCCGCCGACCTCTTCCGACGGTAGCTCTCCTCTGTGTCATCGGGCCGGGCGGCAAAGCCCCGATTGAATAGAGCGACCTCGAAGTCGATTTGCAGCTCATCGCAGAGGCGGGCCATGGTCCAGGCTCCGAGCATCGCCGCCGGCATCGCCCATGAGCTGCCGGCCTTGCCCGGGCTGAGCATCGAGGCGGAGGCGTCGACCAGCAGCGAGACTGCATAGGTCCGCCGGGTTCGTGCCGCTCGGCGCTCGTACAAGCGCTGATAGAGCCCTGCTCCGATGAAGAGAGCCGCGTGCGGGGAGACGTCTCCCTGATCGAAGCCAGAGCGGAGCCCGCGCCTCTGGTTGGCGGCGAAGAGAGGAAACAGCTCCCCGGAGACCCGACGCTGCGCGAGGCCCCAACGTCTTGCCGTTCGCACCAGCGCCTCAGCACCCTCGTTCGAGAAATGGGCGAAAGAGGAAGGAATCGGCCCTACGACCAGCTTTCCACCCTGACCCGTGGGAAGGAAGATGTCAGGAGCCTGGCTGACCCGAAGCAGCTGGTCGGTCGACTCCTCGTCGGCGATGTCGGAGGCATCCTTCCGGTCGGACATCCCAGACCTGGCCTCACTGGATCGCCTCGTGTCCTGGTACGAATCGGCGTCGGTGAGGATCGGCGAAGTCATGCGGACAGAATCCACCCCGTCTTTGGCCTTTTCGGCGTCTGCCTGGGCTGCGTGTTGTTGCTTGGCGTGCGTGTCGTTGGCCTGGACCTCGCTGATCAACCCGTGGGCTCGTGCGATGGCCTCCAACTCCAATGCGAGCTGCGCCACCTCCCACGGGTCATCGGAATCTGCAGCCATCTCGCAGTGCTGGCTGGCGTCGTCGATCGCCGCCGTGGCGCGGGACTCGAAGCGCTTCTCCAGGATGTCTCGTTCGATGTACCCACCTGTCAGCAGGAAGCAGCCGAGCACGAATTGGCTCAAAGCCCCTGATCGGGAGATCGCCTGGCTGAGGGACGACATGTATAGATCCGCGAGGACCGATCGGGCCCCGGGGTAGGCAGCGAGGCCCTGTGCCTCTTGCCGGGCATCCTCGAGGGAGAAGAAGAGGACTTCGGCCACCGGCTTGTTGGTGCGCTCGAGGGCGGTGAGCAGGTCGACCTTGGCCTCCGGGGCCACCTCGCCCTCGATCGGCCAGCCGTCGGGGAGCTCCCTGCTCTCGTCGAGATTGGTCGAGACGAGATGCATCACCTCGTGCAGGGCCGATGCAATGGCCACCTCGTCGGGGGTGACCGGGGCGTTGCGGTGGTATGCCGCCTGGAAGATCCGCGGGTCGCAGACGACCTCGTCTGCCGAGGCGGCAGCCTCGGAGCCGAGCCGAACCCTCAAGTTCGGGTTGTTGGACAGAGTCCTGGCGAAGCGGGTTACGGCCGGGGCGACACGCTGATAACGGCTGACGACGGCTTCGATCGCCTGGTCCTCAGGCCCGATCAGGTCGGTGAGAAAGGTCTGGTCGCGTCCGCGCATAGCCAGTCATTGTCTCACGGGTGTCAAGTTGGGCCCGAAGCCCCGAGCACGCTATCGGCGCTGGCCCCATACACTCCCGAGGTGCATTACGACCTGACCACACTCCCCAACGGGCTCCGTGTCATCACTGAGCCCATGCCGTCCCTTCGCTCGGTTGCCCTCGGCTGCTGGGTCGACACCGGGACCCGTGACGAGTTGCCGAACGAGCGAGGCGCCTCCCACTTCCTCGAGCACCTTCTCTTCAAAGGCTCGGAGAAGCTATCCGCACGCCAGGTGTCGGAGATCTTCGACGCCATTGGAGCAGAGTCCAACGCTTTCACCTCCAAGGAGAGCACCTGCTATTGGGTCAGGCTCCTCGATCAGGACCTGGGGACGGGATTCGACGTCCTCTCCGAGATGTTGCAGCGGCCCGCCTTCCGGCAGAACGAGATCGACGCGGAGCGTCAGGTGGTCATCGAAGAGATCAACATGAACGACGACGACCCCGACGATGTCGCATTCGAGAACTTCACGATGGCCGTTTTCGTCGACCATCCGCTCGAGGCCCCGGTGCTGGGAACGCGCGAGTCGATACGCGCCATGACCCGGGACGACATCCTCGGTTACTGGAAGCGGCGTTATGGGGCGGGGTCGATGGTCGTGGCGGCGGCTGGGTCGACCGATCACGAGTCTGTTGTCGAGATGGTGGCCGAGCGTTTCGGCGACTGGGCGGGAGAGACCGTCGAGCATGAGTACGGAGAGGCCGCCCCGTGGCCGATGGTCAAGATCACGCATCGGGAGACCGAGCAGGCCCACCTCGTCATCGGAGGGAAAGGACTGACCCGAGGTGATGAGAGACGTTGGGCGTTCGAGGTGCTCAATCATGTCATGGGCTCTGGCATGTCCTCTCGTCTCTTCCGGGAGATACGGGAGGAGCGCGGGCTCGCCTACGCCGTCTACGGCTTCAAGATGGCTTATGCCGATGCGGGTGCGTGGGGGGTCTACGTCGGAACCACGCCGAGCCAGACCGAGACTGCGATGAGTGTGATACGTGAGGAGCTCGACAAGGTCGTCGAGGAAGGGATCACCGTCGAAGAGCTGGAGCGCGCCAAGGGATCGATGCGTGGGGGTCTCGCCCTCGCCATGGAAGACCCCAACAGCCGAATGGTGAGACTAGGCAGGGACGAGTTGGCGGGCATGCCCCACCTTTCTGTCGACGAGCGGCTGGCCAAGCTGGATGCAGTGACGCTGGAGGAAGTCCAGGCGATCGCCGCAGAGATGTACCGGGGTCAGCGGATGATTGGCGCGGTCGGGCCGTATGAGGAAGGCGAGTTGGACCAGTACCTGGCGGTCTGACTAACCCTCGATGTCGAAGACGATCGACTTCGGCTTCTCCCCGAACTCGATGACCCCGGCCGAGCCATCCGCGGGACGCTCGATCACCAAGGCGCCCCCCAGATCGTTCCCGTCGATGCTCACCGGCCAGCCCTCGACCCGGTACAGCCCCACTGAGCCGGACAACGCGGTCCAGAGAATGTTCCGGTTGCCTTGGAGGATCTGAACCATGTCCTCCGCCCCACTGACCGGGCGCAGGTCCGAACCGGGCCTGTCTGCCGCGAAGAATGCAGTGGCACCCAGCGACGCTGCAGTCAATAGAAGGGCAGCGGCGAACATGGCGAGATTCCTTACCCGAAGCACTCCGATCAGTGAAGCCGGGGACTACCGGATAGCGGGCATTTCTACCTAGTCAATTCGACTAACTGCGAAAGGACTAGTCCGTAGATCAAGAAGAAGGCGACGAGGGCGAGCAACGGCCCCCAGGGTTGGATTCGACGGTTCGACGCAAGGCGGGCGACTCCGAAACCGAGCACGACCCAGACGATCACATCCAGGGGCCAGGCCACGATTACGGAGTCGCTGAAGATTCCGAACAGCGCCGATACCGGTCCTCCGGCATAGAGAAGAGTCAGCCCGAGAGTCTCACACAGCCCGACGCAGACCTCGCGATTGATCATGGTCAACCCGGCGGCGAAGAAGACGATGCCGAAGGCAAGCAGGAAAGCGGTGGAGAGGGCCGCGTCCCGACAACTGATGCCGTCAGATTTGGTTGCCACTGTTGCCGTCAGTTGGTTGCCACGTGGGCGGCGATGGTAAGCCGACGGAGAAACCCTCAAGCCGGGTAACTTTTCCCTGACCGATCGGAGTCATCATGGAGCTGAGAGACATCCTGCTGGTGCTTCACATCGCCGGAGCCGGAGCCTGGCTTGGGGCCAACATCGTCCAGGCGGTGGCACCCGGGATGGCCGCGAAGCAAGGTCCGGCCGCCGCCGCTGGATGGTGGCGCATCGCGGCGGGGCTTTCCACCCGTCTCTATATGCCGGCGGCCATAGTCCTCCTCGTAACCGGGATCTGGATGGTCTCACTCGACGAGGCATACGGATTTGACGCAACCTTTGTGACGATCGGCTTCGCCATGATCATCATCGGGACCCTGCTCGGGATTTTCGTGTTCGAGCGCAGCTCGGTGCGCGCGGCCGATGCCATCGATGCCGGTGACCAGGCCGGGGCCAAGGCTCTCAGAGGGCGTCTGGCCGGGTTCGGGATACTCGACACCGTGCTGCTGTTGTTCACGATCACGGCCATGGTGCTCCGTCTCGGAGCCTGAACCGGGCTCTCCACAGGACAGTGAGCCGACGTGCCAGCCTCGTCATAGCCCTCCTGTTGGTTGTCGGCTGCACGCCCGGGGTCGATGGCACGGCCGGCCTGGGCGCGGAGAGCGATGACGTTGCCGCGACCACCGTTCCCGGATCTCAGCTCTTGGGGAAGGTGACAGATCCCGATGGCATGCCGGTCCCCCGGGCGACGGTGACAGTTGGATCGGACGTCGCCGTCACCGCGGATGATGGGTGGTTCGACATGCTCACCACCCCGGGCGCCCTCCATGTCGCCAAGCCGGCGTGGGTCGGAGCAGAGTCGGCATGGGACGGCTCCGATGGGTTCACCCGTTTGGCGATCGAGCCCCGTCGCATACGCGCCCTCAGGGTCGGTGCCGAGGCAGCGGGAAACGACGAGAGGTTTGCTGCGATGTTGGCCCTTGCCGACGAGACCGCCATCAATTCCTTCGTTTTCGACACCAAACAGGAGGGAGGAAAAGTCTTCTACGAGACCGAGGTCACGGAGGCTCATGACTCGGGCGCCGTGGTCAACGTCTATGACCCCACGCAGCGAATCGCACAGGCCAAGCAGCACGGGCTTTACACGATCACCCGTATCGTCACTTTCGAGGATTCGTACCGGGCGGAATTCCGACCCGACGAGGCTTATGACGGCAAATGGATCAACCCGACCAAGCCGGCGGCATGGGAATACCCAATCGCCCTGGGCGAGGAGGCATGTCGTCTCGGGTTCGACGAGGTCCAGTTCGATTACGTCAGATTCCCGTCGGAGGACGCAGCGCAGATCAGCGGTCAGCTGGATATGACCGAAGAGGAGCGGACCGCGGTGATTGAGGGTTTCCTGCGTGAGGCGCGCAAACGCATCCACGCCGCAGGCTGCGCCGTGAGCGCCGATGTTTTTGCCATCGTCGTGTCTGCCAGCAACGACCAGGGGATCGGACAGAAACCCGAAGAGCTCACCCGACATCTGGACGCCTTCAGCCCGATGGTGTACCCGAGTCACTATTCGCCGGGTTGGCTCGGTTTCGACGACCCCAACGAGCACCCTTACGACGTCACTTCGGACGCGATTCAGGACGCCCAGGAGCGCATCGAGCCAGGTGTCGTCCTTCGGCCCTGGCTGCAGGCATTCTGGTGGACCAACGATCAGATCAGGACGTCGATCCAGGCGGCGGAGGACCATGGCGTGGGCTGGATTCTGTGGAACGCAGTCAGCAACTTCGATCGGGCCGCCATCCCGACTGATGCCGAGCTGGCCGCCTCCTGATCACTCGCTGCGGCCCGTCCTGACGTCGGGAGCACCCATGCGGGCGGCGTCGGCCGTGTTGTCGTCGGGTTGTCCTTGCGATTCACGTTCAGCCGCCACCCGAGCCCGGTAATGATCGATCTCGCGTGAGGCGGCCCCTTCGTCCCAGCCGAGGATGGGGCCGATCACACGGCTGGCCTCCTCGGCCGCCTTCAGCCCGCGATCCCTGGTCTCGATCGAGACCCTGGTGCGGCGAGTGAGGACATCGTCGAGATGGAGGGCACCCTCCTCCAGGGCGGCGATGGCGATCTCTGCCCGGAGATAGGGGAGGTCGTCGACGAGAGGCATGGCTAGCGAAGGGTCGGACTCGACCAGTGCGGCCAGACTCCCGACTTCGGACCCATAGCGCCCGAGAAGTCGAACCGGGTCAGGAAGGCCGATTCGGGACGGGTCCTCCATCAACTCGGCCCATCCCCGGGCGCCGACCAATTCGATCTCCTCGGTCCGGGATTTAGGCACCTTCACCTCCAGGTCCGCCACGGCCGCATCGACGGCATCGCGAGCCATGATCCGATAGGTGGTGTACTTGCCTCCGGCAATGCTGATGAGCCCGGTGGCCGAGACCAGCACTGCGTGCTCGCGGCTCAGGCGGCTCGTGTCATCCGACTCCCCGGTGAGCAGGGGGCGGAGCCCGGCGTAGACCCCGACGATGTCCTCCGGAGTCAGCGGATTGGCCAGAACCGAGTTCGCTCTCGTCAATAGATAGTCGATGTCGCTGCTGCATGCGGCGGGGTGGGCGCGTCGCAGGTCCCACGGGGTGTCGGTGGTCCCGAGGATCCAGTGGCGATCCCAGGGGATGACAAAGAGGACACTTCTCTCGGTTCGCAGGATCAACCCGGTCTCGGAACGGATGCGGTCTCGTGGGACGACGATGTGGATCCCTTTCGATGCCTTCACATCGAGCCCGCGATCGCCAGCCATGGCCTGGATGTCATCGCTCCAGACACCCGTGGCGTTGATCACGCGTCGAGCATTGATCCGAAGGTCTCTTCCATCTTCCAGATCGGTGGCCTCGATGCCGGAGACGCGCCCCCCGTCGAGGATGAGGGATTGTGCCCTCACGCTGCTGGCGAGCAAGGACCCATAGGTGGCGGCTGTCCGGGCGAGCATGAGGGTGTGGCGAGCGTCGTCGACCACCGCGTCCCAGTACCTGACCGCTCCGACCAGCGCGCTTCCGGCGAGAGCCGGCGCCATCTCGAGCGCGGTCTTGCGACTTAGATGTGTATGGCGGGGGAGTGGGCTGTCGGCGGCAGAGGCGAACTGGTCGTAGAGGAAGATCCCGGCACCGACGTAGAGGCGCTCCCAGACACGATGCCGCAACGGGTATAGGAACGAGACGGGTCGGGCAAGGTGAGGACAGATGTGGTTGAGCATCAGGTTCCGCTCCGCCAGCGCTTCGCGCACGAGCGAGAAATTCCGGTGCTCCAGATATCGCAGCCCACCGTGGAATAGCTTGCTGGAGCGGCTGGAAGTCCCCGACGAGTAATCACGCTGCTCGACAAGCGCGACCGAGAGCCCGCGTGAAGCCGCATCGAGAGCGATTCCACACCCGGTGACACCACCACCGATTACCACGAGGTCGAACCGCTCCTGAGACATGCGTCGCAGATGAGCCTGACGCTGCGACGGGTTGAGGCTGGAGGGGGCCGAATCCGGGTTACGTACCATCGCATCCATGAGTGGTCAGATGAAGGTTGGCATACAGCTCCCTGAAGTCGAGCGCGAAGTGACCTGGCGGGAGGTGCGGGAGATCGCGATCACCGCCGAGGAGGTTGGATTCGACTCCATATGGGTGGGTGACCACCTTCTGTTCCGCGACCAGGTGACCGGGGTGCGCGGGCCCATGGAGGCATGGTCGATGCTGGCCGCCCTCGGCGAGGCCACCGAGCGGGCTCTCATCGGGCCGCTCGTCGCTTCCACCTCATTTCACAACCCGGCGATGATTGCCAAGAAGGCGGCGACCGTCGATGACATCAGCGGCGGGCGGCTCGTGCTCGGTCTGGGGGCGGGGTGGAATGAACCCGAGTACGCAGCCTTCGGCTTTCCGTTCGACCATCGCGTCTCACGATTCGAAGAGGCGTTCACGATCATCCGGACACTCATTCGTGAGGGCTCCATCGACTACCACGGCCGCTTCTACACCCATCGTGAGATGACCCTGCTACCAGGGGCGCGGGCCGAAATGCCATTGCTGATCGGCTCCAATGGCCCGCGCATGCTCCGAATCGCGACGCCGCACATCGATCTTTGGAACAGTTGGTATACCGGTTTCGACAACGATCCCGATGGCCTCCATCCGCTGCTGGAAACCCTCGACGCGGCTTGTCGCCAGATCGGCCGCGACCCCGCCGAGATCGAACGTACGGCCGCCGTTCTGGTCCAGCTGGAGCGGGGGAGCGGTCGCATTGCCGGCAGTAGCGAACGTCCCGAAGTCACACCGATCACTGGCTCGATCTCGGACATCGCCGAGTCGCTGGCCCGTTTCGAGGACGCGGGGATCACCCATATCCAGCTGGTTCTCGACCCGATCGATGCTGTTGCAGTGACCCAGATGGGAGAGGTGCTGGCCCGATTCCGATGAGTAGCTTCTCGGGCCTCATCGCTGCCCGTTGGGGCTGACGAAAGGAGACACCATGGCCAATCTGCGCATCACGCGACTCGGGCACGGCGGAGTCCTCTACCGGTCGCCAGGCGATTCATGGATCTGGGTCGATCGTTGGTCGGGCGCTCCCAACTTCGCCGAGGAGTATCGAAACCCGGAGAAGGTCGACGTGGTTGCGCCGACTCACTGCCATTTCGACCACGTTGGGGACGACTGCGTCGACCTGGTCGAGCTGGCCGGGATGGTCGGGTCCATAGTCATAGGCTCCCATGAGATGTCCGTTTGGCTCGGGGCGCGCGGTGTCGAGTCGATCGGGATGAACAACGGCGGAACCGTGGAGGCGGCAGGGGTCAAGTTCACGATGGTCCGCGCGGACCACACCGGGGGCGCGACGTTGGGCACGGGTAGTGACCAGGTGACCCGGGACCTGGGGTGCTGGGGTTGGATCCTGGAGTTCGAAAACGGCACGGTCGTCTACCAGTCCGGCGATACCGATGTGTTCGGTGACATGGCTCTCATCGGCGAGCGATACGGCCCGACCATCGGCGTGTTCCCGATCGGAGGGCACTACACGATGGGCCCGTCAGGCGCGGGCAGGGCGGCGGACCTGTCCGGTGTGTCGACGGTCATTCCGATCCACTACGGGACATTTCCCATACTGGCCGGCACCCCCGACGAGCTCGGCGAGCACACGGGGGCGGAAGTCGTGGCGTTGGAACCGGGCGAGACCTGGGGGGAGTGACCGCTAGCTACCGGCGTTCCAGGCCACGGGAGCCGGCCTCCGCAGTGATTTGACGGTCAGAACCACGAAGAAGAGCACGATCGGGATAACGGCCATGGTCGCCGAGCCCGACGTGTTGGCGTGGAAGCTGACGACCAGCCCAACCGCCACCGACAAGACGCCGATCGCGCCCGCAGTGGCCATCATCGTCGGTACTCGCTTCACGAGGAGGGCTGCGGTGGCCGGCGGTCCGACGAGGAGCCCGAAGACCAGAAGGGTCCCAACGGTCTGGAAGGACCCAACGATCGAGATCGTGATGAGCGAGAGCAAAGCGATATGGGCCAGGCCAGGGCGCAGTCCGAACAGACGAGCCTTTTGCTCGTTGAAGGAGAGCACCAGGAAATGGCGATAGAAGGCGATGGTCATGGCGAGGACGATCACCGCGACGACGGCGAGTGCGATCAGGTCTTCCCCGCTGACGCCCAGAGCGTCGCCGAAGAGGATCGTCGTCAGGTTCCCGGCGAACGAGTCGGTCTTCGAGATCAGGATCACGCCGAGGCCCAGCATCCCCACGAACAGGAGACCGATGCCGGTGTCCTCGGGCAGCCGAGCCCGCCGGTGCACCACGTTGATGCCGGCCACCATCACCGCCGCGCTCACGAGGGCGCCGAGGGTCAGGTCGACGCCCCACGCGAAGGCGAGGGCGATGCCCGGCAGCACACCGTGGGCGAGGGCGTCGCCCATGAACGACATCCCCCGCACCACCACCCACGTGCCGATCACCGACGTGGTCACCGCCGCCAGCAGCCCGCCGACCAGCGCCCGCTGGGTGAGCTCCGACGCGAAGGCGTCGAGGAGCCAGCTCACGCGTCGTTGCTCCCGATCGCCGAATTGAGAACTACTCTCAACATCGTGGAGACCCTACCCGCCGTGCGCGTCCGGGGCGCCGTCCTCAGCCGGGGCAACCAGGTCGCCCTGCGGGTCGACGAGCTCGACATCGAGG
>JBEVJN010000014.1:0-11967 GCA_040510135.1 Acidimicrobiia bacterium | reverse complement strand
TGACGAGGTCGTCGCCGTCGCCGTTTGCGGGGAAGTACCCGTAGACAACCTTGGGGTTGAGCAGGTCGTCATGACGGGCCAGAGCGATCTGCTCCCGAAGCATCGGGGTGAGCCGTTCCTTGAAATCGAGGTCCCGTTCTCCCTTCTCCGGCCGGTACTGCCACTGGTTGCGGAAGAGGGCGGTCAGATTGAGATAGGGGACGATCTCGTCGATCGAGACCCCCCGGATCACCCGGGACCCGGTGAAGGGCGGCACGAAGATCTGATTGTCCCGCTTGACGTCGGGCGACCGGGCCGGGATGACACCTCCGGCAGACTCCCGTTCGTGATATTGCCTGGCCGCAATGGGCTCGGGAGCGGGCTCGCCGGCGACGATCTTCCCCATTGCCTCGAGCCCGGCGAATGCGTTCTTGCCGTAGTAGAGCGGGCCCTGGTATCGAGATCGGAGGTCGGCCTCGACGTAGTTCCTGGTCAAGGCGGCCCCACCGAGGAGCACTGGGACCTTGCCCAGACCCCGTCGCTCCAACTCCTCGAGGTTGTCGCGCATGATCAGGGTGCTCTTCACCAACAGCCCGCTCATCCCGATCGCGTCAGCTGAGGTCTCCTCGAACTTGGCGATCATCTCCGAGATGCCGATTTTGATGCCGAGATTGTGCACCTCATACCCGTTGTTGGTGAGGATGATGTCGACCAGGTTCTTGCCGATGTCGTGGACGTCCCCTGACACCGTGGCGAGCACGATCCGGCCCCGGGTCGAGCCTTCGGCCTTCTCCATCATCGGCTCGAGATAGGCGACGGCCTTCTTCATGGTCTCTGCCGACTTGAGGACGAAGGGGAGTTGCATCTCACCACTGGCGAAGAGCTCGCCGACCGTCCTCATCCCGTCGAGGAGGTAGTTGTTGATGATGTCGAGGGGCTCGGTGCCCTCCCCCAAGGCGACGTCGAGGTCTGCGATGACATTCTTCTGGTCACCGTCGATGATGCGCTTGGCAAGCCGCTCTCCCACCGCCATGCCCTCGTAATCGCTCTCCGATCGCTCCACCGTCTCCACCCCGGCGAACAGCTCGAGGAGCTTTTCCAATGGGTCGTACCCCTCGGCGCGCCTGTCGTATATGAGATCGAGGCAGACCTGGCGCTGCTCAGGGTCGATCCGGTTGAGCGGCTCGATCTTTCCGGCGTGGACAATTGCCGCGTCGAGACCGGCCTCGACCGCTTCGTGGAGGAACACAGAATTCAGGATGCGTCGTGCCGCCGGGTTCAGACCGAAGGAAACGTTGGACACGCCGAGCACCGTCCTGACCCCGGGCAACTCGGTCTTGATCTGCCGGATGGCGTCGAGGGTGATCATCGCGTCCTTGCGCAGGTCGTCGCCACCCGTGGTGAGAGGGAAGGTGAGGGCATCGAATATCAAGTCCTCGGATCGCAAGCCATAACGGTCGACGGCGAGGTCGTGGATGCGATGTGCGATCCGCAGCTTCCAATCCAGAGTGCGGGCCTGCCCCTCCTCGTCGATGAGCAAACAGATGACTCCGGCCCCGTGCTTGTGAGCCAGCCCGAAAACCCGGTCGAGACGCGAGCCCGGCTCTTCACCGTCCTCGAGGTTGGCGCTGTTGAGCAAACTGCGGCCGCCGAGCCGTTCCAGACCGGCCTCCATGACTTCGGGCTCGGTCGAGTCGAGCACGACGGGGGCGGCAACATCAGTGGCGAAAGCAGCGGCCAGCTTCAGCATGTCGGCCACTCCGTCCCGCCCGACATAATCGACACAGAGGTCGACGAGATGAGCCCCCTCCTTCAGCTGATCCTGGCCGATCGACACGCACCCATCGAGGTCGTCGGCGAGCAGGGCCTCCTTGAAGGCGCGTGACCCGTTGGCGTTGGCCCGTTCCCCGATGATCAAGAAAGACGTGTCCTGGTCGAATGGAACCTGGCTGTAGATCGACGCAGCCGACGGGATCGTCTCTGGCTTGCGCGCCATGAGCGAGAGGGGGCGAGTCCTCTCCACAACTGCGGCTAGATGCGCCGGGCTCGTGCCGCAGCAACCCCCGATCACGCCGATCCCCATCTCGGTTACGAACTGTCCGAGGTGATGGGCCAGGTCGTCAGGTGACAGGTCATAGGCCATTTGCCCGTCCTCCACATGGGGAAGCCCCGCGTTGGGTATGGCCGACACCGGCACCGTCGAGTGGCGGGCCAGGTGGCGCAGCGGCTCGTACATCTCCGCGGGCCCGGTGGCACAGTTGAGGCCGATCACATCGGGTCGCAGCGCCTCGAGAGTGGTCAATGCGGCGCCGATCTCGGTGCCGGGCAACATCCGCCCGGTGAGCTCGATGGTGACCTGGACCTGGAGCGGCATCTCCACACCGGCGGCTTTCATCGCCCTGCGGGCCCCGTCGATGGCGGCTTTAGCCCCGAGCAGGTCGAACTGGGTCTCGATGATCAGGAGGTCGGCGCCTCCGTCGATGAGCCCGGAAGACTCCACTTCGTAGGCAGCGGCCAGATCTCGAAAGGTGATCTGGCCGAGGGTGGCGAACTTAGTGCCGGGACCGATCGACCCGGCAACATACCGGGGACGTCCATCCGCCTTCACGAACTCGTCCACGATCTCTCTTGCCAGTGTCGCCCCTGACGCCGCGATCTCGTAGGACTGGTCCTCGAGCCCGTACTCCGCCAGCGGGACGGCGAAGGCTCCGAAGGTGTTGGTCTCCACCACGTCCACCCCGACTTCCAGGAAAGAGCGATGCAGGTCTCTGATCACGTCGGGACGACGAAGGTTCAACAACTCGTTGCATCCTTCGAGGGACGGGCCGCCGAAGTCGTCGGCGGTGAGCCCGATGGTCTGGAGGTTGGTGCCGGTAGCCCCGTCGAAGATGACGAGGCCGGATTGCACGAAATGTATGTAGTCGCTCGGCCGAGCCTCGCTCACCGGTCTACTCCTCTGTTTCTTCTCGAAACGCTTGAAGAGCGCCGGGAGCCAATGGCTCCGGCAACTCATCGATCCAGGCATTGGCACCGTGCTTACGCCGGTTGCCGCGGTTTCATCGGGCCTGATCCCTCAACCGCTCAAGATGAGCGCTTCGTCAATGACAAGGCTATTGCATTCCGCAGGATTTGTGCAACATCCTGTGGCGGAGGAGCCCGGCATTGACTTGATCCACGATCCCGGATACCTTGCCTTACACATGAGCGCCTGGCTCACTACTGGTATGACGACCACGACCGAGAGGCCGTGCGACTCGTCCGTGTAACCAAGCGCCACAACCACACGAAACACGAGATCCGCACCGGCAGGGAGCGGATCTTTTTGATTTCCCCACCCCCGGGGCGGCCATCCGAGAAGCGAAGGTCAAATGAGAGAGCAGAGAGAATCGAGGCGGACGTCATGACTGTCCGGGTCGGCGTGCTCGGCGCCGGGACCGTCGGCGGCACTCTGGTCAAGAGGCTGCTCGCCGATAGGGACGCAATCAGGCTCAAGTCGGGGGTGGATCTCGAGGTTCGTCGTGTCGCGGTGAGGGACTTGGGCAAGGAGCGTCCCTTCGACATCAAGTCCGATCGGATCACCGACGACGCGTTATCGGTCGTAACCGACCCCTCGATCGACGTGATCGTCGAGGTCATCGGTGGCCTGGAGCCGGCAGGCACCCTGGTCCTGGCCGCCCTGCGGTCGGGCAAACCCGTGGTCACCGCCAACAAGGAACTGATCGCCACCAGAGGCCAGGAGATAATGGAGGCGGCAAAACGAGCAGGCGTCTCTGTCATGTATGAGGCAGCTGTGGGCGGCGGGATCCCCGTGATTCGGCCTCTGGCAGAGAGTCTCGCCGGCGAGGACATCGATGTGGTGAGCGGAATCGTGAATGGGACCACCAACTACATCCTGACCGCGATGACCAAGGATGGCCGCAGTTACGACGACGCCCTGGCCGAAGCTCAGCGTCTTGGTTATGCCGAGACCGACCCCGCGGATGACGTGTCAGGCCGCGACGCTGCATTCAAGACATCGATCCTCGCCAGCCTCGCCTTCGGCGAGCGCGTCGCGCCCTGGGAGGTGGAGTGTGAAGGGATCGAGGGCTTGAGCGCCGCGGACGTGGCGTCCGCAAACGAGAACGGCGAGGTGATCAAGCTGATCGGTTCTGCGCAGCGGGGAATCGATGGTCGGGTCGAAGCCAAGGTCATGCCGATGAGCCTCCCCGCAGATCATCCGCTGGCCGGGGTCAATGGGGTGACCAACGCCATCTTCATCGAGGGGCCGTCGGTCGGACGTCTCCTCTTCACAGGGCCCGGGGCCGGGGGTCAGCCAACGGCGAGCGCGATGCTTGGCGACCTCATCCAGGTCGCCTCACGCGGCCGCGGCCCGAGGACCGGCTCAGCACACGACACCAAGCCGAGGCGACAGGTCCTCCACCGCTAGGCACCGCCGCCCCGGACATGCCGCCCGGCTACCAATGCTGATAGAGACGGCGGGCGTGAGCGGTCGGGTCGAGGTAGTACTCCTCGGGTGTGACGTCGAGTGTCAAGATCTTCACCGGGGCTCTGACCGTGGGCTCGGTTGCGGCGAACCTCCTGATCACCTCGGCGTGTGGCTTGAGGCTGCCATCGGGTCGGATCAGACCGAAATGACGTTCGTGC
This sequence comes from Acidimicrobiia bacterium, assembly GCA_040510135.1. Taxonomy (GTDB): domain Bacteria; phylum Actinomycetota; class Acidimicrobiia; order Spongiisociales; family ZC4RG35; genus JARDZU01. Next base: position 7,344 of record JBEVJN010000014.1, on the reverse strand, counting down.
TTGGCCCCGCCCTCGTCGCAAGGGGGCCGATCCCAGAGGTCGGGGTGATAGTCGGCGAAACACCACATGAAGGCCCCGGTCGACCCGACGTCGACCAACCGCGGCAGGACCGACTCGACATACTCGGCGAATGCCTCCTCCCCGGCCATGAATTGAGCCCTCGGCGCACCGTATGCGTTCCAGGCCCAGGTCGTGGAATCGGCGGTGTGGGGCGATGTACACCCACCCCATTCTTCGGCCAGACACGGCATCCCGGTCAGTGCGGTGACGAGGGCACATAGATAGGGGACGAAGTCAGGGTCGAGTGGGTCACGGGCCCAGTCGACGTACATGGGATAGCCATGCATGACCGCGACGTCGCTCTCTTCGAAGACATGGTCGACACGGAGCCCGTTGTCGGAGAAGAGATTGGCCGTGTGGAGACCCGTGGTGACCGGGTGGCGGGGATCGATTTGCTTGACCAGTTGGGTCATCTCCTTGACCCAGGATCGCCCCGCCGACGCATCTCGGGGACGGGCGAACAGGTCGGGCTCATTGCCGAGGTTCCACATCCAGACCCCGGGGTGCTCACGGTATTGGCCCACCACCGCCTCGAGAAGTAGGCGCTCGGCGTCGAGAGCGGCCGTGTCGTGAAACATGTTTCGGTAGCTGGTATCGGCCACCTTTCCTCCACTGACGACCTGACGAACATCTGGGGAGGGGCGCCCGGCACCCGTGTCGAGGAGCCATCCCGGCGACCAGTTCGGCCCACTCATGTGGCCGGTGAAGAACGTCACATCGAGACCCAGCCCTCGCTCGGCGGCGAGATCGAGCACGACGCCCAAGTCTCGGAGACGCTCTGGGGAAACCGAATCCGGAGACGGCTGCCAATCGTCCCAGAGTAGGAAAATCCGCACCTCCGACATGCCGAGCGACGCGATCACATCGAACTCTTCGGCCACCTCGCCCCGGTCGAAGTCCGACCACCAGTACATCGCCTTTCGCCGCGGCCAATAGTTGATGCCGAGTCGAAAACGCTCTGCCGCGCCGTCGCTCAATTCTTCGCCCCTCGCAGGTCCTCGAGGACCAGCGTCGCCGTCTCACCGGCCGATCGGTCCCCGGTGTCGATCACCAGGTCGGCCATCTCCGTGAAGAGCCGGTCCCGCCGTTCGAGATGCTCGGAAACGGCGACCGATCGACGATGATCGCCCTTTGTCGCCCTTTCGGCGAGGATCCGGGGATCCGCGGTCACCCAGACGCAGAAAGCACCGGTCATGCCCTGGCGCACTTCGGCGTCCTCGATAACTGACGCGGCCGCGGCTATCACTGCCGGCTCGTCGCTCGAGAGGGCTTCGAGGAACACATCTCTCTCGAGGCGGTGCAATGCATCGACGCCGTCGGTCTCCGCGATCTCACGACCTGACTTTCCAACGCGCCGCTCGATCGATCGATCGGAATCGTGGAAATCGCGGCCCAAGGCCTCGGCCAATCTCCGGCCAAGTGTGGTCTTGCCGGAGCCCATCGCCCCCATCACCACGATGTGCTCAGCCTCGGGCAAGGGCGCTCTCGATCCATGCGGCGAGGGAATCCTCGCCAACAACCGATGCGCCATCCACCATCACCCAGCCCGGCACGGGTAGCTCAGCGAAGAGAAGCGGCCGCACCCCATCACCGGCCAGGGTCTCGTCCCACTCCTCGCGCCCGACATTGACGCACAGGTCGTCGCCCATCACCGCCACCACGAGATGTCCATCGAGGAAATACCCGTCGCCGTCGAGCACCCGGCCCTCGGTCAACTCCCCCCGCCCGCTCAGCTGGGCCTGGATTCGGCCAAGGAGGTCATCGTGCGCGCTCAACCGGCGGCAGGGACCTCGGTCACTTCCAACCCCACCGGCTTGCGGGGCGGGGCCGAGGCAGAGATCACCCAGAAAGCGCCTTGCTGTCGGTTCCAGTCGTCGAGGATCTGCTCGGCAACGGGACTGGCGGTGAAGCGCAGGTGGGTTTCGATCAGCGATCTGATGTCGGCCAGGTCGGCGTCCGACGGACGGCGCGCCGAGGGAGCGGTGTCGGCCAGCAGTGCCTTGAGGCTGAGATCCGGGTCCCAGACATAGGCCACCCCGCCGGTCATCCCGGCGGCGAAGTTGCGCCCAACGTCGCCGATCACGAGCACCTTGCCCCCGGTCATGTACTCACAACCGTGGTCCGAGCAGCCCTCGATCACCGCGGTGGCACCGGAGTTGCGAACAGCGAACCTCTGACCGACCCGTCCCGCCAGGAACACGCGGCCTCCGGTCGCGCCGTAGAGGACCGCGTTGCCCGCTCCGTGGGGCACCGATGCTCCGGGACGACGCGGCGAGACCGAGATCAAACCACCACCCATCCCCTTGCCCACGTAGTCGTTGGAGGTTCCCTCGAGATGTAGGTCCACCCCGTCGCAGAGCCAGGCACCAAAGCTCTGGCCAGCGGTCCCGGAGAGCTTGACGACGATCGAGCTGGCGGGCAGGGCTTCGCTCCCGTGCCGGGCCGTGATCTCACCCGACAGCCGGGCACCAATCGCCCGATCGACGTTACGGATCGGATAAGAGAGCTCGACGGGCTCGCCACCGGCGATGGCATCGGCGCTGTCGGCGACGAGCCGATCCTCCAGCCCGGAGAGGGGGGTCTTTCGGTAGCCCTCGTGGACCTTTCCGCCTTTCGATGCGAGCAGCATGGCCGAGAGATCCGCGGAGAGCGGGTGCTGGGGATCGATCGGGCGCAGCAGGTCGGCGCGTCCCACCAGGTCGGCGATCGAGCGGGCTCCGAGTGCGGCCATGTGCCTCCGTGCCTCCTCGGCCAGGCGGCGAAAGAGAAGGACGACCTGATCGGCCGATCCAGTGAACTTCGCCCTCAGGTCCTCCTGCTGGGTGGCGATCCCAACCGGGCAGGTGTTGAGGTGGCACTGGCGGACCATCTTGCAGCCCATGGCGAGCAGTGGCAGGGTCCCGAAACCGAATCGCTCCGCTCCGAGCAGGGCAGCGACGATGATGTCGCGCCCGGTGCGAAGCCCACCATCTGTCTCCAGCAGCACCCTCGAGCGAAGGCCGTTGGCGGTGAGGACCTGGTGCGCTTCGGCCAGGCCGAGCTCCCAGGGTGAGCCGGCGTGCTTTATCGAGACGAGTGGTGAGGCGCCGGTGCCTCCTTCGGATCCAGAGATGGTGATCACGTCGGCGTCGGCCTTTGCCACGCCGACCGCGATCGTGCCAACGCCAGGCTCGCTCACCAGTTTCACCGAGACGAGGACCGTCGGCTTGAACGCCTTGAGGTCGTAAATGAGCTCGGCGAGGTCTTCGATGGAGTAGATGTCGTGATGCGGGGGCGGCGAGATCAGGGTGACCCCTGGCTCGGTGTAACGGAGGCGGGCAATCTCGGCTGACACCTTGTGCCCGGGCAGCTGGCCGCCTTCGCCTGGCTTCGATCCTTGTGCCATCTTGATCTGTAGCTCGTCGGCGGAGTGGAGATAGGCAGGGGTGACCCCGAAACGACCCGATGCGACCTGCTTTATCGCCGAGTTCATCGGGGTGCCGAACCGGACCGGGTCCTCCCCTCCCTCACCGGAGTTGGAGTGCCCGCCGATCAGGTTCATTGCCTCTGCCAGGGCAATGTGGGCCTCGGCCGAGAGGGCGCCGTGAGACATGGCCGCAGTAGTGAATCGGCGCATGATCGCCTCGACCGGCTCCACCTCCTCGAGGGGCACCGGGTTCCGCTGCACGAAGGTGAGGAGATCCCGCACCAGCGCCGGATCACGATCGGAGATCATCTCGATGTATTTGTCCCAATCGTCCGGGTCGCCCGATCGAACCGCCTTCTGCACGGCAAGCACGACCATCGGGCTGGTGACGTGGGTGTCGGAGCCACGGCGGTGCTTGTAGAACCCGCCGGGATCGGGGACCCCGGTCGTGTAGGCCTCGTGACGCTGCAGCGCCTGGCGGGCAAGCTCCTTCGTCCCGATACCCCGAAGACGGCGCGGAGCGTTGCGGAACGCCTTTCGGCAGACCTTCTCGGAGAGCCCGATGACCTCGAAGAGCTCAGAGCCGCGGTAGGCGGACAGCGTGCAGATCCCCATCTTGGACATGATCTTGAGCAGGCCACCCTCCATGGCCTGCCGATAGTTCTCCTGCGCTGCCACCGGGTCGACGTCGATGGCGCCCGACGCAGCGAGGTCGCGAGCATGCTCGATGGCCAGGTAGGGGTTCACGGCCGACGCCCCGAAACCGACCAGGCAGGCCAGGTCGTGCGGGTCGCGTGGCTCACCCGACACCACAACCAGAGAAACCGATCCGCGCACCCCCTCGTCGATCAGCCGGTGATGGACGGCCCCCAAGGCGAGGAGCATCGGTATCGGTGCCCTAGTGGCATCCGTCTCCCGATCGGAGAGCACGATGATCGTCGCCCCCAGCTTGACCGCCTGAGTGGCTTCCTCACATATCTCGTCGAGTCGGCCCTCCATGCCTTCAGGTCCGTCCGCTACGGCCCAGGTAGTGGCGATCCAGTGTGAGAAAAACCTCGCGTCCCCGGAACGGACGATCGATTCGAGCTCTGCATCGGAGAGAATCGGGCTGGACAGCTCGATGAGGTGGGCCTGCTGCGGCCGGTCCTCGAGCAGAGGGCCGCGCCGTCCGAGCTGGATGCGGAGGGACATGACCAGCTTCTCCCGGATCGGGTCCATTGGTGGGTTGGTCACTTGGGCAAACTGCTCGTGGAAGAATTGAGTGAGTCGGCGTGGCTTGTTGGCGAGAACGGCGAGCCCGGTGTCGTCGCCCATCGATCCGAGCGGGTTGTCACCCTGCGCCATGTCGGCGATGACGAGCCTGCGCTCCTCGGCGGTGTACCCGAACACCCGACTCAGCGCGGCGGCGTCGAAGCGCTCATCGGCAAGACCGTCGAACGAAGCCTGGATGCGGAGAGTCTCGGTGTTCACCCAATCCCCGTACGGCCGGGCCGTGGCCAGCGCATGCTTGACCTCGTCGGAGTGCATCACATGGCCCGTCTCGCCATCGAACAGGATCAACTCGCCCGGTCCGAGTTGGCCGGTGGCAGTCGCCTTGGACTCCTCCTCGGGGCAGACCCCCGCCTCCGACGCGACCAGGAGCACCTCGGGCGTGACCGCCCACCGGGCAGGGCGAAGACCGTTGCGGTCCATGCCGGCCAGCAGCGACGATCCGTCGGTGGCCGCTATGGCGGCCGGACCGTCCCAGGGCTCGGTGAGAAAGGCGTGATAGGCGTAGAAGGCGCCTAGGTCCGGCTCCAGGTCAGGGACGTTCTCCCAGGCCGCGGGCATGAGCATCTCCTTGACATGTGGCAGCGATCGTCCACTTTGCATGAGCAGTTCGAACACGTTGTCGAGGCTCCCCGAGTCGGAGATGCCGGGCTGGAGGAAAGGAAAGACGTCGGGCAGGCGATCCCCCCAGACTCCCGGCGTCGCCGCCTTCTCCCTGGCCACCATCCACGATCGGTTGGACTGGATGGTGTTGATCTCGCCGTTGTGGGCGAGGGTGCGGAACGGCTGAGCGTTGTCCCACGACGGGAAGGTGTTGGTCGAATACCGCTGGTGGAAGATGGCGAACGCAGTCTCGAAATCAGGGTCGCGCAGGTCCCAGTAGAAATCAGAGATCTTGGAAGCAGTGAACAAACCCTTGTAGACCACGGTTCGGCTGGAGGCCGACGGGACAGAGAGCCCGGGAACATCTGCTTTCTCGATCCGCTTCCGGGACAAGTACAAGCTTCTCTCGAAGGCGGCGCCATCTTCGTCGCCGGTGACGATGGCCTGTTCGATGAGGGGGAGGACGAACCGGGCGTGATCTCCGAGGACTGACGGGTCGGTGGGGACCGAGCGCCAGAACAGGAGTTGCATCCCCTCCGCCTCGATGGCCTCGGTAACCACCGATCGCGATGCCGCCGCCTCGGTTGGCGAGAGAAAACACATCACGACTCCGAGACGCGCCGGCGGCACCTCGAGCCCGTGCGTGGCCAACTCGCGGTTGATCAGCCGATGCGGCACCTGCGTCAGGAGACCAGCGCCGTCACCGGTGCCGTCGGCGGCGCGCGCCCCGCGGTGGTCGAGGTTGACCAGGCACTCGACGGCAAGACGGGTCATTCGGAAGCTGGGGGCGAGATCCCGGGCCGCGATGAAGCCGACGCCGCAGGCGTCTCGATCCGGGCCAGGATCGAAGAAAGGTGCCGTCATCACTCCCTGGGTGTCTCGGGGAGCGATGAAGTGTAAACACGGAAAGGCCAGGTCCAACCAGGTTTCGCCGACGTAGTTGACACCTCGTTAGCCTCGCCCGATGAGATTCGGAGCATTCGTGCCGCAGGGATGGCGTCTCGATCTGACCGGGATCGACCGGGAAGAGCACTGGGAGACGATGACCAGGGTGGCCCGTCGCATCGAAGAGACCGGTTTCGAGTCGCTGTGGGTGTACGACCACTTTCACACCGTCCCGGTCCCGACCCAGGAGGCCACCTATGAGGCGTGGACGCTGATGGCGTCGCTGGCCGCGGTCACGAGCACGGTTCGACTCGGCCAGATGTGCACCTGCAACACCTACCGCCCGCCGTCCTACCTGGCCAAGGTGGCGGCTTCGATCGACGTGATCTCCGGAGGCCGACTCGAAATGGGGATCGGCGCCGGCTGGTACGAGCACGAGCACGACGGGTACGGCTACCCATTCCTGGATCCTGCGCCGCGAATCAAGATGCTCGAAGAAGGTGTCGAGATCATGAAGGCCATGTGGACCGAGGAAGTGGTCCAATACGAAGGTCGGCACTACCGGCTCGAAGGTGCGATCTGCCAACCAAAACCGGTCCAGACGCCCCACATCCCGTTCTGGGTCGCCGGCGGCGGCGAGCAGTTGACGCTGCGGGTGGCGGCCCGCCACGCCGAGTACACCAACTTCGGCATCAAGCCCGACATTTTCGCCCACAAATCCGAGGTGCTGGCCGGGCATTGCCGCGATCTCGGCCGCGACTTCGATTCGATAACCAGGTCGGCGAACTTCAACATCGTGTGCGATGAGACGGAATCCGGAGCACAGGAGAAGATCCGAGCCCTGGAGACCCGGTTGCGCCAGCACGTCCCCGAGAACCGCGCCGCCGAGCAGGCGAAGCTCTACAAATACGCTTCCGGCACCCCCGACCAGGTCATCACCTATCTCAAGGATTGGGAGGCCCTGGGCCTGGGATATGCCATCGTCTACTTCCCCGACCCCGCCTACGACCTATCCAGCCTGGAGTTGTTCGCGCGTGAGGTGATGCCCGCCTTCGCCGGCTGAGGCAGCCTCACCCGCCGAGGTCGCTGAGTCGGTCCAGCGCCTCGGTGAGGATCTCCTC
>JBEVJN010000013.1:0-14304 GCA_040510135.1 Acidimicrobiia bacterium | reverse complement strand
CCGTTTTCTCAATGGATTTATCATCGATTTAGGGTCACTGCCGTCACGATCGAGTGTTTGTGCCCAAAACCGATGAAGAAGGAGCTCTGATCACCTTGGTGTCGAAGAGGCAATTGCTGGTGGCGTTGGCCGTGGTGTCCACGCTGGCTCTGGCCCCTGCGGCTCTCGCGCAGACGGAGGAGACGCCGACGACGCTCCCGGTCACCGCTCTGACCGTCAGCACCCCGTTCCCGTCTGTCGCCGTCGAGCCCGGGGATCAGGTCAGCTTCACGCTCACCGTCGCCGCTCCCGCCCAAGTCCCGGTAGCTCTCGCGGCGGAAGGCGTGCCCGAAGGCTGGACCGCGGCATTCCGCGGCGGCGGCTTTGAGGTGGACTCGGTGACCGCCGGTCCCGGACTGAATCCCGAGCTCACCTTCGATGTCACCGTCCCGGCGAGTGCGACCGAAGGCGAGTACCCGATGACCCTCAACGCCTCCGGGGGTGGAGACTCGGTTTCCCTTCCCATCGCGGTCAGGGTCTCCACCCAGGCCGGTGGCGAGGTGACCCTCACCCCCAACTTTCCCGGTCTGCGCACGCCCGCCGGTGAGCCCGCCACCTTCAACGTGGAGCTGAACAACGGAACGCCTTCCGATCTCGAGTTCGAGCTGAGCCCCACCGCACCCGCCGGGTGGGATATCACCGCCGAGCTCTCCGGTCAGGCCCAGGCCTCCACCGTCCTAGTCGAGGCCGGTGGCACGCAGACGATCAACGTCGAAACCACCCCGCCCTTCCAGGCCGAAGCGGCCCAGTATCCGATCACCCTCGTTGCTACAGCACCCGGTTCGACGGTGGAGACGGAGATGATCGTGGAGGTGGTTGGATCGTTCGCCCTGGAGATGTCGACCCCGGACCAGCGGCTCAATGCCGAGGTCACTGTGGGCAGCTCGAGTGAGTTCCAGATCCTGCTGACCAACAGCGGGACCGCCGACCTTGACAACGTCGTGGTCGGGGTCACCCCGCCCTCCGGCTGGGAGGTGGCCTTCGACAACCAGGAGGTGGCCATCCCCGCAGGTGAGTCGGTTCCGGTCGTGGCCACGATCACGCCTTCGGAGGAGGCGGTGGCCGGTGACTACGTGATCACCTTCACCGCCACCCATGAGGAGGTCGATGCCCCGGAGATGGAGATCCGCACCACGGTCAACCCGTCGGCCGTGTGGGGGTTCGTTGGCATCGCGGTGATCGCCCTCACTCTGGCCGGCCTGGCCTGGGTCTTCCGGCGCTTCGGCCGTCGCTGACATGGCTGTCTCGACCATCCGCAGCCGGAAGCTGACCAAGACCTACGGCGAGCACACCGTGGTCGACCGGCTCGACCTCGACGTGGACTCGGGCGAGGTATTCGGGCTCCTCGGGCCTAATGGCGCCGGAAAGACGACGACCATCCTCATGCTGCTCGGGCTGATCGAGCCCACCAAGGGCAAGATCGAGGTTCTCGGGCTGGACCCGAGATGGAATCCGCTCCAGGTCAAGCGAAAGGTCGGCTATCTGCCTGACGCCGTTGGCTTCTACGACCCGATGACCGGGCGGGAGAACCTCAGGTTCACGGCACGGCTCAACGGGCTCGAGGACTTTGAGGGCCTGATCGGCTCACTGCTCGAGCTGGTCGGCCTGGCCGAAGCGGCCGACCAGCCCGCCGGCGAGTACTCGCGCGGGATGAAGCAGCGTCTCGGGGTGGCCGACGCCCTGATCAAAGGCCCTTCGGTGCTGATCCTCGACGAGCCCACTACCGCCATCGACCCCGAGGGTGTGGTGGAGATGCTCAACCTGATTCAGCGTCTCGCCAAGGATGAGGGTGTGACCGTTCTCCTGGCCAGCCACCTCCTCCACCAGGTCCAGACGGTTTGCGATCGGGTGGCCATCTTCGTCAGGGGCAAGGTGGTGGCCCAGGGGACACCACACGAGCTCGCTGCCGTTGACAAGAGCGGCAACATCAGGGTCGAGTTCCGTCTCGGCGGCGACCCGGCCAAGGGTCGAGCCGCCCTCGAGTCCCTGGGATCTGCCAGTGGCATCACCCCGGGTCGGGTGCCCGGATCATGGGTGGCCGACCTACATTCGGAATCGCTGGCGCCCGCCGTGAGTGGTCTCGTCTCCCAAGGTGCCGACGTCATCGGAGTCCATCGGCTCGACGAGGATCTGGAAAGCATCTATCGCCGCTACTTCGAGATCGAAGAGGAAGCGGAGGAGGAGGTTCCGGCATGACCACCGACGCCGACGTGGTCGCCGAGGAGGTCCCCACCGACGAACCCTCCATGCGGGTCGGAGGGTGGCGGGCGGTAGCCAGAAAGGAAATCGCCGACCACCTGCTGTCCGGACGGTTCGTGGTGTTGATGGGGGTGCTCGGCATCGCCACCGCCGCCGCAGTGTTCGCCGCCTCGGGCGGGATCCGCGACGTGGCCCCCAACGCCCAGGGGATCACGGCGCTGTTCCTCAAGCTGTTCACGGTCACCGCCGACCCGGTCCCGTTCCCGCTGATCGTTTTCGTGGGCTTCCTCGCCCCTCTCCTCGGGATCATGTTCGGGTTCGATGCGGTCAGCGGCGAGCGCTCCCAGGGGACGCTGCCGCGGCTGCTCTCCCAGCCGATCCATCGCGACGAGGTGATCCTGGGCAAGTTCGTGGCCGGGCTGACCGTGGTCTCGATCATGCTCACCGCTCTCGTTCTGTTCGTGTCCGGGATCGGGATCGTCAGGCTCGGCGTGGTGCCCACCCCGACCGAGATCTCCCGTCTCGCCGTGTGGCTGATCTTCACCATCATCTACGTGGGGTTCTGGCAGGCACTGGCGACCTTGTGCTCGGTCACGGCGAAGCGTGCCTCGACCTCGGCGATGATCCCGCTCGGCATCTGGCTGGTCCTGACCCTTTTCGGGTCGTTCATCTTCGGGGCCATCGCCAGTGTGCTCAGCCCCAGAGATGGTTCGGATGCGGCGGAAATCGCCTACCAGCAGACGGCGCAGACGGTTTCTCAGCTCTCGCCGGTAACCCTGTTCCAGAACGTCTCGAGCGTGCTCCTCGATCCCGAGGTGCGCACCGTGGGATTAGTCACCGTCGAACAGGTCGATCGGGCGATCGTCTCCGAGCTCAACCTGACCCAGAGCCTTGCAGTGGTCTGGCCCCAGATCGCCATCCTGGTCGCCCTTACCTCGGTCATGTTCGCCGCCGCCTACATCGCCTTCATGCGAGACGAAGTCCGGGCCTGACCCATAACGCGGGTTGGCTTAGGCTGAGGTCATGGAAGAAACGGTGAAGCCGGACGCGGTCGAGCAGGTGCCGGAAGCCGAGCGGAAGGAACCACCGGTCTCCGAGCCGACCAAGCTGATCCGGATCGCGTCGATGACGCGGGCGATGCTCGACGAGGTGCGACAGACTCCTCTCGACGACGGGGGCCGGCGCCGTCTCGCCGACGTCCATGCCCGGTCGCTCGACGAGTTGCGGGAGATCCTCTCACCCGAGCTACTCGACGAGTTCGACGAGATCATGGTCCCCCTCGACGGGGAAGGTGTCTCCCAGGCAGAGCTCCGGATCGCCCAAGCCCAGCTCATCGGCTGGCTGGAGGGTCTGTTCCACGGGATCCAGGCATCATTGTGGAGCCAGCAGATGGCTGCGCAATCTCAGTTGGCGGAGATGCAAAAGAGAGCGTTGATCCCACCCTCGCCCCCCGGTAGTGGCGAGGACCAGACCGGCCTTTACCTCTAGGTACCAGGTACCCAGGGCGGGCGGCGCAGCCGCCCTTATCCGACCTTGCGTTCCCGCTGCGTTCGCTCGCGTCGGACCCGACGACGCTCACGCTCGCTGAGACCACCCCAGATGCCGAATTTCTCGCCCATGTCGACTGCGTAGTCGAGACATTCCGCCCGCACCTCGCAGGCGGCGCATATCGCCTTCGCCTTCCGGGTGGAAGCCCCCCGCTCGGGGAAGAAGAGGTCGGCATCGGCGCCACGGCAGTTGGCGTAGTCCTGCCAGGAAAGCTCACCTGTAGCCAGGGCTTGGATGAGCTTGCTCTGCATCAGGTCTCCTCACAACCGTGTAATTACACGTTTGACATTAAGGCCAGGGGCGCGCGCCGTCAACCCAGACTGGCGAATTTCTCCTTGTCGCGCCGAATGATTCTCCCGAGGCGCAGACTTGGCATAATGGAGTCCCGGTGTCCGCCACGATCGAGCAGAGAAGAACGCCCTGGCCGGTCAGCTTCTATCGATCGGCGGTCGGCAAGAAATGGGTGATGGCACTCACCGGTCTCGGCATCATCGTCTTCGTCCTGGCCCACATGGTGGGGAACTGGAAGATCTTCCTGCCCGACGTCGCTGGCGTTCCCGACATCGACATCTATGCCGAGGCCTTGCGTGAGCTCCTGGTGCCCTTCCTGCCCTCGCACGTCGCGCTGTGGATCCTCCGCACCGGGTTAATCGTTGCCTTCTTGCTCCACATCCACGCCGCCTACTCGCTGACGCTGATGAATCGCCGGGCCCGGCCCGAGGATTATCAGGGGCCGCGCACCTACGTTGCTGCCAACTACGCCAGCCGGACCATGCGCTGGAGCGGTGTCATCTTTGCCGCCTTCCTCCTCTTCCATCTCGCCGATCTCACCTGGGGCATTCAGCCGATGGCGCCCGAGATCTGGGCCCGAGGCGAGGTGTACGCCAACTTCATCGCCTCGTTCTCCCGCGCACCCGTTACCGCGTTCTATGTGATCGCCATGGTCCTCTTGGGGATCCATCTCTATCACGGGGCGTGGTCGATGTTCCAGAGCCTGGGGATCAACCATCCGAGGTTCAACAGTCTGCGCCGCTCCTTCGCCATCGGTCTCGCGATCCTGGTAACCGTGGGCAACGCGATCATGCCCCTCGCCGTGTACTTCGGGTTCGTGGGGTGAGCAGTTGACACTCCAACTCGACGCCAAGGTGCCTCCCGGCCCCGTCGAAGACAAGTGGGAAAACCACAAGTTCTCGGTCCGCCTGGTGAACCCGGCGAACAAACGGAAGTTCAAGATCCTGATCGTCGGCTCCGGGCTGGCCGGAGCGTCGGCGGCAGCGTCACTCGCCGAGCTCGGTTACGACGTCGAGGTGTTCACCTTCCACGACTCGCCACGTCGGGCCCACTCCATCGCCGCCCAGGGAGGGATAAACGCCGCCAAGAACTACAAGAACGACGGCGATTCGGTGTACCGGCTGTTCTACGACACGATCAAGGGCGGGGACTACCGGAGCAGGGAGGCGAACGTCTACCGGCTGGCCCACGAGTCGCTGAACATCATCGATCAGGCCACGGCTCAGGGGGTTCCCTTCGCTCGGGAGTACGGCGGGCTGCTCGACAACCGTTCGTTCGGTGGCGCCCAGGTGGCCCGGACGTTCTACGCCCGGGGCCAAACCGGCCAGCAACTCCTGCTGGGCGCGTACCAGGCGATGGCACGCCAGGTGGCGGCGGGCACCGTGAAGCTGCACCCGCGTTCGGAGATGCTCGACATCGTGGTCAAGGAAGGCAGGGCCGTTGGAATCGTGGTCCGAGATCTGATCTCGGGGGCGATCACCAACCATTCCGGTCACGCCGTAGTCCTCGCCACCGGGGGATACAGCAATGTCTTCTTCCTGTCCACCAACGCCATGGCCTGCAACGTCAGCGCAATCTGGAGGGCCCACCGGAAGGGAGCCGGCTTCGCCAATCCTTCCTTCACCCAGATCCACCCGACCTGCATCCCCGCTTCGGACGAGTTCCAATCGAAGCTGACTTTGATGTCCGAGTCGCTGAGAAATGACGGGCGGATCTGGGTCCCGAGCCGAATCGGGGACGATCGGCCACCGTCTCAGATCCCCAAAGAGGAACGCGACTACTTCCTCGAGCGGATGTACCCCGCGTTCGGCAACCTGGTCCCGAGAGATGTGGCATCTCGCGCGGTGAAGCGAATCGTCGACGAGGGCAAGGGAGTGGGCCCGATCCGCAACGGCGTCTACCTCGACTTCCACGACGCCATCGAGCGGGAAGGCCGCCAGGTCATCCAGGAGCGTTACGACAACCTCTTCGAGATGTATCAACGTATCACCGACGACGACCCCTATGAGATGCCGATGCGCATCTATCCCGCCCCGCACTACACCATGGGAGGGCTCTGGGTCGACTACAACCTGATGACGACGATCCCCGGGCTCTACGCCATCGGCGAGGCCAACTTCTCCGACCACGGCGCCAATCGCCTCGGTGCATCGGCTTTGATGCAGGGGCTCGCCGACGGCTACTTCGTCCTCCCGACCACGATCGGCGACTACCTGGCCGGGTTCCTCAACCAGCCGCCGGTGCCCGGCGACGATCCTGCGTTCGGAGAGGCGGGACAAGAGGTCCGTGACCGTGTCGACCGGTTCATGTCGACCAGGGGCAGCCGCACCGTCGACTGGTTCCACAAGGAGCTGGGCAAGATCATGCTGGAGTACTGCGGCATGTCCCGGAGCGAGCCCGGGCTGAACAAAGCGTTGTCCGAGATCCCCGCCCTGTACGAAGAGTTCAAGAGCGATGTGCGAATTCTGGGCACGGCGGGCGGGCTCAATCAGACCCTGGAGCGCGCGGGCAGGGTGGAAGACTTCTTCGAGCTGGCCCAGGCGATGTGCCTGGACGCACTCCACCGTGAGGAGTCGTGCGGCGGCCATTTCCGTGAAGAGTTCCAAACCGAGGATGGCGAGGCATTGCGCTGGGACGACGACTTCGCCCATGTTGCGGTGTGGGAATGGTCCGGGGACCCGGCCAAGCCGGAGCTGAACAAGGAGCCACTCACCTTCGAGTCGGCCAAACCAAGCACCCGGAGCTACAAGTGAATGTGACGCTCCAGGTCTGGCGGCAGGAAGGACCACACCTACCCGGTTCGTTCAAAACCTATGAGGTAGCCGGTATCTCCGAGGACATGTCCTTTCTCGAGATGCTCGATGTCCTCAACGAACGTCTGGTCAACCAGGATGAAGAGCCGGTTGCCTTCGACCACGATTGCCGGGAGGGGATCTGCGGCTCCTGTGGCGTCATGATCGACGGCCAGGCGCACGGCCCCCAGCTCGGAACCGCCACCTGCCAGCTGCACATGCGCAAGTTCGAGAGCGGGGCCACCATCACCGTCGAGCCATGGCGAGCCGCCGGATTTCCGCTGGTCAAGGATCTCGTGGTCGACCGCAGCTCCTTCGACCGCATCATCGAGGCCGGTGGGTACATCACCGTCGACACCGGCTCCGCCCCAGAGGCCAACCTCACCCCGGTCCCCAAGCCTGTCGCCGACGCTGCCTTCGATGCCGCGGCGTGCATCGGTTGCGGGGCTTGCGTCGCCGCCTGCCCCAACAGCGCCGCCAATCTCTTCACCGCAGCCAAGATCAGCCATCTCAACCTCCTCCCCCAGGGTCAGGCCGAGCGTTGGACAAGGACCGAGAACATGGTCGAGGTGATGGAGCAGTACTTCGGCTCGTGCACAAATCACGGAGAGTGTGAGAAGGCCTGCCCCAAGTCGATATCGATCGATTTCATCGCCATGATGAACGCCGACTACCTCAAGGCCAAGGTCAAGAACCGCCGTCTCGTCGCCCAATAGGCGGACCCCTCGACCCCGCCGGTCTCAACCGGTATTCGATCCGGGCGACAGGACCCGGCACCAAGCTGTTCGCCCTCGGTGACTTCCCGCTACAACAATGCCAGCTCGTGGTCTCTGCAGCAGACGATCCCATCGGGGAGCTCCTGTCAGGAGTCGAACGCGCGGTCCTAGGCTGACCGCATGCTGCCTCCTCCTGATTACATGCCCGCGTTGATCACGCCATTCACCAGAGGCGGGGAGATCGATACCAGGGCGCACACGACCAATCTCCGGCTGCTCGTCGGCGCCGGGATCGACGGCTTCGTCATCGGCGGCTCGAACGGGGAAGGGCCATATCTGGAGCCGGGTGAGCGATTCCGGCTGGTGAAGGCTGGGCGACGGCGGAAATCCCATTTCATGGTCGGGATCGCGGCCGAATCGACGCGGGTCGCACTTAACCAGCTCGAGGAGGCAATCGAAGGTGGCGCCGACAGCATCCTGGTGATGACACCGACCACTCTGACCCGAGGACGGGACGAGGCGGTCCTCCGGTTCTACAAGACGATCGCCGATACCTCGATGGCCCCGGTCTTTCTCTACTCGGTCCCGTCCGTCACCGGTTACAGCCTCCCGCTCGAGCTGGTGTGGCGGCTCTCCCGGCACGACAACATCGTGGGGATGAAGGACTCGAGCGGAGACGTAGTGCGGCTCCAGTCGATCATCGACGCCTCGCCCTCTGACTTCCTTCTCTATTCAGGATCGTCCCGCGCGCTCACCGCGGCGATGGCGGTGGGCTGTCACGGAGCCATCACCGGATCGGGGAACTACGTCCCCGAGTTGGTGCTCCAGACCCTCGCTGCGGCCAAGACCGACACCGTGAAAGCGAGGAAGCTGCAGAAGCGGCTCAGCGCCATCAGTGCCGATGTCGAGGCGCACGGAGTGCCCGGCGTCAAGGCCGCAGCGAAGGCGGCGGGCCTCGATCCGGGGCATCCCAGGGAACCTCTCACCAGGCTGTCCCGTGGGGCTGAGACCTCCATTGCCAAGCTGATCTGATCGAGGGTCGGGCCTTCCTGGATCAGAGCAGCGCCCTGTACCATTCGCATCCCAAACTCCAAGGAGTCAGAACGTGTCCAAGTTTCTCAGTGACGAGTGGGCTTCGGAGGTCACCGCCGCCCTCAACAGTCACGATGGCTTCAGGAATGCCATCGGCGAAGCCGAGCTGGGGATCCAGTTCAACACCACCGACGCCCCCGATGGTGAGGTCGATTACTACCTGCAGGCCGGCGGTGGCAACGCCACCATGGCCCTCGGCGCCCTCGAGGGGGCTGACGTGACGGTCAAGCAGACCTACGACACTGCAACCGCCATCTCCAAGGGTGATCTGAACACCCAGACTGCCTTCATGACGGGCAAACTCAAGGTCTCGGGCAATCTGGCCAAGCTGATGATGCACCAGGGAGCCATCCAGCAGTGGGGCTCCGCGGTATCCGAGCTCGATGTCGAGTATTGAGTAACTACCCGCGAATTGTCGATTGCCGCGTGTGCTCTCCGTCATAGAGCCGTAAGGCGTCCCGCTAGAGAAGGGAACCCAGGATGCCCAAGTATGCAGCACTGATCTACACCTCTGCCGTGGAGCAGGGACAAGGCACGCCCGAGGAGCTCGAGCAGGTGATGAACGAGTACAACGAGTTCACGCGTGCCGCCGGCGAGGCGGGAGTGATGATCGGTGGCGAGGCATTGCACGACACCAACACCGCCACGACCGTTCACATCCCCGGCGGGAAAGGCGGTGAGCCGGTCTTCACCGACGGACCATTCGCAGAGACCAAAGAGGCCCTGGGCGGCTTCTATCTCTTCGAGGTCGCCGATCTCGACGAGGCCCTGAAATGGGCCCAGCAGATCCCTGGAGCCTGGTTCGGCCGGGTCGAGGTGCGGCCGATCGTCGAGTTCGAGGCGCCGCCGGAGGGCTGAGTCATTGGTGTTCGAGTGGTCGTAACCGGCTGCCGAGCAAACCTCTCGCACAGAGGTTCCGCTGATGGCATCGTCGCCACAGATGACGCCATCGCAAGCCGTCCGTTTGTGGGCTAGATCAACCCCATCTCAGCAACCGCGTCCCGCTCATCGACGAGCTCTGCGACCGAGGCGTCGATCCTCTCCCGGGAATAGTCATCGATCTCGAGGCCCTGGACGATCTCCCACCGGCGATTCCGGGTTATGCATGGGAACGAGGACATCAGCCCATCGGGAACGCCGTAGGAGCCATCTGAGGGGACTCCCATCGACACCCAATCGCCTTCCGTTGTGTCGTGCCACCAATCGCGGACATGGCCGATGGCGGCATTGGCGGCCGACGCCGCCGACGAGGCGCCCCGAGCCTCGATGATCGCCGCCCCACGATTGGCGACCGTAGGTATGAACTGGTTGTCGATCCACTCCTGGTCGTCCACCAGCTCATTGGCGGGTTTGCCGTCGACTTCGCAGTGGAACAGGTCGGGATACTGGGTCGACGAGTGGTTCCCCCAGATCGTCATTCGTCGAATCGAGCTCACCGGATAGCCCACCCGCTTCGAGAGCTGGGCGACTGCTCGATTGTGGTCGAGCCGGGTCATTGCGGTGAAGTTCGAGCGATCCATCTCCCCCGCGTTGTTCATGGCGATCAGCGCGTTCGTGTTCGCCGGGTTGCCCACTACGAGCACCTTGACATCTGCGTTGGCCGCGGCGGCGATGGCCCGGCCTTGGCTCGTGAAGATCGCGCCATTGGCGGAGAGGAGGTCGGACCGCTCCATCCCCGCCTTGCGGGGCATCGCGCCGACGAGCAGGGCGATGTCGGCGTCGGCGAAGGCGGACTCGGGATCGTCGGTGGTGACTGTCCCCTCGAGCAGCGGGAACGCGCAGTCCTCCAGCTCCATGGTCACGCCCTCTAGTGCGCCAAGTGCCTGAGGGATCTCGAGCATCTGGAGGATGACGGGCTGGTCCGGGCCGAGCATGTCTCCCGCGGCGATCCGGAAGAGGACGCTGTACCCGATCTGCCCGGCCGCTCCTGTCACTGCGACGCGTACTGGGTGTTCACTCATGACGTCGAAGTTATCCCCGGGCCGAGATTCACATGAAATCCAGAGCGATGTCGACCTGGGGCACCGAGTGTGTGATCCATCCCACCGAGATGATGTCGACGCCGGTCTCCGCCAGGAGGCGGACGTTTTCGAGGGTGACCCCGCCCGATGCCTCCAATGTGATCCGACCGTCGGCCATCTCCACAGCCTGACGCAACAGCTCGGGGCCCATGTTGTCGAGAAGTACGCGGTCGGCGTCCGTTTGGAGCACCTGAGCCAGCTGTTCCAGGCTCACCACCTCTACCTCGATCATCATTCCGGGCCGCACCTTGGCTCGTGCCGCCGTGACAGCGCCGGCGATGTCACCGGCGGCGACCAGGTGATTGTCCTTGATCAATACCGCGTCGTAGAGGCCAAACCGGTGGTTCATACCGCCGCCGACCCTGACTGCGTATTTGTCCAGCGCCCTCAGCCCCGGCATGGTCTTGCGCGTGTCGGAGATCCGTGCCCCGGTGCCGGCGACGGCCTCGACGAGTTCCCCTGTGGCCGTGGCCACCCCCGACATTCGGCCCAAGAGATTGAGTGCTGTTCGCTCTCCACTGAGGATGGAGCGTGAATGCCCCGCAATGTGAGCGATGATTCCGCCCTCGGCGACATGATGCCCATCCTCGACCCTCGGTTCGAATCGCACCGATGGATCGAGCGCCTCGAACACATATGCCGCGACCTCGAGCCCGGCGATCACTCCGGGCCTGCGGGCGACGAACACCCCTTTGCTCTCCGCGGTCTCCGGGACGCACGAATCGGAGGTGATGTCCCCTTCGGAGCCGAGATCCTCGGAGAGAGCGCGACCCACGACTTCCACGTAATCGGCCCGAAGCATCAGCTCACCGCAGTCATTTGCGCCCTGGTCGGATCGATCAGGGTGCGGTGTTCCTGCATTGGATCGGGCTCCGGATAATCAGCCCGGTAATGCCCTCCCCTCGACTCGGAACGCCGGAGCGCAGCCAGGATGACCATCAGCGACAGCTCGATGGCGACGCGCCCGGCGATCGTGCGGCGCAAGACGGAATCCAGCTCGAGCAGATGGCTCCTTGCCTCCCAAAGACCAGGGCCGGTACGCACCAAACCCACCCGGTCCCACATGATCTGACGAAGATCTTCGAGGGCCGGACCCGCGACCAAAGGCAGATCGAATGCCTCCTTGGGAGCGAACGGCTCGCCATCGGGCTCGACCAACGATTCCGCCACATCGGCTGACGCCCTGGCCCCGAAGACGAGGCCCTCGAGCAGTGAGTTGGAGGCAAGTCGGTTGGCCCCATGTACCCCCGTCGAACTGGATTCGCCGACCGCCCACAGACCTGGGACCGAAGTCCGTCCATTGGCATCGGCATCGATCCCACCCATGTAATAGTGGGCGGCGGGTGAGACAGGCAGCAGATGCTCGGAAGGGTCGAGCTCGACCGAGTGGGCGTGGGCGTTGACGGTCGGGAACCGGTCGGCGAAGCCATCTATCGATCTCGCATCGAGATAGGCCCCGCCGAGACCGCGGTCGTACTGCCAGAAGATGGCGCGGGCCACGATGTCGCGTGGGGCGAGCTCAGCCATGGGGTGATATTGGGGCATGAACCGGCGGCCGTGTGCGTCCACGAGGATGGCGCCTTCGCCGCGCAGAGCTTCCGTCAGCAAGGGCATCGGGTCCTTGCCGACATGTAGCGCCGTCGGATGGAACTGGACGAACTCGAGATCGGCCAGACGCGCCCCCGCCCGCCCCGCCATGGCTATGCCGTCTCCGGTCACCCCGGTCGGATTGGTGGTCTGGGAGTACAGCCTCCCTGCGCCACCGGTGGCGAGCACGACCGCCGGGGCGAGAAGCACCTCTCGCTTCTTCCCTTCGCTGGTGACGACCCCGATCACACGATCCCGTGCCATGACCAGGTCGATTGCGCGCCCCTGAAGGATGGTGATCCGATCGCCGGCATCAACTGCCGCAATGAGTGCCCGCATGACCTCGGCGCCGGTCGCGTCCCCATCGGCATGCAAGACGCGTCGGGTCTGATGCCCACCCTCTCGGGCGAGCATGAGCTCGCCATCCTCGTCTCGGTCGAACTGGGCACCAATTGCGATGAGGTTCTCGACCGCCGCCGGGCCGCCGTGGGTCAGGAGGTCGACCACCCGCTCGACCCCCAATCCACCTGAGACGTTGAGGGTGTCATCGGCATGCTGGCGTGGTGAGTCCTCGGGTGACCAGGCCACGGCGATGCCTCCCTGGGCCCACCACGTCGACCCCATTTCCTGAGTGGTGAGCACGTATGCCCGGGGCAGCCCGAGCGCCACGGTGAGACCGGCAACGCCGGCGCCGACCACCAGCGGCGCATCGAGCCGAGTGATCTCGGTCATAGGAGGGTGCCCCCTAGTCCTTACGACCGACCTCGAGCATGCGCATCACCGCTCGTCGGGCCCGCTCCGCCACCTCGGGGGCGATTTCGACCTGATGAGTGAGGGTGGCCAGGGAGGTCCGGATGTTGTCGAGGGTGATCCGCTTCATGTACGGGCAGAGGTTGCAGGGACGCACATACTGGGTGTGCGGGGTCTCCCGGGCCACGTTGTCTGCCATGGAGCACTCGGTGATCATCATCACCCGGCTTGGCTGGCGGGTGGTGACCCAATCGATCATCGCATGCGTGGACCCGACGAAATCGGCCTCGGCGAGCACGTCGGGTGGGCACTCGGGGTGGGCGATCACCGGAATGTCGCCATATGCCCTCCGGTAGTCGGCGATCTCCTCACCGGTGAACCGCTCGTGGACGATGCAGGAGCCCTCCCAGAGGATCACGTCGACGTCGGTCTGAGTGGCGACCCAACGGCCGAGATACTGGTCTGGGGTGAAGATCACCCGGTCGACACCGAGGGACTCCACCACCGCAACCGCGTTGGACGATGTGCAGGTGATATCCGACTCGGCCTTGACCTCGGCAGACGTGTTGACATAGGTGACCACCGGCACGCCGGGGTGCCGTTCCTTCAGATGGCGGACGTCGGCGCCCGTGATCCCGTCGGCCAGGGAGCAGCCGGCCCCCAGATCGGGGATCAGGACCATCTTTTCCGGATTGATGATCTTCGCCGTCTCCGCCATGAAGTGGACGCCCGCGAAACAGATGACATCCGCGGTCGTCTTCTCCGCCGCTTGTGCGAGCTGGAGCGAGTCACCGATGAAGTCGGCGAGGTCCTGGATCTCGCTCTCTTTGTAGTAGTGCGCGAGGATGACCGCGTTCTTCTCTTTCTTGAGGCGATTGATCTCTTCCTCGAGATCGAGCGACGGATCGACGTGCTTCGGAGCAGCCCGACCCGCGATCGGGAGCGACCTGGTCATCATGCCGAGAACGTAGACTCCGGCTAGAGGCGCGACAAGAGCTTCTGGGCGAGGTGCGGGCCCAGCGAAGCATTCATCAAATCGGCGACGAAATCGCGAACGCGCTGCCGGTCACCCTCGGTCTTGAAGAGGAACTGGATGCCCATCCCCGCGGGCTTCTCCTACGTCGCCTCTTTCTCCGTGACGACCCACGTCACCTCGCCGGTCATCTCGAGCATGACCTGGGCGTTGTCGAGGTTCGGCTCGGGGACACTGAGAACGAACACGAACTCCGTCCCGACATCGAGCGGCCGGCTCGTTCGGATGAAGGTCCC
>JBEVJN010000012.1:0-14212 GCA_040510135.1 Acidimicrobiia bacterium | reverse complement strand
TCCGGGCCCGCTCCATGCCAATGTCGTTCCCCGGGAGGCGCGTGCACGACGTCGCCTGCCGAGATCGGCAGCGTCGAACCATCCTCGGTCTGGACGAGCCCGGCACCCGAGACCACGTACAGCAACTGACCTCCCGGGTGGCTGTGCCAGTCGCTACGCGCGCCCGGAGCGAACTGAACGGCGATCATCGTGATGCCGCATTCCGACTCGCTCAATCTTCGGTTCCAGACCGTTCCGGTGAAATGCTCATTGCCAGATGGATTCCATGCTCCGGCATCAGCCTCGATGTGCTCCATCCCGCGCAACCTATCGCCGTCGGTTGTGGCAGCCTTGCCGATGTGACCACCACCAGCGCGCGAACCGTCCGACTGGGGGCAACCGATTATCCGGTAGTGCTGCCCAGTCTGCGCGATCCGCGCCTGCATCTGGCCGGCGTCATCATCACCATCCACGTGCTGGGCCAGGTGGCCCTCGATTTCCGGGTTTCGGTTCCTCAGATCCTCGCCGCCATCCTCGCCTGCGCCGTCATCGAGGTGGCGCTCACCTTTCGTAAGACCAAACAGATCGTATGGCCGGCCAGCGCCATGCTCACTGGCAGCGGTGTCGCCCTGATCCTTCGCATCGTCGGTCAGGAGCGCGGAGACCACTGGACGTTGAACGGCTGGTACCTGTTCGCCGGGATCGCCGCTCTGTCGTTGCTCACCAAGTACTGGATCCGATATCGAGGCACCCACGTCTTCAACCCATCGAACGTCGGGCTGGTCGCAGCTTTCCTGGTACTGGGAAGCGAGGTCATCGAGCCACTGGACTTCTGGTGGGCGCCTCTCGACTTCTGGATGGTCGCCGCCTACGCCGTCATCCTCGTCGGTGGCGTCCTCATCACCTCCCGCCTCCGCTTGCTCACCCTGGCCGCAGTGTTCTGGCTGGCCCTCGCCGTCGGTCTCGGAGTGCTCGCTGCCTCGGGCCACTGCATGACCGCGGCATGGGCTCTCCAACCCGTATGCGGGACCTATTTCTGGTCGGTGATCGTGGCTTCGCCGGAGGTGCTCATCTTCCTGTTCTTCATGATCACCGACCCCAAGACCATCCCGGAGAGGCGTGCGGCGCGGATTGCGTTTGCAGTTTGCCTGGGACTGGTCTGCACGCTGCTGATGGCGCCCCAGACCACAGAGTTCGGAGCCAAAGTGGGGTTGCTCGCCGGTCTCGTCGTGATGACACCACTGCGGTTCATCCTCGACCGTGTCTTCACATCAGACAAGATCGAGTCATTGACCCAGTCGTCGACGAATCGACCGGTCCGCGCCTTCGCCCCGGGCGCCGTGGTTGGAGCTTTCCTCGTCTTGATCCCTCTGGCCATCGTGCTCGCCGGCGCCCCAGCGCGAAGCTCTGCCGTGGCTGCCCCGGTCGCGTCTCCGCCGCCCGAGATCGAGATCGACCCGGCGCAGCTACCAGAGGCCACCATGAGCGCCGAGGTCGAAGCCTTGCAAGGCGAGGTGGACCCGAACGCCGTGGCCCTTGGCCTGGCCCAGGCACTCGCCGTGGAAGCCGAGGCGATCCGTCGCGCCGACACATCGCTGTTGCGGTCGGCCGATGACGCGGAGCGGCTCATCGAGATGGAACGGTTCGTCGAGCAGACGGCGACCAGTGGCGTGCATGCAGTTCCCACCCACACCTTTGACTCCCTCCACGTCGACGTCGCGCCCACCGAAGAGACACAGGACGCAGCCAGTCTCGGGCTGGTGGCAACGGGGACGGTAGAGACCATCACTTACGATGCCGCCGGCGTCGAGCAGGACCGGGCCAGCGAGCCATTTTCCAAGACGTTCGTCCTGCGGCCTGAGGTCGGGGACAGATGGCTGATCGTCGCGGAGGTGGAGGATGGCTGACAACCCGGTGATTACGATGCTCGGGCACAGGCTCCGTCTGGCGGTCATTGGTGGCGGCCCGGGAAGCTTCATCGGCGACATGCATCGATCTGCCGCGCGTCTCGATGACCGTTATGAGTTGGTCGCCGGTGCCCTCTCATCAGACCCGGAGCGCTCCCACGCCGCCGGGGTCGGGCTCGGCATCGCCGAAGATCGGGCATATCCAGCCGCCACCGCCCTGCTCCAAGGCGAGGCCGCTCGGACCGACGGCGCCGACGTGATCTCGATCATGACTCCCAACGACAGTCATCACAAGTACGCAGCGGCCGCCCTCGATCTCGGCTTCGACGTCATCTGTGACAAGCCGATCACCAACACGCTGGACGAGGCACTCGATCTGGTCAAGCGGGTGGAGCAGACCGGACTCGTCTTTTGTCTAACCCATAACTACACCGGATACTCGTTGGTCCGCCAGGCGAAAGCCATGGTCGCCGACGGCCAATTGGGGGAGATCCGGCTCGTTCAGGTCGAATACGTCCAGGGTGGAAAGGCGAGCGAGAACGATCCAGATCCAGCCGACGGGCTTCCATGGCGATACGACCCGGTGCGGGGTGGCCCGTCGTTGGTGATGGGGGACATCGGGACACATGCTCACAACCTGGCTCGATTCATCACGGGTCTCGAGGTGACCGAGGTTGCCGCCGAGATCGGGGCCATCGTTCCCGGACGACTCGTCCATGATTACGCCGGGGCACTGCTTCGATTCGAGAACGAAGCCCGGGGATCGTTCTGGGTCACCCAGGCAGCGGCAGGAGTCGAGAACGCGCTACGGATACGGGTCTCCGGGACCCGGGGCAGCGTCGAATGGCACCAGGAGCAGCCGATGCGTCTCCTCTTCACCCCATTGGCGGGCCCTGCGGAGTGGCGAACCCCAAACGGGCCGGGAACGCTTCCCCTCGCCGCTCGCTCTACCCGGATCGTTGCCGGACATCCGGAGGCCTTCCTGGAGGCGTTCGCCAACATCTATTCCGATTCTGCCGAGGCGATCGCGGCACGGCGCAGCGGCACCACACCGGACCCGCTGGCCCTCTATTTCCCCAACGCCATCGACGGTGCCGTCGGTCTCCGTTTCGTCGAAGCGGTGATCACCTCGAGCCAGGACGGCGGCGCCTGGACCGACGCCACTCCGTACTTCCTCTAGCCGGTCACGGTCATGACCCGGTCGGACCGGAGCAGGAACGGTGGGAGGTAGCCAGGGATGTTGGAGAAGGGGAGCACATCCGGGTGCAGGTCGATGCCGAGGGAATCGCTCATGAACTCACGTCGGGCCGTTATCCGCCCCCACGCATCCGGATAGCGATCGGCCAGCTTCTCCCGCAATGACTCGTCCGCCAGAGCGATGCCGTCCTCGATGTTGGTGGTGAAGTATTCGGTGCCGGTGGCCGGGATTATGTCGACCTGAAGTGCCATCCCCGAGGCCAACTCGATTTCGGATCCGGCGCCGACGGGTGAGTTCACCCACTCGTCGAGATGGATCTGATGACCCGGATTGAGGAAGATGCCGAAGAACGGGTCACCGAGATGCCGGTCGATGATCTCTTGGAGCGCCCCGCCCTTCTGACCGACATGAAGCGCCTCGTACCACTCGGCTACTGCCTCGAAATAGGGAGCCACCAGACGATCGACGTAGTCGTCGATTTCTTCCGGCAGGTCATCGGGGCTCTCCGCCACGAACCCGGCTCGGCAGTTGAGGGCTCCCCAGATCCCGAAAGCGACGGTGAACCGGTCACCTTGCTCGATGGGCCGGTCGCCGGGGCTGAGCAACCCAAGAGTCGCCCTGGGGCCGGCGGTCAGCATCAGGTGACACGAGAGCGGTGTCCCATTCCACTCGAGCAGGCTGACCGCCTCTTGCTCGGTCAGGCCAGGGCGAAGGCCCTCGATGACACGACGCACGCCACTCGACGTGTGACAGGCTGCCCACTCGTAGTAGGCGAGCTGGTCGACTTCGTTGACGACGCGGAGCCCGTCGGCCGCGCCGATAAGGATGTCCGCGGCATTTTCGACTGCGCCCTCCGACCCGGCGAGGCGGCGAAGCTCGTCGACGATGAAGGCGGGGAGGTCGATGATCCCGCTGTCTTCGAACACCTTCCATCCCACCACGCCGACCGTCCTTCCGGCGACTATCCCTTCCTGTCCCAGAATCTCGCCCAGTGGCAGAGACCGGTCGCGGGGCTGGCTGGGCAAACTGAAGTCCTGATAGAGGTGCCGCCGCATGGCCAGGGGAGCGGCGCCAGCCATTCCCCAGCACTCGTTTCCTACGAGGATCGCCGGCTCATCGTCATCGCCTACGACCAGGAGGGCTTCCTCGAACCTGGGGTCGAACCCGGTGAGGTAAGAGAGATTGGCGCTGTGCTCGCGGTCGGCATACACCACAATCCGGTCGAATCCCCGCTCAGCTGCTCGCTCGCGCAGACGCTCCATGCGATCTTGGTAGATCGAGTCGGTAATGACCGGCATCGCGGCGGGCATACCGAAATCCGGCAGCTCCACCTCGGTGAGACTGGCCCCGCTCATGACTTCATCCGCTCGGGTCCCACGCGACAGATCGGTCGGCGTCACGCTCGATGATTGTCAGTTGGTTCGTGCTCACGTTGAGCCACCGCCCCTTCTCGCCATCAGGCCACTGCACCCGAACCTCAACGCTATCCGCATCTCCGGCGCCGAAGTGGGCCCAACCCAGTTGCCCGCCGGCGTGCCCCCCACCCACGGTGACCTCTCGCTGCACCACGCGGTTGCCGACCTTCACCTCGATCCAGGAGCCGATGCCGTCGACGTTGGGCGCCGGCTGCCGCAATCGGATTCCGACCCAATTCCCCATCGCCACGGGGGAGGCGGCGTCACCCCATCCGACGTTCCGCCAGAGCTTGACCTGCTCGCGCCGGTTCACCTCGACCAGGTCGAGCATGCCATCGAGATTGAAGTCGGCGAGAGCGGCGCCCCGTGATCGAGCGAAGTCCACGATCCCGGCCTCCTCCGCCATCTCGGTGAAGCTCCCATCCGGGTTGGCGATGAGGAGGTTGTTGGGGTCCCTGACCGCATAGCCGGGCTGTGCCTCGACATTCCCTTTGGACACGAACAGGTCGACGAGGGTGTCGTTATTGACGTCTTGGAACTCGGGATGCCAGGCAGTCGAGGGTGCCGCTGTGTCGCCCACATACGGTCGATGGGCGGTCAGCCCGCGCTCAAAGGCGATGTCGACGTAATTTGGCTGTGTCGGACCATCCGCGAGGGTCTGCAACTTGTTGTCACCCTGACTGGTGAGGAAGAACTCGGGAAGCCCGTCGCCGGTCACGTCGTGGCCGGCGATGCCCATCCCCCAGATCTGCATCGGCTGCCATCCCTCCTCTTCGGTGTACAGATCTGGGGCTTCGTCTGGGGAGATGCGCCAAAGCTGTTCCTGTCCGTTCCGGTAATAGTGCTGGTCGTTGGTCATGCGTAGGTCACGACGACCCGATCGGTCCCAGTCGCTGAACAGGACCGACAAAGTGCACCAGCCCGGGGAGAGGGTGGTCGGCTCGACGTATCGATCGCCCTCGGGTCGGTACAAATAGTGATCGGCGCAGGTACCGGACAGCTGTCCGTCCTCTGCCAGGTAGTTGCCGAAGGCGAGCGTTGGCATCGCGCCATCGCCCTCCCACGTGGCGCTGAAACCAACGGTCCAGTCATCTCGTCCGTCGAGGGACCAGGTCTCGTTGGCCCGCTCGAACGTGCAGTCCCCCCGGCCACGAAGCAAGACGTCTTCGCCGAATCTGAGCACCGCCAGATCGGCGTGTTGGTCACTGTCGATGTCCAGCGGGTAGGCCCCGGTGACTCCGATGAGATTGCTGGAAGGCCCATCCAACAATCGTCCGAATCGAAGGGCTCCACCGATCGCACTGTCATTGCGATAGAGCCCGCTGGGATTGGCGCCTCCCGCCATAAATAGGTCGGAAAGTCCGTCTTCATCACAATCGAGCACAGCGACCCCGCCGCCGACGAAATACTCGAACTCGCCGTCATAGACATGGTCTACGCCTGCTTCCGCTGATTCGTCGACGAATCGGGGAGGTGGCGACGCGGCATCGGGCAGGTCGGATCCGAAGACGGCCACGGCTCCCGTTGCGAGCGCGCCGGCGATGACTGCCCCGGCAGCCACACCGGTGACGAGCCAGGCCCAGGCCCGAGCTGTCATGTTTGCCCCTCGTGGGCCGGTTCGACACAATGCCGCATGGGCAGATTGTGTCGAGTGGAGGAGGCTATGAGGTGACGGACCCCGTCAGGTGGGGTGTGCTCGGCTGCGCCGACATCGCGGTGAAGAAGGTGATACCGGCGATGAACGGGTCGGAGTTGAGCTTTGTCACCGCCATTGCTTCGCGCTCCTCGGAGCGGGCCCGGGCCACGGCAGACACCCTGGGCATTCCCCGGTCCTACGGACGCTACGAGGAACTGCTCGATGACCCTGACATAGAGGCGGTATACATCCCCTTGCCCAACCATCTCCATCCGGAATGGGCAATGGCTTCGGCCGAGGCGGGCAAGCACGTCTTGTGTGAGAAACCACTTGCCACGAGTAGCTCGGTGGCCAAGCAGATGATCCACGCGGCGGAGCGATCCGGTGTGAAGCTCATGGAGGCGTTCATGTACCGCCTCCATCCGCTCTGGATCGAGGTCCGCCGGCTCCTTGCCGAAGGAGCCGTGGGCGAGCTGCGCGCCATCCAGTCGTTCTTCTCCTATCACAACATCGACCCCGACGACATCCGGAACCGGGTCGACGCCGGCGGTGGATCTCTTCACGACATCGGTTGCTACCCGGTCAACGTCGCCCGCATGCTCTTCGACGCCGAGCCTTCCGACGTGATCGCCACCATTCGCAGGGATCCCGAGTTCGGCACCGATGTGCTGACTTCCGTGATGCTCGACTTCGATGGCCGCCATGCGGCTTTCACTTGCTCGACCCAATTGGAGGACGACCAGAGAGTCCACATCTATGGGACGGCCGGTCGTCTCGTAGTGGAGATCCCGTTCAACATCCCACCGGATCGTCCCACCCGGGTCCTGTTGGTCTCCGGCGGAGACCCCCCGGTCGACCCCAGTTTGGTGGTTCATCAGGTTCCTGCGGCCGACCAGTACCGGGTGCAGGCTGACGCATTCTCGCGCGCCATCCGTGACGACACACCGGTGCCAACTCCACCCCAGGACGCCGTAGCCAATATCGAGGTCATGGAGCAAATCTTCGCGGACGCCGCCGCTCGAGCCTGAGCCAGGTCACGCTGACCGCGCGCGACTGTGTCCAGCCGGGTCGGCGATGACCTCCGAGATGGCCAGCTCCGCTGCGCCGATCAGAGGGGCATCGGGTCCGAGGCCGCTGGCCGCGATATCGGCAATGTCACCCGGGGCGTCGAGTGCGCCAAGACGGGCGCTTTCGAAGACTGCTTTCTCCAGGAACGGGAAGAGAGGGTGATAGAACCCGCCGAGCACGACCAGCTGCGGGTTGAAGACGTTGATCAGGTTGCCGATCCCCAACCCAAGCCATCGCCCGATCTCGGCGAGGGCATCGAGAGTCTTCTGGTCGCCGGCATCGGCCCTGGCGACGACCGTGTCCACGAGGCTCAGCCCGGTGACATTCGACGGGATCCCGGCGAGACGGGCCAGAGCTGCTTCCCCGGCTTCGGTCTCCCAGCAACCGGTTGCGCCGCAGCGACAGGCATGGCCGTCGGGGTTGATCAGGGTGTGCCCCGCCTCGCCCGCGTAGCCGGCAGCACCCAACATTGGCTTCCCGTCGTGGATGATCCCCGCGCCGATCCCGGCCTCACCCGAGATGTAGATGAGATGGGGCACCCCGGCACCAACTCCGCGCCGATATTCGGCGAGAGCGCCGAGGTCGGCTTCGTTGGCCACGAGGACCGGATCGCTCAGCCCGAGAGCGGAAGCGAGCATCTCACCGAGGGCCACGTTCCTCCAGCCGAGGTTGGGGGCGAGCTGGACAAAGCCGTCGGATCTCCGGGTGACGCCGGCGACGCCCACTCCGACCCCAGTGAGGCTCGAGTCGGCGGGCAGGCCCGCCAGTAGCTGACCGGATAGGCCGGCGACGACTTCGACCGTGTCGGCCGCCGATTCTCCCCGGGGCCGCGGGACCCGCACTTGTTGGTAGACGTGACCGCCGAGACCAACCGTGGCGACTGCTACCGAGTCGACCGACAACTCGATGGAGAGAACGACGGCGCCTCGGGGCCGAGTGCTCACCATCGGGGAGGGCCGCCCTGGCCCCGACGGCGTGACCGCCGGGCCTTCCTCGACGAGGCCGAGGTTGGTCAGCTCGCCGATGAGGTCCGCGATGGTGGATCGGTTGAGCCCGGTGGTGGCAGTCAGTTCGGAGCGAGAGACCGGTCCGTGGAGGTGGAGACTCTCCAGGACCACCGCCAGATTGTGGCGGCGCAGCTCGTCGGCGGCGACCCCCTTGGGCCGGTCATGGGCAGCCCTCCCGGCCGTTATCTGGGTGCGGTTCAAGTGTCTCCCGGGAGGTCCATTGGGAACCAGAACCTTATGCCGCAATTTGTTGCGGGGTCAAACATATGACGGTTATGCTCGTCATGGGCCGGCGTGGGGTCGATATGGCCATTCGCGTTGACTCGTACGGATATTTGCCAACCCTTCGGGGTGGCAACCGGAGGAGGAAGGAAAACAAGATGAAAAGACGCCTAATGGCGTTGGTAGCCGTCATCGCCCTTGTCATCGCTGCCTGTGGTGGTGAAGAGGGAGGAGACACCACCGAAGGTGGTGCCGACACGACGGAGGCCGGAGCAACCACAACGGCAGCCGAGGCGACCACGACAGCAGCCGGTGCCAGCACTACTGCCGCTGCCGGGGGCGACGGCGATTGCCTCGTCGGCATGTCGTGGAACAACTACAACGAAGAGAGATGGGCGAAGCATGATGAGCCCGCAATCCAGGCGGCCCTGGAGGCCGGCGGTTGCTCGTACACCTCGACCGATGCGGGGTCATCGGAGGAGCAGCAGATCGCCGATGTGGAGAACCTGATCAACCAGGGAGCTGACGTCGTCATCATCCTGGCCCAGAACACTCTGGCGATCCTCCCCGCGGTTCAGGCCGCGACTGATCAAGGCATTCCGGTGATCGCTTATGACCGCCTCATCGAGGACGCGAACACCTTCTACGTCAGCTTCGACAACGTCCTGGTGGGTCAGCTGATGGCCGAGGTCGTCTTCGATCTCGTGCCAACCGGCAACTACTTCATCATCAAGGGCAACGGAGCGGACGCCAACTCCGATTTCCTTCGTGAGGGGATCGGGTCGGTGATCGATGGCGCGGCCGATGCCGGCGACATCACCATCCTCGAGGAGGATTACACCGACAACTGGGACCCGGCGCTGGCCCAGACCACGACCGAGCAGTGGCTGAGCGCGCACGACAACGACGTGCAAGCCATCGTTTCCGAGAACGACGGAATGGCCACCGGCGCAGCCGCCGCCCTCGACGCCCAGGGGCTTCTGGGCACGGTGGTGTTGTCGGGTCAGGACGCCGATGTCGCCGCCCTCCAGCGGGTGGCAGCGGGGGATCAGGCCGTATCGGTGTGGAAGGACGCCCGACTGCTGGGCACGTCTGCCGGTGAGGCTGCCGTGCAGTTGGCCGGCGGCGCCACACTCGCCGATGTCGAGGGTACGTCGGAGTTCACCTACACCAACAAGGAGACCCAGGCGGAGACGGTATTGACCAGCATCCTGCTGACCCCGATCCCAATCACCCAGGACAACCTCAACGAGGTTACCGACGCGGAATGGATCTCGGTCGAGGAGCTCTGCTCGACCGGGGGAACTGTCGGCCCCTGCGCCTCCTGACCAATAACTGAGGCGACAACGATGATGTATTGCGCCCCCGGTTCATCCGGGGGCGCAATACGTTCCTGTTCTCTAATGTGGTGAGCTCATGAGCGTGGTGGAGGCTCCGCCGACACAGTCGGACACTCTCGAACCGGGATCGCGCCGGTCGCTGGGATCGTATCTGCGGGACAACGAGATCGATACCCGAATGGTCGGCATGATCGCTGTCCTCCTCGCGATCTGGCTTGTCTTCCATTTCCTGTCCGGGGGAACGTTCATCACGCCCCGCAATCTGTGGAACCTCTCGGTGCAGACCTCGGCGATCGCGATCATGGCCACCGGGATGGTGCTCGTCATCGTTTCCCGCAACATCGATCTCTCGGTCGGCTCCATGGTGGGGACTGTGGGGATGGTGATGGCCATGCTCCAGGTCGAATGGCTCCCACCACTGATGGGCTCGGGCAATTCTTGGATTTGGCTCGTCACGCTCGCCTTAGGCGTCGTCTTGGGAGCCCTCATCGGCGCCTTCCAGGGATCGATAATCGCCTACGTCGGCGTCCCCTCCTTCATAGTCACGCTGGGCGGTCTTCTGGTGTGGCGGGGGTTTGCCTGGCTGACCGCCAGTGGCCGGACCATCGCCCCGATGGACGCAACGTTCCAGCTCCTCGGAGGTGGATCCAGCGGGTCGCTCGGGGAGACTGGCAGCTGGATCGTAGGCGGAGTCGCCTGTGTCGGGATCGTTGCCCTCCTCGTCATGGGTCGTCGTCGTCGTCGCAAGTTCGGCTTTCGGCTTCGCCCGACGTGGCTCGACGTCGTCCTCGGCGTACTGGGCTGCGCGGTCGTCCTCGCCGCGGTCTGGGTGATGAACAGCTACTACCTGCCAGAGAACCTGGCGATTCAATACGCCGAGGAGCATGACATCCCGGTTCCCGAAGGTGGCCTTCAAATCCCGCTCGGAATCCCTTATCCGGTGCTGATCCTGATCGGGGTCACCCTGGTCATGAGCTTCGTCACCAACAGGCTCCGCTTCGGTCGCTATGTCTTTTCCCTCGGGGGGAATCCAGAGGCAGCCAACCTGGCCGGGATCAAGACCAAGCGCACCCTGGTCAGAGTCTTCATGACCATGGGGATCCTGGTGGCGATATCGGGCGCGGTTTCAATCGCTCGTCTCAACGCCGCGGTGAGCGGTCTCGGTACGTTGAACGAGCTCTATGTCATCGCCGCTGCAGTTATTGGAGGCACATCCCTTTCGGGTGGGATCGGGACGATTCCCGGAGCCATCCTCGGCGCGCTGGTCATGCAGTCGCTGCAATCCGGCATGGTCCTCATCGGGGTCGGCGCGCCGGTGCAGGACGTGGTGCTCGGAGTCACCTTGGTAGTCGCCGTCGCCATCGACACCATCTACCGGAGGAGGGCGGCCCGATGACGATGCCATCTCAAAACGGCAGCACCCCCCTCGTCGAGATGAGGGACATGAGTGTCAGCTTCGGCGGCGTGCACGCGGTGAAGGACGTCACCATCGACCTCCGCCCGGGGGAGATCCTCGGTTTGGTCGGTGGCAATGGCGCCGGCAAGTCGACCCTGATCAAGACTCTGGCTGGAGCCCAGAAGGCGGATTCCGGCCAGATCTTCGTCGACGGGGAGCCGGCCACCATCACCACTCCGCGCGACGCGAAGGCCTACGGGATCGAGACCATCTATCAGACCTTGGCCCTGGCGGATAACCAGGACGCCCCGAGCAACATGTTCCTCGGCCGGGAGCTGATGACCCGGTGGGGCACCCTCGACGACTCGGCGATGGAGGATGCCACCAGAAAGATCATGGGAAGGTTGAACCCGAGGTTCCAGAAGTTCAAGGAACCGGTGGCATCTCTGTCCGGTGGCCAGCGCCAATCGGTGGCCATCGCCCGGGCAGTCCACTTCAACGCCAGGATCTTGATCATGGACGAGCCGACCGCCGCCTTGGGCCCGGCCGAGACCGAACAAGTCCGTGAGCTGATGCGGCAGCTGCAGTCGGAGGGCATCGGCATCATCATGATCAGCCACGACATCCATGATGTCTACGATCTTGCCGACCGGATCTCCGTAATGCTCCAGGGCAAGCTGGTGGGGACGGTGAACAAGGACGACGTAACTATGGACGAGGTCCTGGCCATGATCATCATCGGCAAGAAGCCCGAAGAGGTCACCACCAAGGAGCTGGAACAGCTCCACGGCTGAGCCTGGCCGACACCTGATCCCAACACGGGCGGGAGAAGACGCGGTCAAACCTGTCAACTAGCTGGTGAACGTATAGCCGCATACGCTTGCAGGCCTACGGTCCCATGAGCTATCTTCCAGGATTCCGGGGCAACATGACTGCTCGACGAGGAGGAAACGTCATGCCAGCAGACACCGTGCAATTGCTCAGCCCGTCGCGGAGGAATTTCCTCAAGGCGCTCGGGATGACCGCGGCGATCGGGCTCATCAACGCTTGCACCAACGACGGGGCCACGGCCACCACGGCGGCCGGCGGTACCGGCGGGACGGGGAGCACCGCTGCCACCGGCGGTTCAGGTGCGGGGAATTTCCCCGAGACGCCAGAGTGGAGCTTCACTTTCGTCAACCATGTCACCACCAACCCGTTCTTCGTGCCGACTGTCTACGGGATCGAGGACGCATCGGCCATTCTGGGCACCACTTTTCAGTGGACCGGTTCCGAGATCGCCGACAATGCCGAGATGGTCAATGCCATGGAGGCGGCGATCGCGGCCGAAGCCGACGGGATCGGTGTTTGCCTGGTCGACCTCGAGGCGTTCAACGGCCCGACTGACGAGGCTCTTGCCGCGGGAATTCCCGTCATCGCCTACAACGCCGACACCCCACCCGGCAACCCGAACAACCGTCTCTGCTACGTCGGACAGGATCTCTACGGGTCCGGCTTCGAGATGGGAAACCGGATCGTCGAGCTGGTCGGCGAGGGCAAGGTGGCTTTGTTCATCGCCACCCCGGGGCAGCTCAACATCCAGCCCCGGATCGATGGCGCCATGGATGCGATCACCGAGTCGGGAGCAGCAATCGAAGCGACTGCCATCACGACCGGCGCCGCGCTCGAAGAGGAGTTGACCAACGTCGAGGCGTGGTACCTGGGCAACCAGGACGCCACCGGGATGTTTGCTGTCGATGCCGGCAGCACCCAGGCCGTGGGACAAGTGGTCCGGGACCAGAACGCCCGGGACAATGCTCTTGTCGGTGCAGGCGGGTACGACCTCCTTCCGGAAACGGTCGAACTGGTGTCCGAGGGAGTGCTCGATTTCACCATCGACCAGCAGCCGTACCTGCAGGGGTTCCTTCCGACTCTCTACCTCTATCTGTACAAGCTGTCAGGTGGGGTGGTGACCCCTCCGGAGACCAACACCGGTCTGGTGTTCCTCGACTCGGCGTCTGCCCAGCTGTTCCTGGAGACGGCGAGCCGGTTCGAAGGAGATGCAGCGGAACAGGCGATAGTCGAGCCCGTAGGCTGACACGCATAGATGACTGACATCGCTGTCGCACCGCCCCGGCCCCAGACCATCTGGGGCCGGGTCGGAGACTTCCTGGTGCGGCGGCCGGAGTCGACCATCGCCGTCGTGGCATTGGCACTCGCGGCCTATTTCGCGGTGGTCAACCCGGCGTTCCTGAGCACGGCCAATATCCGCATCATTTCCCAGTACATGATCGCCACGGCGATCCTGGCCGCCGGTCAGGTCATGCTCTTGATCAGCGGGGAGATCGACCTCTCGATGGGGAACGTCTATTTCATGACCCCGTTCCTCGTCTTCTTCGCCTCCGAGGCGGGTCTGGTGCTTCCGCTAGCCATCGTGGTCGGGGTGCTCGGGGCCGGCGTGGTCGGATATCTCAACGGTGCCATCAGCCTCGGGTTCGGCATCCCTTCCTTCATCGTCACCCTGGGCATGGGATTCATCATCAACGGATTCACCCTCAATATCTCCGATGGGTTCCCCAAGCGCGTCCCCTCCACCGCAGTGGGTGTCGCGATCTTCGGAGGGGCCAACTTCTCCGGGCTGATGTGGGTCATCATCATCATCACCGGGATGCATCTGATCTTGACCTACTCCCGATGGGGGGTTTACACGGTGGCGGTCGGAGGCAACCCGTTGGGCGCCTCCGAGGCGGGTGTCCCCAGCCGGAACATCAAGATGCGCAACTTCATCCTCGCCGCCATGCTGGCCGGTTTCGCCGGAGTGATCGAAGGGATCCGGGTCGGCTCGTTCGACCCCGGTGCCGGCGTGGCCGGAACGAAGGTGTTCGCGTCTGTGGCCGCAGCCGTCATCGGCGGCACCGCCCTGGCCGGTGGCTCGGGGACCATCATCGGCGCGTTCCTCGGCGCTCTCGTGTTGGCCATCTTGCAGGACGGGTTCAACCTGCAGGGGGTGAGCGCCTTCACCTTCACCATGGTGCTGGGGGCAGCCATCATCCTGGCCATGATCC
>JBEVJN010000011.1:0-13118 GCA_040510135.1 Acidimicrobiia bacterium | reverse complement strand
GTGTCGTCGTGATCAAGGCCGGTGCGGCCACCGAGGTCGAGCTCAAGGAGAAGAAGCACCGTATCGAGGACGCCGTCCAGGCGGCACGTGCTGCCGTCGAAGAGGGCGTGGTCCCTGGTGGTGGTGTGGCCCTTCTCCGTGCACAGACCGCGATCGACAAGATGCGCGGCGGAACCGACGACGAGAAGGCCGGTCGTTCCATCGTCCGCAAGGCGATGGAGGAACCGCTTCGTCAGATCGCGGTGAACGCCGGGTTCGAAGGCGGAGTCGTCGTCGAGCGTGTCCGTGCTGCCTCCGGCAACGAGGGTTTCAACGCGGCGACTGGTGTCTACGGCGACCTGGTCGCCGACGGGGTCATCGACCCGGCCAAGGTCACCCGTTCGACCCTGCAGAACGCAGCGTCGATCGCGGCCCTGCTCCTGACGACCGAGGCCCTCGTGGCCGAGGAGAAGGAGCTCACCCCGGCCATGCCCGGCGGCGGCCATGGTCACGACGGCGGCGGTGGGATGGACTTCTAAGTCCAGCCAACCCGATTCGAGAAGGGGCCCCAAAAGGGGCCCCTTCGCTCGTCCGGAGGTCGCAGCGTCTAACGCGTCCGGCGTCGGGTAGGGGCAAACCTCGAGATGATCGGACCGACCTCACGGGCGTCGCGGCCCCATCCGTCAGCGCCAAGCCCATGGGCGGTTGACTCGTTGGGTACCGCCACACCTCCAGCCAGGACGGGTAATGCGCCGATGGAATCGCGAACAGCTTCGATCGAGATCTCGGCAGCTGTGAGACTCTCGCTGTTGACCACACTGAGGGCGAGTGCCGCGAGGTCGTCAACGTCGCGCAGCGCCGAAACCAGGGCATCCGCAGGCGTGTCCGCCCCCAGGTTCAGGACCCGGTAGCCGTCCGCCCGCAGGATGTCCCCGAGCATGGCCAAGCCCAAGTTGTGCCGTTCGCCAGCCGGCGTGGCTGTGACCACTGTTCCCTTGGGTCGCCCCCTGCTGGCGAATCGGGGCCCCAAGCGACCAACCAAAGCGGCCGCCACGTTGCTGGCCAGATGCTCGTCCTCCACTCCTATCTCTCCTTCTTGCCACAACTCTCCTATGGCATGGAGCACAGGGGTGAGGATGTCGCAGTAGAAGTCTCGGGGCTCCATTCCCGACCCGATCGCTGCCTCGACCACGCCCCAACTCCCCGCCTCGTCTCCAGCCAGCATCCGGGTCTGAAGCCGGGTATGCCAGGGTGCCGAGCGCTTGCGGGCCGGGATGGAAGGGGATGTGTCCAGACGCTCGAGGTCGGCGACTTCGATGCGCCAGCCAGAGCCCTCCTTGCGGGCGGGGAGCATGCCCAGTCGGATGTACCGATAGACCGTCATGTAGTGCACTCCCAGTCGCTCGGCGGCTTCGTTGATGGTGAGGGCCGGGTTCAGGGTCATCTCGTTATTTTGTCACTAAACAAGACAGCCAGACTTCCGAGGCGTGGCCTTCGCCGGCTCAACCGATATGACCAGGTGGAAACCGGTCGACAACAGGAGAAAAGCGCGACTCCCCGTGCAACCGACATATTGGCAAGAAGCGTGGGAGGCCCGGCTAGGCCGGTGGGTGGCCCGACCAGGAAGGTTCCGGTCACAGACAATGTCAATGAGTTGGCGAGGAACAGCACCGTTGCGGCCTGGACCGCATGGAGTACTCCCACCGAAACGTTGAATCGACGGAGACGGCTCACCTTCATCGTCCAGTCGTTGTCGTCTCTGATGTCGGTGACGGTCACAGTGCAAGTCCTCGAAATGAGGGTGGGGCCCGGGACCACCGGGCCCCACCGTGGGGCGTCTGGGAGGAGTCAGACGCTCAACCGGGGACGATCACCCTGTCGATGACATGGATCACCCCGTTCGACGTGAGCACGTTCGTGGCGATCACCTCTGCGTCGTTGATGAACACTTTTCCGTCCTCGACGCGAATCGAGACCGGCTCGCCCTGGACCGTCTGGGCCGACTCGAGCTCGACCACCTGATCGGCGGTCACCTTCCCGGGCACGACGTGGTAGAGGAGAACCTCGCTCAGAGCCTCGGGGTCCCCGAGCAGAGCGTCGAGGGTGCCCTCCTCGAGCGCATCGAAAGCCTCGTCGGTGGGCGCGAATACTGTGAACGGCCCGTCGCCCTTGAGCGTCTCGACCAGACCCGCGGCCTCGACAGCGGTGATCAACGTGCTGAATTCACCGGCGGCTTGAGCCGTCTCGACGATGTCGCCCATCTCGGCAGCTTCGGTCATGGAGGGGGGCAGAATCACTTGGTCGATGACATGGATCACGCCGTTCGAGGCAGCGATGTCAGTGCTCACCACATTTGCCTCGTTCACCTTCACCGAATCACCTTCGACAGTGATGGCGATTTCCTCGCCCTGAACCGTCGCGGCTGTCTCCAGCTCGACTACGTCTGACGCCATCACCTGACCTGGCACCACGTGGTAGAGCAGCACCTCGCTCAATGCCTCCTTGTCCGAGAGCAATGAGTCGAGCGTGCCCGCGGGGAGCGCAGCAAAGGCCTCATCGGTCGGGGCGAACACCGTGAACGGGCCATCGCCTTGGAGCGTCTCGACGAGCTCGGCGGCTTCGACCGCGGTGAGCAAGGTCGAGAAGCTCCCCGCCTCGGTGGCCACCCCGACGATGTCCGCTTGTTGCTCGGTCGCCGTAGTGGTAGTGACCGGGGCGACGGTGGTTGCCGTGGTCGAGTCGGTGCTGTCAGCGGCATCGCCGCAAGCGGCGACGAGGGCCGCCAGCAAGGCCCAGAGGACTATGTGAGTTCGTTTCATGTGCTTCGTTCCTTTCGATTGTGGAAGCTTGGACCTTTTTAGTACTAAATAACGCCGGAGTCAAGTCCCACCAGTCGGTTGCGTCTAGATGCGTTCGGCCACAAGGGTGCGGAGGCACACACCGCGGGCTGCACTCTTCCTCCGTCGGCGGCGCTGCCTGGCTACGTGAGCGGCAAACCCTCTGCCAGCCGGTCCAGGTATCCGGTCGTCTCGTCCCGGCCGAGCGAGCGGACGTTGAAGATGGTGTGGTCGACGCCGGCCTCGATTAGCAAGTCGACGTGCTCGGGTTTCGCCCCATAGGCGATGATCTCGAATGAGGCGGGATCCCGTCCCGCCTCGGCCACGGCCTCACGTACCCGTCCTACCTCACCGACGATGTCCATCCTCGTCGCCAATGGCATCCACCCATCGCAGAACTCCACCATGTCGGCGATGGTCTTCGGACCGGCGGCGGCACCCATGATGATTGGCGGGTGGGGTCGATGCGAAGGCTTCGGCCAGGCCCAAGAGGGCTCCAGCTTCACCAGCTCTCCGGCAAACGATGCCTCGTCTTCGGTCCACAGCGCCTTCATTAGCAGCACCTTCTCACGAAGCAGCTGGCGGCGCCGCGCGTAGTCGACGCCATGCTGTGCCATCTCTTCCCGGTTCCACCCGTACCCGACTCCGAGGATCACACGACCGCCGGACAGCGAATCGAGCGATGCCACCTCCTTCGCAGTCCAGATCGGGTCCCGCTGGGCGACGAGGGTCACGCCGGTCCCCAGTCGGAGCCTGCTGGTGGCGGCTGCTGCATAGGCGAGAGCGATGAACGCGTCGTGCGACCGCCAGTAATGCTCAGGAAGCGGTGGCGCCCCTTCCACGCCGCCCCAGGGTGTGGCCCGCGACGACGGTATGTGGGAGTGCTCGGGGAACCATAGCGAGTCGAAGCTCCGGGCTTCGACCTCGCGGGCCA
The DNA here is from genome assembly GCA_040510135.1 of Acidimicrobiia bacterium. Taxonomy (GTDB): domain Bacteria; phylum Actinomycetota; class Acidimicrobiia; order Spongiisociales; family ZC4RG35; genus JARDZU01. The sequence goes on along the minus strand of JBEVJN010000011.1, from coordinate 9,368 downwards.
GGTCGTCGGGGCGAATTGCCGTATCGGTGGGAAACATGAACACTCCGAATTTCATCTTCGGGAAGCTAGGCGATGACCCTCGAGCAGAGAATCCGGAGGCAGATCGAGGCCACGGGCCCGATCCCGTTCGAAGTCTTCATGGATCTCGCTCTCTACGACCCCGATGCTGGGTTTTTCACCACCGGCAAGCTGCGCTCGGAGCGGGGCGGCGACTTTCTCACCTCTCCCGAAGTCAGCCCGCTGTTCGGTGAGACCCTCGCCCGATATGTGGAACTAGAGCGGGAGCGGATCGGCCGACCATTCGAGGTGGTAGAGGTGGCGGCTGGATCGGGCTCTCTGATCGGCCCGCTGAGGAGAGCGATCGATGTCGAGGCGTGGGCCGTCGAGACCTCGCCTGCCGCCCGCGCGGCGCTGGGTGCCATCCTCGATCCCGCTCGGGTGCGAAGCGACCTGCCTGACCGGATTCGGGGCGTGGTGATCGCCAACGAGCTCCTCGACAATCTGCCGATGGCTCTGGCGCAGAAGGTGGAAGGTGGCTGGCGGGAACGCTGGGTTGGGGTCGATGAAGATCGTCTGGCCATGATCGATGCCCAACCTCGCGTCGAGGTGGTCGACTGGCTCGGCGCATACGCCGGCGAGGTGCCCGAGGGCGGTTGGGTCGAGGTGCAACTCAACGCAGGAGCCTGGCTGCGAGACGTCCTCCACCGCCTCGAAGCCGGCTCGCTTCTCATCTTCGACTACGGGGACACCGCCGAGAATCTGATTCCTCGCCGCCAAGACGGGACACTCCGGACCTATCGGGCTCACCATCTCGGACCACATCCGCTCGACGAGCCGGGAGAGACCGACATCACTGCCGACGTCAACTTCACCGCACTGATGACGGTCTCCCGTGAGGCCGGCGTGAGCGTCGAGCTTCATCGGCAGGACGACTTCCTCACCGAGCTGGGGCTGGGGGACCGCCTCTCTGCTCTCCGCCACGCCGAGTTGGGCGCGGCGAGGTCGGGGGAGGAGATGGAGCGACTGCGTCTGCGCTCCTTGAAGACGGAAGCCGAGACGCTATTGCACCCGCGCGGGCTGGGGGACTTCCGGGTCCTGTTAGCACGCAAGTAGGAATTCGGTCAGGGCGTGTTGTCAACCTCGACCAGTGTGTAGCCGAGGAGGGTGTCTCCAGTGTGGGAGACCGCGCCGAGGTAGTCACCCGGGGCGAGACCGGACCAGCCGGCCTCGACTGCCCCTATCGCGCCTTGCGTCGCTGACGCCGGCGCCGAAGTGATCGCCAAGGATCCTCCACCCGGTGCCGACGACACCAGCCAGGTGTGGAGGTTGTATTGCACGGTGATCCCCGTCGTCTGCCAGCCATGGACATAGAGGGTGTAGGTGTCGTTGGCCGGCGCCTCCAAGAGGATCTCCTCTGCTGTCCCTCCGGACGTCGAGATGGCCACCTCGTCGCCTGCCGAGTTGTACAAGTAGAGGTCGATGTCGATGGCCGGATTGGCCGGAGTGAGATCCGCGCTGTTGAGCGCGATCTTGAAGAACGCAGCGTCGTTCACCTCGATCTCGTGTGCGGTGGTCCCGGTTGGATCAGCCGGATCGAATTCCTGATCGGGATCCATCGCCACACCTCCGGGGAGGAGAACATCGGGAGACAGCCCATGGGCCTCCGCCGTGTAAACGCCGGTGTAGCCGAAGGCGACCGGGATGCTTGCGGTGCCTTCGGCACCCGTTCCGCCCACTTCCTCGGCGAACTCGATGGCGGAGGCTTTCACCGCAATCGGGCTCCTCACCCGACGCTCGTCGCCGTCGACCCACGAAAGTGAGCCAAAGCGCCATTCACCAATCGGGGCCGCCAGATTGACCAAGCCAACCTCGAAGGTGGCCGATTCACCGGGATCGAGGGTGATCCGATCGGGCGCCACGGCGACCTCGTAGCCGGGCGGCTCTTCGACGCGTGCACGGTATGTCTCAGTCACGCCTGAGACATTGGTCACGGTTCGAAGAATCGTTTTCGCCCCCGGCAGCTCACTTACTGCGATCGACGGATAGTTGAGATTGGTGGCGACAACCGGAATGCCTCCATCGGCAAGGTCTCCACAGGTGGCCGCCGCGTCGACGAAGATCTGGGGTGCCGCATCGCAGAGAAAGCCGAGGTATTCGAACAGGCCTGCGTCATAGACCAGACCAGGGTTGAACAACGATCCCTCTGCCGAGGCTCGCCCTGAAGGGTCGACGTGACCCGAGCCGAAGTCGAACGGGTCGGCGCTGGTCGTGCCGTCCTCCTTGCGGATGTTCTGTCGTGCGGTCGTCATCAATGCCGACTTGGCCATGGCCGGCGTCCAGGCCGGATGTGCCTGCTTGAGCAGAGCCAGCAGTCCGGCGACATGCGGACTCGACATCGATGTGCCTGATATCGACTGGAACAGCTCGCCTGGGACGCCCAGTGTCGGGGTCGGCGAGTTGCCGGCCAGGATCTGCACACCGGGGGCGGTCACATCGGGCTTGATGATGTCGTCGGATGCTCCGGCACCCAGTGGCCCCCGAGAAGAGAAGGCGGCCATCCTGTTCCCGCGCCTGGGCTCCTCTTGTCCGTCGGTTATCTCCACCGTCGCCGTGGCACCGTTGTCGGCGATGTATTGCTTGAGGGCGCTGCCGTCGGTGAAATTGGTGTGCACTGATGGGACCCAGTGGTTGTCGGTGAGGAGGTCCTGGACGTCATCAGGGTTGTAGAGCACCATGCCGGCACCACCGGCCTCGAACACGGCCCGGCTCTTCTCGACGCGTGCCGGGCCACCACGCAAGCAGAGCACCACCTTCCCGGCGATGTCGCCCGAGAAGGCGATTTCGGGATCGCACAACTCGTTGCCATGGTTGGCGGCGTCGACGAAGGAAAGGTGTCCATCGGTTTCCGATGTGATCGAGGCGCCCCGGACGCGGATCTCCTCGGAACCCCCGGCCAGCGCCTCGGCCACGTAGGTCTTCTTCTGGAGGCTGGCTCCCACTGTGGTCACCCACGGGGCGGACGCCGGGCTACCGATGGATGAGGTCCCCGGGCCGGTGTTCCCGGCGGATGTGGCCACGAACACGCCAGCGTCGGCTGCAAAGAGGAAGGCGATGTCGTCGGGCCCGGTTAGACCGGGTGTGCTGCTGCCAATCGAGTAGTTGATCACATCGACGCCGTCGGCGACTGCCCGGTCGATGGCAGCGGCCAGATCGCCACCGAAGCAGCCCAGGTTGCCGCAGGCGCTGTAGGCGACGACATGGGCATCGGGGGCTATGCCGGAGATCTCACCCAACTCCCGATCGAAGATCGATGCCTCGACCTCGGGGTTCCCAATGGCGGTGCTGGCTGTGTGCGTGCCGTGCCCGTCGTAATCACGCGCGGTGGCATAGGTTTCGGAGCCGATGAACTCCTCATAGAGGAGCCGCATGTCGCGGGCACCGATCAATTTGTTGTTACACGCGAAGGCAACATCGTCCTGGTTGTGGGCGGTGTCGCCGAAGTCGCATCCGGTGCTCAGTATCTCCACGGCCGGATCTGGATCGAGGTCGATCGTGTCGAGTGCGATGGGCGCCGCGCCCAAGTCGCTCCGAGCCGCAAACGACGGATGCTCAGGCCAGATCCCACTATCGATGACCCCTACGACAACGCCCGCCCCGGTGTAACCGGTGTCCCACGCCCCCCCTCGGTCATCCAGACCCAGGAATTGGGGGGAGTCGGAGGTGTGGAGCTGATGCAACTCGTCGCGCTGCACACTGAGCACACCCTTCTGGGAGGCGAGGCTCTCCGCCTCGGCTTGGGTGAGAGCGGCGCTGAATCCGTTGGCGGCATATTCGAAGCTGGCCACCAGGGCACGAGGATCGATTCCGGCGCTCCGTAGGACTTCGACCTTTTCCGCCTCGAGCTCTGCCTCGTATTCGTCGACGACTGCACTATCTGGATCGGGTGGTTCCGCACCTTCGGGCGCTATCTCCTCGTTGCCCAGAACGGGCTGCGCCTCCATCACCACCACGTAGGGCGCTTCGGTGTTGTCGACCTGCGCGGCGGCCCCAACGGGTCCTGCTCCGGCCGGGATGGCGGTTGCAAGTGCCGTGGCCAATGCAGCTGTGGCGATGAGCAGCTTGCGTCTCACGCATTTTCCTCCAGGTTGTCCAACTCGCTCCGACTCCGGCGATGGACTCTCGACGAATTGGATATCAACCCCATACCGACCGTCGGGGACCCTACACACCTGAGCAACGACGGGGCAAAGGCCATCGGAACCGCCGATGCCCCGATGACGTCCTATCTTTGATGATGAGAACCATGCGATTTGCGACCGGTCTCGCTGTGCTCGTCGTGACGTGTGTGGCGTGCGGGTCGGCTCCCGATTCGCTGGCGACCGACGAGACAACCACATCGATCACGGTTGCACCGACTACCGACAACGAGACCACAACTATGCCCGCCAGTGAGGAGCAGCAACTTCCCATCGTTGCCCCGGCCCGAGAGGATCTGGCCCGGCGTCTTGGCATCGATCCCGGGGAGCTCGAGGTCGTCTCGGTCGAGGAGGTGGCCTGGCCAGACGGGAGTCTCGGGTGCCCTGAGCCCGGGATGTCCTATACCCAGGCTGTGGTCGAAGGCTCCAAGGTCGTCTTCGGCCATGACGGCAGGGTCTATGTCTATCACGCCGGCGACGATGACCGACCCTTCCTTTGCCCGTCGGACGACAAGGACGGCGGCCACGAGTTCCTGCCTCCTCCGGGATTCAACGAATGAGACAGGGAGGGGCGTCTCGATACGCCCCTCCCTGTCTGCCGGGACCTGGCTATTCGGTGCTGACCTCGACCAGTGTGAGGTCGAACAATCCGTCAGCATCGTTGTGACCGACAGCGCCCAAGTAGTTGGCCCCAGGATCCAACCCTGACCAACCGGCCACGATGGTCTCGGTCGCACCGAGGACTGCGTCCTCCGGCTCAGACTCGATGCTGAGTGACCCCGCATCGGCGGCCAGGGGGACATCCCAGGTATGGATCTGATAGCCGACTGTCACGCCGGTGGTTTGCCAACCGTGCACATACAAGGTGTAGGTGCCGTCCTCTGGCTGGGTCAGCTCGATCACCTCGACCGTGCCCCCCGCGGTCGAGCTGGCTACCAGTTCCCCGTCCTTGTACAGGTAGAGGTCGATGTCGATGGCATCGTCCGGCGGCGTCAGGTCTTCGGTGTTGAGCGTGAGCCTGAAGAACGCAGTGTTGCTCAACGTGAAGTCGTGAGCCGTCGTTCCGGTGGCGTCATTCGGGTCGAAGGCCTGGTCCGGGTCTTGGGCCACCGACCCGACGATTGGCACATCGGCGGCCAACCCGTGGGCCGTTGCGTCGTACTCGCCGTCGTAACCGAAGGTGATGTCGAATGAGGCGGTGCCATCGACACCCGTTCCGGTCACGGCTTCGGGCGAGTCCAGCTGTGAGGCGGCCACCGCGATCGGGCTTCGAGCCGCGAAGCCCTGCCCTTCCCAGGTCAAGGATCCGAACCGCCACTCGCCGACCGGACCACTGAGGTTGTCGAAAGTGACCTCGAACGTGCGGCTCTGTCCCGCCGGGATCGTCAGACGCGCCGGGCTGACCGTCACGTCATAACCTTCCGGCTCCTCGACCACGGCATTCAGCCGCAGACTTCCTCCGGTCACGTTGGTGACGGTCCGTTGCACGGTGAGTGTTCCCGGGACTCCCGAGGCCCCGATCGAGGGATAGTTGAGGTTCTCCGACTCGATCGGAATCCCAGCCGCGTCCAGCGAGCCACAGGTGGCCGTGGGATTGGCGAACACTTGGGGCGCCGCGTCACAGAGGAAACCCAGGTATTCGTTGAAGCCGGCGTCGTACACGATGCCTGGGTTGAACATCGAGTTGGCGGCACCTGCGGTGCCACTCGGATCGACGTGACCCGCTCCCATGTCGAACGGGTCGGCGGGCGTTGTTGCGTTCTCCTTTGTGACGTCCTGTCTCGCCGTGGTCATCATCGCCGATTTGGCTGCCGCCGCCGACCAGTCGGGATGGGCCTGCTTGAGCAGGGCGAACAGGCCGGCCCCGTGAGGGCTCGACATCGACGTGCCTTGGATCGCCTGGAATAGCTCCCCGCCGACATCGAACCCTTCGGCCGGGGAGTTCCCGGCCAGGATCTGTTGCCCGGGCGCGGTCACGTCCGGCTTGATGATGTCGGGAGAGGCGGGTAACCCGATAGGGCCCCGCGACGAGAAGTGGGTCATGAAGGACCCTTGTCTCGATGCGGTGACTCCGCCGATGATCTCCGCCTCCGCATCCTGATTGTTAGGGATGGAGGCGATGTACGCCTTGATGGCGAGCCCGTCGGCGTTGCTGACGTGCACCGTGGGCACGAAGTGGTTGTCAGACGGCAGCGTCTGGTTCGGGAGGTCGTTGTAGAGGATCATCCCTACACCGCCCGCGTCGAGCACGGCGTGGCTCTTCGCCGCCCGTCCCGTTGCACCCTTGCAGAGAACGATCTGGTCTTTCGGGGCGGGTCTGAACCTGACCGCGGGATCACATGACTCATTCCGCAGATCGGCTGCATCGACGAGTTCGGCCGTGCCTACCCCGGGCGTCACCGACGCGCCGAAGAACTCCGAGCCGTCACCCAGCACCACGGTTCCCTGGAAGGCTCGGTCGTGGTGGCTGGCACCGACCGAAGTGACCCATGGCACCGATGCCGGGCTGCCGACAGTCGATGGATCGGGACCGGCGTTCCCGGCCGAAGTTGCCACGAAGACCCCCGCATCGGCCGCGAACAGGAAGGCAAGGTCGTCGGCGCCGGTGAGACCGGGTGTGTCGCTGCCGATCGAGTAGTTGATAACGTCGACACCGTCGGCAACGGCCTGGTCGATGGCGTCTGCGGTGTCACCCACAAAGCAGCCTTGGTCGCCACAGGCCTTGTAGGAGACGATATGGGCCCGGTGCGCAAGTCCTGAGATGATGCCGCGGTCTATGCCAAAGATCTGCGCGGGGACATCGGCATTGCCTCCGGCGGTGCTTGCCGTGTGAGTTCCGTGGCCGTCGGGATCCCGGGCCGAGTTGTACAGCTCCGGGCCAATGAACTCGTTGTACAGCGTCCGCATGTCGCGGGCGCCGATCAGCTTGTTGTTGCACTCGAATGCGAGGTCATCAGGATTGTGCGCGGTGTCGCCGAAATTGCACCCACGAAGGATGACTTCGTTCCCCGGAGCGGGATCGACGTCGATGTCCTCGATCGAGATCGGTGGTGCCGCATAAGAACCGTCATCGGCAAAAGAGGGATGCTCCGGCCAGATACCGGTGTCGATGACACCGATCACGACACCCTCCCCGGTGATACCCGAGTCCCAGGCGCCGCCACCGTCGGTCAAACCCAAGAAGTCCGGTGAGGTGTCCGTGTGAAGTTGACGCAGCTCGTCGGGGACCACGGAGATGACGTTCTTCTGTGCCGCCAGCTTTTCGGCTTCGGCCGGGGTGAGCGCTGCGCTGAACCCATTCAGAGCGAACTCATAGTCGATAAGGATGGCTGACGCAGAGACTCCGGCGGCCGCTACCGCCTCGGCGTGCTGGCTGTGCAGGTGGCCCTGGTATGCCCTGACGGCTGCCGAGTTGCGATTGACTTTCTCGCCGGCTGGAGGCGCGGTGCCTGCAAGGCCGGGCACGCCACCGTCGTAGGAGACGACCGGCTCTCCGGCCATGAGCACTATGTACGGAGCTCGGTCAGCCGAGGTCTGATTCGTGCCCGATGAGAGCGGACCAGCTCCCACGGGAAGGACGGTTGCGAACAATGCGGCCAGGGCGACCACGGCCGTGAGAAGTTTCTTTCTCAACTTCTCTCCTCCTTGACTTGTTGCGCCTCCCTGGCGAACGAGCCCAAAGGCAGGACCCCACGATTCGAGACCCTACACCACTGTGCGTGGGCATTGCCACTTGCGGGTCTATACCCCAAATGCGCTCGCGGCTATCGGAGGGGAGCGCGTAAAATCAAGACATGAACAACCTGAAGACGGTCGGCTTGCTCGCCTTCATGACGACTCTGTTGTGGTTGGTTGCCTATGCCCTCTTCCCCGACGGGGGCTTCGTCATCGGCCTCCTGATCGCGGTCGGCTTCAACCTGCTCGCCTATTTCTTCTCGGACAAGCTGGCCCTCGCCGCCAGCCGGGCACGCCCGGTCACCGAGGAGGAGCTACCTCAGGTCTACGCCATCGTCCGGCGTCTGGCGCTGCAGAAGAACATGCCGGAACCACGCATCTACATCATCGACTCACCGCAGCCCAACGCCTTCGCCACTGGCCGGTCGCCGAAGAAGGCCGCCGTAGCCGTGACGACCGGCATCCTCGAGGTGCTCTCGGTCGACGAGTTGGAGGGGGTGCTGGCCCACGAGTTGGCCCACGTCAGCAACCGCGACATCCTGATCAGCTCTATTGCAGCCATGATCGCTGCCGCTCTGACCATGCTGGCCCGGATGGCTTTCTGGTTCGGCGGCGGGGACAACCGGGAGAGCCCTCTCGGCGCCATCGGCGCCATAATCTCTCTCGTCGTGGCCCCGATCGCGGCGATGCTGATCCGTATGGCCATCTCCAGAACGCGGGAGTTCCAGGCCGATGCCACCGGTGCGGAGACCACGGGGCGTCCGATGATGCTGGCCAGCGCCTTGGAGAAGATCTCGGCCGGCACCGCACGGATCCCGATGAACGTGAACCCGGCGACCGCCCAGCTCTTCATCGACAACCCGATGAAGGCGGTTCGCGGTGGCGGGATGATGAAGCTGCTGAGCACCCATCCGCCCACCGAGGAGCGCATCGAACGTCTCACGATGATGGCTCAAGGCGTCCGCTAGCGAGCAGGTTGGTAGAGGGCCGGAGCGCCCTGTAACATTGCACATCCCGAACCGAGCGTCTTTCGGCGTGCGGTTCTGGCATGCCGGGATGCCCGAGCGGCCAAAGGGAGCAGACTGTAAATCTGCCGGCTGACGCCTACGGAGGTTCGAATCCTTCTCCCGGCACGGGCGCCCGGTGCCTGACAACCCAACGCCCCCTTAGCTCAGTTGGTAGAGCACTTCCATGGTAAGGAAGGGGTCTTCGGTTCAAATCCGGAAGGGGGCTCTGAGCGAGCGGAGGTACCGCTCGCACCGAGGCGGCGTAGCTCAGTTGGTGAGAGCGCTCGACTCATAATCGAGAGGTCGGCAGTTCGAGTCTGCCCGCCGCTACATCCAGGGCCGTGGCGTAGGCTGCGGCAGCCGAAGAATCGAGAAAAAGGACAGGAGCCAGGCGATGGCGAAGGCGAAGTTTGAGCGTACGAAGCCGCATGTGAATGTGGGGACGATGGGTCATATTGATCATGGGAAGACGACGTTGACGGCTGCGATT
>JBEVJN010000010.1:0-3097 GCA_040510135.1 Acidimicrobiia bacterium | reverse complement strand
CTCGCTTGTGTTCAGGGGCCTCCGACCAGGTATTATGAAGGCAACCACTAGACGGGACCACGCATGGCAGCTGGATATTTTCAATGGAAGGGCCGTTTAGGGCCGCTCGACCTCATTCTCGGGGAGCACACGTTTGCCCCGACCACGATCTCGACCCTGGTGGCGGAGGCCATGGATGTCAAAGAAGGCGACGTGGTGATCGACGTCGGTACTGGCACTGGTGTACTCGCCATCATCGCCGCGAAATTGGGGGCGTCACGGGTGCTGGCGATCGACAACAGCCCCGAAGTCGAAGAGGTGGGCCGGGCAAACGCCGAGGCCCATGGCGTCGCCGATCGTATCGAGTTCCATCACGGTGATCTCTTCGGTCCCTTGGACGAGGAAGTCCACGCCGATGTGATCATCGGCGACGTCTCCGGGGTGCCTGATTCATTGGCCCAGGTAAGCGGCTGGTTCCCCGACGGGGTCGGTGGAGGGCCGCGGGGCAGCGAGCTGCCGATCCGGATGTTGCGCGAGGCGGTGCGTCGATTGCGCCCCGGGGGCCGGGTTTTTCTCCCCACCGGGAGCCTCCAGGATGAGACTGCCATTCTCGAGGCGGCCCGCGCTCTGTACAGCAAGGTGGCAGCCCTCGCCGAGAAGATGATCCCGCTGCCCTCACTGCTTGCCGACAGCGAGACACTGAAGAACCTGATTGCCGATGGCATCGTCCATATCGTGCCAAAGGGGTCGAGGTTCCTGTGGGAGACGAGGGTTTGGAGACTCTCCGGTCTCACTTCCGGCGAGACTTCCTGAGAAAGCCTCGCTCCAGGCCCGCTTAGTCTGCCGCGATGGCCGGGTCGGGACCCACAGAAGAGCTGGCGTCGAAGGACGCATATCTGACCCAGTCGGAGGGATCGGTCCTGAGCGTCTCCGACGACGGCCTCTTTCTCGATCGCACCGTGTTCTACGCCCGCGGGGGCGGCCAGCCGGGTGACGTCGGGGTCATTCGCTGGGACGGCGGCCAGGTCGAGGTGGTCGACACGGTGCGCAGGGACGGGATGCCGTTTCACGTCGTGGTAGGGGGCGTCGCCCTCCCTGACCCGGGGACGCCGGTGCACTGCCTGATCGACTGGGAACGCCGATATCAGACGATGAGGACCCACACCGCGCTTCACGCTCTTTCCGGCGTGATATTTCGTGACTTCGGAGCCAAGGTGACCGGAGGCAATATGGAGCCTGGCGTTGCCCGCATGGACTTCGAACTGGAGGGCATCTCGGTTGAGTTCGGCCAGGAGGTGGAGCGGAGGCTCAACGAGGAGTTGATCCGTGGTTATCCGACCGAGGTGATCTTCATGGCCCGTCAGGAGGCGTTGAAAGACCCCGACTTGATCCGGACCAAGGTCAATCTCATCCCCGAGTGGGTAGAGGAGATCAGGGTGATCGACATCGTGGGTCTCGACAGGCAAGCCGACGGGGGGACCCACGTGGCTTCGACCCTGGAGGTGGGCCAGGTGCGGGTGGTCAAGACCGAGTCGAAAGGGAAAGCCAATAAGAGGATGCGGATCGAGCTCTCCGGGAGCTAATTTCTGCCCTCAGAGGCGAAAGGCAACGATGAGCGTGATCGTCGGGTACATGTCCGCCGAGCGGGGCCGGGCGGCGCTGGAGTTGGGGATCTCGGAGGCCAAGCTGCGGAATACCGACCTGGTGGTGGTTCATTCCCTCCACGGCGCAGGCGTCGACGACGATGAGGATGTCGTCGCAAGTGATCGAGAGCTCGAGATCATCGACGAAGAGTTGTCGAAGGAAGGCATCACCTACTCGATCCACAACTTCGTACGGGGAAATGCGCCGGCGGAGGACATCGTCCAGGCGGCTGGTGACCTCGGCGGCGAGCTGATCGTGATCGGGCTCCGGCAGCGGACATCGGCCGGAAAGTTCCTCCTCGGCTCCAATGCCCACGACATCTTGATGTCTGCCCCCTGCCCTGTACTGACTGTCCGGGTCTGACGGGGGAACATCCGGCGTTCTACCAATACCGCGCTACGTCCAACGTAGGCCTTAAAACGTAGAACGAAATGATCGACTTCGTCCTCGGGCTGTTCATCGCCGGACTGCTGGTCAGGGGCTGGCTTCGTGGATTCGTTCGGGAAGCGCTCGATCTGGTGGCCCTCGTCATCGGCCTCTGGGTGGCATTCCGCCTGAGCGGCCCGCTCGGGGAGTTCATCACCGAGCGTTTCTCGGTGGCCCCGGAGGTGGCCACGATCGGGGCGGGCGTCGTCCTCTTTCTCCTATTTGGCGTAGCGATGAGCATCGCGGCCCATTACCTGTCAAGGGTGATGTCCCTCCCTGGCCTGAATCTGATCAACCGTCTGGGTGGCGCCGCGGTTGCCGCGTTGTGGGGTATCGCCATCATCCTCGTCGTGATCAATCTGGCCCGGGTAGTCCCGGGTGGCTGGGATGCCCGCTTCGAGGACTCGTCCGTGGCCCAAGCCATCGCCGGTCCGGATGCGGCGCCCCAGCAGGTCTTCGAGACCATGGCCCCCGACGGGGTGCTTGGCTCACTGGCCGCGATCCAGGATTTGTTCGGCGTGAACCGGGTCGTCCCGGAAGGCAACGAGGCCCTGGCTATTCCCTCCGCCGCGCCCGATGCGGTTCGACAGGTGCGGGAAGAGACCGCCGAAGTCCTGATGCAGGTGAACGAGCACCGGACGGGTCTCGGCGTGTCTGCGCTCGGGCGCAGCGCCAGTCTGGACCGTGTCGCCGAGTCGAGGGCGGTCGGGATGTACACCAGCGGCAGGCTCTCTCGTGACTACCCCCCTGGCGGCAGCGTTGCCACCGATGTTGCGGCGGCCGGGATCCGTCTCGCCGTGGTCGGGGAGAACCTGGCCTTGGCCAGCAGTGCCCGGGCGGCGGTCGACGCCATGCTCGAGTCTCCGACAGCACTGTCCCAATTCGCCATCTCCGGATACGACCGCGCCGGTATCTCGGTGGTCGATGGCCCTACCGGCCGTCTGGTCGTCATTGTGATGGGGGGGTGATCCAACGATCAGGGCTGCGCCGGGGCGATGACCGGAGAGCGACGGGCCCGGGATATGGCGACGAAGCCGACGCCGGACAG
>JBEVJN010000009.1:0-28045 GCA_040510135.1 Acidimicrobiia bacterium | reverse complement strand
CGACCGCGCTCCGCTTCCCCCTCACCACACCGATCACCACCGCGCTCTCCACCTACACCCACGTCGATGCGACCGCGGTGCATCTTCGGACCCCAGGCGGGTTGAGTGGCTTCGGGATCACCGCTGGCCTGGGGGGCATGGCGAACGTGGCGATAAAGCCGTATATCGACGCCGAGTTGGCTCCCCTGGTCATCGGCCAAGACGCCCTGGCTCCCGCGGCCGTCTGGGACCGGATGTGGAGCCCGAACAAGCCCCGGATGCGAGCCGGGCTCGGGGTTTGGGCTCTGTCGGCAGTGGACATCGCCTGCTGGGATCTGGTGGGAAAAGCTGCCGGTCTGCCGCTGCACCGGCTGCTCGGTGGGTTTGTATCGGATGTCCCGGTCTACGGGAGTGGGGGTTGGCACAGCCTCTCGGACGACGAGCTGATCGCCGAGTGCCGGGCATTCTCGAAACAAGGGATCACCGCGTACAAGTACAAGATCGGCGGTCCTAGGGACCAGGAGCGCACGGAGCTACTCCGCCGGGAGATGGGAGAAGACTTCACCCTCTTCGCCGACGCCAACCAGCGTTTCACGGTCAATCAGGCTCTGGAAACCGCCCGGATGCTGGCCGATCACGGGATCGCCTGGTTCGAGGAGCCGGTCCTGGCAGACAGCACCGGCGATCTCGCCCAAGTGGCAGCGGCGTCACCGGTGCCGGTGGCGACCGGGGAGAACGTGTACTTCGGATGGGGTTTCCGGGAGGTCTGCGACCGACGGGCCGCCGCCTACCTGCAACCCGACGTGGGTCGATGCGGAGGGATCACCGAGTTCGTCGAGATCGCCCATCTCGCCGAGGCCTACAACCTCGCCCTGAGCAGTCATCTCTGGCACGAGCTGTCGATCAGCCTGGTCGGTGCCAGTCGGCGGGGATTCATGGTCGAATACGCCGAGCTGATCCCACCCGATGCCTTGACATTGCCGTTCGCGGTGATCGACGGGACCATCCGCGTGCCCGATGTCCCCGGTCATGGGGTGGAGATCACCCCCGAAGCGCTCGCCCGGTTCGCGGTCTAGGGGATTCGATGCGAATCGCAAAGCTGGAGATCCATCCAATCACCATGACTCTGCGGACGCCGATTCCGATGTCGAACGGGGTGATCGAGAGCACAGGGAACGTCCTGGTGAAGCTGGTCACCGACGATGGAGTCATCGGATGGGGGGAAGGGGTCGAAGCGCCGTCGCTCACTCACCAGAGGCAAGCCGACATCGTGTCCGACCTGGAAATGCTCACCCCCCAGGTCATCGGTTCCGACCCGATGCGAAATAACGATCTCTGGAGCCGGATGACCAGCGCCCGCCCGGAAGCGACCACGGCCGTCGGGGCCATAGACATCGCCTTTCACGACCTGGTGGGCAAGATTCTCGGTGTGCCCGCCTTCGAGCTTCTCGGCGGAGCTGTCCGGGACCGGGTTCCCGCTCTGACGCTGGTGGGAAGTGGCGACCCATCGGCCGACGCCGACAAGCTGGCGGAGCGTCGTGCCCGGGGCTTCTCGTGGTTCAAGATCAAGCTGGGCATGGCTGCCCGCGACGCCGAGTTGGCCACGGTCGCCATTGCTGCCGATCTCGTCGGTGAGGAGGGAGTCGTCTGCGGCGACGCCAACGAGGCGTGGAGTGAGAAGGAGGCGAGGTCATTCCTGGCCCTCTTGGATCCCGACCGGGTCCGCTTCATCGAGCAGCCGGTGTCAAGGGCCGATCGCGATGCGCTGATTCGCCTGGCCGAATCGTCACCGGTCAAGCTGTGCGCCGACGAAAGCGCGGGAAGCCTGGACTCGGTGCTCGGATTCGTGGGCACGCCCTTGGGCGGGGTGAGCCTCAAGTTGATCAAGCATGGCGGGATGACCGGGGTGATGAGAGGTGCCGCCATCTGCTCGGCTGGAGGGCTCGACGTCAATCTGGCCGGGAAGGTCATCGAGTCCAGCGTCTCGGCAGCCGCCAACCTCCACTGTGCCGCGGCGATGGACCGGGTCGACTACGGGTGCAGCCCGGCCAACCAGGGCGTGATCCAGGACGTCACCGAATCGCCGATCACCGTCGACAAGGGCGATTTCGATGTTCCAACCGCCGCGGGTCTAGGCGTCGACGTCGACGAAAAGATGCTGCGCCTTCTCTAGCGCGACACTCCGTTGGGCCGCAGACCGGCCCCCACCGCAGCACGACAGAGGCTCTCGACCGAGCGACCAGCGTCGGCGGCCTCCTCGTGGTCGGGGAAGAAGCCGAAGCAGCCGGAGCCGGAGCCTGTCATGAGCACCGGTCCTCCCCAATGCATCCGGAGGTCGGCCATGAAATCGGCCAAAGCCGGCTCGATGGCCACCGCCGCAGGGATCAGGTCGTTTCGGATAGGCATCCCGTCACGGAGACGCGGTGGGAGGAGACGAGGCGAAATCGACTCGCCCTCCGGTCCCTCCATCTCGTCCCATCGCCGGTAGACCTCCACAGTGGACATCTCGAAGACTGGCACCGCTATCGCGACCCCGAATCCGGTCAGGGGTCTCAGCGATTCCACCTTATCCCCGATCCCGGACATCAACATCGTGCCCCCGGTGAGGAAGAGCGGCACGTCGGCGCCGAGGGAAGGCGCAACCTCCTCGGCCACAGACCGCGGCAGCCTTCCCGTTTCCGCTGCCGCCAGCAACGTGGCCGCTGCGTTGGAGCTTCCCCCACCGAGCCCGGCCCCGACGGGGATCTGCTTGTCGAGTCGGATATCGAGTGGGGGAACGAAGCCTCGCGCCCTGATTTCCTTCAGAGACCTCGTCACCAGATTGTCCTCAGGGTCCAGCTCGGCGCCTGCGATGACGAGGATGTCCTCCTCGGACTCCTCGACCTCGAGTTGATCGAGCCATTCGATGGTCTGGACCAGCGACTGCAGGGGATGGAGCCCATCCGACCGTCGTGCCTCGACGAGGAGGTTGAGATTGAGCTTGGCCGGCGATTCGTAGACAGTCACGCTCGAGCCAATGCCAGATAGTCGACCGGGGAGAGGTCCTCAGCCCGAGCAGTCGGGTCGATGCCGGTTCGGACCAGGGCTGCTACCGGGTCGTCGAACACGACCGCGAGCGCGCCACGCAGCATCTTCCTCCTCTGGTTGAACCCGGCGGCGGCGATTTCGATGGCCCGCTCGGCACCTTCTGGAGCCGGGACCCGATCCAACACGACGACGGCCGACTCCACCCGCGGTGGCGGGTAGAACACCTGAGCAGGGACCGTGAAGGCAAGGCGCCCGACGGCGTGGATCCCCGTAACGACCGAGGGCAGCCCGTACCGCTTGTTGCCGGGCGCGGCGACGAGTCGCTCGGCCACCTCTCTTTGCACCATCACCACGAATCGCTCGATCTTGGGAACGCGACGCAGGGCATCGAGGACCAGAGGTGTCCCGACGTTGTAGGGCAGATTGGCCACCATCACCCAGCGGCCACTGCTCAACTCGCCGGCCAAGTCGGCGTCGGTGATATCGAGAAGTTTGAGTTCGACGGACAATCCCCGAGTGGCCTCCTCGAGCACGGGCATCAGCCCGGCATCGATCTCATAGGCAACGACGTGAGCGCCGGCGGCGGCCAGAGCCCGGGTCAAGGTCCCGGTGCCAGCGCCGATCTCGAGGACTTGCTCGCCCGGCCCCACCCCGGCTGTATCCACGATCTTCCGTGTGATGTTGGCGTCGGCGAGGAAGTGCTGCCCCAAGCGTCGCGACGGTGACAGCCCGTGCCGGGACAGCAAACCGGCGATCTCGGACCTCGTCTGGGCAGTCATCGCTCAAAAACCCGCGCTGCATTGGCCGAGGTGACGCGAGCTACTTCCTCGAGTTCGAGCCCCCATACCCGGGCCAGGGCCGCGCCGACCAGCGCTACCCATGCCGGCTCGTTCGGTTGTCCGCGGTGCGGAGGTGGGGCCAGATAAGGGGTGTCGGTCTCGACCAGGGCACGGTCAGGTGGCACCTGAGCTGCCCCCAGCCGCACCGTATCCCCGGTCTCGAATGCGACCGGCCCGGCGAAAGAGAACGTCACACCGAGATCGAGATAGCGACGGGTCCATTTGGGGCCCGCAGTCCAGCAGTGCATCACCGTCTGCGGACCGACACCGGTGTCCTCGATCAGCTCGATCACCTCGGCGAATGCGTCCCGACAATGGACCACGATCGGCTTGCCCAGTTCGAGGGCGAGCCCAACATGACGACGAAACACCCGGATCTGGTCCGACCGCGACGAGAGATTGCGGTAGAAGTCGAGCCCGGTCTCACCTATCGCTGTCGCCGTGGGGGCCAACTCGCTGATTGCGGCCCCCTGCTCGACCCACATGCCCGCGTCGTGAGGGTGGAGGCCAGCGGTGGCCAGCACCTGGCCCGGATGAGCTGCAGCCAGGCGAGCCGCCTCTTTCGAGCTCTCTAGATCGACACCTGGCACCACAACCCAGTCGACGTCCGCCGCCCGTTCCAGGAGCACGACCGGGTCACGCTCGTCGAGTTGGAGGTGACAGTGGGTGTCGACCCAGTGCATGCGGGGACGGTACCCGGCACCGGTTGGAACACCCCGGGTAGGCTCGCCGCGGGGAAGCTGAGGTGGCTATGGAAACAGGTATCGCCCGGAAGATCGACGATCTGGGCCGGATCGTGATCCCGGCGGAGACGAGAAGGCTGTTCAACATAAGAGAAGGGGACCACCTCTTCATCGCCGTCGAAGGTGGCTCGATCGTCTTGCGCAAACTGACCGACACCTGCACGTTCTGCGGGTCGGAGACCAAAGTCACCCAGTTCAAGGAAAAGGGGATCTGCGCCACCTGTCGGGCTCAACTCGGTTCCTGATCCCCGATCAAGACCTGATAGATATCACGACGGGACACGCCGGTCGCCGCGGCCGCTCGTCTGGCAGCTTCCGAGGGAGACACGCCTCCGTCGACGAGACCTCTCGCCTCCGCCACCGCCGAGTCGAGCGAAGGGGACTCCGACGGGCCGGGAGCGACCACCACGGTGACCTCACCTTTCACCTCTCGATCAGACCACTCCTCGATGGCCTTGCCTACCGAGCCCGACCAGACCTCCTCGTGGAGTTTGGTCATCTCCCTTGTGATCACGATCTCACGTTCGACACCGGTCGCTGCCGCGATCGACTCCAGGTCCGCCACCAGTCGATGAGGGCTGACAAAGAGGACGACGGGCCGATCCTCGCGATCGATCCGGGCGAGGCGGGCGGAACGCTCTTTGCCCTTGCGCGGCAGGAATCCCTCGAACACGAAGCGGTCCCCTCCGAAGCCAGCCAGTGCCACCGAGGCAACGACAGCCGAAGGTCCGGGCACAACCGTCACCAGATGACCCGCCTCCCGCGCCAGCCGCACTACGTCGGAACCGGGGTCGGATATCGTGGGCATCCCGGCGTCGGTGACCAGCGCCACCATGAGCCCCTGGTCGAGAGCGGCGAGCAGGTCTACGGTGCGCTTCTTCTCGTTGCCCACGAACATCGACCTCACCGTTGGGCTCGCCCCGACGTGACGAAGCAGCGTTGCAGTCCGTCTGGTGTCTTCGGCGTACACCACGTCGACCGTCTGCAGCACCTCACGGAGACGATCCGAAACGTCGCCGAGATTGCCGATCGGGGTGGCGCAGACGAGCAACCGACCGCCATCAGCCATAGGTGATCTCGATCGTCTCCCCGATCTCGGGGAGGGGCCTTCCGGCAGGAAGCTCGACGATCATCCGAGCCGATGGGATCACCCGGACGCGGTTGGGGCGCAGAGGCATGGTCGCCACGACCGTCATCCGGTCATCGACGCCGATCAGGTCCAGAGTCCGGCGGAGACCGAAGCTGTGGACACTGGTCGTCGGGAGCACCACGACCGAGCCGGCCGGGGCGCGCCGGACACCGAGCAGACGATCGGAGAAAGTTCGCGCCAGGTAACCGGTGGTGCGCCAATCGGTGGCGCTCAGCGCGATTCTCTGCATGCAGACGACGCTAGGTGATCGTCTGAGCCGGGGTAAGGCGTCTAGCCGCTGACCGAGGCCAGGATCGACTCGCCGACCTCAGGCTGGTCGGCGGCGATGAACGCCAGACGGCCATCGAGGACCTCGACCCAGACGTAGTCCTCCTCCGCAACCGCGGAGAGGGCGTAATCGAGCAGCGCCGACCTCAGCTCCTCGGTGTCATGATCGGTGTCCCCCTCGAACAAAATGAGCAATGCTGCGTTCTGGCCGTCGAACCATTGGGCGTAGTAGTCGCCTCCCCATCCATCGGCGGCATCGACCCCCACATCCTCCCCGAGGATCTGATCGATCATGATCCTGAACCCGAACTCACCCCACACCGACTCCCGCTCGAGCTCGTAGCCGGGAACCGACGGTGCGGTCGCCTCGAATGTCCTGGGCAGGTCTCTCTCATAATCACTCGGCGTGATGATCTGCTCTGTCGATCCGGGCAAACCGGGCATCTCGGAGTAGGCCTCGTTGATCGTCGTCCACTGGTCCTGGAGATAGTGGGCCTGCACCCAGGCAAGACCGGAGTCGTAGGGGAAGATCAGAGAGTCCTGTATGAATTGAGGAGCGGAATCGAGGGCGGCGGTGTCCACGTCCAGCGCCTCGGAGAAGAACTCACCGAGCTCTTCTTGGGAGAGGGTCTGCAGGAAGAGAAGCTCGGCCATGCTCGCGTCGCCCTCGATGAGGGCCTGATAGGCCGAGGCCTCGTCGAGACGATCCTCGTCGAGCATCGTCGTGTAGCTGGTGTGGAAATCGAGCTGATCATCGGTCAAGGCATGGGTGAGCTCGTGGATCATGGTCCCCCGCTGGACGACGCTGAACCCCTCTTCCCGCATCGGGACCACGAGCTCGCCGGTTTCACCGTCGTAGAAGCCGGCGACCTGCTCTCCGTAGAGCTCGGTGAGGAGGGACTGGAGATTGACCTCGGCGTCGAGCAGGCCGAGGAGCTTGTACAACGCCTCGTCGGCCGGAAAATCTTCGGATTCGTCCTCGATCTGCTGGCGAACCCGGTCTTCGAGCTCCTGCTCGGTGACGATCACGATGGTCGGTGGCTCCTGAAAGCGAAGGCCACGGATCTCTTCCGTGGTGCGGACCAACCCGAGCAGCTCTTCCTGGACGGCGGCGGGCAGAGCGTCGATACCGGGAAGCTCCTCCCAGGTCGGCTCGGCGAGAGTGGTTGTCGTCGAAGCGTTCTCGCCACTCGTGGTAGCGGTTCCCCCGGTCTCGGTGGACGACGTCGCCGGCACCGTCGTGGTGGTGTCGGAGGTCGTAGGTGTGCAGGCACCGAGTATCAGGGCGCACGCGACGATCGAGGCGAGAGGGCGGGTCACGATCCTCAGATTATCGGCCCCCAATTGCTAGATCGTGAGTGGCATCCATGCCAACCGGCGGTTGGGTACCCTCGCCATCGATGGTGGAAAGGAGGTGATTGTGAAGCGAAATTACGCACGGCTCACCCAGCCACTGGTGCGGGACAACGGAGTCCTGCGCCCGGCGAGCATGGAGGAGGCCGTTGAGCGGATAGCCACCGGGCTTGCCCCCCATCGGGGTGACGCCTTCGGTTTGTTCAGCTGCTCGAAGGGGACCAACGAGATGAACTACATGGCACAGAAGTTCTCCCGAGTGGTCATGTCCAGCAACAACATCGACAGCTGCAACCGCACTTGACACGCCCCCTCTGTCGCCGGTCTGGCGACTGTGTTCGGGGCAGGTGGCGGCACTAGCTCCTATCGAGAAATGGAAGACACAGACCTCATCGTCATGTGGGGCTCCAACGCGCGCGAGGCGCACCCGATCTTCTTTCACCATGTCCTGAAGGCCATCAACAATGGCGCCAGGATGTTCGCGGTCGACCCGAGGCGAACCTCCTCGGCGGCCTGGGCCGACGTCTGGCTCGGCATCGATGTCGGATCGGACATCGCCCTTTCCAACACGATTGCGTGGGAGATCATCAATTCGGACCTCTACCACGAGCACTTCGTCGCCCACGCCACCTCCAGCTTCGACGAGTACGTCGAATCGGTCGAGCACTGGACACTGGAACGCGGCCAAGAGGTCACCGGCGTCCCGGCCGAGGCGATCAAACAATTCGCCCACGAATACGCCACCGCCCCCACCGCCCAGCTGTGTTGGACGCTGGGCATCACCGAGCATCACAACGCCACTGACAACGTCCTGGCCCTGATCAACCTCGCGTTGTTGTGCGGGCATGTCGGACGTTACGGCTCGGGCGTCGTCCCGGTCCGGGGCCAGAACAACGTCCAAGGAGGTGGCGACATGGGTGCCCTCCCCAACCGTCTGCCGGGATTCCAATTGGTGGCGGACCCCGATCTGCGAGGGAAATTCGAGAAGGTCTGGGGATGCACGATCCCGCACCGGCCCGGCAAGCACATCAGCCTGATGCACGAGGCGATGGACGAAGGCGAGTTGCGCGCCCTCTACGTGATCGGGGAGAACCCTCTGCAGTCAGAAGCAGACGCCCAGCAGATGGAGCGGCGGCTGACCGGTCTCGACTTCATGGTGGTCCAAGACCTTTTCCTCACCGCCACCGCCGAGATCGCCGATGTCGTGCTTCCCGCCGCTGGGTGGGGTGAGGTCGAGGGAACGTTCACCTCCAGTGAGCGACGGGTGCAGCGAGTGCGGAGGGCGATCGACCCTCCGGGGGAAGCGAGGGACGACATCGAGCTGATGAGCATGGTGGCCCGGGCGATGGGTTACGAATGGCCCACCCCGACCGCAGAGGAGGCCTGGGACGAATTGCGCAGTCTCTCGCCGATCCACGGCGGGATGACCTACCAGCGACTCGACGAATCGGGCGGGCTGCAATGGCCCTGCCCCACCGAGGACCATCCCGGCACACTGTTCCTCCATGGACGGCTCTGGGAGGAGGAGACCGGGCCCAAGGCGCCATTCTCCGTCGTCGAATGGGTGCCACCGGTGGACCCCCTGAGCGAGGAGTTCCCGCTGCGTCTCACCACCGGCCGTCGACTCGACTCGTACAACACGGGGGTGCAGAGCGGCCGTTATCCATCACCCCGGCGCATCCATGGGGTACTCGATCTCTCTCCGGAGGACGCGGTGGCACTCGGCGTCGACGAGGGCGAGACCGTGAGGGTGGTGTCCCGACGCGGCAGTCTCGAGGCTCCGGTCAGGCTGGACCGCTCGCTCCGGCCCGGTCTGGCCTTCATGGCGGTCCACTTCCCCGACGACACGGACGTGAATCAGCTGACGATCGACGCCTGGGACCCGAAGTCAGGGACCGCCGAGTTCAAGGCAACCGCGGTGCGGGTCGAGACGCTGGTCTCCACCTGATGGACATACGCAATCTGCTGGAAGGGCCGACCGAGGTCGAACGCGGGGCGGTCGACGATCTGCTCGGACCGCCCGAGTCGGGCTGGGATGGCGGTCACTTCACCGGGCTCGATGGGCATGTCGCCTACGGAGGGCACGCTGCCCGGGCGCGACGCAACCTCCTGCTCCCGGCGCTGCACGCGGTGCAGGACGCCGTGGGCTCAGTGAGCAAAGGGGCGCTCGGCTACATATCGGTGAGACTCACCGTCCCTCCTGCGGAGGCTTACGGAGTCGCCACCTTCTACGCCCTGATCAACACCAGGTCTCGTCCGCCGACGCTGATCCATGTCTGCGACGACATCGTCTGTGCTCGCTATGGGGCGGATGAGCTGAAGACCTCCCTGGAACAGGAGCTGGGGCCCGCCGGCGGCGCCGGTCCGGGAATCGGCTGGACGCCGAGCCCCTGTCTCGGCCAATGTGACCGGGCTCCGGCCGCATTGACGCACACTGCCGGATCCGGCTATCGCAATTTCGCCCCTGCCGATGCCGCCGGGCTCATTGGTCTCGCTTTCGACGAGCTGCCCACGGGTCTGATCCATCAGGACCGGAATGACCTGCGACTCCTCCGCCGGATCGGGGAGATCGACCCTGAGAGCCTCGATTCCTACCGGCATAGCGGCGGCTACGCCGGCCTGGAGAAAGCCATCGCGATGGGGCGGGATGGTGTTCTGAGCGCACTCGACGAATCGGGTCTGAGAGGTCGAGGTGGCGCGGCTTTTCCCATCGGGATCAAGTGGCGGGGGGTCGCTGCCGCGGGTGGCGATGTGAAATACATCATTGCCAATGGAGACGAGTCGGAGCCGGGCACCTTCAAGGACCGGATCCTGATGGAAGGCGATCCGTTCGCAGTCATCGAGGCGATGACCATCGCCGGCTTCGTTACCGGGGCCAGGAAGGGCTTCGCCTACGTAAGGGGCGAATACCCGGTGGCCGAGCGTCGACTGGCCGGCGCCATCGACCAGGCACGGGTTGCGGGTCTCCTCGGCCCCGACGTCGCTGGGGCGCGTTTCGAATTCGACGTCGAGGTCAGACGCGGGGCGGGCGCCTACATCTGCGGCGAGGAAACGGCCCTTTTCGCGTCCATCGAGGGTCAGCGGGGCGAGCCAAGGCAAAAGCCACCCTTTCCCACCGAGAAAGGGGTATTCGGCAAACCCACCTCGGTGAACAACATCGAGACGCTGGTGGCGGTACTGACCGTGCTCGAGATGGGAGCGTTGGAGTTCGCCGCGATCGGCACCGAGCGCTCCACCGGCCCCAAGCTCTTCTGCATCTCCGGAGATGTAACCCGGCCCGGGCTGTACGAGGTCCCGTTCGGGACCACGCTGCGCCAATTGATCATGGTTGCCGGCGGCGTGCGTGATGGCGCCGGGGTGGGAGCGGTCTTGGTGGGCGGCGCCGCGGGGAGTTTCGTCGACTCCGAGACCCTCGACATGGAACTGACCTTCGAAGGCGCTGCCGCAGCTCAGACCGGTCTCGGCTCGGGGGCCGTGATCGTTTTCGACGACACGACCGACTTTGGCCCGGTCCTGCGTCGAATCGCCCAATTCTTCAGGGACGAGTCCTGCGGGCAGTGTGTGCCCTGCCGGATCGGCACGGTGCGGCAGGAGGAGGCCCTTGCCCGGCTCGCCGCCGGCAGCCCGTTGGGCGGCGTCGCCGAAGAGCGGCAGAGGCTCGATGACCTGGCTCTGGTGATGACCGACGCCTCGATATGCGGACTGGGCCAGACCGCCGCGTCCGCAGTCCAGTCGGCCTTCCGTCTCAGTCTTCCGGGAGCGGCCCGATGACCGCGGTGAGCGAGTCGGTTTCGACCCTATCGGCCCGAGTCGATGGGGCGGAGATCGAAATCGCCGCCGGCTCCACGGTTCTCGACGCCTGCCGCCAGTCGGGGGCGGACATTCCGACTCTCTGTTACGGGCCTACCCTGACCGCGGCCAACGCCTGCCGCGTATGCGTCGTGGAGATCGAAGGCTCCCGCACTCTCGTGCCCTCGTGCTCTCGCAAGCTTGAAGACGGGATGGAAATCACCACAGGCTCGGACCGCGCCCGACACAGCCGACGCTTGGTCATGGAGTTGTTGGGCTCGGCCTCGGAGCTGGATCGGGCTGGTGCCCAACTCGACAAGTGGATGACCGAAGCAGGGGCGCGGGCCGAGCGCTTTGGCATCCCCGAGCCGGAGTCACCCCGTGAGGTGCCGGCGCCGGGGCATCACCATCCGGCCGATCTCGAGTTCGCCGCCACGGTTGCCGAGCCGGCCAAGGTAGAAGACGAGCTCTACGTGCGGGACTACGGCCGCTGCATCCTTTGCTACCGCTGTGTCGACGCATGTGGGGTCGAGCACCAGAACACCTTCGCCATCGCGGTTGCGGGACGCGGCTTCGACGCACGGATCTCCACCGAGTTCGACGTTGTCCTGCCCGATTCGGCCTGTGTCTATTGCGGCAACTGCATCGCTGTCTGCCCGACGGGAGCTCTCGCCGGGAAGATCGAGTGGGACATGAGGGAGGCAGGGTCCTGGGACGAGTCGCGCCAGGAAATCACCCGGACAGTCTGTTCCTACTGCGGGGTGGGCTGCAACCTCGATCTCCACACCCAGGATGGCCAGATCGTCAGCGTCACGTCGCCTCACGATCACGACGTGACCCTGGGCAACCTGTGCATCAAGGGCCGGTTCGGTTGGATGTACGTCAGCAGCGGCCGTGGCGACTGAGGCGGTCAGCAGCCGGCAGGTGATCCGGGTACGGGGGAATGCGGCACGGGTCCAAGACGACCTAGTCGTCGAGGAGCCGGTGGAGTTCCGACTCGATGGGACCGCCATTGCCGTCGTCATGCGCACACCCGGGCATGACGCCGAGTTGGCGCTGGGCTTCGCCATCACGGAGGGCATCGTCAACGGACCCGGCGAAGTGGTGTCAGTGGTCGACCTCGGCGAAGGGCGTTGGGATGTCCGGCTCGCCCCGGGCGTCATGGTCGATCCGTCCCGTTTCCAGCGCAACTTCTATGCCACCTCCTCCTGCGGCGTGTGTGGCAAGGCTTCGATCGACGCCATCCGGGTGGCCGGCTCGGTGCCGCCCGACGGGCCAGTGGTTACCCGG
Source organism: Acidimicrobiia bacterium (assembly GCA_040510135.1). Lineage (GTDB taxonomy): Bacteria > Actinomycetota > Acidimicrobiia > Spongiisociales > ZC4RG35 > JARDZU01. The sequence continues at coordinate 15,608 of JBEVJN010000009.1, read as the reverse complement.
GAAACACTGCTCGGCCTCCCCGGCCGTCTCATCGAGGAGCAGCCCGCCTTTCGCTCGACCGGGGGCATCCACGCCGCTGCCGCATTCGAGCCGGACGGGACCCTGGTGGCGGTGCGGGAGGATGTGGGCCGGCACAATGCGGTGGACAAGCTGGTCGGTCATCTCGCCTCGACCCGCTGGCCGATCGACCAACTCGGTTTGCTGGTCTCGGGCAGGGTCTCGTTCGAGATCGTCCAGAAGGCAGCGGTGGCCGGCCTCTCTCTGGTCTGTGGAGTCTCCGCAGCCTCCAGCCTCGCCCTCGACCTGGCCGAAGAATTCCACATGACGGTGATCGGCTTTCTCCGCGACAACGGCTTCACCATCTACACCGGAGAGCAACGGGTACAGCTCTCCTGAAGAAAATGGGTCTAGTGCAGACCCACCACCTCACCCGACTCATCGATGTCGACCTTCATGAAGCCCGGCGTTGCTCCCAGGCCGGGCATAGTGCTCATCTCGCCGAGGAGCGGGTAGATGAACCCGGCCCCGACCGACGCCCTGACCTCTCGCACAGTGAGCTCATACCCGTGCGGAGCACCTTTCAATGAAGGGTCGTCGCTGATCGAAAGGTGGGTCTTGGCCATGCAGATCGGCAGATAGCCGAACCCCGACCGCTCGAAATCGGCGATCTGAGTCTCCGCCTGCTGTGTGTACACGACCGACCCTGCCCGGTAGATCTTGGTGGCGATGGTCTCGATCTTGTCCTTGATCGGGCGGTCGAGGGGGTAGAGGAAGTCGAACCGGGTCGGCTGGCTGCTCGCCTCCACCACGGCTCTGGCCAATTCGCGTGCTCCTTCACCGCCGCGGGCATGATGCTCGGTGGTGACCGCGGCGAAAGCACCGGCCTCCATGGCGGACTGTTGAACCAACTCCAACTCGTGCTCGCTGTCGGTGGGAAACCGGTTGATCGCCACCACCACCGGCACCCCGAACCCGGCGGCGATATCGAGATGTGCCTTCAGGTTGGCCATCCCGGCCCGTAGGAGCGGCAGGTTCTCCTCCGTGTAGGCACTGGCAAGTGGACGCCCCGCGACCACTCTCGGGCCTCCACCGTGGGTCTTCAGCGCCCGCACCGTCGCCACCATCACGACGCAATCTGGCCGCAGTCCGGACACGCGGCACTTGATGTCGAAGAACTTCTCCATGCCCATATCGGCACCGAATCCGGACTCGGTCACCACGTAGTCACCGAGATGAAGCGCCATCCGATCGGCAAGGATCGAAGAGTTGCCGTGGGCGATGTTGGCAAAGGGCCCTGCGTGCACGAACGCAGGCTGACCCTCCAGCGTCTGCATGAGATTGGGATGGAGGGTGTCCTTCATGAGGACCGTGACGGCGCCACCCACACCGAGGTCGTCCAGTGTGATCGGGGCACCGTCTTTGGACAGCCCCATTACCACCCGGCCCACCCGCTCCCGCAGATTGCGCAGTGCCGACGGGTAGTCGGCGCCATCGGCCAAGGCCAGGATGGCCATCAACTCGCTGGCCACCGATATGTCGTAGCCACTCTCCCGCGGTCGGCCATCGAGGGCTCCTCCGAGCCCGATGACCACGTGGCGAAGGGCCCGGTCGTTGACATCGACTACCCGACGCCAGCTGATCCGGTCGGGATCGATTGCGAGTCGCTTCAGCCCGAGCACATTGAGCGCTTCGCTGGTGAGACGACCTTCGTGGTACCAGCGGGCGTCGATGGCGGCGGCCACCAGGTTGTGCGCAACCGCGATGGCGTGCATGTCCCCGGTCAGATGGAGGTTGAATTCGTCCATCGGTACCACCTGGCTGTACCCACCACCGGCGGCGCCGCCTTTGATCCCGAAGGTGGGTCCCATGCTCGGCTGTCGGATGCAGGCGATCGATCGGTGGCCCAAAGCCCCCAGACCCTGGACCAGGCCAACAGTCGTGGTCGTCTTGCCCTCACCCAGCGGCGTCGGTGTTATCGCAGTGACGTCGACATACTTGCCCATGGGGTTGCCGGCGATCCGGCGGAGGGCATCGAGATGGATCTTTGCCTTGGTGGCGCCGTAGGGGATGACCTCGTCGTCCTCCAGACCGAGGTCCCGCGCCACCTCGTAGATCGGCTTCAGCTTGGCGGTGCGGGCGATCTCGAGATCGCTCGCTATCGGTGGCAGGAGCTTGGACATGCCGTAGTTCTAGCGGGTTCGGGTCTTTGGGGCGCCCGATCTGCTGAGATGCCATCGATGACATCCGCGAGTCGGCCTACAGCCATTCTCTTCGACGCCGGAGGGACTCTGTTGCTTCAGGACACCGAGGAGATGGGGCGCCTGCTGGGTGTGTCGATCGACGCCGCACGGGCTCACCGAGCCCACTACGAGGCGATGGCCGAGTACTCAGATCTCCGGCTTGCAGGTCAAGAGGTCGACTGGGATTGGTGGATGGAGCGCTATTTCACGATTCTCGGTGTGATTGATCCGCATCTGGCCGGGGAGAAGACCGATCACGGCTACGGACTGTGGAACCACGCCCTGGAGGGTGTGAGGACGGCCGTCGAGCGGCTCAGAGACTCCGGAGTGAGGGTCGCAGTCGTGTCGAATTCCGATGGTTCGGTGCGTGGTTCCCTTGGCAAGGCAGGGCTGCTCGACCTCTTCGAATTCGTCGTCGACTCACATGAGGTTGGGTTGGCCAAGCCCGACCCGAGGATCTTCCAAGCCGCGACCGAGCGCATGGGTGTGGAGCCATCGAATGCCTGGTACGTGGGCGACTCGGTGTTCCACGATGTGAACGGGGCCAGAGCGGCAGGACTGGCGCGGGCGTTCTTGGTCGATCCCTACGCACTCGGCCCGGCGGATGTCACCTCAATCGGCTCGGTCGCCGAGCTCGTCTGAGAGAAGGCGCTGCCGCTCTGCCCTTGAGGCCTCGAAGAACTCGGCGACCCTCCGCTCCATCTCTTCAGGACTGACATCTTCGACGTGCTGACCCAGCCCCCATTGATGTCCGAAGGGGTCTTCGACACGCCCACCCTTGTCGCCATAGAACTGCAGCGACAAGGGATAGACCTCTCGGGCGCCCAAAGAGATAGCTCTCGCCCAGACGGAGTCGACATCGTCTGTGTAGAGAAACAGCACGGCCGTGGTGGTCCCTGCCGAGCGGGGGGATTTGGTGGGTGAGTCGGGCTGCTCGTCGCTCAGCATCACGATTGTGTCGCCAATCCGGATCTCGGCGTGCGAAATCTTCCCGTCGGGCCCGACCATCGGAGGCGTCGCCTCCTCGGCCCCGAAGGCGGACTTGTAGAACTCGATCGCTTCGCGGCAAGGGCTCACGGTCAAGGAAATCGTCACTGAGCCATAGGCCTCGGGCACCGGGTTCACGTCCATGTGTCGTCCTCCTCCGCTGTCCTCACCCTACGCCGGAGAAGGACCTGGTAGGAATGGCCGATGCGCTACATCATCCTGGTGAAGGCCACCGCCGCCACCGAGAGCGGGGAACTGCCAAGCCAGGAGCTGATGGGCGAGGTGGCCGGGTACACCAACGAGCTGGCGAAGGCGGGAGCTCTCTACGACGCCACCGGTCTCAAGCCCACGTCGAGCGGTTGGCGAATCAGGTTCCGGGGCGAGGAGCGTGAGATGGTCCCCGGACCGTTCCCCGACTCGCCTGACATCATCGCCGGCTACACCATCATTCGGGTCGACAGCCGCGAGGAAGCCATCGAGTGGTCGATGCGCTATCCGAATCCTGCGGGTGTGCTCGCCGCAGCCGAAATCGAGGTCCGGGAGTTCTTCGAGCTCGAGGACTTCGAGCAGGGCCCGGCGATCGATCGATTCCGTGAGCTGGGTCTCATCGACACCATCGCCACCGCGATCACCCAATCCCGCCCCGACCTGTCGACGGCGACGGCGCCCAACGGAACCGTCACGATCCTCTTCACCGACATCGAGGGCTCGACACAGCTCACCGAGCAGTTGGGAGACGACGAGTGGCTCACCGTGCTTCGTGCGCACAACCAGGTCGTCCGCAATCAGGTCAAGGACCACTCGGGGTTCGAGGTGAAGTCCCAGGGCGACGGATTCATGATCGCCTTCCCCTCGGCGAAAGACGCTCTGCGCTGCGCCATCGGGATCCAGCGGGCCCTGGCCGCCAGAAACTCCAATGGGATCGGCCTGAGAGTCCGCATCGGGCTTCACACCGGCGAACCGGTGCGTGATGCCGACGACTTCTACGGGAAGGCCGTGATCCTGGCCGCCCGGATCGCCTCGGAGGCCCGCGGTGCGGAGATCCTGGCCTCCTCACTGGTGCGGGAGCTGACCGAGAGCTCGGGCGAGTTCATCTTCGCGCCCGCCACCGAAGCGGAGTTGCGTGGTCTGTCGGGGATCCACGAGGTATCTGCGGTCCGCTGGCAAGAGGCCTGACCGTCCGAACTACGGTTCGTCCACTATGGGTGATGTAACGAGCGATGGACGGTCGTTGAGTTGGACTCACCCAACGAAGGAGTCAACTTATGGCGTTGCGCGGTAGACGACAAGAGCGTCAGGAGGACCGCCAGGAGTTCGGGGTCGGGGGAAGCGCCGTGCACTATCAGATGCGGGAGAAACTGGTCTCGATCGGAGACGACTTCTGGATCGAGACGGATCGGGGCGAGAAGGCGTTCAAGGTCAACGGAAAGGCGCTCAGGGTTCGAAGCACTCTCGTGTTCGAGGACCCATATGGCCATGAAGTGGCTCGGATCCAGGATCGACCGGTCCGGGTGAGGGAGGTCATGGAGGTCGAAGCTCCAGACGGGTCGACTATGGCCACGATCAAGAAGGCGATGATCACGCCACTGCGGGAGAGATTTTCGATCGCTACTGCGAGCGGAGCGGAACTCGACGCTCAGGGGAACCTCGTCGATCACGAATACGAGATCTCCAACGGCGGTGACAAGGTCGCCGAAGTCTCGAAGAAGTGGTTCCGGGTTCGCGACACCTACGGGGTCGAGATCGAGCCCGGCCAAGACCCGATATTGATACTGACCGCCACTGTGGCCATCGACATGATGACCCACGATTGACCCCAGCCCTACACGTATCCGTGTTTCCCCAGCCACCGGGCGCCGAAGAAACCTTCCAGCGCTGGTAAATAGAAGGTGATCACCCGATAGGCCACGGTGACAGCAAAAGCCGTCGACTGATCGACACCGAACGTGACCAACAATGCGGTCATCGTCGCCTCGGCCACGCCTACACCTCCGGGCACGGGCATGAAACCGGCCAGGAGACTGGTGCCTGCGGCGGCGAAAAGGGCGGATCCGTAGCTGAGGTCGCTCCCGACGGCCTGCAAGGTCAGCCACAGAGTGATCCCGAGCACGTTCCAGTAGACGAAGTTGCTCCCGAGCAGCCCAAACGCGCGAGACGGCTGTTGAAGCACCACTTTCAGAGCGCCCCACGCCTGAATGACCACTGGCACCACACGCTCCCGAAGCTTCTTGATCTTGAGAACGGTGACCACCAACCCGATCGCGACCAGAGTCACTACGCCGAGTATCAGTAGCCACGGCAGGTCGGCAGGGTCGAAGTCGCCACCGAGATCGACGTCACCGAAGAGCAGCAGAAGGATGAGGATGGCGGTCTGGACGAGGAACCCAGAGAACCCGTCGATGGAGCCCTGAACCAGGGCGACCGGCACCGGAAGACCGAATTTCGTGAGAAACACCGTGTTCATCGCCACGCGGCCGGCTGCGCTCGGTATGGCCAGACTGACGAACTGGCTTGCCGTCTGCAACGTCAGCAATGGCCAAAATGGCAGTTTGACCTGGACCGCGCACATCGTTGCCGTTGCCTGGGGAAAGAATTGAGTTTGCCCCACGATCAGGGCAAAGACGAGCAGGGGCCAATCCGCCGCCTCGAGTACCGCCCATATCTCGGCGTAATCGACACTGGTGAACAGCGGGATCAGCGCCCACGCGACCAGGAACAGGAGGGCGGCCATGATGAGGTTTCTCACCGTGACCCGGCGCAGCTTCACCGGCTCCGGCATCTCAGACTCGGTGACCTCGGTCACCTTCGAGCTCAGGGAGGACATCAGGTTCTTTGGCTTCTCGGTGAGGCGCCTGGTCGTAGGACTCACCGCAGGCACCTGGAGATAGGGCAGGACCGCAACGAGGCGTTCGCGCCCCAGTCCCTCGAGTGCGGATCGGACCGCCTGCTCCTCCCCCACCAACACCGCGAGCGAGAACAGAAGCTCGACGATGTCAGTGTCTTGATCCGAAGCGTCTGCCGAAAGTGAACCGAGAGCGAAATCGGTGATGATCGGCCCATCCGGGCCGATCTGGACAGCCGAGGTATCCAGAGAGCCGTGGCTCAAGGATCCTTCGTGTACGAGACGAACCTGCTTCCAAATCGGAATGAGCACGTCGTCGGTGAGGTGGCCGGGATCCATCTCGGAGAGAGCCGTCCCAGTGCCACGGAAGGAGATGAGGGAAATCTCCGACGTGGGGCTCCCCACTGCCGCCAGTTGTGGCACCCGCACCCCGGCGCGATCCGCGACGATCGTGATCAAGGCCTCGTGCTCCACTGCCTGAAGTCGTGAGTAGCCGAGGGTCGTGCTGGATTCTCGGTACCAGAGGGTGTGCCAGAGCTTTGCGACGAGCCGTGACTCGACGGCATCACGTCCATGCACCTTGATGTCGACGACCTCGCTGTCGGCATCCCGGCCTACGAAACGAATGACTCCCCACGTTTGGTACGGGGCGGCCTCGAGGGCATCGACCGAAACACCGAGGATGGAGAGGGCTGCGGCCACGGAGTTGGGATCGGGGTACCCCCGCGGCGACCCCACGATGGCCAGGAGAAGACCGGCAGAGAACAGTCCGATGCCGAACGAGCCAATGACGTGGGTGGGGGTCCCATAACCCAGACTGATCGATGCGAAAGCGGTTCCAGTTATGGCCAGCCAGCCGAAACGTCGCAGCGGGCGTGTGACGTGGGGACCGACCACGACGAGGATGGCGGTCACAATTGCCACTCTCAGCACCGGGAACCGCGGAGTGGGATTCTCCAATCCGATCTCGGGGAAGACGTAAGGCCAGGCATCGTTGATGATGAACGAGAGAACCACCACCAGCACCGCAGCGGTCACACCCGCGATCGCCAGGTCACGCAGGGCAGGACGCCGCTCCTGACCTCCGGCGATCAGCGCGCCGAAGACGACAACCACATAGACGAGGCTGGTTGCGTAGCCGACCTCCAGGAGAAGGATCACCCATGATGGGCTCGCCTGTACCAGCGAGGTGAGGGCTTGCGCCCATGACGAGATGGTCTCGACGTTGGCTGCGGCCCAAATGACTAGGAGTAGACCGAGAACCGCCTTGAACACGTCGCTCGGGCGCCGCACCCGGGGCTGGCCTCCGGACGTGACGAAGTATGAGGAAGTCCCAACGGTGAGTGATTTGATCGTGTCTCTCCCGGGTCTGCTCAGATCCTGATCGTGCACGCTACGTCGGAATCAGCCCGCAATGCGTCATCCGACCTAGCTGATCGAGGCTGACTCCAGGAGGAACTGGCCCCTACACCCTCACTTGTTCTTGGGTATTGGTGGGTCGTCGATGAGGTCGAACCCTCGATCTCGACTACATGTCGGCTGAGGTTTCGATGGCCTCCTGCTCGGCCTCGAGCTCGGCTGCATACCCCATCAGCATCCCCAGCCCGATCAAATCTTCGGCGGACAGGCTGCGATGGGCGAGGACGACACCACCGGCATCGCGGACCGCGTCCCGCAACGGCACCGCCCACAAGTGCTCGAAAGCAAGCACGAGCGCTGAACTGCCATCAGGGAGTTCATCGATCAAGTCGGCCGCGACCGACTCGGCCACCGTCATCGCGTCGGCGTCGACCATGCCTCCTGCCTCGGCCATCGCCACTGCTCCCTCTTCTCCACCCACTCCCAGTCCGACTAGAGCGGCGACCGCGGCCCGCAACTCGGCCCTCTGCTCATCGTCGAGTCCGGAAACGGACAACACATCGATCTCGTCGCCGTCGCGGGTCACGAACACAGCATCGATCACCCGAATCTGTCCCAGGTCACTGAGACGCGCCAACTCCTCGGCGATCCGACCCTCGAACAAGTCACTGTCCGGGAAACCGATCACCAAACCCTGGATTGGTCCAATAGTCATGTCGCATCCTCTCCTTCTGAAGCGTCACCGCGGATTTCACGGCCTCGTCCACATCCCACGACCGCGGGCTGCTGGCGGTGAGCAACGAGTGCGGAGATCTCGCCAAGCTCGTGAATGTCGTGGACAATCGACCCTACCCCTCCATAGACCTCGCCCGCGCGGGACTGGCGCGCACGGCTCCACTCTCAGATGTAGCCGTGTTGTTCCAACCAGCGCGCCCCAAAGAACCCCTTCGACTGCCGGCAGATAGAAGGTGATCACGCGAAAGACAATCGTTGGCCCCCGGGGCGCGGCCATCCCTGCCTGCACCTTCGCGCGAACTCAGGCTTTGGGCCGCATTCCGCAGCAGGGAGCGCGCGTGAATTGTGCGCTACACCCCTGCCTCGACCCTCTCTGCAGAAGTTGGATGCGGAGTGGGCAAGGTGTGGGTGCCGGCGGCCGCAGCGGCGGCGTAATCCACGGCCATCGGTGCAGGCGGCCGGTGCCGGCCGGCCAGCCAGGCGAGGAGAATCCCGGCCGCAGCCGTGATGGTGAGAAACACCGCAGCCGCTCCGACCGCGGTCGCCAGGCTGTCGCCGGTCGAGGCACCAGCGGCAACCTGGTCTGCACTCACATCGGCGTAAAGGGTGGCGACGACGGCCGTCCACACCGCCGCCCCTACGTAGCGGGCCATGTTCGAAATCCCCGAGGCGGACCCGACCTGCTCCTCGGGGACGGCACTGGTGGCGACCGACGAGCACGGCCCATTGGACAACGCCATGCCGGCGGCGACGGCGACCAGGGGGAAGACGAAAGCAGCGTATGCCCACGACGACGAGACGCCAATCAGCACCGCGAACCCGACAGTCATGATGATGAAACCGAGCCCCACCACCTGCCGGGTGCCCATCTTGGTCGCAAACCTCGGGACGAGAGGCGCCAGGATCACCAGACCAACGGTGGCGGGAAGGGTGGCCAGGCCCGCCTCGAGCGCGCTCATTCCCAGCGTCGATGGGTCCTGGAAATAGAGACTGAAGACGAAGAGGAGCCCGTTGATCGTGCCCGCGCCGATCAGGATCCCCAGCGTGGCCCCAATCAGGGCCCGGTTCTTCATCAGGTTCAGGTCGACCAATGGCGAATCCGAGCGACGTTCCACGTAGACGAACGCGATCGCGGCCACAATCGAGACCAGGAACGAGCCGAGTGTCGCCGGTGAGGTCCACCCCCAGTCCGAGCCCTTGCTCACCGCCAGTATGAACGGGGCGAGGATCGCGGCGACGAGGAAGGTGCCCAGCCAATCGATGCTGCGGGAGCGGTTCGGGTCCAGTGACTCCTCTACCCGGCGCATGGTGAGGGGCACGCAAAGTACGGCGATCCCGGCGTCGATCCAGAACAGCGCTTGCCATCCCGCTGTATCGACGAGGACTCCTCCGACCAGCGGCCCGGCGGCGGCGCCGATCGCCGACGCTGCTCCCCAATACGAGACTGCCCTGAGGCGTTCCGCTCCGGAAGACGCCACGGTGAGGAGGCTGAGGCCACAGGCCAGGATCGTCGAGCCCGCCGCTCCCTGGATAGCACGGCCGCCGATGACCCCGGCCGCGGTGTCGGTCAGTGCGATCAGAGCACAGGAGACGATGAAGAGGGCGAGGCCGCCGAGGAAGATGCGCCGCCGGCCGAAGACATCACCGAGGGCGCCGGCGGTCACGATGAACGCCGCCCCCACCAACGAATAGCCGGTCACCGCCCACTGCAGGGTGCTCACCGGGGCGCCGACATCTTCTCCAATCGAGGGAAGCAGGATCGACACCGCGGAGGTGTTGGCGTTTACGACCAATGCGGAAATGCAGGTGGCGAGGAGAACACCGAGACCAGGCTTGATGTCAGTCCCGGAGGATCCCGACACTGGATCAGACTTCGTCACGGGATCTCATCCTATCCATCACCCTCCGAGCCACCAGACTCAGGTTCCTTTGGCCCCCCGTCCCGGTCACGGTCACCGAAGGCCGCATCCCAACTCGACGGCATCAACTGGAAGGGAAGGAGGCCGAGGGCCGGACGAACCGTGTGGCGATACAAGGGTTTCACGGCATCCACCAGCAAATAGCCGCAGAGAACGCCGACTGCGATGGCAACCATGGCGCCCACCGTTCCCAGGAAGTCCTGGACCCCAACGATGGGACCCGACGCGATGTATTCGGTGACTCCGATCAAGCCGAGGGCACCCGGTACGAGCAGCCAGAACCCGGGAAGGAAAGAGACGAGAGCCGGAGGGCCGAACCTGGTTCGTTCCACCAGACGTGCCGTAGGTGTCATGGCAAGGGCACCGATGAACCCGCCGACATACCCGCCGAAGAGAGCGCTGCCCACCTGCTGACCGACGAACGCTACGAAGAGGACCAGGAAGAGTCCAGGCAGCGAGCCCGACGGTGCCGAGTGGAACACGGCGACACCGATCCCGAAGACGATCATGCCCAGCCAGGGCGCCCACCATCCGATCAGGTTCTGTGGGGCGTTCACCAGGACCTCGGCCGAGGGCAGGCCGAAAGCCTCGGCCGCACTCACGATCCCGAATGCGAGCAGGACGAGTTGCAGGCCCCCGGAGACGAGGCGACTGGCTCCAGCCACCATCTGCGCGGCCGAGAGCTCGATCACGGCCATGGTGAGAGCAGCTCCCGGAAGAAAAGTGACCAGTGGCGGGATCATCGTCCGCAGGTTGGCGTTGGCCCATCCCTGATTGGCGAGCAGGAAGGTGAGTGCGGAAACGATGAAGGCGGCGGCGACAGGCATCAAGGTTTGTGCCGGCGCCCAGCGGGACCCAACGAGCCTGAGCACGCCGACCACGAGGCCGAATAGCGCGGCCAGCGCCACGTCGGACCAGGTCGGCTGGAGGATCAGGCATATCCCGATCGTCAGCACCACGTGCCCGGCCAATGTGGAGAGGGTTCGATACTTCGAAGGTCGGGCGATCACCTCGAGCAAGAGACGGCTTCCTTCGGCGGGATCGATCTCGGCCCTGGTGGCGCGTTTAACAATGTCGAACAGAGCCGACGTCTGGTCGAGTCGGAGCACGCCTCGGAGTTGGGGCGTGGGCTCCAGGGTTGCGGGCCGACTCGGATCGAGGGCGACCACGACGAAGGTCGGGAGCACCGCGAATCGCGCCCTGGTCGCTCCGTAGGCCGCTGCTACCGCCTGGAGGTGGTCCTGGACTTCATTCACGGCTTCCCCGGCGGCGGTCAGGGCACTACCGAGATAGAGGAGGAACTGCTGTAGCGCCGCCTCGTCTGCGGCGTGAGGGGGCAGGCGGTCTTGTTGGGGCTCGGCCACCAGAAAATGATGGCACGACTTCGAATTGCGCGAATGCACCGTTGACTGCTCTCGTGGGTTGGTGTAAAACTGAAGTTGATTGGCGATAGAGAGGGATGATGACCATCAGGAGGACGAAGTCATGACGGACGCGAGCTTGTACGACAGGTTGGGTGGCGTATTCGCCATTGCCGCAGTGGTGGACCGATTCAGTGATGCGTTGATCGAGAACCCGATCGTTGGGCAACAGTCGAGCAATCCGGCTCTCCGCGAATGGCACACCAACAACCTGGGTCGGCTTCCCGGTCTGAAGTTCATGCGCACTCTGTGGGTGTGCAACGTTTCCGGGGGCCCTTTCGAGTACACCCCGACCGAGCCGGGGAGCACGACACTGGGGCTGGAAGAGGCTCATCGCGAATTCCGGATCACACCTGCCGAGTTCGACGAAGTGGCTGCCGAACTGGCGCGGACACTCGACGTTTTCGAGATACCGGCGGGAGAGAAGGATGAGGTCCTTGCCGCATTCGCTGCACACAAGGACGAGGTGACCGAGGGCTCGATGGCCACGGCCTAGGTCGGATCCCAAGCCAGTAATCCGGTGGCGATTGCCGTCGCCGTTACCCTGATCCACGGCGGCTCACTTCGCCCGAAAACCTGGCATGGCCTTCTCGTTCCACCTCTCATGGGATCTAGCCCCACCAGCTCGTGAGGTGGCGGTGACACTCGAAGTCCTCGAGCCGCCATTGGTGGATCGTCTCTATTTCTGGGCCGTGCAGGCGTCCTTTCTCGACAGAGTCGGCTCGCACGGTGCGGGACATCTAGGGCTGCAATGGAACCCCCGATTCCCTGGCCACACCGCCGTTAATTGGGGTGGCTATGCGACCCAAGGCACCATCCTCCCCGGCTCCGACTCGCTACTCCCGAGCACCCCGCGGGACATGAACACACGGGACTTTTCCTGGCTGGCCGGACGAAAGTACAGCCTCAGGATCTATCCCTCACCGGAGTTGGGCTGGCGGGGCGAGGTCACTGACATCGACACAGGCGTCACGACCGTCGTCCGTGACCTCCACGCCGGCGGCGACCACCTCGGCCGGGTGGTGGTCTGGACCGAGCTCTTCTGTCAGTGTGCCGATCCACGAACCGTCGTCGCCTGGTCCAAGCCGGTGGCGATCGCTTTGAGTGGAGATCAGCTGGTCCCCAAGGCCCTTCGGGTCAACTACCAGGTCGATGGTTGCCCCAACACCAACGTCTACTCCGACGGTCATCGTGTTTACCAGGCAACCGCCAGCGAGCGGACCACGCCGCAGGGCTCGCTGATGATGGTCTGACCGGCGTCGACTGATCGGCAGTCGGTCGCTCATGGAGTCACGCTCTCAGCGATCCGCCGCTCCAGTCCGGTCATGTCGAGACCAGCCATCGATGGACCTGTGCCCACGTGGAACGTGTCGACCACCTCCCCCTCGCGGCTGTCGAGCTTGGCGAGACGGATCTCGAGGCCACAGGCGTCGAGCACACCGAGGATCTCAGCCAGTCTCCCGATGCGGTCGGAGCATTTCACCACCACCACCAGGTCGCCCGTTGCGGGATCCGTTGAGATGCGAGTGGTGGGCTGGGGACGGGACAGGTCGGGGATCGGGTAGGCGGCGGCGCGCACTGCGACTCGGTTGTCGGTGTCGAGCTCGCCGAGAAGTCCGGCTTCGACGTCGAGGCGAACCCGATCCCACCGCTCCCCCGGGACCGTTCCACCAGTGCGGTCATCCCTGACCCGAAAGGAGTCGACGACCAAGCCGTCCGATCGCCCGAACAGTCGAGCCTCCAGCACGTCGACTCCATTGGCGGCGAAGACCGCGGCGACAGTCCGGCGGAAGCCCGGGAGGCTCGGGCCAACCACGACCACTGTCTCGATGGGCTCGCCGGCCCGAACTCCCAGGTTGGAGGCACCGACCAGGTCCGAGACCAGCTCCAGATGCCAGAGCACCTCCTCGACCGCGAGGCTTCGCAGATAGTCGACGGGCATGGCGTCGAGATGTGCCGCCATCGCGTCTGTCGCTTCGCCTGTCCGGGCCAACACCTCTTGACGGGTCGCCCCGGCCGCCGTAACAGCGGTCTCCTCGGCGCCAAACGTAATGGCGCATCTCAGGAACAGCGTCTTGAGCAAGCTCGCCTTCCAGTCGTTCCACATCGAAGGCCCGGTCGCCCTGGAATCGGCGATCGTGAGCAGGTAGAGCACCTTCAGCAACTGCAGGCTGCCCACCCTCGAGGCGACTTCGTCGATCACGGCAGGGTCCGCCAGGTCACGTCTGGTGGCGGTCAGAGGAAGGAGGAGGTGATGACGCACGGCGCCGACCAACATGTCCGTGGTCTCGGCGTCCAACCCCATTCGCTCCGCAAACGCGGCGGCGATCTCGGCGCCGACCTTGGCGTGTTCTCCACCGTGGCCCTTGCCGATGTCGTGGAGAAAGGCGGCGAGCCGGAGCAGCCGGAGCTGGTCCAGCTCGAGCCCGACATCGCGGAGCGGACCGTTGCCCGAGAGGACCGCGTTCATCTCCGCCACGGTGCGCCAGAGGTGTGGGGCAACCGGGTGCTGGTGAAACGGCTCCAGCTGGGGCAGGCTGGTCACCACGCCCCACTCTGGGAGCACATCCGAGAGATGTCCTCCCTCCCAGAGGGTGTCGAAGATGGCTCTCCCACGCTCACCCGCCTCCAATATCCGATCGAGATCGTCGATCGTCGGCGGTGAATCGGCCTTGACCGACACGTTGGGGCCCGCGCGCCGAGACCAGACCCGCCGACTGGCGGGAACCGGTCGGTCGTCGAGGATCTCTGGCCATTTGTGCTCGGCGAGACGGTCTATCGACTGCATGGCGGCGACCAGATCGCCCGCCGTCTCGAATGTGTCACGCCCCAGCCAGCGTGCCACCGGCTCGCGCAATTCCGGCGAGAACAGATCGTGCGCCCTGCCGGTGACGGCATGCAGCGCGTTGCGAACCCGGAGGAGGACCTCGAGCGCTTGTTCTTCCTCTTGCTGATGTTGCGTGGAGAACCTGCCGATCAACTCCTGTCGCCGACGCTCCCATCCGAAACCCTGCAGTGCCCGCAGACCGCCCCGGCCGGTCTTGAGATCTACGGCCATGAGGCGATACGGGGCCTCGGCCCGCCGGGTTCGCTCGGCTTCCACCAGGTAGCGGCGGAGGGGACGCGCCCGCGTCACCCGGGTGACGGCCTCCATCAGCTGTTCGAACAGCTCTTCGGAACCGGCCACGAGGCGACTGGTGAGGAGCGTTGTCTGGGTGTCGAACCTCTCCCGAGCGGCATCCGAGGCCTCCCGGACCGTTCGCACGGAGTGGCCGACACGGAGTTTGGCGTCCCATAAGGGCCGGAACAGGTCGGCTGCGGCACTGGCGGCGTCCCCAACGTCGTGGAGAAGCATCAGGTCGACGTCGGAGTACGGGCTCAGCTCACCCCTTCCGTACCCGCCGAGGGCGATCACTGCCATCGGCGTTGCTCCGGGAGTGGCGGCCAGGGCCGACACCGTGAGGTCGAGGCTCGCCGTCAGGGCGGCACACACCTCACGACCTCCGTGACCGATGCGATGCCGTCGCAACGAGTCACGGAGGTCGATGAAATCGTGGAGGAGGCTCCTCCCGGAATCAGATGGCGTCGGCACCTCGCTCACCGGTACGGATGCGTACCACGTCGTCGACCGTCACGACGACGATCTTGCCGTCGCCGATCTCCCCGGTTTGCGCCGCCGACTCGATCGCCGCCACCGCCGGCCCCGCCAGCTCATCGGTGACGATGACCTCCAGCCGCACTTTGGGGACGAACTCCACTTCGTACTCGGCCCCCCGATAGACCTCGGTCTGGCCTCCCTGGCGGCCGAACCCGGAGATATCGCTCACCGACATCCCTGAGACTCCGGCGGTCTTGAGGGCGTCCCGAACTTGCTCCAGCTTGAAGGGTTTGATGAAGGCGATGATCAGTTTCATTCCCCAGTCCTTTCGACCCCATTGCTCTCGACCAGAGCCCGTAGACGTGTTGTCGTTTCTTCTCGCTTCATCGTTTTCTCCACCTCAGTGCCCGGCCAGAGTGGCGCTGCCCGTGCTGTAGGCCGTCTCTGCGTGCTCGGCCAGATCCAGGCCGCTGGTCTCGATGTCTTCGGAGACCCGAACACCGATCG
>JBEVJN010000008.1:0-14810 GCA_040510135.1 Acidimicrobiia bacterium | reverse complement strand
GTGCTCGACAATGAGCCGCTGTTCGAGCACGCCGGGAGACTCATATGAAGGCACCCGTGACAGAGAGGCCCCAGAGGTGTATGTTCGAATCAGTTCGGTTGGACACGTAGGCCGGAAACGGCCGGATCACGAGACCGGCTGAGCGCCCCACCACGTGGGGACGCTCCCGGGAAGCCCTGTGGGCGGAAACGTCTGCGGGGCTTCTCTCTCACCTGGTCTGACCAGGGCAGGGTGATTCCGCACCAGCAACGAATCGAGATCTTGACAGTCGGCCGCGGTAGCGCGACGGTGACTTGATCTGACCGAGGTATGTGGTGACACGTCTGCTCGCGGTGGCGCATCAGACTGCCGAAGCCGATGAATTCCTGGCGGCGGTCCGATCCGCGGCGCAGAGTGACCACGCCGAGGTGGTGCTGCTGGTTCCCGCCACCCCGATCAAGCATCTGACCAGTTGGACACAAGGTGAGTCACGTGCAATAGCCCGAGAAAAGGCGGACGCAGCCCGACGGCGGCTCGAGAAGTCCGGGGTAGACGTAGTCGATGCCCGTGTTGGCGACCCGGATCCGTATCAGGCGATCCTCGACTCGGTGAATCACGAAGAATTCGACCGGATCATCGTCTCCACCTTCCCGGCTGGTATCTCTCGATGGCTCGGCGCGGACCTGATCAATCGGTTGGCCCGCTCGATCTCCGTTCCGGTCACCCACGTCGTTGCCCGTTAACTTTCGGCTTCCCGACACGGTGGTATGAAATTGAGAGCATTGGTCAACCGAGGCAACGGCGGTATGGCGGTGGACCTGGTCGATCTGCCGCAGCCGGAGCCCACCAGAGGCGAAGCGCTGGTCGAGACGAGAGCCGTGGCGGTCAATCGTGGTGAGCTTCGGCTCCTCCGGGCCCGCCCCGGCGGGTGGCACCCCGGACAGGACGTCGCCGGGGTGGTTGTCGAGCAAGCCGCCGACGGGTCGGGCCCGCCCGTGGGGACCAGGGTCGTCGCCTGGCCGGAGCAGGCAGGTTGGGCGGAATTGGTGGCGGTCCCCACCACCCATCTGGCGCATCTCGCCGACCATGTCACCTTTCCCGAAGCCGCCACCCTCCCCATCGCCGGCATGACGGCGCTGCGCGCCCTACGGCTTGGCGGTCACCTGGTGGGCAAACGGGTGCTGGTCACCGGGGCCGCCGGTGGTGTGGGCCGATTCGCGGTGGAGCTGGCGGCCGGGTTCGGGGCGACCGTCACAGGGGTGGCAGCAGACGAGGCACGGGCGATAGGTCTGGAAGAGATCGGGGCAGGCAGGATCGCCTTTGGGCTCGACGATGTCGAGGGACCCTTTGATTTGATCCTCGATGCGGCCGGTGGACCTTCCCTCGAAGCCGCGGTCAGACTGATTGCGCCCGGAGGCGACATCGTCGTCTACGGGAATTCGTCGGACAGCCCGGCACAGATCTCGTTCGGTGACTTCCGCGGCCACGCCCTGGCCCGGATCACTGCCTTCTTCGTCTACGAGAGTGGTGCTCCGCCGACGTTCGGCGAGGATCTACAGTCACTGGCCGACATGGTCTCCGACGGCCGTCTCCACCCGCAGATCGGGCTCGAAGTGCCGTGGATGGAGGCCAATGCCGCCTTCGAGGCACTGGCCAACCGGCAGGTCAACGGGAAGGCAGTACTGCTGGTCAAATGAGGGTTGTCGGATCTGTCATCCCGAGCACTTACGATCCGGACATGAGTGATTTGCCCGTCGACGTCGTCAGGAGCAAACGGCGGAAGCGGACCGCGCAGGCCTACGTGAGGGAGGGTCGACTGCGCGTGATGGTGCCCTTTGGTCTGGCTGACGACGAGGAGGCGCGTCTGGTCGATGGCCTGGTGACCCGGGTCAGCAGAAAGATCTCGTCGACCGACGTCGACCTGGTGCTGCGAGCCCGTGATCTCGCGAGCGAATACCGATTGTCGGAGCCGACGAGCATCGAGTGGTCTCCTCGTCAGACGACCCGATGGGGCTCCTGCACCCCGGCCGAGGGAAGCATTCGGATCTCCATCCGCCTGGCGTCGATGCCGGGATGGGTCCTCGACTCGGTGCTCATCCACGAGCTGGCGCATTTGGAGGAGCCCAACCACGGGCCACGGTTCAAGGCTCTGGTCGGCCGCTATGAGCTGTCGGAGCGAGCGAAAGGGTATCTGATGGCGATGGGCGAAGGTCGATCGACCTCGTAGAAAGTCCGCGGGCGCAGTCATTTCAGCCGCTCGGTCAGGTGGACCGTGACCTGGTCGCCGACACCTTTTCCGATGATCTGCCGAAGTGCGACCTTCACCGGCAATTTGTGAGTGCCGTCGCCCATCGCCATGAATGACGTCTGGAACTCGACTCCGTCGATCGTCCCCCTCACCCTGACGAGGCCCCGGGTCCCGAAGAAGTCGACCGAATCTGGCATCACCAAGTAGGTCCACCCTCCCTCGGACGGGCTTTTCTGAAGCGGCGCTGTGAAAGTCTTGTCGAGTGAGTCTTTCGGGCTGCTCATTGCCATACCCCCACGATTATCGCGATGACGACCAGCTTCAGCAGCCAGTCCCCGGCATGGATCGCGGCCAACATCACCGGCACCTTCTCGTGGTAGACGGAACCGGTGAGCAGGACGACGACGATCCCGATCCAAAGGGCAAGGCCAAGCAGAGCGGCCCCTGCCCAACCCTCGATGCCGATCTGGTCGGCCAATCCCGCCAGCACGACGCCGACTACCAGGTTCCTCCCCAGCTCGACGATGGCATCCTTCGCAGACGGAGATCCGGAATCGGCGTAGGCCGGATGCAACTCGGCGAGCCTGCCGCCGAACACGCCGTACCAGACAGCGCTGAGAATGAATGCGGCCACCGCCGCAACGACAATGGCCAGATAGTTGAGTTCCATGAGCTCCCTCGGTGTCGGCCCTTGGGAAGTAGACCGCTATGGGGGCTGGAACTCATCGGCCCTTCCCTCGATCGGCGAACGGTGATTTGGCGAGGATCTCATACGTTGTTTCGGTACCGGACGATGATCTAGCCGATGAGGTGGTTTTCGGCGTTCGTATTGGCCACGTTGGCGATTCTCCCTCCGGGTGGCGCGCTCATCGATAATGACGGGATCGTTCACAGGGGCTCGATCGATGAGATCGGGGCGGATCCCACACAGCTGGTATCGGGGACGCTGCTCCCTGTCGGTGCCAGCTGGAACCCGATAATTGCGGCTGAGCCTGCCGGGACGACCTTCATCGTCGAGTCGGGGGTGCATTACGAGCAGACGGCCAACCTGAAGCATGGCGACGTGCTGATCGGCCAGCCAGGAGCGGTCATGGACGGTCGGGAGGTAACCGATTGGGCGGTTCAACCGAACAGTGCCAACAACGTCACCGTGAGAGGTTTGGAGATCCGCAATTACAACCCGGACGATCAATACGCGCCCATCACGGATCGAACCTATGAAGGGGCGGCGGCGGGTATCGGCTGGACCGTCGAGGACTGCGACCTGCATCACAACAGCTGGGCCGGATTGGCCCTATCCGACGGGTCGATCGCCCGTAACAACAAGATTCATGACAACGGTGTCATCGGCCTCGCGGTCTCGTGGGTGCGGAGTTCCGGAGCTCTGGTCGAAGGCAACGAGATCTACGGGAACAACACCACCGGAGCCGACGAGTATTACGAGGCGGGTGGGTCCAAGTTCGGTGAGACGGAGAATCTCATCGTCCGCGACAACTTCGTACATGACAACAACGGCCCGGGCCTGTGGACCGACATCGACAACACCAACACCCTCTACGAGAACAATGTCGTCGAGGGCAATTCGGGTGCAGGCATCTTCCATGAGATCTCATACTCGGCGACGATCCGCAACAACCAGGTTCGGGGCAATGGGTTCCGTAACCGGGGCTGGCTGTGGGAAGGCGGGATCATGGTCGCCGGTAGCCAGGACGTGGAGATCTACGGGAACATCGTCGAGGACAACTACAACGGGATCACCCTGATCCAACAGGACCGAGGTTCCGGGCCCCTTGGGCCCTACCTACTGAGGAATGTCTCCGTTCATGACAACACGGTCAGAGCGGGAAGGACAGGCGCGGCCCAAGACGTAGGTGACCAGTCCATGTTCACCACCCGGGACATCACTTTCCAGAACAACGATTACGAGAGTGTCGTCGCGTTCTCATGGGCAGATCGATCATTGGCCTGGCGACAGTGGCAAAGCTACAGAATGGACCTCACGGGGACGATGAAATGAGGGTCTAGGCAGGTGCATGGGCTGCTGATAGCCTCTGCGTGCCTGCTCTGAAGCGGCATGAGACGGGGCAAAAAGGAGAAACACAACCATGGCTGGGCCTGATACGGGATCCGGTCCGCGTCCTTTTCGACCGGGGGAAATAGCTGAGATCAAGTCCGCACCGGAAATCCTCGCCACCCTGGATGCGGAGGGAAAGCTCGACGGGCTGCCGTTCATGCCCGAGATGCTCAGGTACTGCGGTCAAACCGTCACCGTCTACAAGCGCGCCGACCGTACCTGTGACGCGATACTTTCCGACGGACAACGTCGGATGCAAGATGCCGTCTTTCTGGCGGACCTCCGTTGCGATGGCGGCGCCCACGGTGGCTGCCAGGCAGGCTGTTTGATCTTTTGGAAGGAAGCGTGGCTCCGTCGCCCGTCGGAGCAGCACTCCCTCGGTGGGGATTCGGGAGCTTCTGGCGAGCAGTTCGAAACCGCAAGCCTGTTTGCGGCTGCTCGACAGGTCGCGGACGACGATCCGACATCCGAGCGATTCATGTGTCAAGCGACCGAGATCGTACGAGCCACCGCTCCGCTTCCGTGGTGGGAGCCTACGCAGTACATCCGTGAAGTAGCCACAGGCAACGCAGGTGTTATTGAGATGTTCGTCGCCCTCTTCAAGTGGCTGCTCGTCATGATCCAGAAAAAGCTCATGGGCGGCAGCACGGTCCCATTGGTGCGGGGGAAACTCTCGAAGACTCCGAGGGAATTGCTCGACCTCCGTCCCGGTGAGCTCGTTCGGGTGAAGACGAAGGAGGAGATTGCGGAGACGTTGGACCGCCGAAACCGCAACCGCGGCCTCACCTTTGACTCCGAGATGCTGCGTTACTGCGGAGGCGAGTACCGCGTGCTGCGCCGGGTGAGCCGGATGATCAACGAGGGGACCGGTGAGCTGTTCGAACTACCGGGGGAATGCATTGTCCTCGACACCGTCACCTGCACCGCGGAATACCATCGTCTATGTAGACGCAGCCACTTCCCTTACTGGCGGGAGATCTGGCTGACCAGGGTGACACAACCTGTCGAAATCAAGAGCTCGGCACAATCGAGGGCGGAGTAGGCCGGGGCGACCTCGCCTGTCGTCAGCTCGCTCCAACTGGGCTCAATCCTCGTTCACGACCTGGCGGTGCCAGAGCTCGAGGGTGAGCAGTTGCCAGATTTCCTTGGAACGATCGGTCATGCCGCTGCGGTCCTCGTCGATCATGCTGCGAACCGCGGTCTTGTCGAGCATCCCCGATTCGACCATATGGCCTCGTCCGACGTACTCCTCGACCATCTCCTGGAGATCGCGACGGATCCAGGCACGAAGCGGGGCACTGAAAAGGCCCTTCGGCCGGTAGGCAATCTCCTTGGGCAGCCAGGGCAAGGAGGCCTCCTTGAGAATCGCCTTCCGCTCCCGACCAACGATCTTGTCGGAGCCGGGGATGGCGAAGGCCGCTTCAAAGACGTGCTTGTCTACGAATGGCACGCGCACCTCGGTGGAGGCGGCCATGCTGGCTCGGTCGGTATAGGCCAGATTCAGGCTCGGGAGAAACATCTGGCTGTCCGTGAAACACATCCGATTGACTTGATCTTCACCGCGGTAGGCCGAGTACACCTCTCGGTGTTCGTCGATCAGGCCGTCCACCCGACCGGCCAATTCCGGAGCGAGCAACTCTCCGAGTTGGGCTTGGTCATAATGTGTGTAACTCCTTCGAAAAGCTGCCTCCTCCGGGAGACTGGCGAAATCGACAAAACGGTGTGCCCAACGACTCAGGCGATATCCCCGCTTCTTGCTCGCGACGGGGAGATGACGGATAGTTGGCTCGATCGCCTTCTCACGGAGCCATCGGGGCATACGTCGATACCGGGCGGCGAGCAAGGCGGCATGATGCTTGCGGTACCCTCCGAACAGCTCGTCGGCCCCCATGCCGGACAGCAAGACCTTGACCCCTGCGTCTCGAGCCGCCTGGCAGATGAGATAGGCATTTATCGCCGCGGCATCGCCAATCGGCTCGTCCAGATGATGCACCAATTTGGGTAGCAGGTCGGCCACGTCGGGGGCCAGTTCGACCTCATGGAGGCGAATCCCATGCTCAGCGGCGATCTTCTTGGCGTAGAAGAAATCGTCCGGCATGGCCTCGTAGCGTTGGTCCTCGTCCCGGAACGAAATCGTGTAACTGTCGATCTCGGCGTTCTGCTGCTTCGCCATGACGGTGATGAGGCTCGAGTCGAGACCACCGCTGAGGAAAGTCGAGATCGGCACGTCCGCCACCAGGTGGGCAGCCACCGAATCCTCCATGACCTGGCCGAGACGAGATGGATCAAACCTGTCTCGCTGACCGGCCTCTCGGGCCGCCGCGGCCGCTGAGACCGGAT
Organism: Acidimicrobiia bacterium; assembly: GCA_040510135.1. Lineage (GTDB taxonomy): Bacteria > Actinomycetota > Acidimicrobiia > Spongiisociales > ZC4RG35 > JARDZU01. The sequence goes on along the minus strand of JBEVJN010000008.1, from coordinate 8,169 downwards.
CCCAATATCGATGCACACGATGCTGACCGTCGCGACCGAGCTCCAACCAGGTCCCTGGTGCGAGCTTCTGGGTTCCCTCGAACATGCAGTGACTCTCGGGTACCCACGAATACATGACCGATGCCACCAGCGCGGCCTCGTCGACCCGGACCTCGTCCATCATGGGTCGCAGAGCCTTCAACTCCGAGGCGAACGCCAGCCCGCCGTTTCGAACCTGATAGAAGAGTGGCTTTATGCCGAAATGATCACGAGCCAGGACGAGTCTGTGGTTATCGACGTCGTAGAGCGCGAAGGCAAACATTCCACGGAGGCGATCCAGGCTGGAGGGCCCCCAGTGACGCCAGGCCTCGAGCAAGACCTCTGAATCGGAGGCCGTTCGAAACGTCGCTCCTCGGGCAGACAATTCGCTCCGCAACTGGCGGTAGTTGTAGATCTCCCCGTTGAAGATGAGGATCAGCCCATCCTTCTCGAACGGCTGATTGGCCGCACTGGAGAGGTCGATGATCGATAGCCGTCGATGACACAGCCACACCCGTGGACCCGGATCGCCACTGTTCCAATACCCGGCGGCGTCAGGCCCGCGGTGGGCGATAGCCAGCGACACTGCCTCCGCAACCTCGGCATTCAAAGGCAAGTTGTAGGTACCGGCAATGCCGCACATAACAGTCCGACTCCCCTTCGCAGTATGCGACCTCTCCCGATCGGTCTGCACCGTTGGGCCGCTCCTGGCACGACCATCCGCAAACAGAGGGATTCTACGCCGCAGAGCCCGGATATCCGATGGGCTGGCTGACCCAGTTAGGCTCGCGCCGGATCCCGGGGATTGTTCTCTGGCCTCGGGGCCAAAGTTTTGGCTCCATCGCACCCGCTTGATGAGGGGCGCGGGCCCCGAATTGAGTAGGCCTTTTTAATGTCCCCGACTGTCGATCATGAGCAACGCCTACGACACAAACTTCCCGCCGGGATCGTCGACGCTGCTTTGTCCTCCCTGGCAACGTTCGGGGCGGGCCTGGCGGCGGTGCGGTGGCTCGAACCGGCCGAGCTGGGTACCTACTCGGTCATCTTCTCCGCCTTTTTGGTAGCCAGCCTCCTACCCATCGAGATCATCTACACCCCGGTTCAGGTCTCGATGATCAGGCTCGAAGTCAAAGAGCGGTTGGGTGGCATTGTCCACTCGCTTGGGAGCGGGATCGCGCCAGCGATGCTTGGTTGTGCCTTGATCCTGGCGGCAGGAGGGCTCATCTGGTGGCGATCCGATCCCACCGCGGTGATCGAACTGGCCGTAACCGGGGTCGGGCTCACGGTGATCTCACCGATGCAGGATCATCTGCGCAGAGGCTTCCACATTGCCGAGAGGTCCTGGGGCGCGGCGTCGATGTCCGGATCGCAGCTAGTCGCAGTCGTCGTCGCCCTCCTCGTCATGCAGTCGTTGGGGGTAGCTCCGGCGTGGGCGCCACTGGGAAGTCTGGTGATCGCCAACATCGTTTCGTTGGGTTTCGGGCTGTTGATGTCGAGGGGCGCGTGGCGTGTCCGGCCACATGCGCCGGTGGTAACGGTCTCCGGCCGCTGGCTGGCGGCCTCCTCCGTATCGGCCTACGGAGGGACTCTGGTGGCGTCTGTGGTAATGACCCTGGTGGCAGGTCCCGAGATCGTGGGGTTCGCCGAGGCGGCTCGGGTGGCCGCCCAACCGGTCCTGGTCGTCACGACCGGGGTCGCCGCTGCCCTGGCCTCGAGACATCTCCGGGCGGCCGCCTCGGTGGATCGGGCCGCGGCGATCACCACCAACAAGTCTTTCTTCTTGGTTATAGCGGTGGCCGGGATCAGCTATCTCTGCATCGCCGGGTTCGCGTGGAGCTTCAACCCCGTGTTTGCGCTGATCCCCAGCGCCTACGACATTCCCTGGCTGATCCCGGTGACCATTCTGTCCAACCTGTTTCTCAGCTTCACCTCCCCGCTTCGCGATCAATTGATCGCGTCCAACATGGAAGTGCCGATGGCCAAAATCGATTTCGCCTCACTGGCGATCCCGACGGTCGTCGCGACCACTGCCGGCTTGACCGGCGCCTTCGCCCGGCCGTTGGGGATCATCGGGCAGAACCTCTATCGAACCATTCGCTACCGGTCGATTTGGAGATCAGTCTTCGCTGCGGTCTCGGAATAGTTTGAGGTAGAGAGAGAACCCGAGACGGACCGCGAGCCATTTCCACGAGAACCGAACCGTCTCGAACTCGGGCGACTCGAGCAGGGCCATGATCCGCCGGGCCGAATCCTCGTCGCCGGACCTGATAGACCTGTAGGTGCCCCCGAGAACGAATTGGTGCATGTGCCGACTCCGGCACCGTTCGACCTCCCGCGGTGTCAGAACCCCGGAATCCTCTACCCCCTTGAACACGTCGTTGAGACGCGCCAACGTGTCTTCGTTGAACATCCCTGTGGTTGTGGCCGACGGATGCACTGTGTAGGCCGAGATCACCGCGGTTTCGGTCGTGGCCCCGAAGAACCCGAACAATCTCGCGTTCAACGCAAAATCCATCGCGGCGCCGGCCTTGGCATCGAAACCCCCTGCCGCGGCATAGCCCTTGGCACTGACGACCAGGCCTGGAGTTCTGACGTACGACGAGCTCGACAACAGCGTCATCAGCGCCCGGTGAGGCCTCATCCGGCGCCGCACCTGATGTCGCTCTGTCTTCATCGGCTGGCCGTCTATGTCCACGATCGTGACGCCAAAAACCCTGACAACGTCAGGCAGATGCTCACCAAGGCTCTTCAAGATGGACTGGAGCCCGTCCTCGAGGAGATAGTCGTCGTCATGGACAAAGAGGATGTATTCGCCACGGGCTCGCTCGATGAGCAGATTGTGATTGACAGACATGGAAACCGTGGGGACGTTCTGTGCGTAGGCGATGAGAGCCCCCTGCCGCGTCAATTCAGAAACTGCCTCTGCTGTTGCGGAGCCTTCGGAATTGTCTGACACCAGGACCTCAACCGGGTCACCGGGAGTGATCTGACGGAGGACGGCCCGCAGGTTTCGCAATAGGAGCTCGGGTCGGTCCCTGGTCGGCACGCAGATCGACAGGAGAACCTCAGCTACGGGTTCGAGAGCAGGCGATCTGGGCATCATCGGTAGCTCGACATGGTGGTGCGCAACCCCAGTGGAACGTAATGGGCTGACCGACCCAAATCATCTTCCAAACAAACCACGCCGCTTTGGGACTTTGCTACCGGGCGCGTCCGGGTAGATTACCTCCCGGAGGGAACGGGGTCCGAGGGGCATGAGTTCAAACACTGTAGAAACCACCATCAGCTCGGCTGTCTGGCGCGACAGGCGGCTCGTCGCGGCCTTGGTGGTCATAGGTTTCCTGATCGGGCTCGCCTTCGGTTTCGTCGCCCGGACGTACTCCCCGACCGTGGCGGAGGCGTCTTTCCTACTGAGTGAGGCCCGGACGACCCCGGTCTTTGGCGTCAACGACCCAGCCGACCAAAAGCGCGTAGTGGCTGATCAGATCGCAATCCTCCAGTCGCCCGCGGTCCTGGCCGCCGCAGCCGCCAACCTGGCCGATATCACCGGCGAGACCCTCAGCGTCAACGACTTCGAGGAGAAACTCTCGATCCGATGGTCGGCCGACAGCAACGTTGCCACGGCAGCATTCAGGGGCGACTCCGAAGAGGAAGCAATCGGCGGTGCCAACGCCCTTCTCGACGCATATCAGGAATTGCTCGAAGTGCAGACCACCGCCAACAGCAGGGCGGCGATCAGCCTGATCGATGACGCGATCGCCGAGCAGCAAGCGGCGATCGACGGCCTCCAGGAAGACCTGTTGGATCAAGGCGACGTGGAGGCGCTCACATTCCACCTGCCCGGGCTGATCGCCCGAGCTGCCGAGATCGTGGAAGAGCTGGGCGAGACCGGCGCGGGCGCGCCACGCCAGGAACTGGAACAAGAGCTCGATTCGATCACTCGGCAAATCGACATGATCCGACTGACGACCGACGTGGCTCCTTCGCAGGCCGTCACTCCCGCTCTCCAACGGACATTGGAGAACGCCATCGATGAGCAAGCCACCCTGATCAGCAGGAGAAACGAGCTCGCCGTCGAGGCAGAGGTCAACAAGGCTCCGGCCGTCGTCTTCTCTCCAGCCAGAACCGTGGCAACGAATTCCGGAACTCTTCCGCTTCGTCTCGCGATGGCCGGGGGCCTGCTGGGATTGCTGGTCGGAGCGGCTGCCGCCTTCGCCCGAAGCTCTCGCACCGCCATCGTCAATCAAGGCGAAGAAGTCGCGCAGCTGATCGGCGCTCCTCTCCTGGCGAACATCACCGACTTCACCGGGGAGCAGATCTCGTCGGACCTGCCGGTGCGGGACAACCCCCGATCGGTGGCCGCCGAGGGCTTCCGATTCCTCGCGGCATCTCTGGAAGCCCGAGCTCCACACATGGTCAACAGGTCGATCGTCGTGGTCGGGATCGGGGTCGGCGGCGGCCAGTCCACCACGACAGCCAATATGGCTCTGGCCGCTGCATCAGAGGGCACCCGCGTTCTCATGATCGATGCCGACTTCGGGAACCAGGCCCTCAGCCACATGTTCGACGTCGATCCGCACAAGGTCAAGGGGATCACAGACGTCGTGTCTGGAGGTCTTCCCTTGACTTCGGCGATGACCGGCATCGATGTCGCTCGGGGTGAATTGAACCTCATCAGCCGGGGCCAGGTGACCGTCGGCGCAGCCGGCTTCTTCCGTAGCGAGGCAGCCGATAAGTTCCTGTACGAGCTTCGTAGCGAATCAGATCTGATCCTGGTCGACACCCCTCCAATCCTCCAGGTTGCCTACGCCACGACACTCGCTGCGAAGGTGGGTGCGGCGATCCTCGTTGTCCCTCGAGGAGCCCGGGTCCGGGACATCGAGGCGACCGCCGCTCACCTCCGTGGCATCGGTACCGAGATTCTTGGATTCGCCTTCAACCGGGCGCCCATCGAAGCCCGAGGTCGTTCGCTAGTCGGCTCGATAAAGGAAGTCCCCGGCGATGGTGATTCCCTCCAGCCGGCGACCCAGCGCCGGCGGGGTTGACCACGGCCCGGCTCTCATCACCCCCGGTCCCGCTCGTCGACACCGGCCACCACCTGTCAGGTCCGGGGCGATCCATCATCAACCCGACTCGGATCCCGGCCATCGCCCTCGGGGTGCTCCTGGCCGGGTACATGCTCGGCGACAAGGGCTTTGCTTATCTGCACCTGCCGGGCACCCCTCTCTTCGTGGGCGAGGTTGCCCTGGCCATCATCGTTGTCTACCTCATCTGCTTCTACCCGATCAGCGACGATCGACTCCGCTCTCCAGCGCGCCTCACGTTGGTCGTCTTTCTCCTCTACAGCGCTTTTCGCACCCTTCCCTATCTGGGTGAGTACGGAATCGACGCGCTTCGCGATGCCTCGCAGTGGTACTACGGGATTTTCGCCTTCTTCGTGGCCGACTTCGTCCGCCGCCGCGGGATAGCGCCCATCGTCGGTTGGTTCGGCAAGATCCTTCCCTGGTTCGTGCTGTGGGCACCCATCTCCCTGATTCTGAGTCAAGTGCTCACCTCCCCACTCGTCCCCGATTCAGACGTTCCGGTCTCTGCTCACCGAGGATCTAATACTTCCGTCTTGATCACGGCGTGCCTCGGTTTCATGTGGATGCTCGACGAAGAGGACACCGGTATCACCCGACGTCAGAGAGCGATCTTGACCTCCGTGGCCGGGCTCTTTCTCGTCGTTGCCGGTATCCAGAACCGGGGCGGCTTCCTGGCGGCAATCGCCGGAATTGCGGTGATCTATTGGTACGCAAGGTCCGGGCAACGCCATTTCGTCGGGATCATCTGCACCGTTGTCATTCTCATCGGGCTGATCTTCTCGGTGACCGACATCAGAGTTTCGTTTTTCTCCAACGAACGGGACATCTCGGCACAGCAGGTAGTCGAGAACCTGGTGAGCGTCGTCAATCCCGATGCCGTCGCAACTTCCGGCGATCTTGCCAGCAACTCTTCCTGGCGTCTGGATCTGTGGAACGAGATCCTCCGAGATGTCAACCTCAACGCCCCTGTTCTCGGCAGAGGCTATGGCGTGAGCCTCGGCCGCCTGTATGGATTCGAAGGTCTCGGTGAGACGGAGCTCCGCTCCGCGCACAACTCTCACATGACAATCTTCGCTCGAAGCGGTTATCTCGGCGTGGGGCTCTGGTTCTTGATGTGGGTGATCTGGTTCATCGCCATGATTCGATCGAGGCGTGCCCTGGCGGCCCGAGGACTCAAAATGGAGGCTGCGGTTGCCGTCGTGGCCATGGCCTGCGCCCTCGCGGTGCTGGTGAATGCGGTCTTCGATCCATCCATCGAGGGGCCGCCAGTGTCGGCGTGGATCTGGTCTGTCTACGGGCTCGGATTGGGTTTGGTGCTGCTGAGCAGGCCGGACAGGGCGGCTCCGAATTGGGAACTGGCTCCTGGGGCGCGCCCGGGGCGACTCGAACACCCAACCTCCTGATCCGTAGTCAGACGCTCTATCCAATTGAGCTACGGGCGCGGAATTGCCAAGTATCGCAGGGGTTTCCGGCGATGACCAGCCGTTACTGAGCATGCTAGGCCATGTCAGACTCTCGATCCGCGGGAGCGATGACGCCGTCCATGAGTACAAAGTCACTCATGGATCGTGGTCCCCCGCCGACATCTGACGATCCTGCAATCCATCCAGCCGCCAATGGCCGAACCAAAGATTCTCTGTGAGTTCCGGGTCGGGGGCCCCTGGCATGACAGGATGAGCCCGATGATCGGGCTTGCAGTCCTGGGCGTGGTTTTTATCTGCTACGCCCTGGTCGCCGCCCGCCTCGACCGGTGGTCGATCACCGCGCCCATCGTCTTCGTTCTTACAGGGACCATCATCGGTTTGGGTGCCCCCGAATGGCTCGGCGTAATCAGTGATCCCGGGACCGTCAAGCACATCGCAGAGTTGGCTCTTGCACTCCTTCTCTTCGCTGACGCTTCGACCCTCCGCTGGGACCAGCTACGCGAGGACGGTGCCCTGCCGATCCGACTGCTCTTGATCGGGTTCCCTCTCACGGTGCTCGCCGGTGTCGGCGTCGGTGCCTGGCTGATACCGGGCGTCAGCGTGGCTGTGATCGCGCTCCTTGCCAGCATCCTCGCCCCGACCGACGCCGCCCTCGGGCTTGGAGTGTTCACCAACCGAGCGGTGCCCGGCCGTATTCGCCGCGCTCTCAATGTCGAGAGCGGGCTCAACGATGGGATGGCAACCCCTCTGGTGACCCTGTTCCTGGCGGTATTGATGGCCCAGGAGGGAACCGGCCCCGAAAACTGGGCTGCCGAGTCGTTGCGCGAGCTAGGCATTGGCCTCCTGGTCGGTGTCGTGGTTGGCACCGTCGTCGGCAGACTCCTGGCAACCGCCCAGGCCCGAGGGTGGACGTCTCCGGTTTCCGAACGCCTCGCCGTGCTCGCTTCAGCACTGCTGTCATACAGCGGCGCGGTGGCGACCGAGGGAAACGGATTCGTCGCGGCGTTCGTGGGTGGGCTTGTGTTTGCGGCGGCGTCGAAAGACCGGCTCCGCGAGCGGGTCGAGTTCACCGAGGACCTGGCAATGTTTGCCTCGTTTCTCGTCTGGGGAATCTTTGGCGCCGTGCTCCTGACCCGGCAATTGCAAGAAGGCGTAACCGGGGCGACAATCCTCTACGCGGTCCTCAGCCTCACTCTGGTGCGGATGGTGCCGGTGGCAGTTTCCTTGATCGGGACTGGCCTTCGCCCGGTAACCATTGGCTTCATGGGCTGGTTCGGGCCCCGAGGCCTGGCGTCTGTTGTTTTCACTCTGATCGCGTTCGAAACCCTCGAAAAAGCCGACCTCGCCTCAGCAATAGTTGTCGAAGTCGCAACCTGGACGATCCTGTTATCGGTGCTCGCCCACGGCTTCACCGCCAAGCCGTTGGCCAGCTTGTACGGTCGGCGGGTCGCCGACGAGCCGGTTGAGCACGCCGCAACACACACCGCCGATCCGGTGCCCCGATCGCTGGGGCATGCGCGGTCCGACCAGTAGAAGAAGGATCCATCCACCGTCTAGCTGCTTCCCTTGATTCCCTACTGGCGGGCCATGGCGATCCGGAACCGCTCCTCCGGTGAGATGAGATGGTCGGCGTCTTCGGCGTC
>JBEVJN010000007.1:0-8238 GCA_040510135.1 Acidimicrobiia bacterium | reverse complement strand
CGCGCCAACCTAGAGAACGCGAAAACCCTATGTTCATTGGCGATTTCGGGCTTCTTAGGCGTCGTCCTCGGGTGCGAGTGTGTTTTGGTCGACCAGAAGGTCGAGCACTTCACCGATCGTCCGCTCCCGGCTGATGGCTTCTCTCAGCGGGAGATGACCCTGGATCTGGTAGCGATTGCGGCGGCCGTCTCTTTCCTCCTTTTCCTTTACCACATAGCCGCTTTGGGTCAGGTCGGTGACGATGCCATAGGCGCTGCGCTCGGTGATGCCCAGCGTGGTGGCGATCTCGCGCAGGCGCACGCCGGGGTCGTGGGCAATACACAGCAGTGCCCGACCATGGTTGGTGAGAAAGCTCCATTGCGCCATGAGAGCAAGCCTAGTTCCTCTCCTTACCTCTGTTTCTAGAATCTATTTGCTAGTTTCCTATGACTAGGTTATGATGACTTCAGACGCCGAGGCTCCGCGGTCGCCGATCGCCAGCATTCGGAGGTCAACCAAGAGGTTCAATCATGTTGATGAGAATGGAAACATTCCCCGTGTACGACCGGCTAACCGAGGAGTTGCTCAGCCAACGCCGTGTGAAGCAGATCCCTGTGGACGCTTACCGTCATGCCAATGAGTTCAAGGTACTTCTCGACCTGCCCGGAATCGATCCAGGCTCCATAGAGCTGACGGTTGAGAAGGACATCCTTGACGTGCGAGCGACTCGTAACTGGGTCCAGGTCGAGGGCGATCAGATCCAGATGACGGAACGACCCCATGGTGAGTTCAGACGTCAGCTTTTCCTAGGGGAAAGCCTGGACCGCGAGCACATCACGGCCACCTATGAGAACGGTGTTCTCACGGCGACCATCCCGGTGGCCGAGCAGGCCAAGCCCCGCAAGGTCGAGATCACCGACGCCGAAGGCGAGCTCCTCGCCCTGGCAGCCACAACCGTCCCCGCGTAGACGGGAACGACTCCCGGCCCAATGATGCGGCTCCCTTCGGGGAGCCGCATCCATTTGGTGTCACCGGCGGGCACATGCATATGTGCCCGCATCTTGGCTCGTCGGTCAATGAGGCGAATGGCGACGGAACCCCCTCGACCGGATCGTAGGAGACTGCGGATCTGCCTATCCGACTGCGCCCGCCGCGGCCATGTTGATCTCGATCAACCGGTTCATCTCCACGGCGTACTCCATCGGCAGCTCCTTGACGATCGGCTCGATGAACCCGGCGACGATCATCGAAGTCGCTTGATCTTCGGTCAGACCTCGAGACATGAGGTAGAACAGCTGATCTTCGCCAACCCTCGAGACCGTTGCCTCATGACCGATCTCCGCATTGGATTCCTCGATCTCCATGTATGGATAGGTGTCGGATCGTGAGTGATCATCGAGGATGAGAGCGTCACAGCGGACGAAGGACTTTGCGTTCTTTGCTCCCGGTTCGATCCGCACCAAACCTCTGTAGCCGGCACGGCCGCCGTCTTTGCAGATCGACTTCGAGGTGATCAGCGAAGTCGTGTTGGGAGCGAGGTGAACGATCTTGGCGCCGGCATCCTGATGCTGGCCCTCGCCGGCGAACGCGATCGAGAGCACTTCGCCGTGTGCTCCCTCTTCCATCAGCCATACGGCCGGGTATTTCATGGTCAGTTTCGACCCCAGGTTTCCGTCCACCCACTCCATGGTGGCGTTGCGGTAGGCGGCGGCCCGTTTGGTCACCAGGTTGTAGACGTTGTTCGACCAGTTCTGGATGGTGGTGTAGCGACAGCGCCCGCCCTCCTTGACCACGATCTCAACGACTGCCGAGTGCAGCGAGTCGGTCGCCCACACTGGAGCGGAGCAGCCCTCGACGTAATGCACGTATGCCCCTTCGTCGACGATGATCAGCGTCCTCTCGAACTGGCCCATGTTCTCGGCGTTGATCCGGAAATATGCCTGCAGGGGCTGGTCGACATGCACACCAGGCGGTACGTAGATGAACGAGCCGCCCGACCAAACCGCCGAGTTCAACGCGGCGAATTTGTTGTCGTTGGGCGGGATGATCGTGCCCATGTATTCCTTGACGATCTCGGGGTAGTCACGGACCGCAGTGTCCATGTCGCAGAACAGGACACCCAGTCTCTCGAGATCCTCCCGGTTGCGGTGGTAGACGACCTCCGACTCGTATTGGGCTGTCACTCCCGCGAGGTACTTGCGTTCGGCTTCAGGGATGCCGAGCTTCTCGTAGGTGGCCTTGATGGACTCGGGCACCATGTCCCAGTCCTTGGCTTGGCCCTCTGTCGGTTTGATGTAGTAGTAGATGTCGTCGAAGTCGATGTCTTCGAGGGCTCCCCCGCCCCCCCAAGTCGGGATGGGTTTTTTCAGAAACCGCCGATAGGACTTGAGGCGGAACTCGAGCATCCACTCGGGTTCCTTCTTCATCGATGACATCTCGCGGATGATCGCTTCGTTGAGACCCTTCCTCGGTTTGAAGACGTAATCCTCTTCGCTGTCGTGCCATCCCAGCTGGTACGCGGAGAGATCGATGTCGACTGCTAGCGCCATTGCATCAGCTCGCCTTGACCTTGTGACCTCTCAGCTCGGGATCCACCAGCAGATATCCCTCACAAACGCATTTCGGTACGGAGCACAGCCGCTCATAGTGCTCTCGGCGTGGATGCCCGCAATGGTCACATCGTCTCTTTACATCGTGTCGCCATTGCATCAGGAAAGGCTCTCGGACTGTTGGAGGCGCTCAAGATGGTCGCGGTCACGCTGGGTCCGCCGCCTTTTCGTCCGATAGAAGAGTCCGACCAGCTCGGCGAACACCACGCCGATCAGAATTGCGCCAAGGATGAGGACGATCAACGGGGTCGAGAAGTCCCATGCCATGAAGGTCACCGTGATGCTGGCTGTGTTCTGTGCGGCCAGGATCAGGACGCCGATCGCCAACGCCACCCCGACGATGAGCCCCCAGAAGAGCCCGGTGCCGACAAAGACTCGCTCTTTGGTTGCCGCTCGAGCAGTTGTCGAGGGTTCGGCGATTGCGTCAGGTACCAGGACAGTCCGGTCACTCGCTTCGCTGGAGATCGTGTTCGGCTGGCTCATTTCGAGAGCGACGGGACAGGTGGCGGAGGGGTGGGTGACATCGTGATCGGCACAGGGACGAGACGATCGGGCCTGATCGGCCACGGTCGCCGGTAAACGATCTCGGCGAGCCGGGCTTGGAGTGCGTAACCGAATGTGTTCTTGACCACGACAGGCTCCTTAGTTGGTGATCTACTTGAGAGATTACTTGCAATCTAGCTATATGTCAAATAAAGTAGTCGAAACGAACCACTTGAACACGACCAGAAGGGAGCGCAGGGGAATGGACGATCGCATTGACAGCATCATCCGGGAGTGGCATGAACGTCGGCCCGAACTCGACTTCTCGCCTCTCGAAGTCGTGGCTCGAGTGATTCGCGCCTCGCACCTCCTTCAAGCCAGATTGGACCGGATCGCCGAGGCGTACGGTCTGAGCCACACCGGCGATCTCGACGTTCTCACCGATCTCGACCGGGCCGGCCCGCCCCATCAGCGAACACCGTCAGAGCTGGCCGAGACCCTCCTCCTCACCACCGGAGGCATGACCGTCCGTCTCAACCGTCTGCAAAAAGCCGGGCTCATCGAACGGCTCCCCAACCCTCGAGACGGCCGCGGCGTCCTGGTGCGTCTGACCCCGATCGGAAAGGAACTGGCCGAAGACGCCCTCGTCACGCTGCTCGACACCCAAGCGGCCAGCCTTGGAACACTCCAACCCTCAGAACAGATCGACCTGGCCAATCTGCTCCGCACCCTCCTCATTGCACTCGGCGACACCCCGGCATTTCGACCCGCCATCGCAGTGCAACGCGGACAGAACCAAAGAGTTGAAACACGGGCCTGAACGCCCACGACAAAGGCCCCCCGTCGGAATGTCCTCCAGGGAGCCTCAGTTTTTCAGATGTCGTGTCAGACGTCTGTCAGCATTCCCCGGGTCCTTGACAGGATCCGGGGCTGCGAACTAGATCGACTCGACTTCTTCGTTGATTTCGATCCTCGGGGAGCCAACGATGCCGGATTCGGTCATCTTGGCCTTGAGGGTCGGGTTGTTGAGGAACGTCTTCGCCAACTCGAGGGTATCGAAACCGGCGACAACGGTCACCGTGTTGGGATCCTCAACCGAGCGATTCACACTCGCGTACTTTGCTCCTGCCGTTGTAGGTAGGAACGTGTCGTACACGCTCTTCCACTTTCCATAGTCCGTCACCGAATGACGGATCGCAGTATTGATCATGAGTCCTCCTCATATAGCTGCTTGTCTGGGACATACTCTAACACATCTTTGGAGTTCTAAGTAAATTGCGGAATTCTGACCTACTGGCGTAGTTTTGAGGTAGCTTGGTCGGGAGCCCATGCAACTCAGTCTCAAACGAAAGGGCGACTACGCCGTCAGGGCCATGATCTCGGTCGGCCGGCAACACGGGACCGGTCTACGCCAAGCCCGTCAGATCTCCACCGAGATGAACATCCCCTACAAGACGTTGACCCTGATCCTGGCCGGACTGGTCGCCGAGGGACTGCTGGTAGCCGCTCACGGGCCACGCGGAGGCTATCGCCTGGCACGCGACCCCAGCGAAATCAGCCTCCTCGACATCGTGGAAGCCGCCGAAGGACCGGCCACGTTTGACCATTGCGTTCTTCGCGATGGTCCCTGTGACTGGGAACAAACCTGTCCTGTTCACGACACTTGGGCCCGCACCCAGGCCGCCCTCACCCAAGAGCTGGCTTCCACTTCTCTTTTAGAGATGGCTGCCGTCGACGCCGCCATCGAGGCCGGCTCGTATCAGCCGAAAGCCCCTCCCCATGCCCGGCTCACGGATCGACACGGCGCCCGCAACTAGCCGTCCTCCGCTCGGGTCGCTGTCAGCTCGGCTCGGGAAGCGTTAGAGCGTCGGGGTGGCCGGCCGACGTCGACGGGATTGACGAGGCATTCATATTTGGGGGGGTTCACGTGTCTCGCCGTCGGGGTCCGGCGCCCGAGGCCCGCCCCACGTGTGGGCACCCCAACGCCCAGTCGAGCAACTCGCGAAATTGGCCTCGCGGCAAGACCAGGTTTCCGCCCGAAACCGAGCACCGGAACGCGCCAAACCTAGAGAACGCGAACAGCCTATGTTTATTGGCGATTTCGAGCCTTCAAGACCCCGGATACAGAGCAGGTTTCCTAAACCGGGTGTCGCAGGTTCGAAGCCTGCCGATGGAGTTCGTCAACCCTTTGAGAGCGGCGCGGGTCGACGGTCGTCCCCCGAGGTCATCGAAGCAGGTCCTCGATCCGGGTTCGGGCCCCCACGAACGATTCGATCGGCTCGTACTTTGAGTGCATCCGGTATACCCGCACCACCTCGGGTGGCGACATGCGTCTGATGCGATTCAGCCACGCAACGAAGACCGAGAGGAGCGTCTCTCTGATCTCACCGTCGATGAAATCGACGCGGTCCACCGGCTCGGAGACCTTGACGTCGATCGAGGGAAGCAGCGGCCCTCCGATCGGGTCGGTGGGCCGGTGCAGATTGGCCCACCGGACCTGCCCTGGTGGAGAGCCCCTGCCCGCGCCGAGCCCTTCCGCCAACGCCGCGGACAGGTTGGTGAATCCGAGCGAGGGGAAGTTCTTGTCGTAGAGATGACCGATCGGGCAGCCGTAGGTGAGGAGGCCGAGCCTGTAGAGCGCTTCGGGGTGCCCCAGCCTGTAGGTGTCCCGGGCACCGTCGTGGGTCGCCCCGCTCATCAAGGCCAGTGCGATGACTGAGATGACCGTCCCCTGGCTGTGCGACGAGAGGATCACGGGCTGATTGCCTTCGGGCGCCGGCTCATCCACGGGTGTGTCCTGGATGCGCTCGACCTCTTGGCGGAGCCGCTGAACAGCGTGGGGCCCGTATGAGGGGGGGGCCATGGGGTGGTACCACCGGGGCCAGAACATGATCACGTCCCAGACAACGCCCGTTCCCCGACGCACCTCGGCACTGCCGCGTAGCCCCGAGATCATCCTGGTGAGGATCAGGCCTGCCGGGAGGATGATGGCGACGGTGCGTGCGGTTGCGGTCACGTCCTCGAAGGACAGATCGATACCACCGATGGTGAAGCCCGAGAACCGGAGGAATAGAAAGAGCGCTAATGCACCGACAGGGACCAAGAAGGCCATGATCCTGCGGCGGGTCGTCCAGAGCAGATAGCCCACGACCAGGACGATGGCGGCGAACATCACCCACACGAAGACCCGCACCGACAGTGTGGGCACCGCGGGCAGCGCCCCTTCCTGGATGCAGCGGGAGAACAGATTGGCGCTCGAGCCCGGAACGCAACGCTGCTGGGCGACCACGAGGGCGAGACCGAGGGCCGCAACCGGGATGATTACCCAGAGAGAATCGAGGTTGCCGGTCAGGTCGTGGATCGCCTCCCAGAGATTGCCCCGGCTCCTGGCGCGCCTCGCGACCAGCCAGACCAGGGCGAGGAGGACGACGAGCAGCCAGATCAAGATCGCCACCGCAGCCCAGTTCAGACCTTCGATCTCGAGGCTGGTCTCGATGATGTCGTCGACAATGAAAACCAAGGCTGCGCCCATGATCACCCCGAACAAGGTGCCCAGGGTGGCCGCCCCGGCGCTGATCTTGCCGGCGGCAAGGAAGATGACGACGAGGGCGGTGACGCAGAGGACGAGCAGGAATGCCGAGGTGTCCCGGAGATGTGGCCAATGCCCGGTGGTGGACACGTCGTCGATGCCGGAGAGCATCACCGCCACCGAACCGATGACGAGGGCTCCGGCGCCGACCAGTGGATGCCAGGCGGTGAGACTGCGGATCAGTCCTCCCGCCGGGCCTCTCTTGGTCCCGGTTGCCACGAGTGTGGCCACCGAGATGACAAGAGCGAGAAGCACGAGTGCGGTTGGGACGTCGAAGAGCTCGAAGCTGCCGAACACGAGCCCGGTGTCGGTGGCCGCCACCGCGGTGAAGGCGAGGATCAGATACCCGAAGCCGAAGTGAATTCGTCGCAACCTGTGGAGGATCGGGTGTGCGTCCCACATCCCGGGGTCGGTGAGCTCGGTCCCGGCGGGATCACGCCAGGCGTCGTCGCCCTGAGGTCCCCGGCTGTCCAGCAACGAATCGGGGCCGGGATGCCAGAGGAGTCGTCGTCGGTCTCTCCCAGTCTGGACGGAGAAGTGACTGCGGGTCGAGGCCCATGAAACGAGTCCCCACCACAACCAGCCCAGGAACAGGAACATCACCCCGGCGAAGACGTTGGGGTTGTCCCGAAAAGGTCCCGGCGCGGTGGACTCTGCTCCGGTGACCCACTGCCAATAGACATCGACCGAGGCGATCAGGGTCAGATTGAGGAAGACCCCCGTCAATAGGAGCCCGAAGACCCGAACCGAGTTGATCTGCGAGGGCGCGCGTTGCCTCGCCGTCCAGCCGGCGATGTTGGCGAAGGAGAAGGGGAGGAGGAGGACCCAGAGGGCGGTGAGCCAGCTCCCCGAGGTGAGGCCTCCCCAGTGGAAGGCGGTGACGTTGGGGCCGACGCCGAGTCTCTCCCCCGGCAACTCGTAGACCCTGACATATTTGTCGACGCCGAAGTCGGGCGGAAGGTCGATGACGGCGACGAGCGGGTCGGTGTAGAGCATGTTTCTCGGTGGAGTTCCCGAGACACCATGAACGCGAAGCTCTCGTATCGGCATCTTGATCCCCTCGGCGCGGCGAGCCCGGTGGTGACCGTGACCCTATCGAAGTGAGCCCTGACAGAACGGCTCGAACGACAGGCAGGATTGCCAGGAAGACCGCCGAGGCCCTGCACCCATTCGCCACGGAGCAGCCTTGAAATGGGCGAGGCCGCCGCCGCGCCGGCGTGCATCAATGGAGTAGTGTTCGTGGGCAAGCCAGACGGCATGCTGGGAGGGATCGATAACAACAAGGGGGGCATACGAGACAACAATTGCGAACTGGATTGACGGCCCTTGCCGTTCTTTCATTGCTGATAGGTGCCTGCGGTAATAGTGACGAAGCCAGCACCGCCCTGGAAGTGACGACAACGGACTTTCAGTTCTCGCCGAATTCATGGACGGTCCCAGCCGGGGAGGAGATCTCCATCGATATCACCAACGACGGATCCGTCCTTCACGAATGGGTACTCATGCAGCCGGGGGTGAACATCGACAGCGAAGCCGACCTACCGGATACCGAGGAAGAGTTGCTCGCCGAATTCGTCT
>JBEVJN010000006.1:0-49539 GCA_040510135.1 Acidimicrobiia bacterium | reverse complement strand
GATCGGTGCGATGGTGTTGACAAGTTGGGCCTGGCAGGCCAGGGCCACCCGGTCCCCGTGACGGAGCAGTGTGATCAGGAGGGATCCCACCACCACGGCGTCGGTGCTCGTGTAGTCGTCCTCACAGAGTCGTGGCGCTCGCCTCCACTCGAGGCTGGGCCCCTTCGACTCATGCCGCCGCATGTACCAGACGTTCCACTCATCGAACGAGATCCCGAGCCGCTTGGCCATCCTCTTTCTCCTCCCGACGCGATCGGCTATGGCCACCACCTGGCGGATCTGCTCGGCCATTGCTGCCGATGAAGCGACAAAGCTGGGCAGGTCGGTGGCCTCGGGGTCGTAATAGGCGTGGGCCGAGATCAGGTCGACCACCTCGTAGCAGTGCTCCAGCACCGTTTCATCCCACGTGCCGAAGCCGGGCATCGATCTCGCGGAGCTGCCACATGCCACGAGCTCCAGGGTGGGCTCGACCGCCCGCATCGAATTGGCGGTCTCGAGGGCAAGATTCCCGTACTCCTCGGCTGACTTGTGGCCGATCTGCCAGGGGCCGTCGATCTCGTTTCCGAGGCACCAGGTCCTGACTCCATAGGGCTGTTCTCGACCATGGCGGCGGCGCAGATCCGAGAGCCTGGTCCCATCGGTGACGTTGGCGTACTCCACCAGCTCCGCTGCCTGCCGGGCGCCTCGTGTCCCGAGATTGACCGACAACACGATGTCGGTGCCCGCCTTCGTCGACCAGCGGGCGAACTCGTCGAGGCCGAACTCGTTGGGCTCGATGCTCCGCCACGCCCGGTCGAATCGGGCCGGGCGCCCTCTAACCGGCCCCACGCCGTCCTCCCAGCGATAGCCGGAGACGAAGTTCCCACCTGGGTAACGGACGATGCTCACCCCCAACTCCCTCACCAGGTCCAGGACATCGGTGCGGTGCCCGTCTTCGTCGGCACGGGGATGATCCGGCTCGAACAACCCCCCGTATACCCCCCGACCCATATGCTCCACGAAAGAGCCGAACACCCGACGGTTGACCTGGGTCAGGACGGCGTCCGGGTCGATGGTCATCGACACATGCAGCGGCCCGTCCGGCATCGCCCGGCACGCTAACGGCTCATGGCGACGAGCGTCACGAGACATTTGGCTCGACGGCAAATAACGTTGAGCGGAGATGACCGCCTTGACAGACAAGTACCGGCGTCCGGTGCGTGACCTCCGCATCTCGGTCACCGACCGCTGCAACTTTCGCTGCACCTACTGCATGCCCAAGGAATTGTTCGGCAAGGACCACGAGTTCCTGCCCCGCGAGCAGCTGCTGAGCTTCGAGGAGATCGCGACTCTCACTCGGATGTTCGTTGATCGAGGAGTGGAGAAGGTGCGGATCACTGGGGGGGAGCCACTGCTGCGAAAGGACCTGGAGAAGCTGATCGGTCGGCTGGCCTCGATCGAAGGGGTGGAAGACCTGACCTTGACCACCAACGCCTCGCTCCTGGTGAGGAAGGCCCGATCTCTGGCCGCGGCCGGGCTAGGCCGGGTGACGGTGAGTCTCGATGCACTCGACGATCCGACCTTCCAGAGCATGAACGACGTTGGGTTCCCGGTGGCCGCGGTCCTGGAGGGGATCGAGGCCGCGGCCGAGGCCGGGTTGGGGCCGATAAAGGTCAACGCGGTCGTCAAACGTGGGGCGAACGAGCACGCAGTGGTCGAGATGGCACGGCATTTCAAGGGCACCGGTCACATCGTCCGATTCATCGAGTACATGGACGTCGGCACCACCAACGGGTGGCGGTTGGACGACGTCGTGCCGGCCGAAGAGATGATCTCGGCGATCAATCAGGTCTTCCCGCTGGAGCCGATCCCGCCCAACTACCCCGGCGAAGTGGCCAGCAGGTTTCGGTATCTGGACGGCGTGGGTGAGGTAGGTGTGATCGCCTCGGTGACAAGGCCCTTCTGTGGGTCGTGCACCCGCGCCCGGCTCTCCGCTGAGGGTGTCCTCTTCACATGTCTGTTTGCTTCGTCCGGCTCGAATCTGCGCGATGCGATCCGGGCCGGGGACGACGTAGGGGCGATCATCGACCGGGTTTGGTCGAGCCGTGAGGACCGCTACTCGGAGATCAGGTCGGCGCAGACGGTGAGCATCGGCTCCCGCGTCGAGATGAGTTACATCGGCGGCTAGTACTCGACCGGGACGGGGTCGGCCACTGGCTGGATGCGCTCCTCGAGATTGTTCAGGCCGTAGTAATGGGAATTGGTCTCCGCCCTCGGGCTGACGGCGATCAATCCATTGTTAAGGCTCTCCCGTATCTTGATGCACTCTGGATTTTTCGCGGCCTCGAGTGATCGAGTCAACTAGCCAATCACGCCTCGTACCCTGGGAAGTGTGAGGGGCTAGCACCTGGGAGGGGTTGCTGGCCCTTTCGCTTGGTCGAGATCAGCGGGCGATTGTTTACTTGGCGATGAGTGCTAGGACGCAGGCCAGGTCTGGCCGTTGATCCGGTGCCGGTTTCCGTTCCAACAATTCGATTCGGAGACGGAGTGAAGCTACGAGCTCGGCCTGACTCATGTCCCGGGTTCCGAATAGCGCCGCCAGCGCGACGAGCGCGGAGCTCATTGCTATAACGGAATCCGAACCGTCCCTTGTGTTCCGGTCACCAACGCGACTACCAGTTCCAACATCTGTTCCGGCTCCCTGGAGACCCTTTAGCCGACGACACCCACGCTCGTCCGCCTTGGGTCTACAGCGTTGGGCGTGGCTGGGAAGCACCACAGCTCGTTCACTTCGATGTCTTCGTCGACTATCAATGCCTCGTAGCGGTTTTCGTCGTGTTCATATGACTCGGGGCCGCTCACGTTGTTCATGTTCGTGGAGCCGGCCCGCATAGGCCGCGCTGTCCGCCCGGCGATAGGTGACAAAAACATGCATCCGGGAGAATCGCCGGTCACCGGAACACCGCGTGAGTCGCCGCTTTGCTGATCATCGACTCCATTCGTTGGGCGCCGTCACGGACGAGAGCTCCAGTTGACCGCGAGCCCACATGACGGCATGGAACCTAGCGAAAAGCTGGTGCACACCTGTGGTGTGCTGTTGGAACTATGCAGTCGCACTCGATCAGCAGCCCACCCAACATGTGTGCCGATATCGGGCGCACCTGTCGCCATGCAGTATTTGGTAGGTTTGCCCTGAGCCAAGATGCCCGAAGTCATTAGCGGCGGCGTGAAGATCAGCTATGACTCGGTCGGCGATGGCCGGCCGCTCATCCTGCTCCACGGCATGTTTTGCGATCTGTCGTGGTGGACGGAACCGGGGTATGTCGACTCACTCAGCGGCGACCACCGACTCGCCAACATCGACCTTCGCGGTCACGGAGCGAGCGGCAAACCACACCAAGCCGCCGCCTACTCGTACGATTCCTCGATCGGCGATGTGTTGGCGGTCGCCGATGCAGAACGTCTGGATCGGTTCGCGATTTGGGGTCACTCTTACGGCGGACAGATCGCCTGGATGACCGCAGCCGCATTCCCCGAGCGAGTCGGCGCGATCGTCACAACCGGAGCCTGGGACCCTCGCCCCGATCCCGAGTACTCGATCGAGAACAGCGAGTGGGTGAAGGCTCTGCGGCGCGGTGGCACCACGGCGCTGGTGGAACAGTTCGCTATCGAGGACGGAGAGGCGTTCGACCGCGAGTTTCCCGAATGGGCGCGGACTGTCACCCTTCGAGGCGACCCAGAGGCGTGGATCGCTACATATGAGGCACCAGACGACGGGGTTCCGGACGAAGAGCTCAGGTCGTTTCCCGTCCCTGTCTTGCTCATCGCCGGAGAGTTCGATGATCTAGACGATGACTCGGCCAAGATCGCGGCGATGGTCCCCAACGGACAGACCCTGCGATTGCCGGGCCTCGGACACGGGGGGTCGTGCATCGCAAGTGAGCTCACGATCCCTACCGCCCGCTCGTTCCTCGATCGCTGGTTCCCATGAGTTCCACCGAACCCCTTGCACCATTCACCCGATCGAGGGCCATCTGATAAATCGGCCATGCCCTTACACGCACTACGTAGTCGCACTCGACCAGCACCCCAATCCCGATCCGGCGTAACTCTCGGGCTGGTCATTCCACCGCAGGTTTTTTGGCCTTGGCTGGAGCGGCGACAGCCAAGATTATGAGGGCGGCGCCCAGGCCGATGATCAGACCGGGCACCAGGAAAACCCCGAATCCGCCCTGCGCTTCCTCGATAAACGCCTCAGCCTCCGCCTCGGTCCCCTCAAACACAACCTCTCCCTCGGGGTTGTATACCTGGGCGGCGGCCCCGTCCGGGCCGATCTCCACCCCGCCGAACTCGGTTCCCCCATACGTGCTCTGCCATGACCACGCCGCCAGTCCTATGACAATGACAACCAAACCAATCACCCCGAGTGCTTTCCGATTTGCAGTCGAGGCTCGCCGCACAATTACTCCAATCCCTTGAGGCAGCGTCAATCATGTGGCGCAGACAAGGGTCTGTCCATAGGGGTATTCCCTCAGGATGTAAGGCTTGGCAGCTCCATTAGCTGTTCGGTCGGCGGTGTCTTAACGGTGCCTATGTGGTCAGGCATTCCCATGCCTCTGCGGAGTCGCCTGATCTTGCCACCATTCGGGCCCACCGTGGCCCAACAGAGCGAATCGGTTGAGGGGTCCGGCCTCGAGTAGTCGTGCAGGAGGATGTCCCGGGTACAGCCGCCTCGGCTGCGGTCACGCCCTCGAACCGAGCCGCCAGTAGCGGAAGCCCCCGGTGATGGGGTTGACACCGGGAGCTTTCCGCATGGAATGGTGCTGCTGGAAATTATCCGGGTGGGAAGAAATCCAGCAGTCGCCTCCCACACGTCCATACGCTCCAACGTCTTCTCTGGTTCGAATCGGCGGCGCGATTGGAGCGCTGCGCACCGGGAGTTGAAGGGCACGGATTCACGGCATGCGGGCCCGATCTCCAAAGGGATCGTCGACGAGGATGATGATTTGATGTTGCTCCCGTATCCCTCGGCTCCGATTCGGCGATTACGTACATACATACGCGAGAAGCGCCTCCGACCGGGCTAGTGGCCTGAGGCGCTTGGGTGTTTCATCTCGCCTTCCCGGGTTTGGTGGGGGAAGGCTTTCAATTTTGGCTGATTGCCGGGTGAGGTCAAGTCCTGATTGGGTACTCGCCGTGGGGGGCTCGATTGTTCAGGCTCGGCGGGCGAGGATGGCGGCCAGGTCGGGGCGCTGATCCGGCCCAGTTTCCGTTCCAACGTTCGGCTCGCGTTTACGCTTCCAGCAGCCGTTTTAGGTTGTCGATGAATTGAAATTGTTGGGGCGGACCATCACTCGCATATCGGGCTCATCAACGTCATCGGGCCGTTCGTTTCAATCTGTTGAGGACATGTGACTCTCCTGCCACCAGTGGCCTCCTCGAATCCATGCGTCATTGTCGCCTTCATGTTGCCCATGTCGGACTGAGAGACGCTCCGACGGCCAGATTCGAAGTGCACGATCTCCACCGTTCCCTCAGATGGCGACATGGGCTGAGGCCTGAACTGAACCTGTAAGCGAGGCAGGGCACAATGGCGCTCGTCGGTGGAGATGTGGTGTGCTCTTGGAAACTACGAGGTCGGCGTATGACCAGCAGTCCGCCGTCCCGGGCCGAGATTTGACCGCGTTATTCAATCCTGCGTCGTCCGGGGCCTGGATGGCCGGCGACGAGAATCACGAGGGACGTCCGACACCCGGCGTTACGTTCGCGTAGGTTTTGGTCCTCTTAGAGGGGGTCATGGCAATGGTGTCGGCAGAGCCCGTCGTCTTCATCAGTCACAAGCACTCGGATGGCCAGATTGCTGAAAAAATCGCCCAGTTCGTCAAGAACAAGAGCGCAGGGAATGCACGCGTGCACCTCTCCTCGAGCCCTGATTTCGAGGGGCCACGCTTTGGGCAGCCAATCAATACCGAGTTGAAGCACGCCCTCGGCGAATCCGATCTGGTCATCTTGGTCTACACCGACGAGCGGGAGGATTGGTCATGGTGCATGTGGGAGTGCGGCGTGGCGGTCGACCCGACGGAGAAGCATGTGACAGCAGTGGTAGTCGTACAGTGCACCGCTGACGTACCGAAGCCATTTGCTGATCAGCTGCGGGTCGATGCTCGAGATCTCGACTCTGTTCAGGGCTTCGTCAAAGCTCTTTTGACTAGCACCCAATTCTTCGCTCGACGGGACGAGCCGATGACCAGGTTCGCCCCCGAGGGGAGTGAGGTCAAAGACTTCGCTGCCGAGCTTCATGGCGCCCTCGCCGACGTCATTCCCGCAGGGAACGCGGCCGAACGGAGTACGCCTACGTCCCCCTTTCTCAGGGTCCGTCTCAACAGCCAGGCCGCCGACGAGATCCGAAGCAATTACCTCGCCGGGGCTGGGGAGCGGAACGAGAAGATCGTCGAATCCGGGGCCTTGATAGTCGAGGAAGAGGGGGCAGGGGCGTTGTTCGGCATGCTGCTCGGGCCTGTCTCGACGGTGGGCGACGTGCTCGCCGACTGGAAAATGGAGGACATCAATTCCGGCCAGGAACCACGGTGGTTTGTCTCGTTGACCGACCAGATCGAGGCGGCCCTCGTCGGCAAGATGAAACCGGTCAGTTGGGCCGCCTACAGGGCGGTGAAAGGACAGACTGACGTGCCCTTCGTAGCCGGCTCTCTTCAGAGGTCGGACGGCGTGGAGTTCGATGTGTACATGGTGCCAATCTCTCCCCGACCGGTCCCGGTGCGGGAAAGGATGTTGCCGATCGAACAGACCTATTACAAGAACGCGGCCCAAGAGCCGTTGCAAGAAATCCTGCTGGCGTCGCTGGTGAAAGAGATGGGGAAACAGAATGTGACCCGGCTTCCGATTCTCGACGGGAAGATCGCCAAGTCGATCGTGCACCGGGCGACGATCAACGAATACCTGGCGGATCGTGCGATCAACGCCGGATCGGTCGAGAAATGCACCCTCGCTGACCTTTTTGCTGAGGACGCTGACGCCCTCGACAAGTCCTATGTCGCCGTTCCGCCGGACGCCACCATCGAGGAAGCCATGGCCTTGATGAACGGCGAGGCGGGCGCTCAGGACGTGTTTGTCATCGAGGATGGGTTGGTGGTCGGGTGGATCACCAACATCATGTTCATCGAGGGCTGAGTCGCTCAGATCTGCCCAGCCGGGTGGCACCACCCATCTGAGCTAAATCGGGGGCTGAGCATCAGGTCGGCCTCGGTGCGGAGGAGGCTCGGCCGAGATCTCTCGATCGACCATCGGCTGCACGAACTCCAACGGCGAAGATGCACCGCGCTCGAGAAGAACAGCCGTGCCACCTGTTTCGAAGCCAACCACCGCTCCCGCACCGGGATCCGCGATGTCAACCGAGTACCCACAGGCGACGAGTGTGCTCACGAACTCATCCCACGTGGCCTGGCCGGCGGGCGACAGCGCCGAGGGGAGTTGTCCGAACGACAGTTCGCGTGACAGCCCGTCCCAATCCTGGGCGAGCCACGAGATAGTCGCCCGGCGGGTGATCCCGAGCAGGCCGCGGATTCGTCCACCCTTCGCAAGCGCTAATTCAGTTGGCTCCGCGGGCTCCCGGAAGGGCGGCGAAAGCAGATAGAGCCTGCGCTCCAACCCGAGTTCCAGCACCCGCCGCAGTTCCCACGCGGTATTGGGCGACGCACTGGTAGCAGCAACGATGCAGGGGGCTTCAGTGGCCAGTCTCTCAACGGCGGACTGCCATTCGTCATCCTCGTAGTAATGCCGCTCGGCTCCATCGGGCGCGATCCTGTCCGTCGGGTTGCCGAGGGCGATCAGCGGCCCGATTTGCTCGGCGATTACGTCCCCCAAGAACTCGTCGAGTGTTTGAGATCCGGCGAACAAGCGGTGCTCCTCCTGGAAGGGTCGAAGGTAGAGCACCCGGGGTCTGCCGTTGGCCGCGTTCTGCAGCGAGGGTCGGAGACGTTTCGCGTAAGACGACGTCTTCCGATGGGCACGCAGAACGTAGAAGGCGAGGATCACCATCAGAACCGGGACGAGTACCAGGGCCGCCCATTCAACGGGCCCGAATCCCTCGAAGCCGCTTGCGATCAATTCGACGAAGGCGATGATCAAGACGGCAGTGAACAGGGCAACAAATGTGAGCAAGAGCACTTTCATCCAGGTGGTGAGGCTTGCGAGCAAAGCGTTCGTACGTTGGTGGGGTCCCGTGCGCCGTCGCTGCGGGAGGACACGAACCGCGGTTCTGGTTGCGAGAGACAGAACCAACGCCAGAAACAGCGCGATCACCCCGGAGAGTGCGACGTCGATCGCTCCCGCTCCCGCATCGATCCCAAGCGGAATGTCCAACCAGCGACAGATAGCTGTGGTGAGGCCGAGATTCAGCAGGGACAGGCCACCCGACAAGAGGTTTACCGTGCTGCGACCCTGGAGTCGACCGGTCAGTTCCACCGCTCGACCCAGACGCACTGCAAACGCGTGTGTCACGAGGATCGCCGGTGCGAGCGCAACGACGTAGACGTAGTCCCTCAGATCCAAATCGGTCTCCTGAGTCACGTCGCCCCCGCTCGCCAATACCAATCAGAGTTGCATCACGGTCGCCTGATCCGCGTCCAATCAAAGGCCATTGAACTCGTGGACGATCCTCGAACCCGGCCGACTGGTGGACCTGGGCAGGTCGGCGTCAGCTGTATCAGGGTTAGATCAGAGATCGGCCAGCGCCTGGTCGCTCGGGGCCGGCGCCCTTCGCCCGCCCGATGCCACCCGATAACCGGCCCAGATCAGGGTCACCGCTACCAGCAGGGAGACGGCGAATGCGCTCGACTCGCCAAGAGCGAGACCGGTGCCACCGGACGCCGCCGCCAGGGTCCCGGCGAGGATTAGCAGGTTGCCCCAGACGATCCGGCGATTCTTCTTCCAGAACCGGAAGATCGACACCAGCGACAGGACAGCGAGGATCGTGGCACCCATCGCTCCGCCGATGATGGCGAACAGTCGGGGCCCGAATCCCGATGCGAAGACATCGTGGGGCACTCCGGTCTCGGGGAGTGGGCTGGCAAAGGGCACCGTGGCGGTCAGGGTCGTGGAGATTGCGGTCAGGGCTCCGAGCGCGATGGCCATGATGTGGCCTGAGCGCTTGCCGACAACGAGGAACATCGAGCCGAGGGCCAGGAATGGGATGTTGAGGATGGCCCCGAACAGATAGAAGACCCGGTACATCGGCCCGGTCCAGCCAACAGTGACTCCCAGGAAGAACGCCCACGTGGCGATGGCGAACATCGTCATGCCGATGCCGTAGGCGGCGATGTGGGGACGGGGCCGGCGTCGGTAATCGAGCCAGAGATCGACGGCGAACAGGGAAGCGGCCAACGCCGCCACGAGGGCCAATGACGAGTCCACCGGCGTCAGGGTAGGAGCATCAACCTCGGGCAAAGATGCGGGCGTCGGTCGCCCGCACCCGGGCCGGCTGGCCAACGCGGTAGACGGGACGAGGCCCGATCCGGGCCCGAACCCGGGTGCCTTCGTTCAAGGCGAGGGTCACCAGTTGGTCGTGCCCGAAGAACTCGGACCCGGCCACCACAGCATTCGGGGTCTCACCGAGGGAGATCTGCACGTTTTCCGGCCTCACCACTACAGACACGCTGCCGCGGATATCGGTATCGAAGGCTCCGACCGGGGTGTCGACCCGCCCATCTCTCGCCACCGACTCGAGGACGTCGGCATCACCGAGGAACTCGGCGACCCAACGGTCGGCCGGGTTCGAATAGAGATGACCGGGGGTATCGGCCTGCAGGACCCGGCCCTCCCTCATCACGGCAACGATGTCGGACGTGGCCAGAGCCTCCTCCTGATCATGGGTGACGAAGACAGCGGTGGTGCGTGCCTCGGTCAGGATGGTTCGCAGCTCACGCCGCACCCGGTCCCGCAGGCTTGCATCGAGGTTGCTGAACGGCTCGTCGAGCAGGATCACCTCGGGTTTCGGGGCCAGCGCCCGGGCCAAGGCGACCCGCTGCTGTTGGCCGCCGGATAGCTCGTTCGGCATCCGGCCCTCCAATCCGGTCAAACCGACCAGTTCGAGAACCTCGCCAACCCGGGGCGCCCGGTCGCCGCGGGGGAGCCCGTAGGCGACATTCCCGGCCACGGTCATGTGGGGGAAAAGGGCGTAGTCCTGGAAGACCATGCCCACCCTGCGCCGCTCCGGAGGGACGTGGACGCCGGGCCCGAGCACGATGCGACCATGGATCTCAACCGACCCGCCGGCATTCTCGAAGCCGGCGATCACCCGCAATGCGGTCGTCTTGCCGCATCCAGATGGGCCGAGGATGGTGACGACCCCGCCCTCCCACACGTCGAGGCTGAAATGATCGAGGGCTACGGCGGCGCCGAAGGACCTGGTCAGGTCCCGAGCGCGGATGGCCAGGCGGTCAGTCGCTGAGCTCACGTGACATCACGAGGAAGAGTGGCACGATCGAAACGGCGAGAAGGACCAAGCTGGCGGCGGAACCCCTGGTGACGAAGCCTTCGGCGGTGGAGCTCCAGATCCTGATCGCCAGGGTCTCGAACCCGTTGGGGCGTAGCAGGAGCGTTGCCGGCAGCTCCTTCATGACGCTGAGAAACACCAGCGCGGCGCCCGCTACCAATCCCGGCACGGCCAGGGGAACCGTTACCCGCACCAGCGTCGCAACTGGTCCCCTACCCAGGCCCCGGGAGGCGTCTTCGAGGTCGGGGCTTGCCCTGACCAACGAGTCCTGGGCCGCCCCTACCGCTTGCGGGAGGAAGATCGCGCCGTAGATGATCACCAGATAGATCAAGGTCTGATAGAGGGGCCGGGCCCAGGTGAGTGCGAAACCGACCGCCGCCACCCCGACGGTGATGTGAGGGAGGGAGTAGGCGCCCCACATGGTCGATTCCACCCAGCCCGACAGGCGCCCCGGCCGGCGGGTAATGACCATCGCTACCGGGAAGGCGAGAATCACGGTCACCAGGGCGGCGATGAGCGCCACGCCCAATGATCGAAATGCCTCCGCTCCCAGTGACCCCACGATCTGGTCGGACTCGAGCCCTCTGATGACAGTGATCGTCATGACCGCCAGTGGAAGGCCGAGAGCGACCAGGGTGTAGAAAGCGAGAGCCAGAATCGAGGTGGCACGTGCCCATCCGGTCAGGGGGAGCAAAGTGCGGGCCCTGCGGGGCCGGCGGGAGTGAAGCGCGACTCTGGCGCGATACCGGCGCTCGATGAGGAGGATGCCGATCGCCAGAGCCATGAGGATCAACGACAGGGTCGCCGATGGCCGCCGGTCGATCTGCCCCCGATAGAGGGTGTAAATGGCGCGGGTGAAGGTGTCGTAGCGAAGCAGGGACACCGCACCGAAGTCTGAGATGGTGTACAGCCCGACGAGGAGACCGGACGAGACGAGCGCCGGCTTCAACTGGGGAAGGGTCACAGTGGCGAACACCCGCCACCGACTCGCTCCGAGCCCGGTTGCCGACTCTTCGGTCGCCGGATCGATGGCACGCAGCCCCGGGATGAGGGTGAGGTGGACCAGCGGCGCGGTGAACACCGACAGCACCAACCAGGAGCCGACGAAACCATATGGCGTCGGGATCTCGACGAGCACACCCGAGGGACCTGTGGCCGCAATGAGGCTCAGGGCCGCGACATAGGAGGGGACGACCAGGGGGAGAGCGGCGAGCGTCATCCAGCCCTTACGAAGAGGGAGGGCCAC
The DNA here is from genome assembly GCA_040510135.1 of Acidimicrobiia bacterium. Classification (GTDB taxonomy): domain Bacteria; phylum Actinomycetota; class Acidimicrobiia; order Spongiisociales; family ZC4RG35; genus JARDZU01. The sequence goes on along the minus strand of JBEVJN010000006.1, from coordinate 37,804 downwards.
TCTCGTCGTCATCCATGCCGTGGCCAGGCCGATGGCGACCGCGGTGACGGTGACCGCAACACCGAGTACGACGGTGTTGAACATGAGCTCGGCGAGTCGGGCGGGGGGCACCGCCAGCGTGGTCCCGGTCCCGATGACCTGGAACAAGAGGCTGATCGGAAGGATCAGCGCAGGGAGGAGGGCAATTCCCGCCGCGACCCACCAGCCCCAGCCGCCGGGATGCCGAACCGGCCCGACCTCGGGCCGGCGTGAGGTCAGCGGCCCGGCCGTCAACTCACACCAGACCGGCCTCGGCCACGAGTCTGGTGGCCAGGTCCAGTACGCCTGCCAGCTCGCTCAGGTCGATGTCGGGGGCTGCGATCTCGGACAGGGGTGGCACGCCTTCGGGTTGGGGCACCCCCTCGATCAATGGAAATTCGAATGTCTCGGTGGCAAAGAAGGTCTGCGCCTCTTCGGCCAGGAGGAAATCGACGAACTGCTGGGCAGCCTCGGGGTGCTGGGTGGCAGCCATGACCCCGACTCCGGCAGGCATCACCAATGATCCGACGTCCCCGGCGGGGATGAAGTGGTTCTCGGTGTTGTTGCCCTGACCCTCCGCCCGCAAACGGAGCAGGTAGTAGTGGTTGACCAGGCCGCCTCCCAGCTCACCAGTGTCGGTGGCTTCGACGATGGGGGCGTTCCCGTCGAACTCGACCGGGTTGTTTGCGGCGAGGGCCTCTAGCCAATCACGTGTCCTGTCCTCGCCACGCTCCAGGATCATGGCCGAAACGAAGGCGAGAAACGAACCGTTGGTGGGGGCCACGCCGAGCTGACCGGCCCAGGCCGGGTCCACGGCATCATCGATCGTCTCGGGCAGGGGCAGGTCGGAGCCGGTGTTGTGCACGACCACCCTGACCCGCCCTGATGTCCCCACCCAGCGGCCATCGCGATCGCGGAACCGCGCATCGACAAGGTCGAGCGTCTCCTCCGGAAGCTGGCTCATCAGACCGGCCGCGCCCCCCAGGGAAGCGGGGTCTTGGGCAAAGAAAACATCGGCTTCGGTCTCCTCCCCCTCGGCGAGAAGGGTGGCGGCAAGCTCGCTCGAATCGGCGTACCTGATCTCGACGTCGATCCCCGATTCGTTCTCGAACTGCTCGATGAGCGGACCTACCAGCTCTTCGCTGCGACCGGAGTAGACCACGAGCGGCCCATCCGCCTCCGAGGTCGCTCCGCAGGCGGTGGACGCCATCGCGATTGCCAGGGCCCAGGTCATCAGTCTCATCGAGTCTGCCTCCAGATCGTTAGCTACCTAACAATGTCCGAATCTAATTAACACTATGGCCGTAGTGCAAATGGCCCCGGTAGGCCTAGCCAGTCGTGGAGGTCCGGACCAACCACCGGCTCCGTTGGCCCCTCAGGGCCGCAGACGATTGCTCTCGAGGTGCCGTCCGCGCGGGGCAGTGGAGCCGCGTGTTCGCTGTCGATCTTCCATCCAGGCGGATACCACCTCGAGGGGCGAAAGACCGTCCTCGTGCGCCCACATCACCCGTTCGGTGGGCGATCGGGGTCCGGGCTTGGTGCGGGCGGTGAAGAGTATCGGCTCGTGGCGTCCCATCACGGTCTCGGCGAGTCTCGCTTTGCGGGGCTCACCCGCTTCCACCTCGATGGTCAGCCCTCCGGCGGGGTGCGACAGGAGGTCCTCGCTGCGGGGTGGATGGGCGGTAGCGGCCATGGCGCTGCCGATCCACCCGGTAAGCGCGCCGACCACGATTCCGAGACCGGCATATATCAGCCAGTGTCGTCCATCCATCCAGAGGACAGAGGCCAGTGCGGTGATGGCACCCAGAACCAAGGCGCCAGTGGCAGCGGTGATCATGGGGTGCTCGAACAGCCGGCCTCCCGGATCGGGTAGTGAAGAGAGCGTCCATGGCCCAAGCGGGGCGATCACTGTCGGGCGCAAGCCCGCTCTTTCCAGATCGTCGACGACGGCGCTGGCGATAGACGGATCGGGATATGCAGCGCTGAAAGTGCTGCTCTGCTCGTCATCGGATTCATCGACTCTGCCGCTCGAAAAGGACAGGTTGAAGGACATGTTGGTTCCTGGTCTAGAGGTTGTGGTTACCCCTGATCCGGTCCGTCGAAACCCCGACGGGCGGCCGCATGTCCCCGCACCCGGCTGAGGCCACCATGTGCCCATGTCCGAGTCGGCTGTTCATCTGACGGGGGGAACGCTCCGCGCAGCGTGACTGTCCCCTGGTCGATGTCGATGTTCACCGTAGCCATCGGTAACTCCCACTCACTGGATTTTGGGCCTGGGCGGGATCTGAGGTCTCGTCCCGGCACCAGAGCATCGATCGAACTGCCGATACGGCGGGCCAGATTCTTGCGCCGTCTTCTGCCCTGCACTGGATCGAAGAGAAAGACGAATGTCGCGCCGATGGCGGCGCCGGCGACGAGGCTCAGTCGCTTCACGATTGGTCGATGGCCGGCGCCCGTAGCCGGCTCCCCTGACAACCGGCGTGATCGCATCCGCAGAAACCACCGGAAATGCTCCCCAACTCGCAGCTCTCGCTGCAGAACTCACCCTCCTCGATCACCAGGCAAGTGCAAGTCTCGTGTGCGCATTCCATCGCATCTCCCATTGTCTGGTGCGGAAGCCTTTCCCCCCCGCCACGACCTCAAAACCGGAATGATCGATCATGGCTTCCACACGGAGCTGGCGTCGATGTCGGGGAACCCGGCCGGTTCGATGGTGGCCAGCGGAGTCATCGTCACGAAGTTCTTGGCGCACAATGCCGTATCGGTAGCCGGGTCGGTTCCGGCCGAGGACGATCCCACGACGAACTGCAGCTTCCGGTCCTCCACGTCGGCGTTGGCTACCCGGAAGTACCCAAACTCGTCCAGGTCCGCCCAGTGGATCCCGTTGACTTCTGTGAGCGGGACACCAGGTACGTTCACATTGAGGACATAAGGGCTGCCGCTCCGCCCGATGAGCCAGCGTGCGGCCGAGACACCGACCTCCACGGCGGTATCCCACTGCCATGGATCGGACTGAGCCAGGCTGATCGCCATACCGCGGCTGCGGAAGGTGCGGGCGGTCAGCGCCGCACCGACGGTGCCGGAGTGGATGATCGAGTGGCCGGTGTTCATGCCGGCGTTGATTCCGGACACAACCAGATCGGGGAAGCGGCCGAATGCGCCGAGCGCCGCCGCCATCACGGCGAGCCCGGGGGGCCCGGCGATGGTGTAGGCGGTGATTCCACCCATGTCCACAGTTGTCAAGTCGACGCCTTTCACTGGGTCGAACCCGCCGATGCCCGTTCCGCTCCCTGACATATCGGAGGCAGGCGCAGCGACGACCACATCGAAGTCGGAGGCGAGGCGGGCGGCGAGAAGCCTCAGACCCGGGGAATCGATCCCGTCGTCGTTGGTGAGGATGACTCTGGGGAGGTCGCTCATTGCGGCAGGGGGGTGAGGACCTCGATCTCCACGCGCTCGGCGAGACGGGGAATGAGGTCGTCTGAAGCGCTACCCAGTCCGTGCCGGGTGACGTTGGCCGCCCCCGCCCCGGAGGCGAGACGGAGCAACTCCTCGGCCGCGAGGCCGCGCCGCAGCCCGGCAGCCAGGCCAGCGGTCATGGAATCGCCGGCGCCGCGATAGTCCGCCGGCTCCAGGTCCGGCCCGGTGACTCGATAGGTGACACCATCGATCAGAGCCAGAGCCGGGCGTGGGCCTCTGGAGATCACCACTCTCTTGGCTCCCGACTCTCGAAGACGGTGGAGCTGGTCGAGTGCCATGTCCTCGTCTTCCCCTTCGATCGTCCCGTCCTCGATCAGATCCTCGTCGCTGATCTTGAGCAGTTCGAGATGACCACCCTCCAAGAATGCTTCGAGCTCATTGCCGTGAAGGTCTCCCACCACCGGCACGCCGGCCGACGCCAGATCGTGACCTAATCGCCGGTAGGTGTCGACGGGGACAATCTCCGTGTTCTGGCCTGTGATCACAACGACCTCCGAGCTCAGCGCGTGATCGAGGATCCTGCCGTAGGCATCGTCGAGCTCGTGACGGGTCAGGCTTGGCGCCGGAGCCTTGGCGATGGATGCCCGGTCACCCGATCGGCGATCCTGGACGATGGCAGGCGAGCTCTTTTGCACATCGAGCGGGCTGAGATCGATGCCCCATTGGCTGATGAGACTGCGCAGGACGCCACCTGACTCACCGCCGACCGGGCCGCACAAGAGCGGCCTCTCTTTGAGGTGCCGAAGCATTCGCGCCACCCAGAAGCCCTGTCCGCCGGGGTGGATGTGGATGTCATCGGGGCCATCTTCACGGCCGGCCTCGATGGTCACAGTGAGCGTGAGGTGAGGCGCGAAGATGGAGATGATGTGGTCTTCGTGAGCCATCTCGGCTCAGCCCTCTCCGGAGCCTTCGGGCCCGATCCGATTGAAGCTCCATTCGCCCAGACGCCACATGTCGTGCCCGCCGTGCTCTTCCAGGATGAGTGCGACCCGTGCCGCGTCGTCATCGTCGTCGTTCACGTCGACTGAGACCACCAATCGACCGTTCTGGAGGGCCGTGTCGAGCCGGTCGATGACGCGCATCTCGTCGCCGAAGGCGAGGGCGAGTTTCTTGACCGCCGCCGACAGTCCGTTCTCGTCCTCTCCGTTGAGGTGCGCTCTCCCGTCCTCCCCGTTGAGCAGCTCGGCGGAGAACTGCTGTTGGGCGAGTGCGGCCACAGCAGCGCGTCCCTCTTCGGCCTCGTCGATGATCGCCACAACTGTCCCGGTCAGGTCGTGCATGGGCACTCCCACCTACCCCCCGGTTCGCCTGGCCAAACCGGTGTGCGTGGCTCAGCCGAGGAGCAGCGGGATCTCGACTTCTTCGGGGGCGAGCCCCCCGTGGTAGCTGTGGAGACGCTTGTCGAAACCGGGCGGGAGAATGACCTTGCCCGGCGGAGCGAGGAGCAATCCATCTCCGACCCTGGCGCGGGCTGCCGGGCCCGGGTCTGGCCCGAGCAGGCCCAGCGGGTCGGTCATCTCGGCGCCCGTCTGTTCGGCCAGCGTTTCGAGCAATGAGTCTTCTCCCCAGACGTGAACTCCTCGCGGATCGCCTGCGAACCGTAGAGATTGGAATCGCGGGTCGCGAACTAGGAGCTTGTCCTCATCGGAGTAGTCGAGGAGCCCGTGGTCCGCGGTGCCCAGCACTGTGACACCGGTTGGTGCTCTCGACACCACCTCTTCCCACAGATTGGCCGCCAGGCGGAGGGCATTTGTGAACTCCTGTGATTCGAGCCCGTAAACGTGTCCGGCGAAGTCGACTGGCCAGAAATAGGTGAAGATCAGCCGGTTCGGCTCGGTGGCGAGTTGAACGGTCGCCTCCGCCAGGTCGTGGTCGTCCCACGTCCGCTCGAAGCGGGCGCCGCGGTAGACGAGTCGTGACAGCGGGCTGCCTGCGAACGCCCCCGGCTGCACGGTCACCGGCTCGACTCCTGCCCTGCGCAGACGCTCCCAGAGGTTTGGCCCGGGGAGGAAGGAGCCATAGTCGTGATGGACCGGTTGCCCGGACAGGTCGACCCATTTCAGGGTGTTTACGACTTTGCCCGCCTCTTCGAGCCAGCAGAGATGGGAGATCAGCCCGTGCCGGGACGGAGGCAGGGCGGTGGCGACCGTGGCCAAGGCAACGCTCGTAGTGCTCGGAAAGGGTGCGTGGAGGATGGCCCGCAGCGATTCGCGCAGCGATCGCGCCATGTCGTGGCCGAGTTGGGCGATACCGAGGCCATCGAACATGACAAGCACATAGGTGGCGCCGTCGGGGATCGACTCAGCGATCTCCGGGTCGAGCCGGGGGGATGGTGAGCTTCCGATCAGCCTCGACTCGATCTCCGCGACGAGGTTCACCAGACCTCGGGAGTCATAGGAGGGGGGGTCCGCCATCGATGCAGGCTAGGGCCCGCCTGACCTTTTTTGCCTATACCAGTTGGGGTTTCCAAACTTCGACGTCAAACGACCCGTGCGTATACTCGCCCGCGGTGGTGTCCTTCGACCCTCAAAGGCATGAGCTCTTACTTTGAGAGCTATCTGACGGTCGGCGCTTTCGCCGTGCTGGGCGCCATCCTCGTGATGGTGATGCTTGGCGTGGCCGCGGTGCTCCGACCGACGAATCCCACCACTACCAAACGCCTCACCTACGAGTGCGGGGTGGACCCGGTCGGCTCGGGGTGGAGCCAGAGCTACGTCCGCTATTACGTGTACGGCCTCCTCTTCGTCATCTTCGACGTGGAGGCCGTCTTCATCTTCCCCTGGGCGATCGTCCTCGAGCAGTTGGGCACATTCGGGCTGGTCGAGATGTTCATCTTCATCGCCATCCTCATCCTGGGACTGGTCTACGCCGTGCGCAAGGGAGTGCTCCGGTGGGAGTAGTTCAGAAGTTCGGGGCCCCGAAGCCGGTGAGCTGGCTTCTCAACTGGTCCCGGAAATACTCTCTCTGGCTGTTCCAGTTCGGTCTGGCTTGTTGTGCCATCGAGTTGATGGCGGCGTCGGGCCCACGCTACGACTTCATGCGATTCGGGATCATCCCGCTGCCGGCCTCACCACGCCAGGCCGACCTCATGGTGGTGGCGGGCACCGTGACCGACAAGATGGCGCCGGCCATCCGCCGTCTCTACGACCAGATGCCCGATCCGAAGTACGTCATCTCGATGGGTTCATGCGCCAACTGTGGTGGCCCCTACTGGGATTCGTACTCGGTGACCAAGGGCGTCGATCAGGTGATACCGGTCGACGTCTATGTGCCGGGTTGCCCACCCCGCCCCGAGGCTCTCATGGACGGGATCGTCCTGCTTCAGAAGAAGATCCAGGGCGAGGACATCAAAGAGAAGTGGAGCCGGCGTGACCTCGAGCCCGTCTGAGACCGAGACGGCCGCCGAGGCCGTCGAGGCCCCGACTGTGCACCCTCTCCAGGAGTATGCCGATCGCGTGGCGGCGGCCGTCGAGGGGACCGCAACGATCACCTTTGACACGGTGAAAGTAGAGGTACCTGCGGATCGATGGGTCTCTGCCCTCACCACGGCGCGAGACGACCTCGGGCTCGTCTTCTTCTCCTGGCTGTCCGCGGTCGACTGGGCGTCCGACGTCCAGGTAGGCGACCCCTTCCCCGGTGAAGTCGACGATCGCTTCGAGGTATTGGCCACGTTGAGTGATATCAGCGAGGGCCGCCGGGTCACGTTCACCACCACGCTCTCCAAGGAAACGCCGTCGATCGCCAGCCTCGTCGAGGTGTTCGCCGGAGCCAATTGGCACGAGCGTGAGGCCTACGAGATGTTCGGCATCGACTTCGAGGGGCATCCCAACTTGATCCACCTCTACCTCCCCGACGCCTTCCAGGGCAACCCGCTCCGGAAGAGCTTCCCGCTGCTAAGCCGTGAGGTGAAGCCCTGGCCCGGGACGGTCGATGTCGAGGCGATGCCCGGTAGTGACGACGAAGAAGAGCCGGCCGACGGCCCAACGGAAGAGAACCCGGAGGCCTGACGTGGTGCTGGATCAGGACCTGGTGCGCCATCTCTCGGAGTCTTCGGTCTCCGTGGAGCTGCAGACCGAGGAGATGACTCTCAATATCGGGCCCCAGCACCCCTCCACCCATGGGGTCCTGCGGCTCGTGGCCCGGGTCGATGGCGAGCGCGCCTTCGATGTCCAGCCAGTGATCGGGTACATGCACCGTGGTTACGAAAAGCTGTCCGAGGTCAGGACGTATCCGCAGATCACCACGCTGGTCAACCGCATCGACTGGGTGTCCGGGTATGCCAACGAGGTCCCCTTCATCGTGGCCGCCGAGAAGCTGTTGGGCATCGAGGTCCCCGAGAGAGCCCAGTTCATCAGGCTGATCCTCTGCGAGTTGGCGCGCATCTCCTCCCATCTCATCTTCATGGCCTCCTATCCCCTCGAGTTGGGCGCCGCCACGCCGCTCTTCTTCGCCCTCCGGGAGAGGGAGCGAGTGCTCGATCTCCTGGAAGGGGTGACCGGAGGCCGGTTCCACCCCAACTTCAATCGGATCGGCGGGGTGAAGCCCGCCTACGGGTCTGGCTCTAGCACCCGGAAGGTGATCCAGGACCTCCCGGCGGGGTTCCTGGCCGAGACTCGGGATGCAATGGACAAAGTCATGGAGGCGGTCGACGAGCTGGAGCAGTTGGTGGCCGACAACGAGATCATCCTGGCCCGCACCAAAGGGATCGGGATCCTTCCGCCCGAGGTGGCGGCCTCGTACGGGGTTTCGGGGCCCAATATTCGCGCCTCCGGGGTGAAGTTCGATCTGCGCAAGGTCGAGGACTATCTGCCCTATCACCTCTTCGATTTCGATATCCCGGTCGGCGAGAACGGGGACTGCTGGGACCGCTGGCATGTCCGTCTCCTCGAGATCCGACAATCCGTCCGCATCGTGCAGCAAGCCATCGACGGCATCCCTTCGGGCCCGCTGCAGGCCAAGGTGCCGAAGGTGATCAAGGTCCCACAGGGGGAGACCTACGTCCGGGCCGAGAACCCGAAAGGGGAGATGGGCTATTACCTCGTCTCCAACGGCAACCAGGGGCCGTATCGCCTCAAGATCCGCTCGGCCAGCTTCTCCAACATCTCCATCCTCCCCTGGATCCTGGAAGGAGTGCTGGTCCCCGACATCATCGCCATCATGGGAAGCCTCGACTTCGTGCTGGGAGACGTGGACAGATGACCCAGTTCGTCTCCGACCTCTTCTCCAACTTCTGGGTGTCCCTCACCGGCAAGCTCTTGCTGGTTGCCCTCATGATCCCGCTGATCGGCATGGTCATCGGGTACGCAGAGATGAAGCTGTCGGCCAAGATGCAAGCCAGGGTCGGCCCCTACTTCGCCGGGGGCCGGTGGGGGTGGGCCCAGCTCATCGCCGACGGCGTCAAGTTCTTCCAGAAGGAGGACCTCGTCCCCGACGAGGCCGACCGCCCCGTGTTCAAAATCGCCCCGGTCCTGGTGCTGGTGAGCACGGTCGCCATACTGGTCATCATCCCGTTCGGGCCAGGGCTGATATTCCGCGACCTCGAGGTGGGCATCTTCTTCGCCCTCGCCATCTCCTCCCTGAGCACGGTCGGCGTCCTGATGGCGGGATGGTCGTCGGGCAACAAGTACTCCCTCATGGGCGGGCTCAGGGCTGCGGGCCAGCTCATCGCCTATGAGTTGCCGCTGGTGCTGGCCGTGATCGGCTCGGTCATCCTGGCCGGGACCATGAGCATGAGCGGGATCGTCGAGGCCCAGATCTCTGCCGGTTACCCATTTGTGGTCCTGCAGTTCATCGGCTTCGCGATCTTCATGATCGCGGCCCTCGCCGAGTTGAGCCGGATCCCGTTCGACATGCCCATCGCCGAATCCGAGTTGGTGATGGGATATCTCACCGAATACTCCGGTTTCCGGTTTCTCTTCTTCTTCCTCGCCGAGTTCGCCAACATGTTCTCTTTGTCGGCGATCGCCGTGACCCTCTTCCTCGGTGGGTACTGGCTCCCGGGGATACCCGAGGACGTGCTCGCATACGCCGGGCCGGTGATCCTCCTCGGCAAGACCTTCCTCCTCGTGTTCACCATGATCTGGTTTCGCTGGACTTTCCCCCGTTTCCGAGAGGACCAGCTCCAGGGCCTGGCCTGGAAGTGGCTCATCCCGTTGGCTCTGGCCAACATCATCCTGACCGGGGCGTTCAAGGTGTACCTGTGACCACGACCACTCCCACCAAGCGAAATGTGTTCCCGGGAATGGGGATGGTCAAAGGCCTCTGGGTCACCCTCTACACGATGTTTCGCACCATCTTCCGCCCCGGGAAGTACCTGGCCACGGTCAATTACCCCAAGGTCAAGGAGACCCCGGTGCCCCGGGCCCGGGGTGTCATCGCCCTCGACCAGGAGGCGTGCACCGTCTGCATGCTCTGCGCCCGCAACTGCCCCGATTGGTGCATCTACATCGAGGGGCACAAGGAGGAGCAGGCGCCATCCACCCCAGGTGGGCGGGTGAAGGTTCGGGCCACGCTCGATCGCTTCGACATCGATTACGCCCTCTGCATGTATTGCGGGATCTGCGTCGAGGTCTGTCCATTCGATGCTCTCTTCTGGTCGCCCGAGTACGAGTACTCCGAGACCCACATGGGGGAGATGCTCCACGACATGGACCGGTTGCAGGACTGGTTGGAGACAGTTCCCCCCGACCCGGAGTTGGAGAAATGACATTCGGTGACTGGATCGGCGCCCCCATCAACTGGGTGTTCCTGGTCGTCGGATTCTTGACGTTGCTATCGGCGGTGAAGGTGGTGACCGCCAAGAACGTGGTTCACGCTGCGCTGTTCCTCGTCGCGGCCCTCGGTGGCAGCGCCATCTTGTTCCTAATGCTGTCGGCCGAATTCGTGGCGTGGGTGGTGGTGCTGGTCTACATCGGCGCCGTGCTGGTCCTGTTCCTGTTCGGGATCATGATCACCCGGGCCCCGACCGGTAAAGACGTCGGACTCGACTCGCCCAACAAGCTCTGGCCTGCCCTTCTCTCGGGCGCCACCTTCCTGCTCCTCAGCTGGGCGTCTCTCGATGCCTTCGGAACCACCGAGATAGCGGACCTGGGCGAGGCAACCTCGACGGAGGTCCTGGGGTTATCCCTCCTAGGCCGGTTCGTGATCCCCTTCGAGGTGGTCTCCTTCATCCTCCTCGCCGCCCTGATCGGGGGAGTCACCATTGCCCGACGAGACCTGAGCCCTCTCGAGGAAGAAGAGCGGGGAGCGGTCTGATGCTCCTCAATCAGTTCCTGATCCTGGCCGCGGGGATGTTTTCGCTCGGCATCTACGGGCTGCTGGTGCGGCGCAACATCGTCCTGATCCTGCTCTCCGTGGAGCTGATGCTGGCCGCGGTCAACATCAATCTCATTGCCTTCGAAGCGGTGCTTCGGACCCCCGAGGCGATCGGCCAGGTCTTCGCCATCTTCGTGATCACCGTGGCTGCCGCCGAAGTGGGAATCGGCCTCGCCATCGTCTTGATGATCTTCCGCAACCGGAAGTCGGCCAATGTCGACGAGCTCGATCTGATGCGGTGGTAGGGGTGACCTGGGTAGTGGCCACCGAGGCCGAGCACGCGGTAGAGGCAGGTGTCACCGGGGGGTTCTGGGTGGACACCGCCGGGATCATGCTGGTCCTCCCGCTCGTCGCTTTCCTGCTCATCCTCGCTGTCGGGAAGAGGATGAAGTATCACGGAGCGGAGATCGCCATCGGCGCCCTGGCCATCAACAGCCTCTGGGCGACGGTGCTGTTCGTGATGAACATGACCGAGGGCGTGCTCGCACAGAAGACCTTCGAGATTGCCCGTATCGGGAGCGACCTCGTCTTCGAGCTGGGATGGGTGGTCGACGGGCTGTCGATCATGATGTACTTCCTGGTCAACGTGGTCGGCCTGATCGTGTTCATCTACGCGGTGGGCTACATGAAGGACGATGTCAGAGTCGACTGGTTCTTCGCTGCGTTCTCGTTGTTCGCCGGCTCGATGCTGATCCTGGTCGGCGCCCCCAACCTCATCCAGCTGATCATCGGCTGGGAGGGCGTGGGCCTGGCCTCGTACTTCCTCATCGGCTTCTACTGGGAGGACATGGCCAATGTGAACGCGGGCAACAAGGCGTTCATGGTCAACAAGGTCGCCGACGTAGGGCTGATTCTCGGGGCGATCATCCTCGGGCTCTCCATCGGGACCTTCGACTTCTTCGAGATGAGCACGGCTGCCTTCGATCACTCCGAGCCCCTCGGGGCGGTCGCCATCGTCGGTGGGGCGCTCCTCTTCTTCGGGGCGATGGGCAAGAGCGCTCAGTTCCCGCTTCACATCTGGCTCCCCGACGCCATGGCTGGTCCAACGCCGGTCTCGGCACTGATGCACGCGGCGACCATGGTCACGGCCGGGATCTATCTCATGGGACGGGTGTTCCCACTGTTCGAGTACCTCGCCTCCGACATCCGGCCCTGGCTCGTCGCCATCGGGGCGATCACCCTCTTCGCCATTGGTCTGCTCGCCCTTGTCGCTGACGACATCAAGAAGGTGCTCGCCTACTCGACGGTGTCCCAACTGGGGTACATGATGACCGCGGTGGCCGCCGGTGGGTACACGGCGGGCCTGTTCCACCTCTTCACCCACGCCTTCTTCAAGGCCTTGCTCTTCCTCGGTGCCGGATCGGTGATCCACGCCGTCCACTCCAACAACATGAGCGACATGGGTGGGCTCCGCAAGGCGATGCCGCGGACTTACTGGACCTTTGTCGTGGGCTCCCTTTCGCTTGCGGGGATCCTGCCTCTCGCCGGATTCTGGTCCAAAGACGAGATCCTCGTTGCGCTCGGCAATGAGGGATACACCGCAGTCATGTGGATCGGCATTGCCGGCGCCTTCGTCACCGCCTTCTACATGACTCGGGCGGTGGCCCTCACCTTCCACGGTGAGTACAAGGGACAGGGCCATCCCCACGAATCGCCCGGCATCATGACCGTGCCGTTGGTGGCCCTCGCCATCCCGTCGATTCTCTTTGGCTTCTTCAACGTCCCGGGCTGGGAGATCCCCGGTATCGGGAACTTCAGCGAGTGGCTGGCAGTACGGGTGGTTCCGATGGGCGACGAGCACTCCCAGGCGATCGATCTCGTGCTGGCCGGGAGCGGGTTGTTCGCTGCCTTGCTCGGCATCGCACTGGGATGGATGGTCTGGGGCAAGGATCGGGCCACCCAGGCGGAGCGCGACCGCTTCGAGGTCCCGGCCCTCTATCCGCTGTTGCGCAACAAGTACTACGTGGATGACCTGGCCGACAGCATCACGGCGGGGACGATGGGCCCGGTCGCCAGGTTCGTCAATTGGGTCAACGACTACGTGATCGACTCGATCGTCAACGGTGCGGCGTTTCTCACCAAGAGCCTCGGTTCGTTTGTGTACGGAGTTGTCGACCAGCGGGGGGTGGACGGCGTCATCCATGGTTTGGGAGCCGGAGCAGATGGGGCCGGGTCGGCGCTGCGCAAGATGCAGACGGGCAAGATCCAGCAGTACGCGGCCTCGTTCGTTGGCGGTGCCTTGGTCCTGATCGTCCTTTTCGTTTTCGTGATATAGGAGAGCTGAGAGCAAATGGAACTGTTCGAAACGTGGGCCCTCACCCTCATCGTGTTCTTGCCGCTGGCCGGAGCGCTCCTCATCGGCATCATCCCGAAGACGAACGAGACCGCCCTGAAAGGGACGGGATTGCTGGTTGCTGTGGCCGCGTTTGTCCTCTCGATCGGGGTGATCACACAGTTCGACTTCTCGGGACTCCCTTACAACACCTATCAATTCGAGGTCGACGTGCCTTGGATCGGGGCGATCAACGCCAACTATCACCTGGGGGTCGACGGGATCAGCCTGCCCCTTCTCGTCCTCTCGACATTTGTGATGGTCCTGGCAGTCATCTACAGCTGGAATCACTGGGAGGAGCCGCACAACCCCAAGGGGTTCTTGATCCTGATGCTGATCCTGGCCACCGGGCTCAACGGCACCTTCCTCGCCCTCGATCTGGTGCTCTTCTTCATCTTCTTCGAGGTGGTGCTGCTCCCGATGTACTTCATGATCGGGATCTGGGGTGATCGGTCCCCCCGGAAGATCCCCGGTTACGGACGCGAGGTACAGACCCGTCTCTATGCCGCGATCAAGTTCTTCCTCTTCACTCTGTTCGGGTCTGCCTTCATGTTGTTGGGATTCCTCGCCCTCTACTTCCAGTCGGGTGAATCGGGTGAGCGCACCTTCGACATCCCGCAGCTGACCGAACTGGGCGCGTCCGGGGCGTTCACCGGGAGGTTCGCCTTCCTGGTCTTCTTCGCCATGTTTCTCGGCTTCGCGGTCAAGGTCCCGATGTGGCCGCTCCACACCTGGCTCCCCGACGCCCACACCGCCGCCCCGACGGTCGGGTCGGTGTTACTGGCCGCGATCATGCTGAAGCTCGGGTCCTACGGCTTCATCAGGATCTCTCTGCCCATCCTCCCCGAGGAGGCCGTCAGCTGGGCCCCGGCGATAGCCATCCTGGCAGTGATCGGAATCATCTACGGCTCGTTGGCCTGTCTCGCCCAGACCGACATGAAACGGCTGATCGCCTTCTCCTCGGTTGGTCATATGGGGTTCGTCATGCTCGGAATCGCCACCATGACTGACGTCGGCATCAACGCCTCGATCATCGGGATGGTCGCTCACGGTCTGATCACAGGTTTGCTGTTCTTCCTCGCCGGGTCGATGTCGCACCGTTACCACACCAGGGAGATGTCGCGTCTCGGGGGCAACATCAAGCTGATGCCGGTGATGGGTGGCATCCTCGCCTTCACCGCGATGGCCTCGCTCGGCTTGCCCGGGCTGGCCGGGTTCTGGGGTGAGTTCATGTCCTTGATCGGGGCATACAACCCCCTCGAAGGGTTGTCGCTCGGCGTGTTCCGCACCGCCATGGTTCTGGGCGCCATCGGCACCGTGCTGACCGCCGCCTACATGCTCTATCTGCTCCAGCAGGTCAATCTGGGTGAGCCCGGGGAGGAATGGCAAGGCCACAAGTTCCGTGATGTCGATCGGTTCGAGATGACCGCCTGGGTGCCACTCATCGTCCTCATCGTGGTGATCGGCTTCTATCCGAAGGTCATCTTCAACGCCACCACCGACAGCGTGGTCTCACTCGTGGACATGATCTTCAATTCTGAAACCGTCGCCTCGTTGGGGTCTGGAGGCTGACCTTGCCGTTCGAGATCGACTATCTGGCGCTTGCTCCCGAGTTGGTGGTGGTCGCCACAATGCTCGGGGTCTTCGCCCTCGATCTCATCCTGCCCCGGGCGCGAAAGTTCTGGATCGCGACTCTGGCAGTCGCCGGCACGGCCCTCGCTGCGGTGCCCCTGGTCGTGCTCGCCGCGGATGGGGCGACCAGATCGATGTTCGACGGGTCATATGTGGTCGACGAGTTCGCGGTGATCCTCAAGGGTCTCTTCATCGTCTCCGCCTACATCGTCCTTCTCATGTCCCATCACTACATCGAGTCCGAGCGCTACTACCAGGGCGAGTACTACTTCCTCCTCCTCGCCTCGGTGCTCGGATCGCTCGTGATGGCATCGTCCCGGGACCTGATCATTCTCTTCATCGGGCTAGAGCTCACCACCGGCCCCCTCTACCTCCTTGCAGGGTGGAGAAAGGGCGATGCCAAGTCGAACGAGGCCTCGATGAAGTACTTCATCCTCGGAGTCCTCTCTACCGCGATCCTGCTCTACGGCATGTCGCTGCTGTTCGGGCTGACCGGTGAAGTCACCTTCGCAGGTCTGGCCGAAGCCACCGCAGGTCTCGCCGACGAACCGATCATGGTGGTGGCTCTATTCGGTCTCATCGTCGGTTTCGGGTTCAAGATCGCTGCCGTGCCGTTTCATTTCTGGGCACCTGACACCTACGAAGGCGCGCCAACACCCATCACCGCTTATCTGTCGGTCAATTCCAAAGCTGCCGGCTTTGTCGCCTTCCTCCTGATCATGTATCAGGCCCTGCCTGGCATCTCAGAAGTGTGGGCCCCGGCCTTATGGATCCTGGCCGTTCTGTCGATGACAGTGGGCAATCTCGCCGCGCTCCGCCAGACCAACATCGTCCGGCTTCTCGCCTACTCCTCGATCGCCCAGGCCGGGTTCATGCTCGTGCCCTTCGCGGCGGCGGCTGTTGCGGGCTCAGATCTCGCCGAGGCCTTTTCCGCGACCCTGACCTATCTCGTGATCTACGCCGTGATGAACCTCGGGGCATTCGCGGTAGTCATCGCGGGGGCGAGGAAGACCCGATCTGGTGAGATCCGAGCCTGGTCGGGGCTCTCCCAGGTCGACGTCAGGCTGGCGGTGCTGGTGGCGGTCTTCTTCTTCAGTCTTGCCGGCATCCCGCCCTTGGCCGGATGGTTCGCCAAGTTCGCCATGTTCCGCTCGGTGATCATTGCCGGTGGCGCGGCGACGGTCACCCTCGCTGCCATCGCCGCGGTCAACTCGGTGATCGCCTTCTATTACTACGCCCGGGTGGTGAAAGCAGTCTGGCTCGACGACCCGGTGGGCGAGTTCGCACCCGATGTCGAGGCCGCACCTGCCGGATCGCTACGTCTCGCGTTGCTGGTCTCGCTGGTGATCACAGTCGCCATCGGGTTCTTCCCGGCCATCGCGACCTTCGTCGGCAACGCCAGTCGGGTCATCGCAACCGGGGGCTGATGTCACGGGGCTTCGGCCCTACTCGTCCCGAGGACAACCGATCAATCCCGGGGGTCGTGCAGACCGAGATCCTTGGCGATCCTCTGGGCGACCGGCCAGGATCCCTGGTCCTGGTTGCACACCACGACCACGGTGATGTTGTCGCTGACGTAATGAGAGACGATCGCGGTGACACCGGGATCGAGGCCGCTGTGCCCATAGATGATCACCGAGTCGCCGTCCGCGACCAGCTCCATCCCGTATCCGTACGCCTCGTCCTCGTCGGCGCCATGCGGCGTGAGCATCGAGCGGACGGTCTCCGCCGACAGGATCCTCCCTTCCCGGAGGGCGTCGATGAAACGGTCCAGGTCGCGGGCGGTGGTGGTCATCCCGCCGTCGGGCATGGCACCAGCGGTCAGGCCGTACGTGTTGGATCGCCATGCCTTCGCAGGCTCGTCGCTTACCAGGTAGCCCGTGGCGTACCCCTCGGGCTCCAGGTCCAGCTCGAAGAAACCCGACTGCGTCATCCCGGCCGGGGTGAGGACCTTCTCCTGGGCAACGTCCCCGAATGGCCGGCCCGACACCCATTCGATGAGCACACCGGCGAGCACGTAGTTCGCATCGCAATACCGGAAGTCGCCGAAATCGTCGACCGCGGGGAGGTCAGCGAACAGAGGGAGGACATCGAGTGGCCCTCGCGCCCTGCTCGAAGGGATCGTCTCCAGGGCGCCGATGAATGACGCCCATGTCTCGTCCTCATCATCGTGGTAGTTGGGCAGCCCTGACGTGTGGGAGAGCAGATGATGCAGCGTGTGACGATCGTCGAGGCTGATCGGGCGGTACTGCGGCGGGAGATAACGGGTCAGAGGCCGGTCGAGGCTCAGGGCGCCTTCTTCGACCATTCTGAGGGCGGTTGCCGCGGTGATCATCTTCGTGACCGAGGCCACCTGGAAGCGGGTGTCCACCGTGTTCGGCACCCGGTGCCCGCGATGAGCGAGACCGGAAGCGTGCTCGAAGAGGCTGTCGCCATTTTTCCTTGCCAAGGCCACGCCGCTGAACTCGTGCCGGGCCGCCCGGTCGTCGATCCAGGTCCGCAGTGCATCGCTGTCGAGCCTGGTCATCGGCTCCCGCGCACCTCGCCACGGCGTATGGCCCTGAACTCGCGGTCGAGCAGCGACCAGAGGGAGTGATCTACCCAGTTCCCCCGGATCAGCAGCTCTTCACGGAGCACGCCCTCGCGGGTGAAGCCGAGCTTCTCCGCCACCCGATCTGACGCATGGTTTCCCACGGCGATCCGGAGAGTCACCTTGTGGTACCCGAGTGAGTTGAATGCCTCATCCAAGAGGCGGTCGACCGCCTCGGTGCAGATTCCCTTGGAGTGCTCGTCGGAGCGCACCCAGTAGCCGAACTCGGCGATCTTGCCCAGCTTGGAGACAGTCCACAGTGACACGCTTCCGACATGTCGTTCCGGGTCGTTCTTCAGCCTGATCGAGTAATCCCAGGCCCGGTCCTCCTTCCAGGCCTGCATCGACTCGCGGATGAAAGCCGTCGTGTCCCCGTGTTCGTAGTCGAGCCGCGCCCAGGGGAGCCATTGATTCAGCTCGGGAAGCGATGCTCGAGCCGCCTCGTCGTAGGTAGTGTGGTCGCGTCGGCTGAATCTCTGCAGTCTGATGCGATCTGTCTCGAGCAATTGCTTGGGCACGGGGTCAGGTTATCGGCAGGCTTAACCTGAAGCTCGATGTGGGATCGGCTGCATTTGATCGAGGATCTCGTCCTCGGGGATGAGGTCCATCTCGCCGCAGTTCTCGCCCCGCTCTACGAGGACGACGACGGCGACGTGAGGTTGGTTCTGACCAAACGTCCGGAGACGATGCCCACCCACGCCGGACACATCTCCTTCCCGGGAGGGAGGGCTCACCCTGAGGACACGGGTCCGATCGCCACCGCCCTGCGCGAGGCCCATGAAGAGGTTGGAATCGAGCCCGACCGGGTCGAGGTGCTCGGGTTCTTACCGCCGATCGACACCGTTGAGTTCAAGCCATGGGTGGTGCCGGTGGTGGGTCGAGTTGCAACTCCGTTGAACCTCGTCCCCAGCGAACGCGAGGTGGCCCGAATTCACACCCCGCGCCTGGAGGACCTGGCCGACGGGGATCGCTGGTGGCACGTCCCCTGGGACGGGCACCAGGTCTGGTATTACGACTTGGACGGGGACACGTTATGGGGGGCGACAGCTCACATGGTCCGATCGCTTCTCGGACTTCCCGAGTACGTGAACAGCTAGGCTCCCGCCTCCCCAGATTCGTCTTATCTGTGGTGTCTTAGAATGTGCGACTTCGGGTATCTGTAAGCCAACCTGTGAAAAAACGACTGATCATTGGCGGCGGGATCGCTCTTGGGCTGCTCCTCATAGCGGGAGCAGTCTTTGCCATGTCGACGTGGGGAGATGTCAACCGGGTGAGCATCGACCGGGAGGAGGACCCGGTGGTCGAGGAGCCGGCCGATGAGACTCCCGAGGAGGAGCCCGAGTCGAATCCTGGTCAGGCCGTTGGCGTGTCCGAGGGCATGGAGATATTCCTCCTCGTCGGCTCCGACTCGAGGGATGAGCTCGAAGACGCAACAGGCTTCGGTGACTTCGCCGGCCAGCGAGCCGACGTCGTCATGGTGTTCATTCGGCCGGCGGATGGGTCGAGGGCAGCATTGCTCTCACTTCCACGTGATCTTCTCGTCGAAAACGTGTGTAGCGATGGTGGCGAGCACAAGCTCAACGACGCGCTGCAAGGCTGCGCCGCGGTGAACGGGCCGACCGCCCTCACCCTGACGGTGGAGTCGGTCATCGGTCAGCAGGTGGATCATTTCGCTCTCATCGATCTGGCGGGCTTCCAGGAGGCCGTCGATGCTGTGGGCGGTTATGAAATCTGCCTCGAGCGAGCGGTTCGAGATCAAAGGGCGAAGCTCGAGCTCCCGGCCGGTTGCACCCAGGCCACCGGCGCCCAGACCCTGGCCTGGCTGAGGTCTCGGAACACCGAGGAGCTGACCGCGGATGGTTGGCGTGTCATGCCCGGCGTCAACGACCTGACCAGAAACGAGCGCCAGAGGGCGTTTCTCCTGGCCATGATGGGCCATCTCTCTGACTTCGGCAGCCCCACCGCTGTCGCTGATACAGCCCAGGTGATCGCTCCTTACGTCACCATCGACTCGGAGCTCTCGTTCCTCGACGCGGTGGACCTCGCCTGGACCTTGCGCGGGCTCAGCGGGGGAAACATCGACGAGCTGGAGGTGCCGGTCTCTGATGCCACCACGGGTGCGGGGGCCGCGGTCCTCGTCGCCGGGGTCGACATCGCCGACCTGGTCGATGACTACCTGGCTCCGGAGATCGCCGAGGATCCGAACGGCGCCTTCGCCGGTTGACTCACCCCACCCTCCCGCCTGGCCAGATCGAGACCAAGCGTTTCCCTATCGTGGGCGAACGCGCCCCATCAGCCGATCTCGCCGATCCCAGTTCGTGGCGTGTCGAGCTGACCGGCCTGGTCCGGACTCCCATCGAGCTCGACCTCGAGGCATTCCGCTCCCGGGCCGATCAAGAGCTGACCTTTGACATCCATTGCGTCACCAGCTGGACCCGCTTCGACTCGACCTGGACCGGTCTGCCGCTGAGCGTCCTCCTCGATGAGGCAGAGCCGCTGGCGCAAGCAGCCTTCGTCTCGTTCGAGGCCTATTCGGCGCGAGATCATCACACCTCGCTGCCCCTCGAGGTGACGAGGGAGGACAGTTGGCTGGTCCACTCATTCGATGGGCGGCCTCTCGAGACCGGGCACGGCGGCCCCGTGCGAGTGGTGACCCCGAGCCGGTATTTCTACAAGTCGGTCAAGTGGGTGCGACGTGTCGTGGTCCTCGCCGAGGATCGGCTTGGGTGGTGGGAGGAAGGCTCCTACTACCACAACAACGCAGACCCCTGGTCGGGGGACGAGCGGTTTACGAGCGGCTCGATCCGCCCTGACCACTTGGCCCGGTTCTTGGGCGCCTCCGGCTACGACAAATATCGGGGGCGGGTCATGATGGGGCTGGACCTCCGTGGCTGGACGCCCGCCAGCCTCGATCTGCGCCGTCTCTATCTCAAGAACTGCGACATGCGTGGGTTGTCTATGTCCAACGCCGATCTGCGCGAATCGAATCTCTCACTGAGCGACCTCAGGGGAGCGGACCTGCGTGGGGCCGATCTCTCCGGTTCTGATCTGGAGGGAGTGAATTTCGCCGGGGCCGACTTGACCAACGCCGTTCTGAACGACACCGCCCTCTCCGCCACCCGATTCGTGGACGATACCGGCGGAGCCGTCCTCGACGGAGCCACGTTCGAGGGGTCCTACGGGCTGGTCGAGGAACAAGAGGAATTCGTTCGTAGTCGCCTTTAAGGCCCGAGGGGCCGCGTTGCGGAGGAGCAGCAGAGGGGCGACAATCGGCTCATGGAATCGAAACGGGTGTTCTCGGGGATTCAGCCCACCGGTGACTTCCACGTGGGCAGCTACGTGGGGGCGCTGAGGAACTGGGTTTCCCTTCAGGATCAGTACGAGACCATCTATTGCGTGGTCGATCTGCACGCGATGACCGTCCCCTACGACGCAGCAGACCTGAGGACGAGCCGGCAAGAGTCCGCAAGGATGCTGCTGGCAGTGGGTGTGGACCCGGAGCGCTCACTCCTCTATTACCAGTCGGAGGTGCCCCAGCACGTGGAGCTTGCCTGGATCCTTGGCACACTCGCAGGGCTCGGGCAGCTGGAGCGAATGACTCAATTCAAGGAGAAGGCCGATCGGGCCCGACAAAATCTGGGCATCTTCGCCTACCCGGTCCTCCAGGCGGCGGACATCCTGGTTCACAAGGCGCACGCCATGCCGGTAGGCGACGACCAGGCCCAGCATCTCGAATTGACCAGAGACCTGGCACAACGCTTCAACACCCGGTTCGGGGATGAGTTCCCGCTACCCGAGACGATCACGCCGAAGATTGGCGCCCGCATCATGTCGCTGACCGACCCCAGCTCGAAGATGTCCAAGTCGGACCCGAGTGATCGGTCTCGCATCCTGATCAAGGACTCGCCCGACCAGATCGCGAAAAAGGTCAGGGCCGCGGTGACTGACGCAGGGACCGACGTCGCCTACGACTGGGCGGAGAAGCCGGGCATCTCCAACCTGTTGGAGCTGTTCAGCGTCCTCGCCGGTCGGCCGATCCCGGAGCTGGTGGACGAGTACGCGGATGCAGGGTATGGGACATTCAAGGCGGCCGCTGCCGAGGCCATTGCCGTGGGCCTAGCCCCGATCCGGGAGGCATACGAGAATCTCGACGACGCGGAGGTAGCTGAGGTCATGGCCCGGGGAGCGGCCACGGCCCGGGACCGCGCCGAGATTGCGATGAAGACGGTCCGGGAGAAGGTCGGCATCGTCTAAGTGATCGGTTCCAGGAGCTCCGGGGGGAGCAGGAGCACCAGAGCCGCCAGCAGGTTGAAGCCGGAGTGGATGAAGATCGCCGGTCCGAGTCGGCCGGTTCGAAGCGTGATCCAGGCCAGGACCAGCCCCACCAGGAAGAGCTGGGGTAGGACCACGGCGGCGGCTTGGAGCAAGCGCTCGGGATCGAGGCCGAGCGTGTGGAAGGCGGCGAACACCAGTGAGGTCAGCACCATGATCGTGCCCCGCCCTCTCTTTTGAAACGCCTTGAGCAGGACCCCGCGAAAGGTGAGCTCTTCGGTGACGGGGGCGACGACCACGGCAGTGAGGACCGCCGCCACCCGTGCAGACGTGGTCTCCAACCCGGAAAGCGCCGTCCCCACCTGCTGTGCCGACTCGCCTTCCGGGAAGAGCAGCGACGTCAACGGCAGGAATAGGACGGCCAGAGCGAGCTGGAGGAGCAGGCCGAGGCCGAGATAGAACGTGTCGGAGCCGACGATGTTGAATCCGAGGTCTTCACGACGCCTGGCGAGGAGCCAGAGCACGACCAGATGGCCGATGTACTGCCCGGAGAGAGCCAGGACCAGGCTCAGCTCCCCACCGCCGAGCAAGGCACCGACAGGCAGGAGTACCGCAGCCCCAGCCAATCCGCCCAGGATGACGAGGAAGAAGTCGATGAGCGACCAGGGCCTGGGCACGTGCTGCGAGCCTAATGATTGGCCGCGAGCTACCACTGTTACGCTGGCCCGAGCCCTGTTTGGAGGTAAGTCGGAGTGGAAATCGACATCGGGATCGGGAAGTCCGGTCGTCAGGGATACGGATTCGACGACATTGCGATCGTCCCCTCGAGACGAACTCGTGATCCCGACGACGTCGACATCTCCTGGCAACTCGATGCGTTCAAGTTCGATCTTCCCATGATGGGTTCTGCCATGGACTCGGCCATCAGCCCCTCCACGGCCGCGCAGATCGGCCGGCTCGGAGGTCTGGCAGTGCTGAACCTCGAGGGTCTCTGGACTCGCTATGAGGACCCCGAGCCCTATTTCGACGAGATCGCCGAACTTCCAGCGGACAAGGCCACCCTCCGGATGCAGGAGATCTACTTGGAGCCGGTCAAGCCGGAGCTGATCGGGCAGAGAGTGGCCGAGATGAAGGCGGCGGGGGTCGTCACTGCGGCCAGCCTGACCCCGCAACGGGTGCGGGGCTGGGCGCCTCATGCCCTCGACGCCGGGCTCGACGTGCTCGTGATCCAGGGGACAGTCGTGTCTGCGGAGCACGTGTCTAGCCGTGAGGAGCCGCTCGATCTCAAGCAATACATCGCAACTTGTGAGGTACCGGTGATCGTGGGAGGTTGTGCCAGCTACTCGACGGCACTGCATCTGATGCGGACCGGGGCCGTTGGAATCCTCGTCGGCGTAGGACCGGGTGCGGCCTGCACGACAAGGGGAGTGCTCGGTGTGGGCGTGCCGCAAGCCACCGCGATTGCGGACGCCGCCGGGGCACGGATCAGGTATCTGGACGAGACCGGGCGTTATGTCCATGTGATCGCTGACGGCGGGATGCGGACCGGCGGCGACGTCGCCAAAGCCATTGCCTGCGGGGCGGACGCCGTGATGATCGGGTCCCCACTTGCCTCTGCCAGCGAAGCCCCTGGCCGGGGTTTCCATTGGGGCATGGCCACCTTCCATCCAACCCTTCCGCGCGGAACTCGCGTCGAAGTGGGCAACCGGGGAAGTCTCGAGGAGATCCTGGTTGGCCCTGCCCACGAGAACGACGGCAAGCTCAACCTGTTCGGGGCGCTTCAAGTGTCGATGGCTACGACCGGCTTCTCGGATGTGAAGGAGTTCCAGAAGGCGGAGGTGATGATCGCCCCCTCACTCCAGACCGAAGGGAAGTCGCTGCAGCTGAACCAGCGGGTGGGTATGGGATGAGTGAGCGTTTTACGTTGAATGTTCTACGTTCTACGTGATGGCTCATGACGCGGAGCCAACTGTGTTGGTTCTGGATTTTGGAGCCCAATACGCACAGCTGATCGCCCGGCGAGTGCGTGAGGGCCACGTCCGATCCGAGATCGTCTCCCGGGACATCAGCCCGGAGGAGATCAGAAGACACAACCCGGTGGGTCTGATCCTCTCCGGTGGTCCGGCCTCTGTGTATGCGGACGGCGCATACCGGATGGATCCGGCACTCCTGGGGATGGGCCTCCCGGTCCTGGGAATTTGTTACGGCCACCAGCTGATCGCCGACCTGGCCGGCGGCACAGTCACCAACACCGGGAGCGCCGAGTACGGCAACACCGATCTCACCGTGACCGGGGATTCAGTCCTGCTGCGAGATCTGCCCAAGGAACAACAGGTCTGGATGTCCCATCAGGACCAGGTGACCGAGTCTCCCGAGGGGTTTCTCACCGTTGCCACCTCAGCTGGCGCTCGGGTGGCAGCCATGGAGGACCGTGATCGGGCGTTGTTCGGGGTCCAATTCCATCCCGAGGTGGCTCACACGCCCAGGGGCGACGAGATCCTCAGGCGGTTTCTCTACGACGTCTGCGGCGCCTCACCGAGTTGGACCTCGCATTCGATCATCGAGACGCAGGTGGAGGCCATCAGGGCTCAGGTGGGGGAGGCGCGGGTGATCTGCGGCCTGTCCGGTGGTGTCGACTCCGCCGTTGCCGCAGCCCTCGTCCACGAGGCGATCGGCGATCGCCTGACCTGTGTGTTCGTCGATCACGGGCTGCTCCGAGCTGGGGAGGCGGAGCAGGTCGAGGAGACTTTTCGCTCGCATTTCGAGGTCGATCTCGTCCATGTCAAGGCGGAGGATCGCTTCCTCGAATTGTTGGCCGGTGTCACCGATCCGGAGCAGAAGCGGCGGGTCATTGGCGAGACGTTCATCCGTGTCTTCGAGGAGGCGGTCGGCTCGATCGGCGACGCCCGCTATCTGGTGCAGGGCACGCTGTACCCGGACGTAATCGAGTCCGGGTCGGCCAGCGCGGCGACCATAAAGACACACCACAACGTTGGTGGCCTTCCCGCCGATATGCAGTTTGAGCTCGTCGAGCCCTTGCGGGACCTCTTCAAAGACGAGGTCAGAGCCATCGGTGAGGAGTTGGGATTGCCCGAGGAGATGGTATGGCGGCAGCCTTTCCCGGGTCCCGGGCTCGCGGTTCGCGTGATCGGCGAGGTCACCCGTGAGCGCTTGGAGTTGCTTCGGGCGGCTGACCTGATCGTGACAGAGGAGATCCGGCGAGCCGGTCTCTATCGCGACATCTGGCAGGCTTTCGCGGTGCTCCCCTCGGTGCGGACCGTCGGAGTCCAGGGCGACCTGCGCACCTACGCCTATCCGCTGGTGGTGCGGGCCGTGACCTCCGAAGACGCCATGACCGCCGATTGGGCCCGGCTGCCGTACGAGGTGCTGGAGCGGATCTCAAGCAGAGTGATAAACGAGGTTCCTGGTATCAACCGGGTCGCCTACGACATCTCGAGCAAGCCTCCCGCCACCATCGAATGGGAGTAGGCCGCGGCGCCAGAGTCCCGGGCCGGCACGTTCAGTGCATGGCTTTCTCTGCCGATAAGAACTGGCAAGGCCAGGGAGCGATCCAGGTTGGACTTCAACACCCCCGAGCTGACGCGGATCTTCCGCGATGAGCTGGAAGAGCGATCCGGCCGCTTGGTCGCGGGCGCAATCGCTCTGCGCAACGACGCGCTCGACGATGGGCGCATCCAGGACCTGATCCGGGACGCACACACCATCAAGGGGTCCGCCGGACTCCTTGGCTACGACGAGATCAAGGAAGTGGCCTCCCGGCTCGAGCATCTGTGGAAACAGATCGGCGAGGGTTATCGCCCTCCCGGCGATGTCGTGGTTGCCATGGAAGCCAGCGCCGGGCGCCTCCTGCCCTCACTCGACGTCGACGATGCCGAGCTGGCTCTGATCGCGGACAAGCTGATCCCGGGGGAGTGGGCGGAGTCGCTCGAGGGCACGGTGTGGTCGCCACCGGCCGAGGTGATCCCCCTGCGCCCGCCCGAGCCAGGCAGCCTGGGCGGGCTTCTCACTTCCGTGTCGGACTCGCTACTCGGAGGGTCGACCCGTGTCGACACCGGCGAGCTCTATCGCCTCATCAACCGAATCGTCGAGGTCTCGCTCGACTCCGAAGCCCTCGCAGACCTCTCACTGTTGTCCATCGAAGGCTCCGACCCTGCGTTGTTCCGCAAGGCCTGGCGCCAGCAGCTGGAGAGACTGGCTTTGTCCATCTCCGAGATCCAGGATCAGGCGGTCGCCCTCGCCAACATCCCCTTCCGCGACGCCACGGCCACCTTCCCCCAGTTCGTCCGCTATCTGGGTAGGCGAATGGGCAAGGATGTCCGATTCGAGCTGGTGGGCGAGGACGTCCAGCTCGACCGGCAGATCGTCGACCTTCTCAGGGAGCCGCTTCGCCATCTCCTGGTCAACGCAGTCGACCACGGTATCGAGACCTCGGCGGAGAGGGTGGGGGCGGGGAAGAAGGCCACTGGGACGGTGAGTGTCGGGGCAGAGATCATCGACGAGCGGGTCGAAGTCTCGGTGTCCGACGACGGAGCCGGCATCGACTGGGATCGGGTGGCCGATGTGGCTACCGACCGCGCCATCCCATTCGTCTTCTCCGACCTGAGCCCCATCCTCTTCCAACCGGGCTTCACCACCACCGACCAGGTGACCGACTTCTCCGGCGCCGGCGATGGGCTGGCTGCGGTCCGCGACATCGTGGAGAAGGTCAACGGAGTCGTCCATGTCGAGAGCCCGGAGGGCATGGGTACGAGGGTCACCATGACACTGCCACTCTCGATGGTTCTGCAGAACGTGGTCGTGGTCGCCACCGGAGACCAGTTCTGGGGTCTTCCCGAGGCCTCGATCGAGGCAGCCATGCCTCTCTCTCGTGCCGAGATCAATGCCACCGACAGCGGTCGGGAGGTCAGGTTCCAGAGCCGCGAAATCCCATGTGTCTCCCTGGCCAAGGCTATGGGGGTGTCCGCGGGAGATGAGTCTGAGCTGCTCGTAATCAACACCCGATTTGGCCTGGTTGCCATCACAGTCAGTGAGCTGATCGACCGGCGTCGCGTTGCCGTGAAGAACCTCGGGCCGATCCTCGAAGGCCCCGGGCATGTCACTGGCGCTGCTCTGCTCGGCGGCGGCCAGGTGTTGGTGGTGCTCGACCCCAACTTCCTCGGGTATCTCGCCAAGCGGCGGCCAGGCCTGGTTGGCCATCGCCCCCGGATCCTCGTAGTCGACGACTCGGCCGGCGTGCGCCAGCTCCTCTCGGCGACACTCAACGGCGCCGGGTTCGAGGTCGAGGTGGCTGCCGGCGCTCGGGAGGCGATGCTGGCCATGGCCAACGACGGTTTCGAGGCGATGGTGATCGATTTCTCGATGCCTCGGTCCAACGGTGTCGAGCTGGTCCGGGCGATGCGCGCCTCCGATGTGAAAGTGCCGATCGTGATGGTGTCCGGCGTCGCCACCCAGGAGGAGAAGCAAGCTGCCTGGGAGGCTGGGGTGGATGCCTATCTGGACAAGTTCGATCTCCGCCAGGGAGTTCTTACCGCCACCTTGCGTCGGATGATCGGCGCCGAAGAGGGAGTCGATGCCGGTTGAGGGTCGAAGTCGAGGTCCTCGCGGGTTAGCTTCTGAGGGAAACAAGAGAGACGATCCTTGCCCCAATTGCCTGATTCACTGAGTTGGTGGTCCATCGCACTCGCCTTGGTGGGTGTCGTCGGCGTGATCTGGGCAATCGCCATCACGAGACAGGGGCGGCAACGAGAACACGAGGTGATGCGGCTCTCCGAGGAGGCTCATCGCATCAAAGACGAGTTCGTGGCGATGGTGAGCCACGAGCTGCGCACCCCATTGACCTCGATCGCCGGCTTTGCCGACACCTTGGTCGAATCGTGGAAGGAGCTGCCCGACGAAGAGGTCGACGAGTTCCTCGGGATCATCAACCGACAGTCGATGTATCTCGGTGACCTCGTCGAGGACGTCCTCGTGATCCCCCGTCTCGAGGCGGACCGGCTCCGCTTCCATCCGGAGCTGTTCGATCTCGGGGACCTCCTTGCAGACGTTTCCAAGATGGTTTTCCCCACCGGAGGAAAGAAGAGCGCTGTGGTCTCCCTGCCGGACGGGGTGCGGGTGAGGGCCGACCGTCGTCGGGTCCAGCAGGTCATCCGCAACCTGATGGAGAACGCCCAAAAGTACGGAGGCGACCAGGTCATGGTCGAGGGCTTCGTTCTCGGCGATCAGTATCTCATCGTGATCTCCGACAACGGCCCAGGCGTCCCCGACGAAGAGACCCAGCGTGTGTTCGACAACTTCGAGCAGGTCTCGAAAGGAGACACCAGGGAGGCCACCGGAATCGGGCTCGGCCTTCCCATTGCCAGGAGATTGGCCCGAGCCATGGGCGGCGAGGTGTGGTACGAGCGGCGATTCCCAACCGGTGCCCGCTTCTGCTTCTCGCTTCCCCTTCGCCGGCGGGCAGTCATGGGTGAGGAGGACGTGCCCGAGGTCGTCGACCTCGACGCCACCGCCTCGGTCGAGCTGGGCGACGACTCCGTGCTGGCCAACTGATCACACACGTGTGATTCCTCGCCGGTCACCGGTACCATCCAGTCTCGATGCAACAAGCAGAGTGGTTTCTCGACGATGTACCCGCGGAATCACCACTCTTCGCCGACCTCAACCCATCGCAGCGTGAGGCGGTGGCAGCAACCGAAGGACCGGTCCTGGTCGTGGCCGGGGCGGGATCGGGCAAGACCCGGGTCCTGACCTACCGGATCGCCCATCTGATCCGTGATCTGAGGGTCGCACCCGACGCCATCCTGGCCATCACCTTCACCAACAAGGCTGCTGACGAGATGAAGGGCCGGGTCGGTTCGCTAGTGGGCGGAGCGATCAGGTCGATGTGGGTGTCCACGTTTCATTCGGCCTGTGTTCGCGTGTTACGTCGCGAGGCGTCACGTCTCGGCTACCGCTCGGGGTTCTCCATCTACGACGAGGCCGATTCGCTCCGGCTGATCAACCTGGTTCTGAAAGACCTCGACGTCGACCCCAAGCGCTTCCCGCCGAGGGCGATGAAGGCGGTGATCTCGAAGGCGAAGAATGAGCTGGTCGACTACGAAGCCTTCGCCGACCAGGGCGATGGCTTCTTTCACGAACAGGTGGCCGACATATATCGCCTCTATCAGCAGCGTCTGCTCGAGGCATCCGCCATGGACTTCGATGATCTCCTGATGGTGACCGTGGAGCTGTTCGGCGCCTTCCCCGATGTGCTCGCGAGCTATCAGGAGCGGTTCCGCTATGTGCTCGTCGACGAGTATCAGGACACCAACCGCGCCCAATACATGCTGGTCAAGCAACTGACCGCCAGTCATCGCAATCTCTGTGTGGTCGGGGACTCGGACCAGTCCATCTATAGATTCCGCGGCGCCGACATCCGGAACATCAGGGATTTCGAGGTCGATTACCCCGACGCCCGCATCGTCATCCTCGATCAGAACTACCGGTCCACCGAGACGATCCTCGACGCAGCCAACTCGGTCATATCCAACAACACCAAGCGGACTCC
Source organism: Acidimicrobiia bacterium (assembly GCA_040510135.1). GTDB lineage: Bacteria > Actinomycetota > Acidimicrobiia > Spongiisociales > ZC4RG35 > JARDZU01. The sequence goes on along the minus strand of JBEVJN010000006.1, from coordinate 8,602 downwards.
CAAGAACCTGTGGTCGGACCGGGGCCGGGGAGTCCCCATCCTGCGCTACGAGGCCGAAGACGAGCATGACGAGGCCGGGTACATCGCCGACGAGGTGGAGCGTCTTCAGGGCGAGGGCTTCAACCTCTCCGACGTGGCCGTCTTCTATCGGACCAACGCCATGTCCCGGGTGATCGAGGATGTCTTGGTGAGGAGGACCGTGCCTTACACCGTGGTGGGGTCGGTCAAGTTCTACGACCGCAAGGAGATCAAGGACGCCATTGCCTACCTGCGCGCGGTCGTGAATCCGGCAGACGAGGTGTCGCTGAAGCGGATCATCAACGAGCCGAGACGGGGGATCGGGGACACGACCATCGCTCACCTCGACCGGTTCAGCCAGTCACAGAAGGTCGGGTTTGCCGACGGGCTGCGCAGGGCGCGGGAAGTAACCCAACTGAACGCCCGGGCGCAGACAGCGATCGGCGAGTTCGTCGCCATCATGGATCATTTGCGAGAGGAGGTCGAGGAAGAGGGAGTAAAGGCCGGCGTGGAGTCAGTGCTCTCCGACACGGGGATGCTGGCTGCGCTGGAAGCGGAGCAGACCATCGAGGCGATGGGCCGCGTCGAGAACCTCCGGGAGCTGGTCGGCGTCGCCTCGGAGTTCGAGACATCGAACGAGGGCGCGGTGATCGGAGACGAGGAGTTCGACTCCCTCGACAACCTGCGGCGTCTCGAGGTGTTTCTCGAGTCCACGGCGCTGGTCGCCGATATCGATGAGTGGGAGGAAGGAGCTGGTGCCGTGACCCTGATGACACTGCACACGGCCAAGGGCCTCGAGTTCCCGGTGGTCTTCATCGTCGGCATGGAAGACGGTGTGTTCCCCCACATGCGATCTCTCGGCGATCCGAGCGAGCTTGAGGAAGAGCGCCGCCTCGCCTACGTCGGGATAACGCGGGCCCAGGATCGCCTGTATCTCACCTCGGCGTGGAGCAGGATGCTTTTCGGGGGATCCAACTACAACCCGCCGTCACGATTTCTCACCGAGGTTCCCGATGGCCTCATGGAGAAGGCGGGGAAGCGTCAGCGTCGGAGCGCCTCGGAGCGGGCCGCGGCCACCGGGCCCCGCACCACGGTCGAAGCGGCCCAGATCGGTCCTGGCGACCGGGTGCGTCATGACAAGTGGGGATTGGGCACCGTGCGCGAGGTCGTCGGCACCGGCGAGCTGGCCGAGGCAGAGGTCATGTTCGACACCCAGGGCAAGAAGCGCCTCCTGCTGGCGTGGGCGCCCTTGGAGCGTGCCTGAGCGGCTTCGTCGCGGTCATCGAGGAGGCGCCACGTGGGGGCGCCTACGTGCGGATCCCTCCTCAAGTCGTGGAGGTCCTCGGTGGCGGCGGTCGCATCCCGGTTCAGGCCACGATCGGGGGTATCGCGTACCGGGGGAGCATCGTTCGCATGGGTGGCGACTCGGTGCTGGGGGTGCTGAAGGAGTCCAGGGAGACATTGGGCCTGGTACACGGCGACAAAGTCGAGGTGACGGTCGAGCGGGACGAAGCCGAGCGCGTGATCGAGATCCCGGTAGAGCTGGCGACTCTGTTCGAAGCCAACCCTGCTGCCCGCGAAGCGTTCGAGGCACTCTCCTACTCTCATCGCCGAGAGCATGCCCTCCACGTCGCCGAGGCCAAGAAACCGGAGACCAGGGAGCGGCGTGCCCGCAAGACCGTCGACGTGCTCATCGAGGGTTGATGCCGGGCCGCTGGAAGCACCAGTCCTAAATTGTCGATGTGTTTCGGGACGTATTCAGGACCTTGAGAGAGGTCTGGGCCGAGCCAGCCGGCCGTGTTCTGATTCTGGGGGTACTGACGATCGTCGCCATCGGTACCACCTTCTACACCATTGTCGAAAAGTGGTCGATCGTGGACTCCCTCTACTTCACGGTGATCACGCTGACCACCATTGGATATGGCGACCTCCATCCCACGACGGACGTCTCCAAGATCTTCACCATTTTCTTCGTCCTCGCCGGGGTGAGCTTCATCCTCGGCTTCCTCAACTTCATCATCGGTCGCACCGTCAAAGACCGGGTGGAGAGGAAGCAAAAGGGCAAATAAGGCCTACTGGCTGTCGGAGGCGACCCGGCCCATCGAGCCTGTCTGACCGCCGTCCTTGCCCGCCTTGATTCGGGTGGCCCGGTCCAGCTCGCGGCGGACCAAGGTTTCGTGGAGGGCTTCCATCTGCTTCTCCGTGACTTCGGGCAGGCCGTAGGCCGCTTGGACGAAGGCGGCGGTGTCGGCGCGATAGTCATGCCCGAACGACTTGTACTCACCCGGAATCGTCACCATGGCGTTCATCGCGTCGACGAGGACCTGGGTGAAGGTTATGACCGGGGTCCACTTCATCGACTCCGGCACCCCTCGGCCGCGCCGACCATCGAGCCATGGCGGGCGCTTCACCGCTATGCGAAGTGACATCTGAGCGATTGGATCGTTGTCGTGGTCGACGATCACAGCGCGCATCTTCTCCCGCTCTTCCTTGCCCAAGGCCTGGTACTGCTCGAAGTTGTCGAATGGGGCGACGGTTCCTTCGGGAGTCAGGCGGTTGCGCCCTTCGCGCATGCCTGTCTTCGACCAGCGGGCCAGCCCGGGCAGGCCGAACCACAGGGCGCGATGGATGCCGTAGTGATCGAAGCCCGCTATGCCCTGGTGCATCACCACGTCGGAGCTGGACCAAGCTCCGAGGCTCTCACCGAAGACGAGGACCTTGGGCCGCTTGTTCTCCGGGACGGGTCTGAGACGCTGCTTCACCCCCCACAACAACTGTCTGAACTGGGCCCTTCCCAGAGACACACCCTGGACCTCGAGGAAAGAGGGGGCTTTGCCGTACTGGATGCAGGCGGTGGCGATGTCACCACGGGTCAGGATCTCGGCCGTCTCGATCATGGTGTGGTCCACCCAACCGGTTCCGGTCGGGGAGACGAGGAGTAGATAGCTCCGATCGAAGGCGCCGAGACGCTCCATCTCGTTCAATGCCAGCTCGGAGCGCCCGGTGGCGTATACCGGCTCGTTGTCCACACCGACATAGGCGCGGATCGGGTGGGCTACCGCCGGCTGACCCATGGTCCGCTCGATGACCTCTGGTGTGACCACTTCGGAGACATACCGGCGTCCCTGGAGCCCCATCTGTGAGTACGGAGAGATGCTGTTTGGTCCTCCGGAGACGTGCTCGCTGCTGGGGGGAGCCGCGAAGGCGGGCTCGATCTTGGAGTTGCTCCTGGAGATCCTCGTGACCAATCCCTGATAGAGGGCCACGGCTCCCACTCCCCACAAAGCGAGATTCATGGCCCGGCCGACGGCTGCGTGCCCAACACCGCTTCCCATGTATCCCACCATGGAGCGTCTGGACGAGGAATACCCGTGTCCCAAGGCACGTCCCCCATTTGCCACCGCCGCGGCAATGGCGACCGAGGCGAAGATGTTGGCCGGCTTGTCCTCAGCGGTCCACTTTGCCACCACTCCCTGGCGGGTCTCCAACTCCTTCGACCACCTCGTCATCGCATATCCGAAGCCACCGAGACCGGTCATGATCGGCACGATCGGAGAGTCGACCTTCTCGCTGATGTCGGTGGCCGCCTCATAGATGATCCCGCCGATCGCTGCAACGTTGATCAGCTTCCCGGCACTGCGGAGCGAGGCTCTGGCTGTGGATTCGTCGTCGGTCTCTGAGATCCGCCCCAGAGCGGCGCCCCCACCGGCGAGGGCAGCCCGAGCTCCGATCCGCCAGGCCAGCGGTGCCGTCTCCGGAGCAACTAGATGGACCACTCGGTCGACGGCAAGACCTATGGCGCGGGCGGAAATCACGGCCAGGCCCCCGGCGATGCCCTGGTGCATCGACGAGCGAGGCATCAGGGACGGGCCGAAGGAATCGAGAGCTGCACCCATGACGAGGGGTGCTTCCGGACCGCTGGTCAGCGGGTTGATGCGATTGGCGAGCTTCAGGAGCCAGGTGATGAGCGATGAGTCGGTGGCCATGGCTTAAACGCTATACCGATCGCCCAGCGCTGGGTCGTCGATCCCGATCGCATCGTCGATCACCCCCCGGCAGATGCGCATCCAGGTGGAGCGCCCCACGTCATTGAGGAAGACGTCATGGATCGGGATCGCTCGCCCCGGTCGCACGGCGTTGGCGAAGTCTATGGTCATCGCCGTCCTCGCCCATGGGGCGACGAAGGGGAGGGCGAGGAGATCGATCCCTGAGGGCGTGACGTCATACGAATCTCCTGGATGGAACAGGGCAGCGCCGTCCTTCTCCCGGATTATGAACCCGACATTGCCCACAGTGGGGATGCGATCGTGGACCACGGCGTGCACGCCCCCCACGATCTCGACGGTGACACTTCCGAGGTCGATTACCTCGCCGACGAGCGCCGCATGCGGTGATTGATCGGCGAGCAACTTGGCCACGGCCGGCTCGACTATGAGACGCGCCCCGGGGTTGGCGCCGTTGACGGACGGGACGTTGTCGGCATCGAAATGGTCGGCGTGTTGATGCGTCAGGAGGATCGCATCGAGATCGGTGAGCTCATGCCAGGTCGCGGAGAAGGACCCGGGGTCGATGAGGATGCGGGTCGATGGAGACTCGACCAGGAGACAAGCGTGTCCCAGACGGGTGATGATCATTCCCGGATTATGGCCCAGTCCTAACGGTCGAGGTGTCGGGCTAGTCGGCCGGTGGCGCCCGTCCGGCTCGCCGGAATCGGATCCGGAGGTGTTTGGGGTGGGGGTAGGGCCGGAATCCTTGTCGGTGGACGACGATTTGATGGTGGTACCAGCACAGGGTGATCAGGTTGTTGGGGTTTGTCGGGCCGCCTTGGTCCCAGGGGATGACGTGGTGGATTTGGAGACGGTGCGTGCTGGGACAGCCGTCGGCGGTGCAGACATTGCCGTCACGGTGGAGGATTGCCCGGCGCAGAGCGGGAGGGATGGTCCGGGATTGTCTCCCGTATCGCAAGGGCGTTCCGTCTTCGGCGAGTGCGGTCACTTGGGTGACCGCGTCGCAGAGGATGGCTTCTAGAGCCGCTCGGCCGATCCTGGGCCCGGCTTCCAGCATCATCCCGGCTTGTCCGTTGCTGGGGGAGGCGTGGGTGGCGTCGACGAACACGGTGAGTTGGGCTGGTGGCGGATCGTCTGTGATGCAGAGTTCGGCCAGCGCGATCGCTTTGCGCCACGAGCTGTCGCCTCGGGTCCCATCGGGGAGAGGGGGTAGATCATCGGCGGCTTCGGAGATGGTCTTGTCTACGAGAGCACCGGTGGCTCCGTCGAGACCTCCCCATAGTTTCCACCATGATTCGTTCAAAGAAGGCTGCATAACAAGGAACTGGTCTCGAGCGGTCCGATATTCGTCTTCGGCGGTGATCCGAACTCGATTGGCTGCTTCCCGACGGACCCCGGCCACATCCAGTTGTTGGAGGTGACCGACATCCTTCGGGATCCGGGAAAGAGCCTCCATCCGGTCAAAGGAGATTTCACTCGAGGCCAAAGCTTCCCGCAGATCCGGACGGTCGACCGTTCTCCGCATAGTCCGCACCAGAGATTTTGCGGCTTCCGGATTTATGTCCATACGGGCGGTCGCCCATTCCGAGAGAGAACGGCAACCATCGGCGGAGGCGACCTGGCGGTAGTCCAATTCTTCCAGAATCTCCAGGTCCTTGGCTGCTAGACGTGACCGTTCCGACTCGTCTGAGATCAGCTCTTGCTCAAGCTCATCGGTGGTCCATGTCGAATATGCCATACCCCGAACATACGTTCGGAATGGGACAGAAACAAGGGGTTCGCAAGGCGAGTTCTAAGATTTTCTCGGTTGCCTATGCCTTGTCGATGTCCTCGAGCAGCTCCAGCCAGCTCTTGGTGAACTTGTCGACGCCTTCGTCTTCGAGGACCTGAACGACGTCGTCGTAGTCGACACCAACCTCACCCAAACGGTCGAGATCGGCCTTGGCCTCCTCGACGTCCGCTGCGGTGAAGGCCTCGGGTGACCGGCTGCCGTGGTCCTGATATGCGTCGATTGTTTCGAGAGGCATGGTGTTGACCGTCTGCGGAGCTACCAGGTTCTCCACGTAGAGCAGGTCGGGGTAGTCGGGGTTCTTGGTCGATGTCGAAGCCCAGAGCGGCTTCTGCACCCGGGCCCCTTTTTCCGAAAGCGCTCGATATCGATCGGAGCCAAACACCTCGAGGAACCGTCCATAGGCGACCCTGGCGTTGGCGATGGCTGTGACCCCCTTCAGGGCGAGAGCCTCGGGCGTCCCGATGGCGTCCAGGCGCTTGTCGACGTCGGTGTCGACGCGTGATACGAAAAACGACGCCACCGATGCCACCCGCTTCGGGTCTCCTCCCGAGGCGTGGTAATCCTCCAACCCACTCAGGTACGCCTCCATTACCTCCCTGTATCGCTCCAGAGAGAAGATGAGCGTGATGTTGACCGAGATCCCCTCGGCGAGAAGACGGCGGATCGCAGGGATGCCTGCCGGGGTCGCCGGGATCTTCACGAGAAGGTTGGGTCGGTCGATCTGCTTGACCCAGTCCCTGGCCTCGGCCACGCTCGCCTCGGTTTCACCGGCGAGCGTCGGCGCCACTTCTACGGATACGAACCCATCTGTGCCGTCGGTCCTCTCGAAGACACCGATCAGGTCGTCGCAGGCTCGCTTCAAGTCGGTGGCCATCAGCGTCTTGGCTATCTCCTCGGTGGCCACGTCGGCGGACTTCAGGTCACGGAGCAGATCGTCGTATTCAGAAGATCCAACGATGGCGCCGGCGAAGATCGTGGGGTTCGAGGTGACCCCGGTCACTGCGTCATCCACGATCCTCCTGGCGAGTTCCCCGGAATCCAGCATGGTCTTGGAGATCTGGTCCGACCAGATGGAGACACCGGCTGCGGCCAGTCCGTGCAGTTTGGAAGAGCTCATGTCCCAAGGGTAGATCGGTGGGCACATACCTGACCCAGTGCCGATCTAGGCTCGTCGGAAGTGAGCCGCGTCCTCGTCGAGCCTGACGGGCTGACAGCCCCCCGGGCCCGGCCCCACCGATCACCCGCCCGGACTCATTGGGTGTCGGCGGCCGTCGTAGGCCTGCTTGCGGCCACCATGTTGGCCGTCGGTGAGAGCGGTGGTAGGGACATCATGAAGCAGTCCGAGCTCCGGCTCATCGAGACTCATCTCGAGGCCTGGTACGGAGGCGACTTCGATGGTGCCAACGAGCTGAGAGCCCCGGAACGGTTGCGCACCGGGCCATCCGAGGATCGGGCCCGTGATGAGGTCGAATATCAGCAGACCCTCGAGGCAACGACCGAGGTCCTCGAATGCCTTCCGCTGCCTCCCTCCACGATCAGATGCGATGTTGCGTACTCGAATGCCCTCAACGAGGCCGTCGAGAAACCGCCGGCCGTGGTCTCGCAGCAATTCGGCGTCGAGGACGGTCGTCTCCTCTTCGTCGCCGGGCCATATCTCCAAGACGAGACGCTCACTGCATCATTCCGGACCTTCGCCAACCTCATGTTTCCCGCCGAATATCAGTCCGCGTGTGCCGAGGAGCCCAACTTCCAGCGGCCCATCTGCGCCGAGTTCAAGCTGGCGCATCTCGAGGAATGGGCGTCATGGCACCGGATTGAACAAGGCTGATCCCAACTAGCCTCCGTCTCGGAATGCCCCGACGCATCCTCATCGCCAAACCCGGTCTCGATGGCCATGATCGCGGAGCGAAAGTGATCGCTCGAGCACTGCGCGATGCCGGCTTCGAGGTCATCTATTCCGGTCTTCACCAGACTCCGGCCCAGATCGCCGAGGCGGCGGTGCAGGAGGACGTCGATGCCGTCGGTCTGTCATCGCTCTCCGGCGCACACAAGACCCTGTTTCCCCAGGTGGTCGAGGAACTGGCCACCCGTGACGCCGCCGATATCGTCGTGTTCGGCGGTGGTGTGATCCCCGAGGCAGATTTTCAGCCTCTGCTCGACGCGGGTCTTGCCACCATCTTCACCCCTGGGACTCCCCTCGACCTGATCACGTCGTGGGCAGAGTCCCATATCCCCTCGAAGGTCTAGGAGAGCCACTTGAAGATCCACGAATACCAGGCCAAGCAGATCATGGCCGCCTGGGGGATTGCCGTACCCATGGGTCGGATGGCGACAACTGTCGACGACGCCGTCGCCGCGGTGCGGCCGCTCATCGAGGAGTCGGGAAACTCCATCGTGGTCCTCAAGTCGCAGATCCATGCCGGGGGCAGGGGCAAGGGGACGTTCAAGGAGCACCCTGACCTGCGCGGTGTCAACGTCATAACCGACGGGATCGAAGGTGGCCCCGAGGCTGCCGAGGAGCGGGTCCGGGACCTGGCAGCCAAGATGCTGGGCTCGACCTTGGTGACTGTCCAAACCGGTCCCGAGGGCAAGGTCGTCAGCCGGTTGTACTTGGAGCAGGGGATCGACATCGCCCGTGAGCTCTATCTCGCAATTCTCCTCGACCGATCGGTGGGCCGGAACATCGTCATGGCTTCGACCGAAGGCGGAATGGAGATCGAGAAGGTCGCCGCGGAGACTCCGGACAAGATCCTGCGGGAGGAGATCGATCCGGCGATAGACCTCG
>JBEVJN010000005.1:0-23689 GCA_040510135.1 Acidimicrobiia bacterium | reverse complement strand
CTCAACAGTCGTTGTCCCTGTGGCGATCATCCTCCTGACTCTCGTGGCTGCCGAGGCGAGGAGCTCGTCCTCTGATGCATTGCGGGTCGCTGTGACGGTCGAAAGGATTCCTCCACCGCTTTTCGCCACGTCGGCGTAACTGGCGCCGGCCATCTTCATCGAGAACTCTCCGGCCCGGTCTCCGGCGAACACAAGATGAGTGTGGCTGTCGAGGAATCCGGGCAGGACGGCCCGTCCCTCACACTCGAGCCGCGGGGAAGGGCCCTGGTCGGGGGCGTCGGAGCCAGGTCCGGCGTAGACGACCGCTCCATCCTCGACTTTGACCACTGCGTCGACCATCGCCTCGTCTTCGTTGGTCGTGAGGTGCCCGATCCCGGTGACGAAGACATCGCTCACCTGTTAGCTGCCGCAGCCACCGATCCATCGGCAATGAGGGCGGCTACCGCCTCGATCTCATCGGTGAGTGACCGATCTTCGCTGAGGGGCGGAACATGGGCCCGGACCAGACCCACCATCGCCGCCGTCCCCGGGGCGGGAAGGAGAGGGCTGCGGTATTCGATGCCCTGAGCGGCGCAGAGCATCTCGATCGCCACCACCTTTCGCGCATTGGACAGAATCTGGCTCAGTTTCAGGCCCGCCCCCCAGCCCATCGAAACGTGATCCTCTTGGTTTCCCGAGGTGGGAATGGTGTCGACGGAGGCGGGATGGGCGAGCACCTTGTTCTCCGCAACCAACGCCGCCTGCACGTATTGGCCAATCATGTATCCGGACTCGACGCCCGGGTTGCTGGCCAGAAAGGCGGGAAGGCCCCTCGATCGTGCCGGGTCGAGGAGACGATCGGTGCGGCGCTCCGAGATCGAGGCGAGCTCGGACACGGCGATTGCGGCGAAGTCGAGCACGAAGGCCAGCGGCTGGCCGTGGAAGTTGCCCCCGGAGACGACCTCACCGGTGTCCGGGAAGACGATCGGGTTGTCGACAACCGATTCCATCTCCCGGGCGAGCACGTCTTCCATGTGGTCCAGCGTGTCGGCTACCGCGCCATGAACCTGCGGGGCGCAGCGGAGTGAATACGCATCCTGGACGGCGTGGTCGAAATCGTGCTCGTGGCTGGCTCCGATCGGGCTGTCGTCGATGAGAGAGGCGATGCGCCGCGCCGACGCGATCTGGCCGGGATGCGGACGCAAACGATGCAAGTCCTCCCGGAATGGCCGGGCACTCCCCATCATCGCCTCGATGGTCATGGCGCAAGCGGCGTCGGATGCGATCAGGAGCTGTCGTGCTTCGTGGAGCGATAGGGCCCCCATGGCCGTCATGCCTTCGGTCCCGTTGAGTAGTGAAAGCCCTTCCTTTGCCTGCAGGGCGAGTGGAGTCAGGCCGCTGGCGGCAGCGGGGACGATCGTGCCGTCGACCTTGACCCGACCTTCTCCGATCAGGGGCAGGGCCATATGGGCAAAGGGGGCGAGGTCGCCCGAGGCCCCCACCGACCCCTGGGAGGGGATCACCGGGAGGACGTCGCGGTCGAGCATCTCGAGAAGGCGCTCCACCACGACGGGCCGGACTCCGGAATGGCCCTGCGCCAGGGTTCTCGCCCGGAGCAGGAGGATGGCCCGAACCAGGGCATCCGGCAGAGGCGGCCCGACCCCTGAGGCATGCGAGCGAATCAGGTTGTACTGCAGGGTCTCGGCCTGGTCACGATCGATGCGCGTCGAGGCGAGCGCACCGAAGCCGGTAGTGATCCCGTAGACGATGTCTCCCGATTGGACCGCTGCGTCCACCACGGCGCGGGCCGGCTCCATTCGGTTGGAGAGATCCGGCCCAGGGATGGCCCGTGCCCGGCGATAGGCGACCTCGACTACCTGGCCAGGGGTGAGTGGCCCGCCATCGATGACAACCTCGGTCACGGCGAGGACGGTACCGCGTTGATTCCCGACAAGCCGGGCGAGGCCGATACCGTGCCGGCCACATGATGACCGACCTCACCTCCCTCCTGGGCGAGCCAGGCGCCTCGGTCGCAGTGATCGGGGCGACCGACCACACCGGCAAGTACGGCGGGATCATCTATCGGGACCTCAAACGAAGGGGGCTGCGCGTGTTCGCGGTCAATCCCTACCGGGAGACGGTCGATGACGACCCATGTTGGAAGACGGTCCTCGACCTGCCCGAGACGCCCACAATCGCCGATTTCGTGATTCCCGCTCGTCGGGGGCTCGTGGTCGTCGACGACTGCCAACAGGCCGGCATCGTCAACATCTGGCTCCAGCCCGGGGCCGAGTCCCCGGAGTTGATGGAGAAGCTGGACGCCGGCCCGTTCAACTGGCTGGCCCACGCCTGCATCATGGTCCGGGCCGCGATAGCCGGATAGCCCCTCACGCTCGGTTGCTTGGATCGGCAGTCCCAGCAGGCTGGCATTCAAAGGCGCCCGTTGAACAGCTCCCGGGCGATGATGTTGCGCTGGATCTCCGAAGTGCCCTCGTAGATCCGGGGGGCGCGAACTTCCAGATAGAGGTGGGCCAGGGTGGTGTCGGCCTCGAGACCTCTTGCTCCGAGCACCTGAATCGCGGTGTCCACGGCACGTTGGGCCGTCTCCGTCGCATGGAGCTTTGCCATCGCTGCCTTCCCGGTGAGCGTCTCCGTGTCGCCATCATCGTGGGCGGACGCCGCCGAATACACCAGCAACTCGGCGGCCTCGATGTCGAGGCGGACATTGGCCAGCTGATGAGAGATTCCCTGGAAGTCGGAGATCGGGGTCCCAAATGCGGTGCGAGTCGTGGCATGGCCGGTAGCGATGCGCAGTGCCGCCTCGGCCATCCCCAGGGCAAAGGCGCCAACACTGGGTCGGAAGAGATCCAGTGTCTGCATAGCGACTCTGAACCCGTGGTCGACCTCGCCGAGGACGTTCGACGTGGGCACATACACCCCGTCCAGGTGGATCCGCCCCAGCGGATGCGGCGAGAGCATGGGGATCGTCTCCCCGCTGACGCCGTCGTTCTCGCCGCTCACGACGAAGGCAGTGATGCCGCGGGATCCCGCGCCGGGCGTGGTCCTGGCGAACAATGTGTATATGTCGGCGTCGGGGGCGTTGGAGATATAGGCCTTCTCCCCGCTGATCCGGAACCCGTCCCCATCCGGTTCGGCGAAGGTGGAGAGTGCGGCAGCATCCGATCCCGCCCCCGGCTCGGTCAAGGCAAAGGCGGCAACGGTGTCGCCGGTTCGAACGCCCGGCATGAGGTCGGCTCTCAGCTCCGGAGTCCCCGAGAGATGAATCGGGATCGCCCCCAGCCCCTGGACGGCGAAAGCGGTCTCGGCCTCAGTGGAAACCCGAGCCAACCCTTGACGAATAGCGCACAGATCGGAGGCGGTCACCGTCTGTTCGGTGAACAGCCGGTCAAAGAGCCCATGATCAGCCAAGGCCTTGACCAGTTTTCGGTTCACCTGCCCCGATTTGCCGGTCTCCGCCACTTCGATCAAGGCGTGACCGAGTCGCTCACATTCCTCGACAAGCGGCCTGATCATTGTCCCCGTCTCGTCGAGAAATCAATCCGATACCGAGTATTCGAGGCCATCGAGCGAATACCCTACGGTCGTCCGTATCGATCGCGAGCGAGGTGGAGACAGTCATGGCCGTTATGCATGCGGTCCGCATTCACGGGTACGGCGGGACGGAGGCGCTCGTTTATGAGGAGGCCCCGCGACCCGCTCCCGGGGCCGGCGAGCTGCTGATCCAAATACATGCAACATCGGTCAATCCGTTCGACGTCGCCTTGCGGTCGGGCTATTTGGCCGGCTACTTCGACCACGCCCTGCCACTGGTCTTGGGAACGGACGTGGCCGGCGTCGTCGACGAGGTCGGCGCCGGCGTCGATGGGTTCTCCCCCGGAGACAACGTCTACGCGAGATCCGGAGTCACACGTGACGGTTCGTACGCCGAGTACGTCGTCGTCCCTGCGGCTGACGTCGCATTCAAGCCCCAAACCCTCGATTTCGTTCAGTCAGCTGCGCTGCCCCACGTCACTCTCACCGCCTGGCAGGCTCTGTTCGAAGCCGCCGACCTCGCCGAAGGGCAGACCGTTCTCATCCACGCAGCTGCCGGCGGCGTGGGACATATCGCCGTCCAGCTCGCCAAGTTGCGTGGCGCGACCGTGATCGGCACTGCGTCCGAGAACATCGACTTTCTGCGCGAGCTGGAGGTCGATGAAGCCGTCAACTACGCGACTACTCCGTTTGAGGACGTTGTCAGCGACGTCGATGTCGTTCTCGACACCGTCGGCGGTGACACGCAGGAGCGATCATGGTCCGTCCTCAAGCCGGGGGGAATCCTCGTCTCTTCCGTGCAACCGCCATCCGATGAGGAGGCACAGGCCCGCGGCGTCCGTCAGCATTTCATCTTCGCCGTGCCACCCATCGGCAAAGTGTTGACCGAGGTTGCAGCCATGGCGGATGCAGGAGAGGTCAGTCCGAAGGTTTCGACAATTCTGCCCCTTACGGATATCCGCAAGGCCCATGAGTTGATCGAGACTGGTCACACGCGGGGCAAAATCGGAGTTCGAGTCGCGGACTGACCCACCGCGCGCCGGCGAAGGCGAGCAACTTCGGCCTCGCGGTTAGCCTCCTCGCCCTGTGAGCCCATATCGCGCCTCTGCAGGCTTCACCGACAGCTGGGAGCACTTCGGGTTCGAGGTGGCAGACGGTGTGGGGAGGGTCACCTTCGATCGTCCTGACAAGCTCAACGCACTCACGTTCGACGTCTATGCAGATCTGAGGGACCTGCTCCGGGAGATCGAACATCGCGACGACGTTCGCGTTCTGGTCCTCACGGGCACCGGACGAGGCTTCTGCTCCGGTGGAGACGTGGATGAGATCATCGCCCCCTTGCTCGAGATGGATGCTCGGGGCCTTCTCGAGTTCACCCGGATGACGGGTGCGGTAGTGGAGAGCATCCGCCGGGTTCCCATCCCGGTGATAGCTGCGGTCAACGGAGTCGCGGCCGGAGCCGGGGCCGTAATCGCCCTGGCTGCCGATCTGAGAATCCTGGCCGATTCGGCCTCGTTCAGCTTTCTCTTCACCAGGGTTGGCCTGGCTGGGGCGGACATGGGCTCGGCCTATCTTCTTCCCCGGGTGGTCGGTCTGGGCCGAGCCACCGAGCTGCTGCTCCTGGGAGAGAGCGTCGACGCGGAGCGGGCTGTCAGCATTGGGCTGGCGACTCGGGTAGTCGCCGACACCGACCTGTCAGCAACCGCCGGAGACCTCGCCAAGGACCTGGCATCGGGGCCGGCCCTGGCCTACGGGGCAACGAAGGTGCTGATCGGTCGTGAGTTGGACATGGACCTCGGCTCGGCCATCGAGATGGAGGCGTTCGCCCAGGCGTTGTTGATGACCACGGAAGATCATGCCGAGTTCTACCGGGCCTTCACCGGGAAACGGCCACCAAAGTGGCAAGGACGATGATCGGGCACCAGTTCCTCAATCCAGCAGGTCTCGCCCCGCCACGTGGCTTCTCGCACGGGGCCGTTCCCGCCGCGGGGAAGACGCTCTACATCGCCGGTCAGACCGGCCATCACGAGGACATGACGCTCGATGACGGCCTCGTCGAGCAGTTCGCAAATGCCTGCCGATCGGTGGCTGCGGTCATCGAGGAGGCGGGTGGGGATCCGGCCGATCTGGTCTCGATGACGATCTACACCACGGACGTGCCCGGGTACCGGGAGAGTCTTGGCGCCATCGGGGAGGCTTATCGCCATGTGTTCGGCAAGCACTTCCCTCCAATGGCCCTGATCGGGGTGGCGGAGCTGCTCGACCCCAAGGCCAGGGTCGAGCTGGTTTGCGTAGCTGTGGTTCCTGCTTGATTGCAGGCCGACTTTGCCCGAGGCCAACCCTCAGTGCGGGACCGGGTTCTCGTCGGTCGCGTGCTCACCGCCTCGGGCAAACAGGACGCCGGTCGGCCGGGGCTGCCGCTCCAGGGAAATGTCAAGTTTCAGAGCAGGTCGAGCAACCGATCGACGTCTTCCTCGTCCTGGTAGACCCCGAACCCGATCCGAAGCCGGTCGGCCCGGTAATCGGTGATCACACCTCGCTCATGGAGCTGCGCACAGATCACGTTGGCTCGATCTGACCGGAAGGTGAGGAAGTTGCCCCTCTGGGTGGGGTCACCGACGAGCAGGTCGCCCAGACCTGGAGTGCCGGCGAGGAATCGGTCCTGCAACGAGGCCGCGTGCTCGTGGATCCGGGATGGGGTGACTCCCTCTGTCGCGAGCCAGCCGAGCACGGCCTCCATTCGATACACACCGGAAGGGTCGAACGTGGCGCCGGCGAAACGCGAGCCGTCATTGCCGTAGGCGATGCTCGCACTGACCCCGGGTTCGAGCTGGCCGAATCCCGCGTACCAACCAGTGTCGAGCGGGCGGGGGGCATATCCCGGTGGAGAATGGAGAAAGCAGGCTCCTTCACCTGACATCGCGTACTTGTACCCGCCGGCCAGGAAGAAGACCCTGTCCTGAATCGCCCCGATGTTCAACGGCCTGGCCATGAAGGCGTGATATCCGTCGATCACGATGAACGTCCGGTTTTCCGGGACGGAAGAGACGATTTGGTCGAGATCGGGCACGGCGAATCCGGAGTCGTAGAAGACCTGGCTCAGATAGATGAGGTCGTGCACCCCAGCCCTGGCCTCCCGAGTGAAACGCTCGGCGAACGTGTCGAACGGCTCGGTGGGGACACGATCGACGATGGCGAGACCTGCCTCCTCCCATCTCCGCGACTGGCGGGTGAAGGAGTGGAACTCGGCATCGGTGGAAAGAACACGAACCGGAGGCTCCAGGCACGAGAAGATCCTGAGTAGAAACGAATGGGTGTTGGGGCCGAAGGTCAGGCTTGCCGGGTCGGCGATCCCGAGGATGGCGGCGACCAGGTTGCGCGCATCCGGGATCACCTTCCCGAAGATGTGGTCCCACTTGTCATCCATCATCTCGGCCGCTTCGAGCCAGGCGCGCTGCTGCGCCTCGAACGACACGTCGGGCCACGGGTGATGGGAATGCGCCGCGAAATGAAGACGATCGGGTCGGGCCCCGAGGAACCGGGAGAATGCGGGCTTGAGGTTCATCCCTCGTACTTGAACCGCATCGACTCCACGATGCCTGGAGGCAGGGGGGGCCGGTCGGCCCTCGGGATCAGGAAGGTGGAGAGGTTGTACAGATCGCCGAAGATCCGGCTCCGCTCCGCCGATTTCTCCAGATACTTGGCCCCGGCCGAGCCGCCGGTCCCGATCTTCCGCCCGATCATCCGCAGCACCATCTGGGCATGGCGGTAGCGCCACGTCGTGAACCCATCGTCGATGTCCATGAGCAGCTCCAGCAGTCGGAATGCTCCCTGCAGTGCGGGCTGGTCCCGGTACAACGTGATGAAGAGGGCTGCCTGGACAGCCCGATGGGAGAGACGCCGCTTTCCAGCTGCCTGCTGCTCGGCGTGCTTGGCGGGGTCGAATAGGGCCTCGTACTGCTCCATGGTGGTCTCGAAGTCCTTGGCCTGGGCGGCCTTCTCCTCGGCAGACAGTCTCGGGTTGGACTCGACCACGGCGAGATCGGCTTCGAGCCGTTGCTTCACCGCCTTCTGGAAAGCCTCCCAGAACGAGAAGTCCTTGTGGTCGAGGAATGGGGTTCGTTCCAGCCATCGTTCCACCAGATCGAAGATCGACGGCTCCTGTTCGCTGGCCGCCACCAACTCGGCGTCTTCCGAGTTGAATCGGGAGGTGTACGCGGCGCCACCCAGCTTCATCCTGTCGGCAGAGCGGAGACCCAACTTGTTCTCCACCAGTCTGAACTGGGCCGACTGGAAACCCGATGCCGGGAACAGGTAGTCGCGGAACTCGAGGAAATCGAGTGGGGTCATCGTCTCCAGCACGGACACCTGCTGGATGAGCAGCTTTTGGATCTCGGTGATTCGTCGCAGCAGCGACACCGCGGTGCCCATGTCTGCCTCGTCGACGATCGTCTGCCCGAAGACCCGCCTCACCTCGTCCATCTCCCAGAGGATCTGCTTGAACCAGAGCTCATAGGCCTGATGGACCACGATGAAAAGCATCTCGTCGTGCACGGTGCTCCCCGCCTTGGTGCTCTCCAGCTCCTGGGCGTCGAGGAGTTTGTCCAGTCTCAGGTAGCTCCCGTAGTAGAGGTCCGGTTCCATTGACGGGACGGTACCCGGCGAGGGGCTCACGCCTCGATGGGCTCGCGTCCGGTCGTGCTCTCGATGATCATCGGCCAGAACCGGCCGGGATTGTCCATCCACGAGTAATGGCCGGCTTCCTCGAGGATCTCGAGCTGCGCCAAACCTTCCGGCAAGCCGTCGACGATCTCCTGGGCGGCGGCGACGGGTGGCGAACAAGACGAGCGATCACCGTCGCGAGTATCGACTTCGTCAGCGATCCGAGGCTAAAGAGAGTCTCAGGAGTTACCGGATCCCCAGTGATCACCTCGGCAACTCCGTGGTAGGCGGCCGTGGTCTCCCCGTGTTGAAGCACCCCGATTGCGGCTCCGGCACCCGATGCCGCGAAGAGTGCTCTCGAAGCAATGCCGCTAGCTCGCCCTCGTTCATCGGCACCATTCGTCCGACCGTTCCCAGAGCTCCCGTGCCAGATCGTCGTCCTGGGCCAGAGTCGACGGGATGGCCCGGGACCGCTGCTGGTAGTAGTGGCCGCTCTCGGTGGCCACTTGCTCCGAGGTGGCGGCCCAGATGACGGTGTCGGCGCCCTGCTCCGGGCTCAGCATGGTCGATCCGGAGAGGGCGCGGAGCGGAGCCGGGATCAGCTTGGTGCGGACCAAGCCCGGGTGGACGGCGTAGGCATGCAACTCGGGCCGACGGAGGGCCAGCTCCTTGATGAAGAGGAGATTGGCCAGCTTGGAGGTCGCGTACTCAGCGAGACCGATGTACGAAGTGCGCCGCCGAACCCGGGACAGGTCGAGGCGATCGGCCCGGAAGTGCAGTCCGCTGGTGAGCGAGACCACACGGCTTCCAGGACGCAGATGGGGAAGCAGCTCGCGGGTGAGCAGGAAATGTCCTAGATGATTGATGCCGAAATGGACCTCGAAGCCGTCCTCGGTCAACCCGCGCCGGTTGATCCCGATGCCGGCATTGTTGACCAGGATGTCGAGCTGCCGGTCTGAGCCGGCGAAGACTCGAGCGGCCGTTCGGACCGAGCTCATGGAGGCGAGGTCGAGGGCGATGAACTCGGTGCTGCCCCCTCTCGCCTCTATCTCCTCGAGAACCGGTCGGGTCCGCTCCGCCGAGCGTCCGGCCGCGATCACATGAGCACCTTCGTTGGCCAGGCCAATCGCCGTGGCCCGGCCGATGCCCGAATTGGCGCCCGTGACGAGAGCGATCGGCATCGGCGCAAGCTAGCGGCGCCCTGATGGCCCTCTTCGGCGCGCGCTTAGCCTGTCACGATGCACATCACGGCCGACAAGTTGGTCGACGCCCTGAGCGAGAGGGGCTATCGGATCACCAACGCCCGACGTGCCGTCTGCGAGGTCGTGGCGGCGGCTCACGACGAGCATCTCAGCGCCGCTGACATCTACGACCGGGCGCGGGCCAAGAGCGAGACCCGCCTCGACCGGTCGACCGTGTATCGGACCCTCGAGGCGCTCGAGGATTCCGGGCTGCTTGCCCATTCGCACATGGGTCACGGGCCGTCGGTGTATCACCTGGCAGAAGATGCGGGTCATCAGCATCTGATCTGTCGCCGGTGTGGGACGACCACCACCCTTCCTCGTGAGGAGAGCGAGAATCTGGCCGGTTTGATCACAGTGGCCACCGGATTCGTCGCCGATCTGAACCATTTCGCCCTTTCCGGTCTCTGCGCCGACTGCGCATCCGGAAACACCATCTGATCCGCTCCGCTAGCGTTGTTGCGACAAGGTCGCAAGAGAGGACGGGTCTTGCACATCCCGGACGGATTTCTCAATGGCGCTACTTCGGCGGGTTCTGCCGTCATAGCCGCTGGGGGCCTCGGATACTCCATGAAGCGGGCGGGCGCCTATCTCCAGGAAAACCGCATCGCGCTGACCGGCCTGGTCGCTGCCTTCATTTTTGCCCTCCAGATGCTCAATTTCCCCGTAGCGGCCGGAACCTCTGGACATCTTCTGGGCGGAGCGCTGGCGGTGATCCTGGTCGGCCCCTGGCTGGGCATCGCTGCGGTGAGTGTCGTGGTGATCATTCAGGCGCTGGTGATCGCCGATGGCGGTGTATCGGCCCTGGGCGCCAACATTCTCAACATGGCCCTGGTGACCGGGTTTGTCGGCTGGGGTGTTTTCCGGATGATGGTGAAGATCCTCCCCAGGTCATGGACCACCGTCCTGGTATCGACCTTCACCGCCGCCCTGGCGTCAGTGGTCGCTTCCTCTCTCGCGTTCGTCATCGAATACGCCATCGGTGGGCGAGGCAATGTCGACGTGTCGACTGTGTTCGCCGCGATGGCCGGTGTCCATTTCCTGATCGGTGTCGGTGAGGCTCTGATCTCGGCGGCGACCGTGGGCGCTGTGGCCGCGACCCGGCCCGAACTGATCGCCGGCGTGGAGGACCTCGATCTCCTCCACAAGGAGAAGAAGCCCCTCCGAGCCGGGGCCTGGGGCTTCGCCGCGGCCGGCCTGGCGGTCGCCGCCCTGCTGGTGTTGGTGGTCGCTCCTCTTGCCTCTGAAGAGCCCGATGGGTTGGAGCGGGTGGCCATCGACCAAGGATTCATCGACTCGGCCGAGGACCACGCTCTGGCCGACTCACCATTGGCCGATTATGGGGCGTCGGGAATCGAGGACGAGGCGACCGGGACGCGTGTCTCGGGCCTGATCGGGGTGCTGATCACCTTTGGCGTGGGCGCCGCCATCGTCGGCGTCTTCGTCGTGATCAGAAGGAAGAGCGCGACTCCGGTCTGAGCGAGACGTATCACGATCACGTGCTGTACCGGCACGGGACCACGCCGGTCCACAAGTTGCCGGCACAGGTGAAGGTCGTTGGCCTTCTGGTTTTCATCCTGGCTGTGGTGCTGCTGCCGCCTGAGGCGTTCTGGGCCTACTTCCTGGCCGGGTGCCTTCTCCTCGGGGTGATGATCCTCGCCGAGCTGCCCGCAGGTTTCGTGGCCACGAGGATGCTCGTCGAGGTCCCGATCCTGATCTTCGCCCTGATGCTCCCCTTTTTCGGACAGGGTGAGACCACCGAGGTCTTCGGTCTCACCCTCTCGGTGGCGGGGCTGTGGGGGGCGTGGACCATCCTGGCCAAGGCAACTCTGGGGGTGGGAGCATCGATCATCGTGTCTGCGACTACCACCATCCCCGACTTGCTCCGGGGGCTGGACCGAATCCGGGTGCCCCGCGTTCTCACCGCAATCGCCGGATTCATGGTGCGCTACCTGGACATCGTCGCCGGCGAATTCTCCCGGCGAAGGGTTGCCATGGTCGCCCGGGGATATGAGCCCCGTTGGTTGTGGCAGAACGGACCGCTGGCCCAGTCGGCCGGATCGCTCTTCATCCGATCATTCGAGCGGGGTGAACGGGTCCACCAGGCGATGGTGGCGAGGGGATTCACCGGCAGGATGCCAATCTTTGGTGATAGAACGGCGACCACCCGGGAATGGTGGATCGGTCTTGCGGTGCCGGTGGTGGCCCTCCTTCTGGCCGTCTTATCGGTGACGGTGCTGCGATGAGCGAACCGTCTTTAGAGATCATCGATCTGAGCTTCGCTTATCCCGACGGTCGTCGAGCGCTGCGCAATGTCGAACTGCATGTGCACCACGGCGAGAGGGTGGCCCTGCTCGGGCCGAATGGAGCCGGCAAGACGACCCTTCTCCTCCATCTCAACGGGATACTCCGACCGGCCTCTGGTGAGGTGCGTGTGGCCGGTCTCGTCGTCTCCGACGAATCGGCACTAGAAGTCAGGCGAAGGGTCGGCCTGGTGTTCCAGGACCCAGACGACCAGCTCTTCATGCCAACGGTCGGTCAGGACGTCGCCTTTGGCCCGGCCAACTTCGGTGTCGAAGGCGAGCAGCTCGAAGCACGGGTCGTGGAAGCGCTGGGCGCCGTGTCCATGCTCGAAGCACGGGAACGAGCCCCTCATCACCTCAGTTACGGAGAGAGGCGCCGGGTGGCCATCGCCACGGTCCTGGCGACGCGTCCCGAGATCCTGGTCCTCGACGAGCCGACCTCGAACCTCGACCCGGCCTCACGTCGCGAGTTGATCGAAGTGCTCCGCCGGCTGCCGATCACCCAGTTGGTCGTCACCCACGACCTCCCATTTGCTCTGGAGTTGTGCCGTCGCGCCGTCGTCATGGACGAAGGTCTGATCGTGGCGGGGGACACCACGGTCGAGATCCTCACCGACGAGTTGTTGATGAAGACACACCGTCTGGAGCTGCCGTATCGGTTCGATCCCAGGGAGCAGGCGTCTTCCTGACCGCGTTGTAACTTCCGTCCTGTGACCAGGCGCTGGCCCGACCGTCTCAACATCGATGATCACCTGTTGCGGCAACGTCTGACGGAGGGGAATGGCAACCGGGTGGCGCTTCGTCTGGATGATCGTGACGTGACCTATGTCGAGGTCGATCGGGCCGCGTCAGGATTTGCCTCGTTGCTGAACGAGATCGGGGTCGGACCCGGTAACCGGGTGGTCCTGATCATGCCTGACGGGCTCGACTACGTGGCCGCATTGTTCGGGGTGCTTCGTATCGGTGCGGTCGGCCTGATGATCAATCCTGCGCTGCCCGTTGCCGACATGGCGGGGATCGCCGGTTTGGCGCGGGCGACCGGAGCCGTTGTCCATCAAAGCCATCTTCAATCATGGGAGGCTGCGGTCACCTCGGCCGGGATCCGACCTCCGGCGCTCGTTTTGGTCGACCACGAGCTCGTCCTGCCCGATCTCGACGTCCCCACCTTTGACACCGCCGCTCTCGATCCGGCCTTGTGGATCTTCTCAGGTGGCACCACCGGTCTCCCCAAAGCCGTGGTGCAGACCCATCGCTCCTTTGCAAACACCACGGAGTTGTACGGGAAGCGAACCCTCGGATTGACGGCGGAGGACATCACCATTGCCGTCCCCAAGCTCTATTTCGGCTACGCGATGGGGTCCAATCTCTTCTTCCCCTTTTCGGTCGGCGCCTCTGCGGTGCTGTTCGAAGGTCAATCCACCCCCGATGCCCTTTTCGATCGGATCGAGAGACACCAGGCGACCGTGTTGGTCAACGTGCCCTCGGCCATCAACCAGATGCTGGCCAGAATCGATGCCGGGAACCGCGACGTGACCTCGCTCCGAGTCGCCACGTCGGCCGGCGAGGCGCTACCTGACACCCTGTATCACCAGTGGATGGAGCAGTTGGGGGTCGAATTGCTCGATGGGCTCGGGACCGCGGAGATGTGGCACATCTTCGTCTCGAACCAAATCGGGGAGGTGAGGCCCGGCACGCTCGGGAGAGTCGTCCCCGGGTTCGAGATCAAGGTGTGCGACGAGGACGGGGAGGAGGCGGCCACGGGCGAAGTGGGGCGCCTGTGGGTCAAGGGTGACTCACTCGGCCTCGGCTACTTCGAGAACGCTGAGGCGACCGCCAAGGCCTTCCGTGGTGAGTGGTTCGCCGGTGGCGACCTGGTCTCGATAGACGGCGACGGGTACGTCACGCACAGGGGCCGGGCCGACGACGCCATCAAGGTCAAGGGAAGGTGGTTCCGGCCTCAGGAGGTCGAATCGGTCCTCCTCGACCACCCTGCCGTCAGCGAGTGCGCAGTGGTGGCGGTCGCCGACCCGGCTGGTCTGGCCAAGCCGGTCGCGTTCGTGGTGGCAACCGACGTGACCGAGCGTGAGTTGATCGATTGGGCCCTTTCCCATCTCGAGGCCTACAAGCACCCCCGTCGCATTCATTTCGTCGACCGTCTACCCCAGACGCATCTGGGCAAGGTCGATCGTGGCGCATTGAAGAGTCTCGCCGCCAGGGGTTGACACCCAGCGGGTCACTCCGGCGGAGATATGACACCTCGCCAGCCGTCGACCACCGTCGGGTGCGCCGGGGCCTCGCCGGCAGCGGGCGGGACATCGCATGTGGGTCCATGCCTGGATTAGCTGTCCCACCGACCCGGCATACTGCCCCACATGGGAGAGCCGACAATTCTCCACGCAGATCTGGATGCCTTCTTCGCTTCGGTCGAACAACTCCTCGACCCTTCGCTGAAGGGGAAGCCGGTCCTGGTCGGGGGCGGGATCGTTCTTGCCGCGTCTTACGAAGCGCGGGCCCACGGGGTCCGCTCACCGATGCCGACCCGCGACGCCAAGCGTCTGTGCCCCGAGGCCATCGTGGTGAATGGCCATTTCGAGAGATATCTCGATCTTTCCGCCCATGTCATGGAGGTCCTCGAAGACGCGTCCCCCGTCATCGAGCAGATCTCGATCGATGAGGCCTTCCTCGACGTCAGGGGGACCACCCATCTCCTCGGGTCCCCGTCGGCAATAGGTCGTCAGATCCGGTCCCGTGTCGCCACCGAAGTCGGGCTGCCCATCTCGGTCGGCGTCGCCTCCACCAAGTTCCTGGCCAAGATCGCTTCCGCCCGGGCCAAACCGAACGGTCTCGTGGTGGTGTCTCCAGGCACCGAGCTCGACTTCCTTCACCCCCTTCCAGTAGAGGCGATGTGGGGAGTGGGCCGGGTCACCGCGGCCCGCCTCCATCGCTTCGGGATCTTCACCATCGGGGATCTGGCGGCCTTGCCACGCGGCGCCCTCGCCTCTTCGCTAGGCCCTTGGGCCTCTGGCGCTCTCCATTCACTTTCCTGGAACCGGGATCCCAGGACAGTTCGCGGGGGGCGAAGGGCGGGAAGCGTCGGGAGTCAACAGGCGCTTGGCCGCGGGCTGACCGATCCTGAGGAGCTGTCGGTAGTGGTGCTCGGCCTCGCCGATCGGATCGGGAGGCGCGCGAGGAAGAAGGAGCGGTCTGGATCGACGCTGACGCTCCGGGTCAGGTTCCCGGGGCCGCGCCTGGTGTCCCGAAGTCACACGCTTCCCTCACCGACCTCCTCGACAGCCGCCCTCGCCGGGCTCGGCGGCGTCCTGATCCGGCGGGCCATCGAGGGGGAGGAGGAGCCGGTGACCCTCGTCGGCATGTCGCTCTCCAATCTCACCACGGACGACTTCCTACAGCTCGAGCTGGAGGTCGACCCGGGCGACGTGCTTCGCGCCGGCAGCGGCCTCGACCTCAAGCGTCGGGCCATCGATGCATCCGTGGACGGGATCAGAGAGCGTTTCGGGCGGGACCTGCTCAAGTTGGGCTCGGCTCCCGACCGGGGTATCACACCCGAGGAGTTCAGAAGACTCGCCGAGCACTCAGACTGAGCGCTCCTCCTTGAGCCGAACCGGGCCCTTGCCCTGCCGGTCCTTGCCCACGCCTGGCTCGAAGAACACCCGGAGTTGGTCCATCAGTTCATTCTCGTCCCCGTGGTACTGGATCGGGTCGCCAAGGACCAGCTTCCTTGCCGGGTAATCGATGTAGACCGGCACGATCGGGACCCGGGCCGCGGCTGCAATCCGGGCGAAACCCGACTTCCAATACGGCGCCGCCTTGCGAGTGCCCTCCGGCGCCACGACGAGAATCATCCGGGCCGACCTGTCGAACTCCTGGGCTACCTGGCCGACCATGCCCCCGGGCCGGTCACGGTCAACCGGGATGCCGCCGAATCTGCTGAAGAAATAGCCGAACGGCCAACGGAACAAGGTGTGCTTGCCGACGAACCGCGGGGAGATCCCCCAATGCCGGATCGCACCCAGGTAGACGACGAAATCCCAGTTGCTGGTGTGGGGAGCCCCGATGAGGATGAACTTGTCCAAGTTGGGCATCTCGCCGATGAACTGCCAGCCTCGCCATTTGAGCCATTTCTCGGCGAGCCACGTCATAGCAATGGTGCGGGCTCGGGAGCGATCAGGACTCCCTCGTCGCGGCCAACCTGAAGCCGCTCTCGTCGACCCAGACGAGTGAGGAGCGCCCATCGACGGCGGCGACGATTGCCGACGCCATCTCGTCGTCGATCATGCCGACGTCATCTCCCCGATAGAGGACCCTGACGGTCGCCTCCTCGGGGAACCGCGTGCTGAGGGTGCCCGGGTGAGAGCAGATCACCGTCACGGCGAACGGCCTCGAGACGGTTCGCTCCCGTCCGGCGCTGTCGGCACGGATCTGGTCGAAGAGATGCCATGTGGCCACCCCTGCGGTCAGGGTGAGGGTGATCGGCACACGGAGGCTTCCGGCACTCGCTTCGACCTCACCGAGGACGGTGCGAAACACCACTACCAGGACGGCGATCATGGACCCTGCTGCAGTGAGGCCAAGGACGATGGCCATCCCGATCAAGTAGACGCGACGGGAGAGGGAGCGGGCCTCCTCGGCGCGTGGCGCCGCCTGCGCCTTGCCCCAGAAGGCCAGCCAGACCCAACCGGACGCGATCACCGCGGATGCGATTGTTATCAGCGTCGCGCTGCTGTTGGTGCCGGCCAGGGTTGGAGTAAAGGCTGCCTCCACCAGGGCAGTGGTCGATCCGACGAGGGCACCGAGGCCTGCGGCCGCCATTGCATACTCGTAGCCACGCCGGGCACCGGTGCGCCCGGGGCCGAGACGGTGGCTGTGGTGGTACCAAAGGCCGGCGCCTGAGATGACGAAGGCCATCGAAAGGGGAAGGTCATCGAAGTGGTCCCCGGCCGGTCCCCCGTCACCTAAAACGAATGTGAGGAGTGTGGCAATCATGCTGACCCCGGCCCCGATGGCCATGGTCAGGGAGAAGGCGGTGACGAACCCGACATAGAAGTTCCGCAGGACATTGGGCTCCTCGTCCCAGGCCGGCAGCCACCGCCAGGCCCATATCGCCGCTCCGGCCACTGCCAATGCGATGGCGACTGCCGGGTCCGGGACGTCGTCAAGTTCCGATAGGGCGTCGTAGGCGATGGAGAAGAGCCATTCGAGTGTGCCGATGAGGCCGATGGTCAATGCGACCAATGCGACTCCAGACCCAACGAGGCGGGGCAAGTCGCCGATGTCACCCATCGGGCGTTCACGCCGCTCCGCCCACCAGTGAAAGCCGACGATCCCTCCGTAGATCACCAGATCGGTCCAGTCCGCCCTGTCGCCGTCGCCGCTGAGAAAACCGGCCACCTGGGCGACTGCGGCCAGAAAGGCTGTCAGGAAAACCAGCTCGACTATCGCCAGATAGACGGGCCATCCCGGGGTCTCGGGAAATGACTTCCGCCGCCGTGCTTGCCGACGCCCGAGAAAGTAGGCAATCGGGGCGGCCACCACCAGACCGGCCAGAGCGCCGGCGAGCTCTCCGGTGGGTCGCCCGATGAGGCGGTCCGGGGTGAGGCTCGCCCGGGCGAGAGCCGCCAGCGAGAAGCCGGCCGCGCCCACGAACAAGGCGAGGAGTAGATAGGGGATCAGGTCCAGACCACCGTCCTCGTCCTGTTTGTCACGGCCCCGGACCGCTCGGACAACCAACGCGATGACACCCCCGACCACCAACAGGAAGACGACACCGGCCAGCACTACGGTGTTCAAGCCGACGCCTCGCAAACCTGGTCGTAGTAGGGCCAAGATGGCTGGCGGATCTTCCAGCCACCCTCATCCTTGACCAGGGTGAACCACTCCTGGTACTCGGAGATGCCGTTGAGGGGATCGGAGGCGTTGTTCGTGATCCCGATGACAACGGTTGCCTCGGCATCGTTTTCGTCGACGCTGACCAGAGTGGCCGAGATGTCAGGCGCCCCCTCGGTGGGCTCGATCGAAGCAGGGAGACAGTCGTCTTCCGCCCAGAAGGTTGCTGCCGATTCGAAATCCCCTGCCACCAAAGCGGCGACGTACGACTGGACTGTTCCCTCGGGGGAGGCGGGGTCGAACTGGTCCGGGCTGCGGTTGAGACCGATCACCACCAAGGCCACCACCGCCACGCTCCCGACGACCGGCAACACCCACCCGGGCAGCCTGCGGTCCTCTTCCATGACGGATGATTCTCGCAGGTCCACCTTCTCTAATTGGTACCGTGGGTTCTCAGTCCTGCAGACCGAGCGCCTTCATCCCGCCGGCCATGTTGGCCACCCGAGTGAAGCCGTTCATGCTCAGAAACGCAGCCACCTGCTCGCTACGCGCGCCGGAGCGGCAGACCACGAGAAGCGCCTGGTCGGCGTCGAGTTCGCCGAAGCGCATAGGGATCTCACCCATGGGGATGAGCGTGGAGTCAGGGAGCGTGCCCTGCTCCCACTCGATCGGCTCGCGGATGTCGAGGACCAACCCCCCGGTGGAGTCGATCCAGCTCTCCCAGTCCTGCGCCGGCACGTTTTCGATCATCGTCAAGAGATTCAAGCCGATTGCCGCGCCTTGTCGGCACGGGATCGGCGACCTCTACACTCCCGCCGCGGTCGACGGGTCGAGTGGAGGTCATCATCAACATCGCAGTCCTCGCCTCTGGCTCCGGCACGAATCTCCAGGCGTTGATCGATGCTCCCGACTTGGGGGGGGACATCGGACTGGTCTTGTCCGATCGGAGCGACGCGACCGCTCTGGAACGGGCCCGGGCCGTCGGCATCCCCACCGCCGTTCTCTCCTGGGGCGACTACGGCTCCCGGAGCGAGTTCTCCGCTGCGGTCAGGGCGCAGATCGAGCAGGCGGATGTGGAAATCGTCGTGCTGGCCGGATTCATGCGGGTCCTCGGCGGTGAGATGGTCGGCGCATTCAGGAACCAGATCCTCAACATTCATCCCTCCCTGCTGCCTGCTTTTCCCGGGGCCCACGCCGTCGACCAGGCCTTGGAACATGGCGTGAAGATGACGGGGGTTACCGTTCACTTCGTGGACGAGGAGGTCGACCACGGGCCAATCATCGCCCAGCGAGCCGTGCCGGTGCTGCCCGAGGACGATCGGGACACCCTCCATGCCCGCATCCAGGACGAAGAGCACGATCTGTACCCGAAGGTCGTCGCCGCCCTGGCCAGGGGCGAGATCGCGGTGGAGGGCCGAAAGGTGAGATGGGCTTGAGCCGCGTGGTCGTGAAACGAGCGCTGATCAGCGTCTATGACAAGACAGGTCTGGTCCCATTCGCCGAGCGTTTGGCCGCGGCCGGGGTCGAGATCGTCTCCTCGGGCGGCACTGCCGTTGCATTGACGGTCGCCGGCATCGAGGTCAGCACCGTCACCGAGGTCACCGGGGCCCCGGAGATGCTGGGAGGCAGGGTCAAGACTCTCCACCCTTCGATTCACGGCGCGATCCTCGCTCGGACCGACGACGAGCAAGACCTGGCCGATCTCCAAGCCAACGGGATCGAGCCCTTCCAGCTGGTCGTGGTCAGCCTCTACCCGTTCCGGGAGACACTCGCCACGCCGGGCGTGACCGAGTCCGAGGTCATCGAGAAGATCGACATCGGAGGGCCGACGATGATCCGGGCCGCGGCGAAGAATCACCGCTTCGTGGGCGTGGTCACCTCGGCCGGCCAGTACGAAATGGTGGCCGAAGCCGTCGAGGCCGGTGGTCTCGATGACGAGCTGAGGCGGGCGCTCGCTGCCGAGGCGTTCTTCCACACCGCCGCTTACGACGCGGCCATCGTGGGCTGGATCGGCGAGAACCGGGTACTGCCCCTCCGCCACGTCACCGACCTGCGTTACGGAGAGAACCCACATCAGCCCGGCTCGATCTACGTCGAGGACGGGACGGGCCCCTGGTGGACGGGCGCCGAGCAGCTCCAGGGCAAAGAGATGTCGTTCAACAACTACGTCGATGCCGAGGCGGCGTGGAGGCTGGTCTCGGACAAGGAGGGCTGCGTGGCCATCGTCAAGCACACCAATGCCTGCGGGGCCGCCTACGGAGACGACGTGGCGGACGTGTTGGAGCGAGCCTGGGCGTGTGACCCGCTGTCTGCTTTCGGCGGTGTGATCGGCGTAAACGGCACTCTCGACGCCGCCACTGCGAAGTCCATCGCAGAGAAGTTCGTCGAGGTCGTGGTCTGCACCGGGGTCGATGACGAAGCGCGAATCGTGCTGGGCTCGAAGGCAAACCTGCGTGTCCTCGAGGCATTGCCCCCGGGTCGGGGTGACCCCGACCTGCGCCGGATCGAGTCCGGCATCCTGATCCAGGAGCGTGACTCCACGACGGGAGAGCAGTGGGAGGTCGTCTCCGAACGTCAGCCCACGGAGATCGAGCGAGCCGAGCTCGGATTCGCCTGGATGGTGGCGATGCACACCAAGTCGAACGCGATCGTCGTCGTCAAGGACCAGGCGGCGGTCGGCGTCGGCGCCGGCGACCAGTCCCGGGTCGGTGCAGCAGAACGGGCCGTGGCCCGGGCAGGGGAGCGGTCGGCGGGGGCGGTGGCGGCATCGGACGCGTTCTTTCCGTTTCGTGACGGCCTCGACGTCCTGGCCGGGGCGGGTGTCACGGCCGTAGTGGAGCCGGGCGGTTCCCGAAACGATGACGAGCTGATCGCAGCGGCCAACGAGCACGGGATGGCCCTGGTTTTCGCCGGGCGCAGGCACTTCAAGCACTGATGAGCGCCCTCGTACTCGACGGCAAGCAGTCGGCGGCGACGGTGAAGGCCGAAGTGTCGGCAGCGGTCGCCCAACTCGACTACCGGCCCGGGCTGGCCACCGTCCTGGTGGGGGACGATCCCGCCTCACAAACCTATGTCCGTGGCAAGCGCAGCGACGCCGAAGAGGTGGGCATCCAATCGATCCATCACGAGCTCCCCGCGGACATCGCGCAGGAAGACCTGCAGACGGTCATCGCCGGGCTAAACGCGGACCACGCGGTGGATGGGATCCTGGTTCAGCTCCCGCTTCCTGGAGGGCTCGACGCGGAGAAGATCGTGTCCTCCATCGACCCGGCAAAGGACGTCGACGGGCTGCACCCCTACAACCTCGGGCTTCTGGTCCTGGGCAGGCCCGGTCTCAGGCCGTGCACCCCGAGCGGAATCATGCGGATGCTCGAGGACAACGGGGTGGGTGTCGCCGGGAAGACCGCCGTCGTCATCGGGCGGTCGTTCCTCGTCGGCCGTCCGCTGGCCCTGATGATGGCGGCAAAGGGAGTCGACGCCACGGTGACGATGGCTCATTCCAGAACCCCTCAGTTGCGCGAGGTGTGTCTGGGTGCGGACATCCTGGTCGCTGCGATCGGGGTCCCGCGGATGGTGACTGCCGAGTACGTGAAGCCCGGCGCAGCCGTCATCGACGTCGGGATCAGCCGGGTCGAGAATGGGTTGGCTGGGGACGTCGACTTCGAATCGGTGCGAGAAGTGGCGGGCTCCATCACACCGGTTCCCGGGGGTGTGGGCCCGATGACCAGGGCGATGCTCCTGGTCAACACTCTGGAGGCGGCTCGGAACCGACGAGAGTCGTAAAGAATCGCGTCGCTCTGGTCGAAATTGATCGAATGCGCCGCCCCCTGCGGACACTCGTCGGTCTGATCGCCCTGACTCTGCTGCTCGCCGCCTGCTCCGGCAACGTATTCGAGCTGGCCGTCGGCGACTGCTTCGACGACGGCGATCTGTCCCTCGGCGAGCTGGAAGAGGTGGGTGAGGTCCCCCTGGTCGAGTGCTCCGAGCCTCACGACAACGAGGTGTATGCCATTGTCGCCGTCGACGGGGAGGTGTTTCCCGGCGAGCAAGCCATCCAGACCCGGGCGGACGAGTCATGCCTCGACGCCTTTGACCCGTTCGTGGGCCTCGACTATGAGAGCTCGGCTCTCGACTTCGGATGGTTGGTGCCGACCGCCGATTCCTGGGAACTGGGCGACCGAGTGGTTGCCTGCTTCGTCTACCGCCTCGACCTCGAGAAGGTGAGCGGGACTCTCCAAGGCTCGAGCATCTAGAACCGGAGCCCGGAATCCAGGCGACGGCGCAGAGCTAACCTCGACGTTTCCTACGAATTCCCAGGAGTCTCAATGGCAACGTCCATCACCATGGGCCCGGACGGCCCCGTCGTGCCCGACGACCCGATCATCCCATTCATCGAAGGCGACGGGATTGGCCCGGACATCTGGGCAGCCTCAATCCGCGTGTTCGACGCGGCGGTCAAGGGAGCCTATGGCGACGAACGGGCTGTGGCCTGGAAGGAAGTCCTGGCCGGGGAGAAGGCGTTCACAGAAACCGGGTCCTGGTTGCCAGACGAGACTGTCGACGCGTTCAGGGACCGGTTGGTCGGGATCAAGGGTCCGCTGACCACCCCGGTGGGCGGCGGCATTCGCTCTCTCAATGTGGCCTTGCGACAGATCATGGACCTCTACGCGTGTGTCCGCCCGGTGCGGTGGTTCGAGGGAGTGCCCTCGCCGGTCAAGGACCCGGGCCAGGTCGACATGGTGATCTTTCGGGAGAACACCGAAGACGTCTACGCCGGGCTCGAGCTCGAGGCCAACACCGATGACGCCACCCGTCTCATCGAATGGGTCAAGGCAGAGTATGGGTGGGAGATACGCCCCGACTCCGGGATCGGGCTCAAACCCATCTCGATCACTGGCTCGAAGCGGCTGATCAGGGCGGCGATCAAATACGCCCTGGCCAATGGGCGCAGGTCGGTCACCCTCGTCCACAAGGGGAACATCCAGAAGTTCACCGAGGGCGCCTTCCGCAGCTGGGGCTACGACCTGGTCAAGGAGGAGTTCTCGGATGTGGCGGTGTCGTGGGACGACAGTGGTGGCGAGCCGGGTGACAAGCTGCTCGTCCAGGATGTGATTGCCGACGCCATGCTCCAGCAGGTGCTCACCCGGCCCGCCAACTACGACGTCATCGCCACCACCAACCTCAATGGCGACTACATCTCCGACGCCCTCGCTGCCCAGGTGGGGGGAATCGGGATCGCTCCCGGGGGCAACATCAACTACGACACCGGGGTGGCTGTCTTCGAGGCGACCCACGGCACCGCCCCCAAATACGCCAATCAGGACAAGGTGAACCCCGGCTCGGTCATACTCTCCGGCGAGATGATGTTCCGCTATCTGGGGTGGAACGAGGCGGCGGATTTGATCATCCGGGGCCTGGAGGGGGCGATCAAGGCGAGAACAGTGACCTACGACTTCGCCCGTCTCACCGACGATGCCACTGAGGTCAAGACCTCCGAATTCGGCGACGCCGTCATCGGCCACATGTAGTCATCACGCCGGACGGCAGAGTCACGGCCTCTCCTAGACTCAAGACATTCCTAGCGGGAGCCAATGACCACCCTTCAGATCACCCGTCCCTCTGACGTCCTGCCCGAAGAGGAAGTGGCCGCGCTCCAACCGATTCTCGCCGACATCGATCGGCTCAAGGTGGAGCGAAACGCAATCGTCGCCGCCCACAACTACATGACGCCTGACATCTATCACCTGGCGGCGGACATCACGGGAGACTCGCTTGCCCTGGCCCAGCTCGCCCTGGACACCGAGGCCGAGGTCATTGTCCTCGCCGGAGTCCATTTCATGGCGGAGACGGCCAAGCTCATCAACCCTGAGAAGACGGTCCTGATCCCCGACCTGGGGGCGGGCTGCTCCCTGGCCGACGGGATCACAGGCGCCGACGTCCGCCATCTCAAGGAGCAGCACCCCGGCGTCCCGGTGGTCACCTATGTCAACACCTCGGCCGAGGTCAAGGCCGAGTCGGATATCACCTGCACATCGTCCAACGCGGTTGCAGTGGTGGAGTCCCTCGGTGTCGACCGGGTGATCTTCACCCCAGACCAGTATCTCGGCC
>JBEVJN010000004.1:0-10736 GCA_040510135.1 Acidimicrobiia bacterium | reverse complement strand
GCGGCCCGGCGATCCAGCCCAGGTTTTCGATTGTTCCGCCGGCGACATACCCCGCCGTCAGTTGCTCGGTGCTCCGGGCGAGGGCGGGGAGGAGGGACTCGTGAAACGGTCGCACCAGGGTCAGAACCGTGCCATTGACCGCGGCGAGGAAGTAGATCACACCCACAGGCCAGTCGGCGTAGAGCGCGATCGCCATCGAGGCCGAGGAGGCGGCGAAGGCCGCGTACGCCACGGTGAGCATGAGCTCGCGGCGGTAGCGATCTCCGAGGGTGGCGCCAACCGGGGCGAACACGGTCGCCGGGGCGAGTTGAAGAAACGCGACCAGGCCTAGCGCCGGGGACCCACCCACTTCGTAGGCGTAGATGAGGATGGCGACGAAGTTCGCCATCTCCGCCACGCTGAAGCCGAGGTACGCAGCCAGCACCCGCCGCATGTCCCTGACACGGAGCGCCTCGACGAGGTGACGGACGGAGGAGACCATCTCATCGCCGACACCACTGAGACGCTCCCACAGACGATTCCTCGACACCGAAGGAACTTACATCTCTGTTTGATGCCCCGCTTACTCCGACCCCCGGTGCGATCGGAGCCCCTACGGGCCGCCGCCCTACTCGGTCAACGAGCAGCGAGGGCAGGGCTGAACGTTCGTCGGCTTTTCCAGTGGCGCCGTCGAACCGAGATCGCTGTAGGTGAGGCGATAGCTCCAGGAGGAGTCGCCTCCCCAGGTTGCATGGATCTCGCCGATGGTCCCGCCGGGAGTCACGCTGATGCTGATGTCGATCAACGCGTTCGGGTTGGCCGCGTCGTCATGGGCGACGTTCCCGAAGGGCAGCACCCGGAGCGTCTCACCTTCCTTGACGCCGGTCTCCCGGGCCAGGGCGCCAGCCGGCACCTTCCCGGTATAGATGGTGGAACCGTCAGCGCTCTGGCTCGTCGTGACGTCGGTCATCTCACCGGTGATCCGTTGCATGGTGGCGCCGCCGACGTCCTCGCCAATCGCTGCCAGGTATTCGCCCGGCGTCGTCCCGGAGTCCGGGTCGACGCTGTCCGGCGAACCCATCTCGATCCAGCCATCAGTGACCTCGGGGTCGGGGCCATACATGATTCCGTCCACGACCAGAAGGTCACCGCGCCCCACCCGGGACGGGTCGTTGCCGGCGATGGAAAGGTCCGTCCCGTTCCAGCGAAGCGTCCTGCCCACCCACAATTCGCCGTCCTCGCTGATCTCGAGTACGACCGTGCCTGAGCTGTCGGCTGCTTGGGCGCTAGCGATAACAGCTTGCTGCATGGCCTCAGCGGGTGACACCGCCAGGGGTCCGACAGGGGATCCGACTGCGAGGAATGCCACCACCAGAGCCACCACCGTGGCGACCGCGGGTATCCCAACCGCCGGCCACCGCCGGAACGCCGGGTTCGCCGGTCGAGCCCGGGTCCCGGTGGTTTGTGGCGTCTCGAGGCTGGTCAGGATCGCAGCCTTGCGGGTGAGGTCACCCGTCCTCTCGGCAAACTCGGGCTTGTGACGCGGGTTGGCGCGCCGGAGTGCGTCAAGACTGTCGGTGGGAATCATGCTTCTGCCTCTCTCGTCGTACTCGTAAACCTTCCGGGCGTCATTCCGGGGCGGCCGGCCGCTGAATTCGCCTGTTCGCCGAGCACCGCTTCGAAGGCGTCGCGGAATCGGAGACGGGCACGGTGAAGTCGCCCCCGAGCAGTCACCTCCTGGCACTCGAGGACCTCGGCTAGCTCGGCTGGGCGAAAGCCCTCCCACTCGACGAGAAACAGGACCTCTCGATCAAGTTCGCCGAGCATCGCCAGCGCCTCGTGAACCACCGTCTCCTCGGCAGACACGTCATCCGGTTGACGCTCCTGTGAGATGCGATTCGCCAGAGCATCCCGGCGATGCAACGACCGTCTCGCGTTGGCCGTGACCCTGCGGGCGGTGGCGTACAGCCACGCCCGGGCCGCGTCGCCCGGTGGGACCAGGTCGATCTTTCGCCAGGCCACCAAGAACACCTCGGCCACCGCATCCTCCGCATCGGCCACCGACGAGGATCGCCAGTTGCAATACGAAGCGATATCGAGTCTGTAGGCCTCGAACAGTGATTGGAACCGCGCTCGACTCGCTTCCCCGCTCACGTCGCCCTCTGGGATATAGCAGTGCTCAATACATCCATCTGTCGGTGAAGTGTCCGGCAGCTTTCGATTTGTTTGAGATGACTCAGACCCTCCAGGCTCGAGTCGCATCGCTCAACGCGGCGACTTCGTCGGCGGCCAACGAGAAGCTCAGGGCGGCCGCGTTGCTCGTTGCTTGCGTGCCGTTCTTGGCGCCAGGGATGGGGAGCACGATCGGGTTGTCGATCAGCCACCGCAGGGCCACCTGACTCGGCGTCTTCGAGTATCGATCGCCGATCTCGCGGAGGAGCCCGATCACCGGTTGTATGGCGTCCAGGGCCTTGCGCCGATATTGAGGCAGGACACGTCGGTAGAACCCGGTGGGGCGATGCTCGGCCGAGTACTTCCCCGTCAGCATTCCCCCGGCGAGCGGGGTGTATGCGATGAGGGTGACTCCGAGCTCACGGCAGGCGTCGAGAATGCCGTTGGTCTCGGGTTGTCGGTGCAGAAGCGAGTACTCCACCTGATTGGCTGCGAGCGGCACTCCGCGGGCGGCGAGCGCGGCGTGAGCTTGCCGCATCTGTTCCGCCGAGTAGTTGCTGACCCCTACCGCCGTCACCTTCCCTGTTTCAACTGCGTCCGCCATGTGATTCATCAAATCCGGTATCGACACTCGTCCCGGGAAGTGGTGCTGGTATAGGTCGAGATTGGGGCGTCCCAACCGGTTCAGGCTCGCCTCCAACTCGCGCGGGAAATCGTCGGCCCCAAACCGGAGCCCGGACGGGAATTTGCTGGCAATCAAGACGTCTCTGCCCTGCGTCAGCTCACCCACGCGCCGTTCCGAAGCTCCCCCGCTGTAAAAGGCAGCAGTGTCGACCAGGTCGACACCTGCCTCCAAACAGGCCTCGAGGGCGCGCTTCTCCTCCTCGTACCCGTGGGCGCCCCCATAGGCCATTTGAGCCGGGTGGAACCGTGCAAGCCCTCGCGGCTCCCCCCAGGTCATGGCCCCGACTCCAAGGCGCGGAACCCTCAGGCTGCTGCGGCCCAATGTCGTCGGGTGATTCATCACGTCACTTCATCGGGTCGGCCCAGGTGGCCATCATGCCCGAAGCGTAGGTGCGCTCACCTATGACGCCGCGGGCTGGCTCAACCAGGTTGGGGCAGCCCGATTCCTCGCACGTCGAGCCCACCGTCGCATGCGACAACGATCCCGGTGGTGGCTGGGGCGTTGCGGCGCGAAGCGAGTTGAACGAAGTGACCGGTGTAGTCCTCGGGCCGGGGCAGGAATCGGAGAGGTGTGGTGGCGACGGCGATCTGCTCCAGGTCGGGTAGGGATGAGGGAGTCACCTCTCCGAGGCCCAGCGCCTTCGGGCCGCGGATGTCGGTGCGCATGAAGCCGGGCGCCACACCGTTGACCCGCACCTTGGGCGCCAGCTCATGGGCCAGTTGGCGAACCAGTCCGACGACCGCATGCTTCGAGGCCGTGTAGACCACACCGCCCACGCCGGCGTGCCATGAGGACATCGAGGCGGTGAGCAGGACCGAGCCACCGCTTTCCATCAGGGCATTGACCGCTGCTTTGACTCCGAGCAGGTACCCCTTGACGTTGAGGGCGAACAACTCGTCGAATCCCTTCTCCAGTCGATCGATCGGTGTGTCGACGAAGCTGGCACCAAAGTCGAAGATCCCGGCGTTCCCGATGAAGACATCGATCTGGCCAAAACGGGCTATGCCCTCGGCCACGGCTCGTTCATTGTCCTCCGCGCTGGTTACGTCGGCAACGACACCTGCAACCTCTTCACCGTGAGCTTTCTCGACCTCGGCGACCCGGTCCTCGGCGCGGTCGACGGCGACGACCCGCGCCCCTTCTTCGACAAAACGATTCACCAGGGCCCGTCCCAGCCCCGACCCGGCGCCGGTGATCACTGCCACATCACCATCGAGCCATCCCATGCTGTCTTCCTTCCTATTGATTTCCGGGGTCTGCGACCTGGTTTGGATCCTCGTCACCCGCACCGACCGCCTCGATCCTCGAAATGATCCGGTCGGCTGCGGCGATCGCGTCGGTTACATTCATCTTCGTTCCGGCCTCGCGGCCCACCGCCGCGAGAGCCTGACTGAGCGAGCCTGATATCGCGGCCACCTGCGCCGCTTCACGAGGTGTGGCCTCGGCGCCGGCACGATCCCGGAGCGACCCGGCCGCACCCAGCAATTCCGCAGCTTCTTCCGGCTCTGATCCCGTTGCGAGCCCCGCCAACACGACGAGGCAATCGATCACGCCCAATCGGTCGCCGAGGTTTCGCCACAGGTCGAGGGCGCGCTTGCCAAGGCTCGCTGCCTCGCCAGTACGCCCCTCGGCAGCCCTTACCGCGGCCAGACCCAAGGTGAAGGTCGCCTCGTGACGCGGTGCGCCCCGCTCTTCTGCCGCGGAAAGGCCGTCCAGGAACTGGCCTCCAGCGGAACCGAGGTCGCCTTCGAGCAGGCTGACCATCCCCAGCACCCACTGCGGAGTGGTCCGCCGCATCGCATGGGCCAAGCCCGAAGTGTCGATCGCCTCTCCGGCGTGGACCCGGGCCCGGTCCCATTCCTGGATCTCTAAGGCCAGGCACGCCTGTGAACAGCGCACCCCAGCTACCTCGGCAGGAGCGTTCATGCTTTCGGTGACGGTGAGGGCTCGGTCGAGGGTCTCGGACGCGCCGGCCAGGTCTCCGAGACGCATCAGGGCCTCACCGCCCAGACGAAGCGCATGGGCGAGCACCCTTGGCGTGCCCAGGTCTTCGGCGAGCTCGGCCGATTCGATAGAGAGGCGCTGTGCGGTGAGTGGATCCCCTCGCAGGATCGCCACCCACCCCAACTCAGCGAGCAGAAGCGGTCGGGCCGAGAAATCGCCGATCTCGGCGGCCAGCGTGAGAGCGTCTCCGTAGGCCTTTTCTGCCACCTGGTAACGACCGAGCCAGATGTTCATCTCGGCCGAGGAGCCGAGGAGGAGACGGAGCAGCTGGTCGTCTCCAGACTCCTGAGCCAAACCGATGGCCTGGTCCAACAACTCGCCGGCGCGGTCCTGGCGCCCTTCGGTGCCGGCCACGATGGCGAGACTTCTGAGGACACTGGCCGCCACACGCTGGTCTCCGGCGCTTTGCGCGCGGGTCAGCGCCTCTTCCCAACAAGCCTTGGCCTCAGTCAGGTGCGAGTGTCGGAATGCGACATATCCCGCATACAAGAGTGCACGAGCCGCGTTGACGTCGTCGCCCGCCGCTGCGGCCAAGGCTCTTGCCTCCCCAAAGCATTTGTCGGCCTCCTCGAGCTCGCCCCTGAGAAGGAGGAGGCTTCCCAGAGCGACGATCGCACGACCACGAAGCCACCGGTCGCCCCCGCTCAGAGCCAGCACGTTGTCGAGCTGCTCTGATCCCTCGGTCCAGTCTCCGTTCGACGTCCAGTAACGAGTCATGGCGACGCATATCCGCAACCCGATCTCCGCGTCTTCGGCCGATACCGCGCTTTCGATGGCTCGCCGGATGTTGTCGCGTTCGTGGGCCATTTCGGCGATGACGGCCGCCTGCCCTTTGCGTCCGATTCGATCTTCGACCGCCTCGACGCGCCCGACAGCCCAGGTCCGGTGTCGACGGGAGAATTCTTCGGTTCCGCCTCCCTCGGCCAGCTCCAACGCACCCAATTCGCGAATCGACTCGAGCATGGTCCAACGATCGGGTGATTCCGGCTCGATTGAGACCAGCGATGCCCTGACCAGACGACCCATGAGATCGGGGACTTCGCTGGTCTCCATTTCGCCACCGCCGCAGACCTCAGCGGCGGCAGCAGTGGTCCCGCTGCCGGCGAAGACCGAAAGTCGGTCGAACAGGATCCGCTCGGATGGTTCTAACAGGTCGAGGCTCCACTCGATCGCGGCGCGAAGAGTCTGATGACGGGTGGGGGCGGTCCGCCGTCCCCGGATCAGCAGCGAAAACCGGTCTTCGAGCCCGCTGAGCACGCCGCTCAACGACCGCTCGGCCAGGGCGGCTGCGGCCAGCTCGATCGCCAGCGGCATTCCGCTGAGGTGAAACACGATCCGTGCGACATCGCCGGCGTTGTCGTCGGTGAGCTCGAACCCCGATCGAACCGCGGCGGCTCTTTCGGTGAACAGCTGTACGGCGTCCGAAGCCTTCAGCTCGGCGACGCCGACCGTCTGGTCGGGGTCGAGGGTGAGAAGTGGCTCCACCCGCCAGACAACCTCCCCGTCGATGTCCAGTGGCTCTCTGCTCGTGGAGAGAATCACCAGGTGGGGGCAGCGCTCCGAGAGCATCTGCGCGAGGCCGGCGACAGCATCGAGGAGGTGCTCGCAATTGTCCAGGATGAGCAGGACAGCCTTGCTTCCAAGAGCGGAAGCCAGCACCTCTTCGGTGCTCTGGCCGGGGACCTCGGCGATGCCCACGGCAGAGGCGACGGCCCTGGGCACCGAGGCTGGGTCGGTCAACGGTGCCAGCTCGACCAGCCAGACTCCGTCCGCGAACTCGTCGAGCACGTCGAAGGCCACCTGGACGGCGAGCCGTGTCTTCCCAACACCGCCAGGGCCAACGACCGTCACAAGGCCGGTCTTCGTGCCAAGCGTCCTGGCAAGGGTCTCCCGGTCTTGGGCCCGTCCGACGAAGCTGGCGCGCCGAAAGGGCAGGTTGTGGGCAAGGATCCCGATGGCGCGGAGCGGCGGGAAATCCTCCCGGAGATCAGGGTGCCTTAGCTGGTACAAGGGCTCCGGGGTAGGGAAACCCCGCAGTTGGAAAGACCCGAGGGCGGCCAGGCGGACCTCCGCCGGAAGCCTTCCTTCGACGGCGGTAGCGGTGGCTTGAGAGACCAGGATCTGCCCGCCATGGGCTCCGGCCGCTATCCGGGCGACCTGATGGAGCGGAAGGGCTACGTAATTGCCATCAACCGGTGTCGCCTCTCCGGTGTGCAATCCCATCCGTACCTGAATTTCGGCTCCGGGAGGCCAGCGGTGGGCAGACAGTGCCAGTTGACCTTCAAGACATGCGGCGATTGCCTCGGCCGCATCCGGGAAGGCGATGAGCAGTGAGTCGCCCTCGGTTCCCACTTCGACACCTCGGTGACCGGCCACCGCGGCCCGGAGCAGCTCGTAATGGTCTGCCAGCAAACTGGGGTACGCATCGCCCAGCTCGCGGAAGAGTCGTGTCGAACCCTCGATGTCGGTGAGGACGAAGGTGACGAGACCCGAGGGCAGCGTTTTCGGCTGGGCGGCCGCATTCACCGACGTTGTCTCTCAGGCCTGGACGGGGGGCAGCGGTTTGGTAGTGGGCCCGGTGATGATCGCCCCGTTGTACTCATAGCGGGAGCCGTGGCAGGGACAATCCCAGGTCCGGGCCCGGCTGTTCCAGTCGACGATGCAACCCATGTGCTGGCACCGGGCGGAGAGTGCGTAGGTCGTGCCGTCATCGTGGAGGTAGGCGGCGACCTTCTCACCGTCGACCTCGACAACGGCGCCCTCGCCGGGACGGAGATCGAAGAAGGACCGACTCACCGTCCGTACGATAAGGACATCCGACCCTGCTTCGCGTGCCACCCGACTGGGCACCGCCCGCTGGATGTATCGCCGCGAGCCGGTCATCCCCTTGTTCCCCACCACGACCAGGTCGTAGTCGCCGGCGTATTTCGAGATCTGCAACGCGGGGTTGCCCTTGGCCACGATCCGCTCGATCCCGTCACGATCGAGTCGGGCGGCGGTGTCTCGGAGCACGATGTCACCGATGAGCTCGTCACCGACATAGATCAAGGCCACCTCAGCCCCGAGCGCCTGGGCCAGCGTGTCACCGTGGCGGGTCGCCTGGTGGGCGGTGAGAGAGCCATCGGTGGCGAGAAGGGCTTTGCGGTAGCTGTGCTCCCGGGCGGGGTCGGAGGTCCTCACCACCAGGATGTCGACCGGTGAATGATGTGCCACCTGGCTGGGGATGCCACCGAGGCTGAACCGGCTGTCCGGCCCCATCCCATGGTCCCCAATCACCAGCAGATCGGCACGGAGCTCGGCCGCGGCGGCGACTATCGACTCGGCGACCGCACCTTCGCGATGCAGGGTCTCCACCTCGACGTCGAGGGCGCGGGCTCGGTCCGCCGCGGCCTGCAGAACGTCCTCGCCGCCCCCCGTGTCGTCGACATTGATGAGAACCAGCTCTGCTCCGAGCTGTTTGGCGAGCCGGGCTGCGACCTCTTCGGCCACAGCCGAGGTGGGTGAGCCATGGGCCCCAACGATGATCTTGCGGTATGCGCTCAAAACGGTTTCAGGACCATCAGGTAGAGGATGAAGAGAATCGCGACGAACCCCGTGCCTGCGGTGAGGACCGGGTTGCCCGAGTTGACCACTCGAGCAAAATCGTCCTGGGAAACGGCAGTGCCGGTCTCCATCAGCTCGAGGATCATCCGGATCCGGCGGAAGTGGCGACGGGCCATGGGGAACATGAGGATCCCGACCCCGATCAGCAGGCCGAGCGACAACCAGATCCACCCCTGATCGAACCATTGACCCACCACCCCGGCACCGATCCCGCCGAGCAGCAGGACCAAGGTCGAGACGTAGAAAGCGCTCACCGTGGCCGCGCTGAGCTGGAGGACTCCGGCCACCTGTTGCGGCTCTCGGATCCGTCTCATCAAGACCGTGGCCGCCATCGACGTGCCGTGAGCGGCAACGAAGCCCACGACTCCGGCGAGATGAATGAACTTCCACCAGCCGTAGCTCATGCCGGCGAGGCTACGCGGACCGTCCTTCAGGCGAGTCGATGAGCGGTATGAAGGCGCAAGGCACCTGTCACACCCTTCAAGGTGACGGGACCGACCTCACTGAATGAGAGCGGGCTCTCCGAGGATGCCTCGACCACCTCCTGGGTGACCAGCACCTCGCCCGGCCCGGCCTGGTCGGCGATCCGCGACGCGATGTTCACGGTCCGTCCGAAGTAGTCGCCCTCTTGGAAGATCACCGGGCCGGCGTGCATGCCGACACGTGCGGGGGGAAGGGCGTCGTTCGCGGCGCGTTCCACCATGTCGAGAGAGGCCAGCACGCCACTGCCCGGGTCGGGGAAGTACAGCATCACCCCGTCCCCAAGCCACTTGACTGACTCCCCACCATGCTCCTGTGACGACCGACGGACCAGAGCCTTCAATCTCGCCGCCAGATCCGCCGCGACCTCGTCGCCCCCTTCCTCGGTCAGCCGGGTGAAGCCGGAGAGGTCGAGGAAGCTGACCGCCGGTGGTCGATGCATTCGCTCGTACAGACCCGCCGTCTCCAGTGCACCTTCGATGCTGTCAACCGCGGTCTTCGTCCAGACGTATTCCTGCTGTCCCCGGTAAATGGCGAGCAGCGCTTGCTCGGTCAGCGGCGCCATCTGAGACCCGAATTCGCCCTGTGCCTCCAACATCTCCGCCTCGGTCAGACCCGCCTCGAAAAAGGGTTCGACCACCTCGGTGCGATACCAGTCCGCCTCCGTCTCTGCGATGCGACGCAGGCTGTCGGCGTAGACCCGAAGCCACCTTTCGATGACTACGGGGCGAAACCCTTGCCTGACCTGATGCTCAACCGTCGATATCAAGGACAGCTCGCCCTCCCGCACGAAGTCTTGTGGGCTGGGCTCGGACAGGCCGAACGCTTCTCGGACCACCATCAGGAGCTCGATCGGTATGCCCGTCGACTCGCTCACTTCCTGGAATGTGACTCCGGCGAGCCCGGCGAATCGGTCGAAGGCACTCATCTCGAGAAAGGAGAACGACAGAGCACCCCTCTGCACGGCCGCAGCCATTTCATCTAGAGGCACGCCAGCCCGTTCCAGACTCTGGATCCAGCGCGCCTTACGCACATCTCCCGCCGAGAAGCCGTCTCCCTCGCCCGGTTTCAGGATCCCGACTTCCACCAGATGGTCGACGTAGCCAGAGTCGACTCCGGCCTTCCGAGCCACCTCATGACGCGAGTGCTCGCTCACGGGACGACCGTAGCGACCGAGACTGAGGGTTTAGGAGTCCTTGTCCGCGGGGTAGGGTCGGGTCCTGGCGGACAGCGGAGAGTGACCGCCGGGGATTATGAGGAAAAGGAGACGTGTCGATGCGATCTCGTGTAATAGCCCTGATGGGACTGGTAGCAGTGGTTTCGGTGAGCACGGGGGTAGGCCTCGCCATGGCGTCGCCAAAGGCGAAGCCGCCAGTCATTCAGGACGGCCCTGTGGTCGAGGTGCAGATCCTCTCACTCAACGACTTCCACGGGAACCTCGAGCCCCCGGCGGGTTCCAGCGGCCGGGTGGGCGCGACCAACGCCGGAGGCGCCGAATTCCTCGCCACCCACATCGAAAACCTCGAGCAAGCCAACCGGAACACGATCGTAGTCGCCGCTGGCGACCTGATCGGGGCGACCCCGCTCCTTTCTGCTGCCTTCCACGACGAGCCAACGATCGAGGCGATGAACCAGATCGGGCTCGACCTCAGCTCGGTGGGGAACCACGAGTTCGACGAAGGCGCGACCGAACTGCTGCGCATGCAGAACGGAGGTTGCCACCCCGTCGACGGCTGCGGCGACGGCACCGGGTTCGCCGGAGCCGACTTCCAGTACCTGTCGGCCAACGTCGTACAGGACAGCAATGGTGAGA
>JBEVJN010000003.1:0-9314 GCA_040510135.1 Acidimicrobiia bacterium | reverse complement strand
ATTCTCCTCGACCGATCGGTGGGCCGGAACATCGTCATGGCTTCGACCGAAGGCGGAATGGAGATCGAGAAGGTCGCCGCGGAGACTCCGGACAAGATCCTGCGGGAGGAGATCGATCCGGCGATAGACCTCGCCGACTTCCAGGCCAATGCCCTCGCTCATGGCCTGGGCATCGAAGGCGACACCATCAGCGACTTCGTCAGATTCGTGAAGGCGCTGGACCGTGCTGCGACGCAGATGGACGCGGACCTGATCGAGATCAACCCGCTTGTCATCACCAAAGGGGGTCAGGTCATGGCGCTGGACGGCAAGATGGCGTTCGATGACAACGCGCTTTTCCGTCATCCCGATGTAGCCGAGATGCGTGACGAGACGGAGGAAGACCCGGCTGAGTTGGCCGCAAAGGAGGCCGGTCTCAGCTATATCAAACTGGACGGGACGATCGGGTGTCTGGTCAATGGTGCCGGCCTGGCGATGGCGACCATGGACACCATCAAGCACGTCGGGGGTGAGCCGGCCAACTTCCTCGATGTCGGTGGAGGAGCCGACGAGCAACAGGTCACGACAGCCTTCCAGATCATCACCAAAGACCCCGCGGTCAAGGGCATATTCGTCAACATCTTCGGGGGCATCATGCGCTGTGATGTCATCGCCGCCGGCATCGTCGCCGCCGTGAAGAATGTCGGGCTCGAAGTGCCGCTCGTGGTGCGGCTCGAAGGAACCAATGTCGAAGAGGGCAAACGGCTGCTGCGCGAGTCAGGCCTGGACCTCGTCGCCGCAGACAGCCTGAAGGACGGCGCCGAGAAGATCGCGGGGCTGATCCGATGAGCATCCTGGTGGGCAAAGACACCCGAGTTCTCATCCAGGGGCTAGGCAAGACCGGCCAGTTCCACACCGACAAGGCGATCGCATACGGGACCCAGATGGTCGGGGCGGTGCATCCCTCCCGCACGGGGAGTGTGGCGCATTTCGAGGGTGAGACGGACCATTCCGGGGTGCCGGGTCGGGATGACAGATACTCGGTGGACCTGCCGGTGTTCGCGACGGTGGAGGAGGCGGTAGCCGCGACCGGCGCTAATGCCTCAGTGGTCTATGTGCCGCCGCCGTTCGCTGCCGACGCCATCATGGAGGCTGCCGCAGCCGGCCTCGATCTGGTAGTGGCCATCACCGAGGGTGTCCCGGTCGCCGACATGATCAAGGCCAAGCGCTATCTGGCCGGCAAGCCGACCCGCCTCATCGGGCCCAACTGCCCCGGTGTGATCACTCCGGGAGAATGCAAGATCGGCATTATGCCCGGCTACATCCATGAGCGAGGCAGGGTGGGTGTGATCTCTCGATCAGGGACCCTGACCTACGAGGCGGTATACCAGTTGACGCTCAACGGGCTGGGCCAGTCGACCGCCGTCGGAATCGGCGGAGACCCTGTCAACGGGACCAACTTCGTCGACATGCTTCGTATGTTCGAGGATGACTCGGAGACCGACGGTGTGATCATGATCGGGGAAATAGGGGGCACCGCCGAGGAGGATGCAGCCGAGTTCGTCGCCACGTCGATGACGAAGCCGGTGGCCGGGTTCATCGCCGGCACCACGGCGC
Organism: Acidimicrobiia bacterium; assembly: GCA_040510135.1. Lineage (GTDB taxonomy): Bacteria > Actinomycetota > Acidimicrobiia > Spongiisociales > ZC4RG35 > JARDZU01. Next base: position 7,718 of record JBEVJN010000003.1, on the reverse strand, counting down.
CACCCGGGAAGAGAATGGGGCACGCCGGTGCCATAGTTTCCGGGGGCAAGGGCACCGCCGCGGCCAAGATCGAGGCCATGACCGCGGCCGGCATCGTGATGGCCGAGACCCCGAGCGATATGGGGGAGGCCATGGCCCGTGCTCTCGGCTGAGAACCTGGCTGAGATACGGGTCGGTGGCGAGCGAATTCTGGAACTTGCGCGCCGCGATCGTCAGCGTCCCGTACCTCAATATCCCGGCTGGGTGATGGTCGATCTGGCGGCACATCTGGGCTCGATCCACGCCCGAACCGTCCTGATCTGCTTGGACCTCCCCGCTGATCGCCCCTCGGCTCCCGGGCCACCCCGGGAAACGGATGTCCTCGATTGGTTTGAGGACAACCTCGAGGTGATGCTCTCGGCTCTCGGAGCGGCCGATCCGGACACTCGGGTCTGGGGGTTCTGGCCGGCGTCGACGTTGGGGCTCTGGGAGCGGAGAATGGTGATCGAGACCGGGGTCCACCGGTGGGACGCCGAGCAGGCGTTCGGTGATCCGGGAGGGCTGACCGACCTCGTGGCTCTGGCGGGGCTCAACGAATTCGAGACAATGTGGCTGCCCCGCCTCGGCGAATTGCCGGTTCTCGAGGTCAAGGCCGTTGACCTGGGACGGGCCTGGATGTTCGCCTCGGGGTCGCCACTGCGAACCGTGAGCGGGACGGCGTCCGATCTCTATCTCCGACTCATGTCGCGCCCTTCTCCGGTGGAGTTGCCTTTCCCGTGGGCGGCGGCCGTCGACTCTCTGGAGCCACCGCCCAAGCGATAGATCAGAACCGGGCGAGATCGGCGACCGCGTAGCCCACGACAGCGTTGTCGGCGGTTGTGACCTCGCGCAGCGCCGCAACCAGCCCCGCGGCCCGATGACCGGGCACCGCCACGGTGAGCTCGTCGTCGCCCATGCCGGTGCGGGCCCGGGAGAGAGCGCAGCCCATGGATGCGGCGATCACGCCGTCGTTGGCAGCCTTGGGAAGGATCTGGCATTGGGGCTTACCCGACCATTCGATCTCCACTGCGTCGTTGATCTCCATCATCTGGCGGGGGGTGACACGAAGGAGCACGACGTCAGGGACGCCGGTGGCCGCGGTCAGCGGCCCATACCTCACACCCTTGGGTCGACGGGAGAGTGCCGCCACACCGGAGAACGCCTCCATCGTCACCCATCCCACGCCGAGCAGGGCGGCGACGTCGTCGTTGTCGAGGATGTCGGCGGCCTCGGCGAAGCCATGGGTGAACCGGCCCACCGAGCAGTTGCCGTGATCCTCGGCCACCGTGTCGAACGTCCGCTCGTGAGCATGCATCCAGAACACGCAGGGGGCGGCGGCACGACCCGAGCGACCGTCCTCGGTCGGCTCCGACAGCGGCGCGTCGAACCGGGGGACGCCGTCGTCGGGCAGCTCGTCGTGGAAAGTGATGGCGATAGGGGCATGCTCCAGGCCGAGGAGATCGGTCAGGGCATCGGATAGGGCGGCTTGATTCATCGTTTCCTCGATCGGCGTCTAGGAGCCGAACCTAGTTGATCTTCTCGAATCCGATTCTCGGGTCGAAGAAGAGGGCGATCACGTCCATCCCTGGGAACCGCTCCGCCACCACTGCCTTGGCGCTTCGCAGCTGCTCTTTCTGCTTGTTGTCGGGTACAGGGTTTCCGGCGCATCCGGCGTGTGCCACCAGCGCGACTTGATTGGTCCCGTGGGCTTGCTCGGACACCGTCAAGCTCTGGAGAAGCCCCTCACCGGTGGGCGTCACCGAACCGTCCAGGTGCTGCACAGCCCCGGTGGCCGTGATGTTGTCCACATAGCGAACCCCGAACCGGGTCATCACCTGGTCGATGGTCCGGGTCTGGATCCTCCCGTCCATGCAGGTGATGGCAGCGCCGAACCGGCCCTCCGATGTCATCCCCTCATTCTGGCCTCCTGGGAGCGGGCCGCCGCCGACGTGGCTCTACACTGCCCGCCCATGGACCTCATCTGGATCGTGGTGATCGCCGTTGTGGTGATCCTCGTCTTCACCTTCGTCGGCATCTACAACGGGCTCGTCCAGTCGCGCAACCGCGTCGACAACTCCTGGGCACAGGTCGACGTCCAGCTCAAGCGTCGCTACGACTTGATCCCCAACCTGGTGGAGACGGTGAAGGGCTACGCCTCCCACGAGCGGGAGACATTCGAACGGGTGACACAGGCGAGAAGCGCGGCCCAGGCCGCGACCGGCCCGGCGGAACAGGCCCAAGCCGAGGGGTTCCTCACTCAGGCGCTGCGTCAATTGTTCGCCGTTGCCGAGGCCTATCCCGAGCTCCGGGCAACCGAGAACTTCCAGAACCTGCAGAACGAGCTGGCCGAGACCGAGAACAAGATCGCGGTTTCCCGTCAGATCTACAACGACACCGTCCTCACCTACAACAACAAGGTGCAGCAGATCCCCACCAACATCGTGGCGTCTATGACCGGGTTCCAGGCCCGGGAATTCTTCGAGGCTGGGCCTGAAGCTGTGGAAGCCCCGACCGTCGATTTCTGATTTGGGCCGGCTCACCCGAGCTCTGATCGTCATCCTGCTCGTCGTCGGACCGGCGACGACGGCTCTGGCCAAGTCGTTCTGGATGAGCGAGGCCGACATCGAAATCGTGGTCAACGAAGACGGCTCTCTTTCGATCACCGAGAGCCTCACCTATGACTTCGACGGCGAGTTCTCCGGTGCCTACCGGGACATCCCGTTGCGTCCGGGCGAGGCCATCAGCGACGTCATCGTGAGCGACGAGTCGATCGTCTACGAGGCGGGCGGCTGCACCGTGCTGGGATGCGCCTCTCCCCCGGGCACCTACGGTGTCGAAGAGCAGGGTGACCTGGTACGCATCGTGTGGCATCACTCGTCGGCCAATGAGCAGAGGACGTTTCAGATCAGCTATCAAATGACGGGTGTGGCCGTGGCCTACGACGACGTAGTGGACGTGAACCTGCAGGTGTGGGGTGACCAATGGGCGGTTGGCCTGGAGCATCTCGAGGCGAGTGCGATCGTGCGCGCCGGGGCCGAGCCAGGCGACTTCTTGGTGTTCGGTCATCCATACGCCGTAGACGGGGAGACGTCGTTGGGGCCCGATGAGGTCTCCCCCTCCTTGGTGGCGAACAACGTTCCTGCGTATCAGTGGGTGGAGTTGCGCACCGTCTTCCCGCGGTCTCTGCTCGCCTCCACCGACGGAACGACGGTCGTTCCCGGAAACGGGCTCGAGGCGATCCTCGCCGAGGAAGAGGCATTCGCCGAGGAGGCCTCGGATGCGACGACTGCAGCAAGAACGGGGCTGATCTGGGGATCGATCCTCGCCGTGGCCCTATCCCTCGGCGCCGGCAGCCTGGTCTACTTCCGATACGGCAAGGAACCCAAGGTGGACTACGACCGGGAGTACGAACAGGAGCCGCCGACCGACCTGAAGCCCGCCGAGGTCGGTGCCCTCCTCACTCAGGGCGCGGTCAGCGAGAAGGAGTTCACCGCGACGATGTTCGATCTGATCCGGCAGGGGGCGATCAAGGCCACACCGTCACAGATCGAGCGAAGCACCTGGGGTGGGCTGCGTGACGAGACCATCACCGACCTGGTCCTCGAGCTGACCGACAACGACACCGGGTATCGGGACTACGAACAATCCGTTCTCAGCGTTGTCGGACGGGTACTCGATGAGGGTCCCCGTCCGCTGCACGAGTTCCGGGAAGCGATCCGGGAAGACGCCTCCGAGAACGCGTCGAGCTATCAGAGCTTCCGGGGCAAGGTGTTATCCGCAATCAAGCGAGGGGGTCTCCTCGACGAGAGGGGAAATGGCGTCGCATGGTTCGTCGCCATAGCGGTGGGGCTGCTCGTGTTCGGGGCAATCGTGTTCCTGCCAAACATCCTCGAGCGCCGGCCCGGCGGGCAGACGATGGCCATCTTCATCGTGATCGGCATGGTGCTCGGGGCCTTCGCCCTCTACATCTTCCTCATGTTCCGTCGGATTCGGGTGCGGCGGTCGAAAGAGGGAGCCTTGGAGGCGGAGCGGTGGGATGCGTTCCGTCGCTATCTCACCGACTTCTCCCGGCTCAAGGAGGCGCCCCCGATCTCTCTGGAGCTTTGGGACAGGTTCCTCATCTACGCCATCGTGTTCGGAGTGGCGGAGGAGGTGTTGCAGCAGGCCCGCCTCCATGCCCCACCGGAGTTGGAGCAGACCTCCTCGATCTACTGGTTCGGCACCTACGGGTACTCGGGGGGCCACACCGAGAACGCCTTCGCGGGACTCAACTCAGCCCTCAGCGGCGCCTTCTCTCCGCCGGCTGCGAGTGGGGGCGGCGGAGGGTTCTCCGGCGGGGGTGGTGGCGGCGGGGGTGGTGGCGGCGGTGGTGGCGGCGCCTGGTAGCGGGGTCAACGAGCAAACGTCACTCCCGGTTTAGCGTGTCTCCAGGATGAGGTCTCTGGTTGCTTTGGTCGCTTTTGTCATCGGGACCGTCGGCGCGGTCCCGGTGCAGGCGGCGGAGGAGGAATTCCCCTCATACACCGGTGACGAGTTCAAGGCGCTGTACGACCACGCGGTAGCCAACGTCCTCCCCAATCTGATGCCACCGTCGGATCGCCTCCCCATCACCGGGGACGCCGTGCTCGACGGGAGGATCTGGGACATCGCCGCTGACCGTGGCTATGTGTTGCGGCCGGTCGCCGGCCCGAACCTGGGCAGTGCCGACGGTGTGCCTATGCAACCGCAGGCCGCCGCCGCCTGGCTGGAGTTGAAGGACGCTGCCCGCGCGGCTGGGCATAAGTTCGTAGTCTCTTCGGCCTTTCGATCGCCCGACAGCCAGCGAACCCAGTTCAACTCCAAGCTGAGGGGCAGCACGGACGAGGCAATCGACGCCGCCCTGAGGTGGTACTCGATCCCGGGGACGTCGAAGCACCACAGCGGATATGCCCTCGACTTCCGATATGCCGACGGGACCTTCGGCGAGTTCAGGGATACCCCCGATTACGCCTGGCTGGCGGCGGACAACTTCTACAACGCCAAGCGCTTCGGGTTCATCCCTTCCTATCCCGACGACGTCGCCACCCAGGGCCCCAGCCCTGAGTCCTGGGAGTTCGTCTGGGTCGGAGTGGACCTGATCGAATGCGGGATGCCTTGTGTCGACGCAATGACCGGTCCCAAAGCGCGTCATCCAGGCGGGGTGACACCAGCCGATTTCGGGCTCGACCGGAACGCCCGGCGCAAGCATTGGCGACATTCGCCCCCTATGGGGTGAGCAAGTAGAACGCCGAGAACTTGTTGGAGATAGCGTCCAGCGGCTCGAAAGAGCCGAACCCCGCCTCTCCGGCCATCGTCTCCGCCCTCTCCCGACCCCAGGCTGCCCCGAGGCCGGCACCACCCTGTGCCAGTGACTGGGTCATGCAATGCAGGGTGGAAACCCCGTACAGCATCGCACCCCTCGCGTCGAGGTTGTCCTCGAGCTTCGAGCTGGTGTTGGGCTCCATCATCAGGTAGACACCATCGTCGGCCAGCGCCTCGCGGATCCGGCGCATACCGGACAGCGGATCGGCGAGGTCGTGGATCACGTCGAAGGTGGTGACCAGCCGAAATCGCGAGTCGGTGGGAATCTCGCTGACGTCGAGGTCAGCGAACACGAGGTTGGAGAGGCCGCTGGCTCGACTTCGGGCGATCTCCACAGAATCGGTTGAGACGTCGAACCCTGCCACCTGGGTGTTTGGGAAGGCCCGCGCCATCAGGATCGCCGCCGTGCCGGAGCCGCATCCCACGTCGGCGACCCGAGTGCCGCCCGCCTCCAGGATCGGGACCAGGCCGGGAACTGCTGGGAGCCATCGATTGATGAGGAAGACCGTTTGGGAGGGTGTGTTGGAACGGTCGATGCCCCGGATCGCCATCTCGCCGAAGCCCTCGAAAGGCACACCTCCGCCCTGCCTGGTGGCAATGGCGACCTGATCGACCTGGCTCAGGATGGCCGGGAGCATGTCGAAGAATCCCCCCATGAAGTACGGGCTCGACTCGTCAGCGATGAAGAGGGCGTGTTCAGCCGGAAGATCGAATCTGCGAGACCCCGCGTCGTACTCGACCACACCTGCGGCGGCCAGACCCGAGAGGATCTCTTCCACATATCGTCTTTCGAGACCAGCGCCCCGTGCCAGATCCTCAGCGGTGCCACCACCCACCTCCCCGAGATGCCGGGACAAGCCACTACGGTCGGCGACCGCGAGCAACCCAATGGTGGTGGCCCCCGAGGCGAGCTCGGTGAAATGGTCGAGGAAACCGTCGATCCTGGCCCGATCCACGAGCGCTCAGGCTCCGAGCTTGGTGATCATCGCCCAAATGACGACTGCGAGGATGACGAAGTCCCAGACCGTCCCCCGTCGCCACGACTTGAGCGCCTCCCCCACGTCGGAACCGGTGCTCGCCGCCTCAGCCAGGCGCTCGCTGTTTCTCTTGCCGACGGTGGCGCCGATGATCGCGCTGATGAGGAAGGCGCCTAGGCCGATGAGGACGAACGTATCACCCCAGCCAAAAGCCTCCGAGGTCAGCACCAGACCAATTCCGGAAAGCAGGACAAGACCGCTCGCCGGTCCAAAGAACCGGTCCTCCACCTTCTTGAGGCGCTGGAGCGCAGGGCCCGCTGCGGCTGGCTCCATCGTTGCCAGGGTCGAATACGTGTAGAAGGCGTATACGCCGCCCCCGAGCCATCCGGCGACTCCCACGATATGGAGGAACAAGAGGCCATCTCGCATGGATCTCGACCCTACCCGGGAACCTGATCGCCCACCACGACCCGACCCGCCTTGATCGTCTTCCACACCAGGTTGGTCCCGGGCCGGTACGGGATGTGCGATGGGGAAGGAGCATCGAGAACCACGAGATCGCCGGCGGACCCGGTCGCGATGGTGCCGTGCCCCTCCATGCCCAGGGCGAGCGCTCCGCCTCTGGTGGCGGCATGGATCGCCTGCTCGATGGTGAGCCCCATCTGCACCACGGCGAGGCTGATCACCATACCCATCGACTCGAAGTAGGAGGTCCCCGGGTTGCAGTCGGTGGCCAGGGCGACAGTGACGCCGTGTTGAATCAGCATGGGACCGGGTGCTTGGGGTGAGCGCATCATGTAGGAGGCACCGGGGACCAGGACTGCGACGACGCCCGCGTCGGCGAGGGCGATGGCGTCGCTCTCTGTGACGTGATCGAGATGATCGGCGCTAACGGCCCCGATCTCGGCCGCCAGCGCTGCTCCGCCGGAATGGGTCAATTGTTCGGCGTGGACACGCGCCCCCAGGCCGTGCCCTTCGGCAGCGGCGAAGATGCGTCTCGCTTCGTCAACCGAGAAGGCGCCGTCCTCGACGAAGACGTCGCAATAGTCGGCAAGCGGCGCGGCGGCGGGCAGCATCTCCTCGACGAGGAGGTCGATATAACCCGCCCGATCGTGTCGGAACTCGGGCGGCAGGGCGTGAGCCCCCAGAAATGTGGTCTTGACGGTTATCGGTAGCTCGGCTCCGATCCGCCTGGCGATCCGAAGAAGGCGCAGCTCAGTTTCGAGGTCCAGGCCGTAACCGGACTTGATCTCAACAGTCGTTGTCCCTGTGGCGATCATCCTCCTGACTCTCGTGGCTGCCGAGGCGAGGAGCTCGTCCTCTGATGCATTGCGGGTCGCTGTGACGGTCGAAAGGATTCCTCCACCGCTTTTCGCCACGTCG
>JBEVJN010000002.1:0-8406 GCA_040510135.1 Acidimicrobiia bacterium | reverse complement strand
CCCGATCACCACCAGCCAGGGCTCTGTCCCCAGCCAATTGTCCGCGAGCAGACCGAGAAGGGTGCCGGAGATGATCGATCCGGCGAAGGCACCGGATCGACCCCACCCTTCACTGAGGGCGCGTCCGACGCTCTGGTTCATGGTCTCGTCTCTCATTGGCCGCTCAGAGGGCTTGTGAATCTATTCACAAAGTCTAGGGAAAGGACCCAGGCAGGCGAAATCGGGAACCTAGCCGTTTCCTCCCCCTGGAGCGACAGCCACGTTGGGGGAGGTGGCGCCCAGGGCCCGAGGGGGCTTTCAGACATGGCCAACAAAGTCGTGCGGGTAGGGTGGGAACTCTGCGGCCAGCTCACTGACCCGGGCGGAGACCTTGGCCAGCTCACCGTCGTCCTTCCGATTCTGCAGAGCCCGGGCGATCAGCATTGCCACCTCCTCCGCCTCACCCGCCTTCATCCCCTGGCTGGTCATGGCCGGGGTGCCGATCCTGAGGCCCGAGGCACGGAAGGGAGGCCGCGGATCGAAGGGGATGGTGTTGAAGTTGAGGGTGATCCCCACCCCGTCGAGGAGCCTCGCCGCGTCCTTGCCATCGAGATCGTCGGCCACTGATCTGAGATCGATCAGAAAGAGGTGGTTGTCGGTCCCGCCCGAGACGACCCGCACTCCCTGCTCTTGGATGGCCGCCGCCATCGCCCTGGCGTTGGTCACGATCTGGTCGGTGTAGACGCGGAACCCGGGCTGCATCGCCTCATGGAAAGACACCGCTTTGGCCGCGATTTGCGATTCGATGGGCCCGCCCTGGGCATTGGGGAAAATCGCCCGGTCGATGTCCTTGGCAAAGCGCTCTTTGCTCAGGATCAGACCACCCCGCGGGCCACGCAGGGCCTTGTGGGTGGTCCCGGTCACGATGTCGGCGTGGGGCACGGGCGAGGGGTGAGACCCCCCAGCCACGAGACCGATGAAATGGGCCGCATCGACCATGAAGAGAGCGCCCACCTCGTCGGCGATGGCGCGGAACGCCTCGTAGTCCAGAGCGCGGGAGTAGGCGGAGTAGCCGGCCAGGACGATGTTCGGCTTGTGCTCGATGGCCAGTGCGCGGACCTGGTCCATGTCCACCAGCTCGGTTTCGCGATCGACTCCATATGCCACGAAGTCGTAGTAGAGACCGGAGAAGTTCACCGGTGAGCCGTGGGTCAGATGACCACCCTGGTCGAGACGCATGCCCAGGACTCGATCCCCGGGCTGCAACAGCGAGAAGTACACACCCATGTTGGCCTGGGCCCCGGAATGAGCTTGGACATTGGCGTGCTCTGCCCCAAAGAGCTCCTTGGCCCGATCGATGGCCAGCTGCTCCATCTCGTCGACGACCGCGCAGCCTTCGTAATAACGCCGGCCCGGATAGCCCTCGGCATACTTGTTGGTGAAGACGGAACCCGATGCAGCCATGACGGCGGGAGAGGCAAAGTTCTCTGAGGCGATCAGGTGGATGTGGCTGTTCTGACGTTCGACGTCTTTGCGGATGAGGCCGGCGATAGCGGGATCGACATGCTCCAGGGGGTCCATCGAGATCATGTGCCGAGGGTAACTAGATGAAAACTGGCCCCTGCCGGAGCACCACGACCTCGGCTCCGGTCACATCCACCACGGTGGAGGCTTCACCGCCCGGGGCAGTGCCCTCCACGTAGACGGGCACCAGTTTCCCGAAGACAGACCTGGCATCGAGATCGCTCATCGACTCGCTGCCACCAGAGAGATTGGCCGAGGTCACCGCCAGAGGTCCGACCGCCTCGAGCAATTCGAGGGCGATGTCGTGATCGGGGACTCGCAGGCCCACGGTTAGCCGCTGAGAGTCGCCGACCCAATCCGCCAGGATCACCTTCGGGGCGACCACCAGGGTTAGTGCACCGGGCCAGTGGGCGGCAGCCAATTCTGCGGCCACGCCCTCGATCTCTCCAATCAGCTCCGCCTGCTTCAACGACGCGACGAGCAGACCGATTGGCTTGTGGTCGGGTCTGCCCTTGAGCTCGAACAGCCTCGACACGGCCTCCTCGCTGAGCGGGTCGGCACCGATCCCGTAAACAGTGTCCGTAGGAAGTCCCACCACTTCCCGCCTCCGGATGGCTGCGATCGCCCGATCGAGGCTCAAGGTTTGACGGCGACGATGTAGCGATCGCGTCCAGTGAGGTCCTGGCGCACGATCGCCGGCAGGTCCATGAACGAGCTGGTCGCCGAGATCCCTTGCTTCTCCCCTATCTCACATATGACCACGCCACCGGGGCGAAGCCACGACGCCGCCGAGGCCCCGATTCGTTGGATGACTTCCAGACCGGTTGGGCCCGAGACGAGCGCCACCCTCGGCTCCTGCTGCACGTCGGCGGGCAGCTTGGCGAAATCCACCTCCGCGACATAAGGGGGATTGGCGACGATGAGATCGACCGTCCCCAGGATCGCGGTGGGAAGCGGGTCGAAGAGATCGCCCTCCGCCAGGTACACCTGGAGACCGGTCCGATAACGATTGTCCGTCGCGACCTCGACGGCATCCGGCGATATGTCGGTGGCGAAAACGGCTGCCGACGGGAACCGGCTCTTCAGCGCCAGGGCCAGGGCACCGGATCCGGTGCACAAGTCGACGATGATCTCCGGGCTTCGCACCATCCGGGTCGCCAGATCGAACATGCCCTCGGTCTCGGGTCTTGGGATGAGGACTCGCTGGTCCACCAGGAGGTCGAGAGGGCCAAACGCCGCAGTGCCCTCGATGTACTGCAGGGGCTCGCCACGCAGACGCCGCGCGATGAGGTCCTCGAGAGGCAGGTCGGCGCTTGCGACCGCTTCGAGCCTCAGCCTCTCATGTTCGGGAATCGTCGTCATTCGCCCCAGAGCTATCTGATACGACAGCCGTCAGAAGATAGTTCGCTCTGAGTGCGACACCGGTGACTCGACGCGGCGCCAGCTCACACCCCCTCGGCGAGGCGGGTGGCCTGCTCGTCGGCACTGAGAGCGTTGACAAACTCGTCGAGGTCACCGTCGAGCACCTGATCGAGCCGCTTCAAGGTCAGTCCCACCCGATGGTCGGTGACCCGATTCTCTTTGAAGTTGTAGGTGCGAATCTTCTCGGATCGCTCGCCTGAGCCCACCTGTGATCGGCGCGCTCCGGCTAGTTCCGACTGCTGACGCTGCGACTCCATCTGGTACAGCCTGGCCCTGAGGATTCGCATCGCCTTTTCCTTGTTCTGGAGCTGGCTCTTCTCGTCCTGGACGGTGACGACCAGGGATGTGGGGAGGTGAGTGAGCCTCACGGCGGAATCGGTGGTGTTCACCGACTGCCCCCCGGGCCCGGTCGACCGATACACATCCACCTTCAAGTCGTTCGGATCGATGTCGACTTCGACCTCCTCGACCTCGGGGAGGACCGCAACTGTCGCGGTGGAGGTGTGGATTCTCCCTTGCGACTCGGTCTTTGGGACCCGCTGGACACGATGTACGCCCGCCTCGTATTTCATCCGCGAATAGGCGCCCTTGCCCTTGATGGCAATCGTCACCTTGTCATAGCCGCCGGCCTCGGACGGTGAGCTCCCGAGTGGCTCGACCTCGAGACCGATGCGGTCGGCATACCGCTCGTACATCCGAAGGAGATCTCCCGCCCAGATGGCCGCCTCATCGCCGCCCGCCGCAGATCGGATCTCGAGGATCACGTCCTTGGCGTCGGCAGGGTCGGTCGGAATCAGGGAAAGCCTGACCCTCGCTTCGATCCCTTCGATCTCGCCGACGAGCTCACGGGCCAGATCGGCCATATCGGGGTCGTCAGCCATGGTTCGAGCCTCTTCGAGATCCTCGCGCAGTCGACGGAGTTGGCGGATGTCGGAGACGACCTCGCGAAGGTCGGCATGACGCTTCCCCAACTCGGCGAGCATCCCATGATCGGCCAGGGTCTCAGGGTCGGAAAGAGCCGCCTCGGTCTCGTCGAAGGCAGACTCGATCTCGGCGAGTCTGCGCTCGAGCGTGTCGTCCATCAGGCGCCGGCGGCCGGAGGTGCCAGCCCGAAGGCGGCGCGCCGAACTTCGAGTGCCGTCTCGGGAAGTCCGCCGCGGCCGATGACGTCGTCGACCGTCTCGTTGTCGAGGGCGACGACGAGACTCGAAATGGCCACCTCGATCTGGGATTCGTCAGGCACCCGCGTCGTCAGCTTTTGCAGCCAAATCCCGGGAGCGGCGAGGGCTCGGGCCAGCCAGCCTGTGCTCCGGGTACCGGACCATCGCAACAGCTCATAGGCGAGGCCGGCGATGATCGGGATGCCGAGCAGGCGCGACGTGACAAGGAAGACCCAGCCGGGCCTGCCGAAGAAGGAGAAGAGGATGATCGAGCCGAGCACGACAATCAGAAGGAAGCTCGTGCCGCACCGGGGATGCTCCGGTGGGTAGCGGCGCACCGATACGACACTGAGCGGTTCCCCGGCTTCGAAGGCATGGATCGACATGTGCTCGGCTCCGTGGTACTCGAAGACTCGCCCGATCTCGGCGGAGCGGCCGATCGCCCAGATGTAGCCGATGAAGAGGGCGAGGCGGATCACCCCTTCGGTGACGTTGAACAAGATCCCCGATTCGCCCGACAGCGCACCGGCAGCGAGTGCCGGGAAGACTATGAATAGCCCGGCGAAAAGGGCGAAGGCAAGCGCCATGGTCCAACCGATTTGAGTCTTGCTGAGGGGCTCCTCCTCCTCGCCGGCAGCCATCTCGGCTGACCACGACAGGGCGCGAAATCCAAGGCTCAGCGATTCCCAGAGCACGACGATGCCGCGCACGAACGGGATACGGGCGGCGCGGTTGCGGTCGGCGAGACGGCCGAGGACATGACGTCTGGCGACAATGGTGTCGTCGGGCTGGCGCACCGCGACTGACCAGGCACCGGGGGCGCGCATCATCACACCTTCGATCACTGCCTGTCCCCCGACCGTCTTGGCCGGGTCGATGGGGCCGCTCGGCCCTTGGTAGTTGGGGCGCTCGGTGGTCAAATGGAGGATTGTGGCTCCCGGCTTCGCATCGGAAGCCGTCGGCTCACTCCGCTTCAGCGGTTTCCGCCTCTGCGTCAGCTTCGACCGGATCGCCGGCCTTGGTGAATGCGGTCTTCCCGTAGCGCTTCTGGAATCGCTCCACACGACCACCGCTGTCGACGAGTTTCTGCTTACCGGTGAAGAACGGGTGGCACTCATTGCACAGCTCGATATGCATCTCGCCCGGCTTCGTGCTCCGGGTGGTGAAGGTGTTGCCGCACGAACACGTGACGTGGGTCTCGGCGTATGTCGGATGAATGTCGGTCTTCACCGCTGGCTCCTATCTAGCTGCCGCTGCTCTTCGCCACCTCGGCGAGGAAATCGGGGTTTGACTTCGTGGTCTTCAATCGGTCGATGAGAAGCTCGAGGGCGGCTCCGGGCTCGAGGGCCAACAGCACCCTGCGCAACTTCCAAACCTGGGCGAGCTCCTTGTCGTCGAACAGCAGCTCTTCCTTTCTTGTTCCCGATGCCTCGATGTCGATGGCCGGGTAGATGCGCTTGTCGGCGAGCTTTCGGTCGAGACGGAGCTCCATGTTCCCGGTGCCCTTGAACTCCTCGAAGATGACCTCGTCCATCTTGGACCCGGTCTCGACGAGCGCAGTCCCCAGGATGGTGAGCGAGCCTCCCTCCTCGATGTTCCGGGCGGCGCCAAAGAAGCGCTTGGGCGGATAGAGCGCCTGCGAGTCGACACCACCGGAGAGGATCCGGCCCGAGGCCGGCGTAGCCAGGTTGTGAGCCCGGGCGAGCCGGGTGATCGAGTCGAGCAGGATCACGACGTCGGTGCCCATCTCCACCAACCGCTTGGCACGCTCCAACGCCAACTCCGACACCTGAGTGTGCTCCTCTGCCGGACGGTCGAAAGTCGAGTAGATGACCTCACCCTTGACCGAGCGCTGCATGTCGGTGACCTCTTCGGGTCTTTCATCGACCAGCACCACCATGAGGTAGCACTCGGGGTTGTTGGTGGTGATGGCTTGGGCGATCTCCTGTAGGACTGTCGTCTTGCCGGCCTTGGGCGGCGAGACGATCAGACCGCGCTGGCCTTTGCCGATGGGTGCGATCAGGTCGACGATCCGGGTGAGGATGCCGTTCGGCCTTCCGTCGATCTCGAGACGGAGTCTCTCGTCGGGGAACAGCGGAGTGAGCGACTCGAACTTGGGTCGTCTCATCGCCTCGTCCGCGGTCATCCCGTTGACCTTGTCGATGCGGACTACCGCGGGGAACTTCTCCTTGGAACGCGGCGGCCGGATCGGGCCAGAGACGATGTCACCCTTGCGTAGGCGGAACTTTCGCACCTGGTTGGCCGACACATAGACGTCTTTGTCGCCGGAGAGATATCCGGTGACTCTGAGGAACCCGTATCCCTCGGGAAGGACGTCGAGCAAGCCCTCGCGGGTCTCCAGGTCCTCTTCGGGGATGTACTCGTCCTCGCGGCCTCCGCCACCACGACGTCGACGGTTGCGATTCCGGCTCCCGCCCTGACGATCGTCGTAATCGGGGCGGCCGCCCTGGCGTGACTCGGGGCGCGGCTCATCGCCCGCTCCCTGATCGGAGTCGCTCTCCCCGTCCTGGGCCACCCGCTCGGTGCGCGGTGTGGCTTGGGGAAGGTCGACCTCCTCGGCGGGCGAGGAGTCGGCGACCTGACCGGCGTCGACAAGGGCGCTGATCAGCTTCGATTTCTGGAGACCGTTGGTCTCGATACCTACCGCATCGGCGATCTGTCGCAGCTCGTCGATGGTCTTGCTCTGGAGTTGAGCTCGTGTGGTCATTGGATCCTTCGCGATTCTTCGCTTTCGGGCTCAAACGGACCGGGATACGCACCATCGAAACGATGATGTGGCATGCCTCGGATGAGGACTGTGAGTGGGTGGCCGCAACGTCCCTTGGCGTTGTCGGCTGCCCGTATGGTAGCTGTTCGCTGCGTTTGCGCAAAGCAGCGATGACCGATTATCGGAGCAGCCGGTCTAATTCTGAAGGATCGGGATCGATGACGGTCAGCCGCTCCGGCTTTCCGGCCAGGTCCTCGAAGCCCGGAGGTGGTTTGGGACGCCGGCCCACCGCCCGCTCCACGACGTCACCGAACTTGGCTGGGTGAGCGGTGGCAACCACGACCACGGGTCTCTCGCCGATGACCGAGTCAGAGACGTGCCAGGCCGCTGCGGTGTGCGGGTCGAGCAGATAGCGATGCCGCCTGTTCACCGCGGCGATCGTCTCGACTATCTCCTCGTCGCCGGCATACCCGGCTGTGAACACGTGTGACGGGTCACCCGTGAATCGCTCGAGGTTCGAAGGGACCCTCACATCCATCGCTGGGGCGAGGGTCGGAGTAACGGGGCCGGGGTCCATAGTGCCGGTGTTGACCAGGTCGGAGAGGCCGTGGTTGGTGTTGTTGGCGATGACGATCCTCTGGATCGGTAATCCCATCTGCTTCGCCACCAAGCAAGAGAGGACATTGCCGAAGTTGCCGGTGGGGACCACGACATCGATCGGTTGGTCGAACCGAGCCGCGAGAGACACGTAGTAGCCCGTCTGGGCTGCGACGCGCGCCCAGTTGATCGAGTTGAAGGCGAGCAAACCCTCATGACGGGAGAAGGCGGCCTTGACCAATGCCTGGCAGTCGTCGAAATTCCCCTTGACGGCTACCGCCGACACGTTGTCGTCTCCGACAGTTGTCATCTGGCGCCGCTGGAAATCTGAGATCAAACCATCGGGATACAGGACAACGATCCTCAGATTCGCCCGTCCCCGGCAGGCTTCGATGGCGGCCGAGCCGGTGTCCCCGGACGTTGCGCCGAGCACCGTGGATCGGGACGTCACCTCCCGATCGAGGAGACCCCCGAGGATCTGCAGAGCGTGGTCCTTGAAGGAGAGGGTGGGGCCCCAGAACAGCTCGAAGACGTATCGGTCACCAAGACCGACCAGTGGGGCGACTTCTTCGCGGGCGAATCTGGCGGCAGCCTGTCTGACCAGCGGCCCAACCTGCTCCGCCCCAAACAGGGTCATGGTGGCGGTGACCGCCTGTTGGTACGACCAGTCCATCCAGCCTTCGGGCAGATTCGGGATCTCCTCTGGCACATAGAGCCCACCGTCGGAGGCCAGACCGGCCAGCATCACCCCCCTGAAATCGAGCGGAGGGGCTTCTCCCCGGGTCGACACGTATTTCACCTGCCGGAGGGTAGGGGTTAGGCGGCCGATACAATCGGCGCGATCGGGCTCCCGTAGCTCAGGGGATAGAGCGCCGGCCTCCGGAGCCGGGTGCGCAGGTTCGAATCCTGCCGGGAGCGCCCAACTCTCTGACCAGGGGTTTTAGCTCGTTCATTGTCAAATGAACTTAGAGAGGCTGTCTGCGCACCCGGTTTCTG
>JBEVJN010000001.1:0-31142 GCA_040510135.1 Acidimicrobiia bacterium | reverse complement strand
GGCGGCGATGATCCCCCCGATGGTGCCGATGAGAGCGGAGAGAAGCGCCGAGACACCGACCAGGGCAACGGATGCCGGGATCGCAGCCACGATCTCGTTCCACACCGGTTGACGTGTCTGATAGGAAATCCCGAAGTTGAGCTGCGCCGATTCCCTCACATAGAGCAGGAACTGAGTCCCGAGCGACTGATCGAGGCCGAAGGCCACCCGCAAGTTGTCCAGCGTCTCCTGGGGGACGTTCCTTCCCCTGAACAGCGACCCGATCGGATCGGTCTGCACTACCCGGAAGAGGAAGAAATTGAAGACGAGCACGAAGACGAGGGTGAGGAGCGACCCGAGCACCTTTCGGCCAATGAGTCTTCCCCGCCCCCGTCCCGTCGCTCGAGCCGTGGTCAGGCGCTCACTCCCGTTCGTCGGCCTTGGAACGATTCCGCATCGCCAGGAAGACGCCGGCGATCACGATCACCCCGGCGGCGATGCCACCCCAGAGCAGCCAGTTGATGTCGGACGCGCCAGCATCGGCGCCGATCGGGGTGAGCTGGACATAGCTGGGTGAGGTGTTGCTGAACATCACCGGACCGATATCGGCGGGCTGCTTGACCCAGCCCTCGAAGGTGTCGGTTCGATAGGCCTGGAGGTCGGGGGCGACATACATCGGGATGTACACGGCAGCCTCGTGGAACATCGTCAACATTTCGTGCACGATCTCCACTCTGCGCTCCGGATCGACCTCTTGGTTCTGTTCCGTATAGAGCTCGTCGTATGCGGGATCGAACCAGTTGGCGTCGTTGTAGTTGCCGATCTCCGCCTCGGTGAAATAGGAGAGCATCGGATCCGGATCGACGAAAGGCACCCAGCCCCAGAAGAAGGTGTCGTAAGTCCCTTCGACTATGACCCCGAAGAGGGCGTCCTGGTCATAGGCCTCCAACTCGACCCCGATGCCGATTTCCTCCATCCACCCCACCATCAGATCGCCGATCGACCCGGCCAGGTCACCGTCGGTGTTGACGGCATGGCGGATGACGATCGGGGTGCCGTCGGGCATCTCCCTGATCCCGTCACCATCGGTGTCCATGTACCCCGCCTCGTCGAGGATCTGGTTGGCCAGTTCGGGGTCGTAGGCGAGTTGATTCTCCTCAGGGATCTCGGGAATCCACTTCGGGTCGGCCGAAGGGCTCATCGCCTCGAGCGGAGTTGCCAGGCCGAACCAGAGGTCTTCGATGACGGCAGGACGGTCGATGCCGTGCGCGATGGCCCGTCGCACGTCGACGTCGAGCAGCGCCGGATGAGGCTGGCCCTCGGCGGCACCTCCGTTGATGGCGATCTCGTCGAAACCACCTTGTTGGCCGGCCACCACCTCGATGTCAGGATCCGCCTCCAGGGCCTCCCAAGACGAGGCCGGGAATCCCTGAGCCGCATCGATCTCGCCCTGCTGGAGGGCGGCCACCATGGCGTCGGGGTTCTCGAAGAGACGGAAGATCACCTGGTCGTAAGGAGGCTCCTCGCCTTCCCATCCCCAGTAGTTGGGGTTGGCCGCCATCACCACCGATTGCCCCGGGGTGAACTCGGTCATGACGAATGGCCCGCTCCCTACGCCATCGTCTGCGGCGTATTGGGTCGCTGCGTCATAGTCGGTGGCAATTGGCTCCCATATGTGCTTAGGCACCAGATAGACGTCCATGGTGGGGAGCTTCGGGTCGGGGACCGAAGAGACCAGCCGGACGGTTCTCTCGTCTTCCGCGGTGGCCTCGATGTTTCCCACTGTCGAAACCATGTTGTCCCAACCCTGGTCTCGTCCTGTGTTGATGTTCCAGGCCACGTCCTCGGCGGTGATTGGCTCGCCGTCGGACCAGGTCAAGCCTTCTCGCAGGGTGTACACGTACTCGATGCCGGGCTCGACCTCCTCCCACGATTCGGCCAGCCCAGGGGTGGTCGCGAAATCGTCCGCGGCCTTGTCGGTGAGGGTGGCGTAGTGGAGGTTCCAGACCTCGTAGGCGGGCACGGTGTAGCCCGACGTCGGATTCAGGACCTCCCAGTCCTGGGTGAGCCCGACGCGAAGGGTGACCTGGTCATCCTCCTCCTGGGCCGATGCGATCGGAACCAGTGTCACCGCGACCAAGGCGGCGATCATCGACACGATAAGGCGTCTCATCAATTTGATTCTCCATTCAGGTTGCCCCAATGGGCAATGTATCCGCATCGGCGGGACTGTGACGCCGATTCGCGGGACGGTGAATCCTGAATGACGATTCAGCCTTCCCCGGTTACAGTGATCCGACCCAGCCGAGGTTGCAGATTTGATCCGCGAGACACCGTTTCATCCCAGGACCAGCGAGGCGAACAAGACCGGGTTGTGGAGCCATTGGTCGGGATACCTGGCCACCGACCGCTACCAGATGTCGGACAAGTTCGAGTACTTCGCGATCAGGAACTCGGCGGCGGTCATCGATACCTCCCCCCTCTACAAGTACCGGATCATCGGGTCGGACGCCGAGAGATTCCTCGCCGGCGTTCTGGCACGAGATATCCGCAAATGCCGACCCGGGCAGGCTCATTACACGGTCTGGTGTGACGAGGACGGGTGGGTGGTCGAAGACGGAGTCATTCTCCGTCACAGCGACGACGAGTTCCTGCTCACCGCTGCCGAGCCCAACATGGCCTACCTGCAGGACCTCGCCGGCGGTATGGCGGTCCAGATCGAGGACGTATCCGACGATTTCGGAGCCCTCGCTCTGCAAGGCCCGTATGCCCGGGAGATCCTCAAGCAACTTGCCCCGGAGATGGAGGAGATCGGATATTTCCACCTCACTCCGGCCAAGGTGGGCAACGCCGCAGTCACTATTTCCCGCACCGGCTACACCGGGGATCTGGGGTACGAGATCTGGGTAGAGCGGGATGACGCAGTCGGTGTGTGGGACGCCCTCTTCGAGGTAGCAGCGCCCTATGGCGTCATACCGGCCGGCCAGACCGCGTTGCTCATCGCCCGCATCGAGGCCGGGCTGGTCCTGATCGACGTCGACTTCTACTCCTCCCGTTATGCCTGGAACGACGACCAGCGGACCACACCCCACGAGTTGGGACTGGGGTGGATGCTTCGTGACCTCGCGTCCGACGACCGGGCCTTCATCGGCCGGCGCGCCATCGAGCGTGAGCTGGCCGATAGCACGTCCAGGTGGAAGACAGTCGGGATCATGGCCGACTACGAAGACTGGAACCGGGTCTACAACGAGCGCGGCCTCATCCCTCCCAAGGATCACATTCCTGAGCACGGCGGGATGATGATCTACGACGAGAAACTGGAGCGGATCGGGTACACCCCTAGCTTCGTCTACTCACCGATGGCCCAACGACACGTCGGGATCGCCCGGGTCCGCCCCGAGCACGCCGCTCTCGGGACCGAGGTGAGCCTCGA
This sequence comes from Acidimicrobiia bacterium, assembly GCA_040510135.1. GTDB lineage: Bacteria > Actinomycetota > Acidimicrobiia > Spongiisociales > ZC4RG35 > JARDZU01. The sequence goes on along the minus strand of JBEVJN010000001.1, from coordinate 27,730 downwards.
GGTCACCATCGATCATCGCTACGACGTGGTGAAGGCGAATGTGAGCCGTCTCCCATTCTTCAACCCCCCGAGAAAGACAGCCTGAGGAAGCTATGCCCGCCAAGAAGAAGTTCGACGCGATCGTGATCGGAGGCGGTCACAACGGCCTGGTCAACGGCGCCTATCTGGCCAAGGCCGGGCTGAGCACACTGATCCTGGAGCGCCGGCATCTCGTCGGCGGCGCCGCCATCACCGAGGAGTTGCATCCGGGTTTCAGCTTCACCACGTTCTCCTATGCCCTGAGCCTGCTCCGCCCCGAGATCATCCACGAGCTCGAGCTGACGAAGCACGGCTTCATGCCCCTACTCATGCCGTCCACTTTCGCCCCGACCGAGGACGGCGGCTACATCCTGTTGGGGCAGGACAAGAACGAGAACCACCACGAGATCTCCCGCCACTCGCCCCACGACGCCGATGCGTACGACGCCTACGGGCACATGATGGAGCAAGTGGTCCACGCGATCAGGCCGTTGATGGACTCCATCCCGCCGGACATCACTTCGAAGGATCCCGAGGAACGGGCACGCATGGCAGCGATGGGCTCCTACCTCGCCGATCTCCCCCCCGGAGTCCTCCACGACATGATCCGGCTCATGACGGGAAGCGCGGCCGACATCCTGGAGGACTATTTCGAGTCAGACATCATGCAGGGCCTTCATGCCTCCTCGGGCATCATCGGCACCAAGGTTGGGCCCCGCTCCCAGGGCTCGGGTCTGGTCCTGCTCTATCACTCCTTCGGCGAGCACGACGGTGCCTACGGGGCGTGGGCCTTCCACAAGGGTGGCAACGGCGGGTTCACCCAGGTCCTCGCCCGGTCCGCCGAGTCGTTCGGCGCCGAGATCCGGCTCGAGTCGCCGGTCGACCACGTCATCACCAAGAACGGCCGGGCCACCGGGGTCATGCTGGAAGACGGGACCGAGTTGGAGGCGAAGACCGTGGTCAGCGCAATCGACCCCCGGCGAACCTTCATGCAACTGGTCGATCCCCGCGAGCTTCCCACCGATCTGGTCGACAACATCCGCCGCTTCAAGTTCCAGGGCACCTCGGCCAAGGTCAACTTCGCCCTTGATGCCAACCCCACCTACCCGGGTCTCGAGGGCCGGTCGGACCAGTATCGGGGATTCATCAACATGGGCCCCTCCCTCGATTATCTGGAGCGGGCTTTCGACCACGCCAAGTACGGCTGGTACTCGCAAAAGCCATATATCGACGGTTGCATCCAATCGAACGTCGACCCCGACATGGCCCCTCCGGGCAAGGCGGTGATGTCCTGTTTCATCCAGTACGCGCCATATCACCTGAAGGAGAGCGACTGGGACACCGAACGGGACCGCTTCGGAGACGTGGTGCAGGCGACCCTGGAGGGTTTCTTCCCGGGTTTCGGTGATCTCGTTCTGCATCGGGAGGTGGTCACCCCGCTCGACATCGAGCGAGTCGTCGGCCTGACCGAAGGCAACATCTTCGCCGGAGAGTTCCTCGCCCCCCAGATGTTCTTCTTCCGCCCCGCCCCGGGCTGGAATCAGTACCGCACTCCGATCGAGGGCTACTACCAGTGCGGCTCAGGGACCCATCCCGGCGGTTGTGTGATGGGTGCCCCCGGCCGCTTCGCCTCCCAACAGATCCTCGGGGACCTGGCCAAGAAGAAATAGCTCGCAACCGGTGTCGAGTGGGCGCCGTTGATAGCCTCGTCCCCCGGGAGAAGCACATGGCGTCACGCCGACGACTGGCCCTGATTGTCGCCTTGGTCTTGGCTCTTGCCGCCTGCACGGAGTCGGCCCCACCACCGCAACCGACCGCCCCGCCCGACGCCTTCGCCCCCACACCTACGATCGGAGCGCCCACGACCACACTGCCGCCGGGGTCCACAACGACCCTCGACATCGAGAGGGTCGTGATCCAGCGGGTCGATCCGGTCTCGCTCGATCCGTTGTCCGCCTTCGAACCGATCCCGATGGGCGACTGGCTCTGGGAGCCGAAAACGTCACCCGACGGTAGGTTTCTCGCTGCCGCAGTCGGAGATGACGTTGCCGAGAATCAACTGAGGCTGGTCGACCTCCAATCCTGGCTGCCGGCCATGTCCTGGGCCACCTTTCCGGATCTGATCGTTCATGTGGATGATGCGGGCACCGTCTACTTCATCTCGTACTACGAGAGGCCACAGCTTCATTTCTCGGTGTTGGATGGCACGGGCTCGACGCTGATCGCCGACCTGCCGGAGGGCATGTCGGTGTGGGGAGCGGACATGATCGGTGCGCAAATCGTGCTGTTTGGCACCAGGATCCCGTCAGCTGAAGGGGGCGAGCTGGCGATGGTGGCCACAGTCGACGTCACCAGCCGTAAGGTCACCGAGATCGCCTTACCCGAGGTCCATGTTGGCCCGGTCGAGCCGGTGAGTCAGGGGCCGTGGGCGTCCTACCTCTACAACTCACCTTCCTTCACCCTTGATCGAGCCGGCAATCGAGTTCTCGTGGCCCACGCCAATGAGAGCTCGGTCACGGAGGTGGATCTGGCGACCGGTCAGGCAATGCAGCACGACTTGGCCGATGCCACCGCGACCCCCGATACAGGGACCAGGAGATGGGGCGCAGTCAGCCCTGACGGTCGGTTCCTCTACGTTGCCAGTCGAGATGTCGAGCTGATCGAAGATGACGACAACTGGTCGGTGAAGACGATCCCGGCCGGAGTCGCGACGTTAGACACGTCGAGCTGGCAGGTCGTAGCCACAACCGACGCAGAGATATCGGACATCTACATCTCCCCAGCAGGAGACCGGCTCGTCGGGTCCGGATACACCACGGAGGAATCCGGCTCGGTGTCCGTGTCGGATTCGACCGGGCTGTTCATGTTGGATCCAACCGACCTCACGGTCCTGAATCACATTCCTTCTGAACGCTCCGATCAGGGTTGGGGGGCGGTCACCTTCAGCTCAGCAGGCGCCATCGCGTATGCATGGACTTGGTTGGACACGCCAAGAGTCCACGCCATGGAGCTGTCCAGCGGCAAGATGTTGTCGACGGCCGAAGGAGTGGAAACCCTCGCAATGGTCGGGCCGGTGGGAGTCCTCGCCTCCAATCGCTAGTTTGCGTCGATGCTCGAGACAAGACCTGAACTGATCGCTCAGATGGACGATGAGCTCGTCGCCTGGCTGACCACGGTCGCGCCCGACGGCCAGCCGCAGAGCTCGGTGGTCTGGTTCCTCCGGGACGGCGATGACCTGATCATCTACAGCAAACCCGACGCCTCGAAGCTGACCAACCTCACGACCAACCCAAGGGTTGCCTTCAACCTTCGAGGCGACGGGAAGGGGGATGCAGTTGCCACCTTCGAAGGGACGGCCTCGGTCGTCGATTCACCGACCCCACCCCATCAGGATCCGGCATATCTGACCAAGTACCGGGAAGAGATCATCCGACTCGGATGGACCCCGGAGCAATTCTCCGACGACTATTCCGCCCTGATCCGAATCAGCCTTCACCGCATACGTTCCTGGTAGCGCCGCGCTCCGACATGAGCGACAGGTCGCAGGGAGGTTCATCTGTCAGGGCCGGCGACGGCGACTACTACCAACGACGGAAGCGCTTTTCGACATTGCGGTGGATCGAGGCGGCCGACCGATCTCTGATGGAGGTCACTCGCTGGTTCTGATAACGATCAGATTGTCCGCCGCCGACTCGGGAAACCACACCTCACCGGGTCGGCCCAGGATCTGCCTGACATTTCCCGGATCGTGGGGGAGCACGTAGGTGTGGAACGCCTCGGTCGTCGGGTCGAAGCGGACCATCGAGTTCGACCCGAAGTCGCTCGCCCATACGGTGTCCGTGTGATCCACGAACACCGCGTAGGTCTCGGCCCGGTCTCCAGGGAGATGCCAGGTATCCCAGGAATCGCTGTCGGGGGTGTACCGGCTCAGATTCCCCGCATTCCACTCGCTCACCCAGATCGCGCCCTCCGAATCGGACCAGACCCGTCGCGCTCCCTGATCGGGGGTGGGTGGCTCGATGACGGTGGCGCTGCCGTCGCTCTCGATGCGGGCGATGTGAGAACCCGCCAACGAGGCGTAATAGACCACGCCGTCCGGTGTGGTGGTGACGCCATAGGGCCCTTGTCCCTGCGGGGCGTCATGCACGACCATGTCGCCGGAGTGGGGGTCGAGACTGCCATAGATGCCGTTCTGACCGGTGAACCAGAGGATCCCATCTCCGTCGAAACTGGCGGTGTTGAGATTGGCGGCATGACGGTCTTCCGGCAGGGGGTACGAAGTCACCTCGAGCCCTACTGGGTCGATGGCCAGGATGGCGTTGAGCCCGCCGTCGGTGACCCAGGCGTGGCCGGCGTCGTCGATGATCACGCCGTGGGGAGCTGAGCCCTCACCCAGGTTCGTGTGCCTTGTCTCTCCGGTGGCCGGATCGAGCCAACCCAGCTCCCCGCTGTGCTGAGCCGTGTACCAGACCCCTCCGTCGTGCGCCGGGGCGACGTCGTGAGGTCCGGATCCGGACGGCACCGGGAACGACTCCAGAACCAGTTGCTCGGGTGCGATGGTCGCCGGCTGAGTATTGGGGGTGGTCGTCTCGGGCGTCGTACTCGCGACCGTCGTGGTTTCACCGATGGTGGCCGCGGCCGAGGTCGACTCCGTTGGCGGGGTCGTAGTCGGGGGGAGGGTGGTATCGCCGCTGCCGGCAGTGCAGGCCAGGACCGGCGCCATGATCAGCGTCAGCAACGAACGCCTCATCGCGTCAGCCTATGCGGCCTCCCGGATGAGGCGAACCGCCTCTTTCACTCCCTCGCTCCATGGGGCGCCGTGCCCGGGTAGCACCCATTTTGCCGGTAACGACTCGATTCGGTCTAGAGAGGCGAGCGCCCGTTCGGTGTCGAGGGTGAAAGGCGCTGGCTGAGGTCCGACCGCACCGGTCAGGACGTGTCCTGTGGTCATGGCATCCCCGACGAAGAGCGCTTCGACCGACGGGAAATGGAAAGCCACGCTGCCCGGCGTGTGACCCGGGATATGGATCACCAAAGGAGCCCCGGGCAGTTCCAGGACTTCGCCATCGACGAAAACGCCTACTTCGGAGACCGGTGTGATCTTCAGACCGCCATGTCGTGCGCTGTAGGAGAGAAATCGCATCAACGGCCCGACTTTGACCTTGCCCCATGAGATTTCCTTCTTGACCTCTCCCCGGGCACGAGTTGCGTCGAGCTCATGGACCAGGACAGGGATTCCACGCTCCCTCCGAAGCCGCTCAGCGAACCCGATATGGTCGGTATCGCCGTGGGTCAGGATCACGCCGCGAATGTCCTGGAGCGAACGACCCATGAGGGCGAGCTCAGACTCGAGCTCGTCCCACTGCCCAGGCAGCCCCGCGTCGACGATCGTTACCCCCGTCGCGTCCTCGACCAGATAGACCGCGACCAGGTCCGAGCCGATGCGATGAAGGGAAGGGGCCAGTTTCATCGACACAGCCTAAGCAGCCTGATCTGATCCATCCTCTATGCAGTCCGTCACCGATCAGCGACACACTTAATCGAGAATCGGGTCAGTAGGCGTTAGCGACCATCAGTTCCTCGCAGGGGAAGAGGGTGATGACCTTGGCGCCATCGGCCGTCACGACCAGCTCCTCTTCGATACGGGCGGCGGAGCGCCCGTCGGCTGCAGGGGCGTATGTCTCCAGAGCGAAGACCATGCCTTCCTGGATCTCGATAGGGGCATCGATGGAGTTGAGCCGGCTGATGATCGGGCGCTCGTGGAGGCCAACTCCCACCCCGTGGCCGAATTGGAGCCCGAAGGCGTCCATCTCGTTCTCGAAACCGAATTCCTCTGCCCTGGGCCACACTCTGGCGATCTCGTCCGTGCTGGCACCTGGCTTGACCAGTTCGATTGCCGCATCCATCCATTCGCGGGACTGCTTGAAGGCATCCCGCTGGGCCTGGGTGGCCCGGCCCACCGCGAAGGTGCGGTAGTAGCACGTGCGGTAGCCGTTGAAGACGTGGATGATGTCGAAGTAGGCCTGGTCACCGGGTCGGATCAGCCGATCGGAGAAGACATGAGGGTGGGGGCTGCATCTCTCGCCGGCGATCGAGTTGATCGCCTCGACGAACTCTGAGCCCATCTCGAAGAGTCGGGCGTGGGCCAGACCGACTACATCGGATTCGCGGATACCTGGCTTCAGGGCCTCGAAAATGTCCTGATAGACCCCGTCGACCATGGCGCAAGCCTGGGTGAGCAGGATGATCTCGTCTGGGCTCTTGATCTCCCGAGCCTTCATCATCGCTTGCTGGCCATCGACCACGTTGAGACCTTCGGCCTGCAATGCCAGGAACACACCCGTCTCCGCCATGTCGACCCCGAGGCGCTCCCCGGCAAGCCCTTCGGATTCGAGGACTTGCCGAAGCTCGGCGGCGGCACGCGAGTGGAGACCGGCTTCGGGGCCGATTGCCCCCTGCAAACCGGTGTTGCCACCTACCGAGTTGGTGCTGTCGTACATGTGAGGGAGCTGAAGACGGTGTGCCTTCGCAGCCGAGCCGAAATCCCAGATGCGGGGCCGTCCCTTTTGGGTCACCAGCGCGTATCTCTCGCCTTTGTTGAACGCCCAGTAGCCGATCTGGGTCGAGGTGGCGTACCGGATGTTCGACGTCTCGAACAGGAGGAGGGCTCCGAGGTCCTCTTGCTCCATCAGCTGTCTGGTTCGGGAGATGCGGTGCTGGCGGAGTCGCTCGAAGTCGACCCTGGTCTCCCAGTCGACGCCGATCACGCCAGGAGCGGGGCTGGTGGCCACGGGGAACTCAATGGTCATCGATGTCTCCTTGTTTTCCTGCTCGCATCCTGGAATCCACCGAACACGCGCCGTGCTTAGTGACACTACACACTTTGACTCTGGCCTCCCCGGCCCAGATGGCGGGCAGCAATGGCGGCAACGTGTGACCCGATCGCAAGACTCGCGGTTGCTCCCGGCGATGGCGCGTTCAAGACGTGAACCGTCGACCCGGCCTCTTCGATGACGAAATCGTCCAGCAGCGCCCCATCCCCAGACACGGCCTGAGCCCGGATTCCCGCTCCTCCGGGCGCCAGATGCTCGGGTCTTATCGCTGGCAAGAGAGCCTGAGCCGATCGGGCGTAAAGCGACCTCGACCGAGACCTGATCATCTCCGTGGCGCCGGTTCGCCAATGTTTCATCACCAACCTGCGGAAACCCGGGTCCGCGAGAGTCTTACGTAGTTCGGCCCAATCCGGATCGGCGTCTCGGTAGTGCTCACGACCGACCGCCAACACCGCGTTCGGGCCGACCTCCACCCTGCCATCGATCCGCCGTGTGAAATGGACGCCGAGGAACGGGAACCGCGGGTCCGGGACCGGGTAGATCAGCCCGCGGACAAGGTGCTCCGCCGCGGGCACCAGCGTGTAGTACTCACCGCGGAACGGCACGATCGTCACCTGACTTTGCACCCCGGCGAGAGCCGCCACTCGATCGGAGTGGAGACCGGCACAGTTCACCACGACCCTGGCCTGAATCCCATGATCCACCGAACGAATGTCGGCACCGTCGCTGTGATGAGATATGGCCACCACCTCGAAATCGGTGCGAACGTCGGCACCCCCCTGCACGAGATCGCGGGCCAACCGGGCGGCCACCGCCGGGAAATCGACCACCCCCGCCTCCGGGACGTGAAGTGCTTCGAGCCCGGTCGCCTCCGGTTCCATCTGTCGAATCTCTTCACCACGAAGCCGGGTCAGTCCCGAGAGGCCGTTTGCCTTCCCCCGTCGCTCCAGCTCGGCCAGAGGCTCCAACTCGGACGGCTTCGTGGCGATCACGAGTTTCCCGGACTCTTCGAAGGCGACCCCCGTGACCTCGCAGTAGAGCTTGAGCATGCGTCGGCCCTCCACACAGAGGCGCGCTTTGAGCGACCCGGGCCGGTAGTAGAGGCCGGAATGGACGACGCCGCTGTTGTGGCTGCTTTGATGTGCCGCCACGGTCGCTTCCTTGTCGATGATGACGATGCCGATGCCTGGATGACTCTCGCTGAGGGCTCGGGCGACACCGAGGCCGACGAGGCCAGCCCCGATGATGCAGACGTCATAGGCCAACTGGCATCCTCCTCACACAGCTGCGAGCGGGGGCCGCAGCCTAACCACGACGAGCAGCAGTGCTCAGTCTCACTGCACAGTGGGATTAGTCGGAGGGTTAGGATCTCCGCACTTCGCCACCATGAGGAGCAGATCGATGGCCGATGGGACAGTGTTGATCGTTGGCGGCACCGGTGGCCTGGGTCGCGAGCTTGCGGCCCACTACGCCGATCGGGGACGTGACGTGATCATCACCGGCCGGGACGAAGGCAAGGCCAAGGAAATTGCCTCGGAGCTTGGTGGGGATGTCAGCGCCATCGGGTTCGACCTTGCTGCCCCGGAGACCATCGCCGATGCCCTCCGGGGGGTCGGGGAGGTCGACAGGTTGGTCCTTAGCGCCATAGCCCGGGACAACAACCCGGTTCGTGAATATGACATTCGAAGTGCGGTGACGCTGGCCACCATGAAGGTCGTCGGTTACACCGAGGTCATCCACACCCTCATCGGAAGGCTCGCGGACGACAGCTCGGTCGTGCTCTTTGGCGGGCGGGCGAAGGATCGCCCATATCCGGGCTCGACAACCGTCACCGCGGTCAACGGGGCCGTCGCCACCATGATTACCGCGTTTGCGGTGGAACTCGCCCCGATCAGGTTCAACGCCATTCATCCCGGCATCGTCGGCGACAGCCCCTTCTGGGAGGGCAAGCCCCTCGACTCGGTCCTGGCACGAACCCCGACCAAGCGACTCGCCACGATGGAGGATGTGGTCGAGGCAACGGTCTTCCTCCTGGAGAACCGATCGGTGAACGGGATCAACCTCTACGTCGATAGTGGCTGGCTGATGATGTAGCCAAATGAGGGTGCTCCGCAGATGATCGAGGAATTAGATGGGATAGGCGACCGGCTGCGCGCCGAGCGGACCAAGGCCGGGATCAGCCAACGGGAGCTGGCGCGACGTCTCGGGCTGTCGGCCAGCCTGATCTCGCAACTGGAGAGTGGGCTTTCCAAGCCGTCGGTGGGAACTCTCTATGCCATCGTGACCGAGCTCGATCTCTCCCTGGACAAGCTCCTTCGTGGCGACGAAAACGCCGTCCGGGACGACGGCGAGTACGGCTCGTCCGGCCAGAACGGCCGAGGAAGCCCTCTGGTCCACCCCGATCGGCGCAAGGTGATCGATCTCGCCTCGGGAGTCCGCTGGGAGCAACTCACCGCTGACACCGAGGAAGGGGTCGATTTCCTCCATGCCATCTACGAGGTGGGTGGAGCCTCGACGCCCGACGAGTCATTGATGAGGCATCACGGACGGGAATACGGCTACGTCGTCTCAGGAAATATGGGGATCCAACTCGGTTTCGAGTTGTTCGAGTTGGAGCCCGGGGATTCCATTGCGTTCGATTCCACGGAGCCTCATCGTCTCTTCAACATGGGCGAGGAGCCGGTCCACGCCATCTGGTTCGTGGTGGGCCGGGGGGCCGACGATCGGGCCCACGGCGACTGACGAACCAATGCCCATCGGCCCGATCACGAGCTCTCCGGTCCTCGTCACTGGGGCTTCCGGGTTCATCGCATCTCACATCGTCCAACAACTGCTCGAGGGCGGGTACCGGGTGCGGGGCACTGTGCGTGATCCGGGAAAGGCCCGCGCAGCAGGACATCTGACCGGTCTGATAGGAGCAGCTGAGCGACTCGAGTTGACCGGCGCCGACCTGCTCACTCCTGATGCATTCGACAGTGCCGTCCGGGATTGCGAGTACGCGATTCACACGGCGTCGCCGTACGCCCTCGACGTAGCCGATCCGCAGGCGGACCTCGTGGACCCGGCGCTGCGGGGGACGATCTCGATCCTCGAGTCATGTCGGGAAAGCCAATCGATGAGAAGAGTGGTACTGACCTCGTCCGTCGCCGCCATAACCGACCGGGCGGACGGGCACCTCAACACGGAGAGGGACTGGAACACGCGCTCGTCGCTGACCCGAAATCCTTACTACTACTCGAAGACTCTCGCCGAGCAGGCGGCCTGGCAACTCATGGACGCCGGCAAGCCCCGATTCGACCTGGTCGTGATCAACCCATTCTTCGTCATCGGGCCCTCTCTGGTCCCGGCGATCAACACCAGTCACACCTCATTGATCGGACTGACCAATGGGCAGATACCTGCGGTGATGGCTCTCGATTGGCCGCTGGTCGATGTGCGGGATGTCGCCCGTGCCCACATCCTCGCCATGGAGAATCCGGCCGCGGCAGGGCGCTACATCGTCGCCGCCGAGACGTGGACCATGCGTCAGGTGGTGGACTTGTTGCGAGTCAACGGCTGGGGGACCCGCTACAAGCTGCCGTCGATCGGGTTGGACAATGCAGTCGGGGTTGCCCTCAGCCGGCTGGCCGTCGGGTTCCAGCCGTCGGGGACCAGGGAATACATGAGGAGTCACCTCGGTGGTGAGATGCGGTTCGACAACTCCAAGGCCCGAAGAGAGCTGGGGATCGAATTCCGGGACGTCGACCAAACCATTCTCGAGACGATGGATGATCTCGAGAGATGGGGGCATCTAGGGAAGCGGCTGTAGGACCGATCTCAGGGGACCCATTGCTCCCGGATGCGGACCACCTCCCCGTCGATGACGTCCAGCCAAGCACCGAAGCCGAGTCCTCTCGCCGTCACCCCCTCGACCCAATCTGGGTAGGCGACAACGACCTCAGATGTCGGGTCACCGGGGTTGGGATACCAGGTGACCTCCGTATCAGGCGAAACGGGAAGCGATCTGATCTGTGGGTTGTCGTCTCGCACGTAGTAGTCGTTCGGCGGCGGAGACTCGGCTCCATCCTCGGCGGCAGCTTCCACCGCAGACTCGCCCTCGAACCAACAGGCCAGATCGAATTCGATGCCGCTCTGCGACGCGCTCATGACAACGCCGTACCACTCTCCTTCAGGAAGGGTGACCGCGTCGCCCGGAGTGCAGCCGGATCCCGACGGACCGTGGGGCTGGGTGGTGGATGGAGAGGCCCCGGTCGTCACCACGGTCGTCATCGAGGTCGTGGACGAGATGACCGAGGTCGCCGTCGTGGAGGTGGCCAGGGAGGTGACCGTCACGACCGGCGCGGTGGTCTCGGACACACCGCTCGATCCGCCGCACGCAGTGACCAAGACCAGTGAGATCACCACGGGTGCCAGTCGCCGACTCACGGGATCAGCCGAATCGGGCGGGGCAGTCGATGATGGCATTGGATGCCTTCCTCCTTCTCGACAGCGCGATGCCAAAGGTAGCGAACCTGTCAGACACTGGTACCGGCCGCGGCAAATACGATATGCGCGGCACCGTCCACTGGGGCCGCATGAACTCGATTTCAGATCACCTACCCCGGCTTCGAAGCCTCTGCATGGCTTTGCCGGAAGTGGAGGAGCGAGTCAGTCATGGCGAACCTGCCTGGTTCATTAGGGGGAAGCGGCAGTTCGTGACCTACGCCGACCACCATCACGACGAACGTGTCGCCTTCTGGTGCGCGGCACCGGAAGGGGCGCAACAAATTCTCACCGGCGCGGTGCCCGATCGCTATTTCGTCCCACCGTATGTCGGTGGACGGGGTTGGGTTGGGTGCTACCTGGACGTCGAAGTCGATTGGGACGCTCTCCAGGAGATCATTGTCGACGCCTATGTCACGGTGGCGCCGGCTGGACTCGCAGCCCAGATCGCCGCAGGATGATCCACTGTCGCTCTGAAGTCAGGCCGCAATGACCGCCAAGGCCCTGGCGGTATCGCGGTCGAGGTTGAACTCCTCGACCAGATAGTCGACGACCTCCTCGGGGCCGAGGCCCTTCTTCCCGAGGTATTCGACCGCCTTCCTGGCGAACTCGAGATCGGACTGACGGTCTCTCTCAGTCGAGATCTGATGAATGTCGCTGCTCATCTCGCACTCCCGTATCGCAGAATCACTACCTACGCCCCGCCGTCGACAAACTTCAGACTCGTCGGCAGCGGATATAGTTCCCGATTCTTCGACGGTCTCCAAGGACCCTCGGTCCGGACGATCAGCCGGCCACCCTCAGACCTGCATCCTGCATCTCCCTGACCGCTTCCTCGACAATGGTCGGGCCAACGATTTCGCCGCCTCCGCTCTGCTCGCTCATCCGGTTGAGCTGTGGTGACAGGCGGCTCTCCCAAGAGCCGACCGCCGAATTGAAGGCACGGACCGCTCCGGTCAGGCCGGCCCCCACCCTCTGCAGATGGTCGACGAACCCGCTCAGTCGGCGGCGCAGCTCGCGAGCGTCCTCGAGGATCTGGTCGGCCTGCTGCAGAGCCCGGAACTCGGTGAGCAACGACCCGACGTTCAGCAGAAGGGCGTAGAGGGCGCTGGGGCCGGCGATTATCACACGGCTCGCCATCAGCCGGTCGATGAGGTCGGGATGGGCCGCGGCGGCCGCCTCGTAGACCGCCTGCGATGGCAGGTACATCACGACATACCCTCCCGACGCCAGGTCGGCATATCCCTTGGCCGCCAGACCTTTCCCGACACGCTCCAGATCCTTTCCCTGCTCCACCAACAGCCGTGCCCTGCGATCCGGGTCCTCTTCGGCTAGCGCGTCGACAAAGCGGGCGGTGGGGAACTTGGCGTCGATGACGAGGTTTCGACCACCCGGCAGATGGACAACCGCATCGGGGCGGATCTCACCGTGGCTCACTTGACATGTGTAATCGCGTCCCTCGACCAGCCCACCGTGCTCGAAGATTCGCTTCATGCCTATCTCCGCCCAACCACCGCGGGCCCGATCGTTGGTGAACAAGGCAGTGATGCCTTGCATCTGAGTGCCGATACCCCGCACCTGCTGATCGAGAGAGGCCTCGCGCCCTGTGACCGAATCCTGAAGTGCGGCAAGCTTCGAGTCGATCTGGGCCACCTGGGCGCCCAGTGCCCCCTCTCGACTGGCGATGGCAATCTGTAGCTCGTCGAAGCGCGACCCCAGATCAGCGCCTGGCTCCTCTGGCTGCCCCTGTCGTCTGCTTGCGACCACAAGCAGGATCATCAGCCCGATCACGGCCGCCGACGAGGTGATGGCTATCACGAGTGCGATTGTCTGGGTGTTCATGAATGAGATCATGACCGGCGGGTATGACAGATTTCCCTAGGGTGCCCTCGTGATCCATTCGGACCACCCTTTTGCGCCCGATCCTGCGGATCGTGATCTGGCGCGCCGATTTCGGGGGCGTCTCGCCGCCGGGGTGACGATCGTCACCGCCGGGCGAGAGTCGAATTGGTCCGGTCTCACCGTTTCGTCGTTGCTCGTGGTCCAGGGCGAGCCGGCGCAGGCCCATCTGGTGGTCGGTCCCGCCACGGACATGTGGGACGCCGCGGCCGACACCGGTCATTTCATCATCCACATCTGCCGGGCCGAGGATCGTCGGACGGCCGATGTCTTCGCCGGGCTCTCGCCGTCGCCCGGCGGTGTCTTCGCCGGCGTTCCGGCGACACAGAGTCCATGGGGACCGGTGCTCATCGACATGCCGGATCGCGCCTACTGCCGATTCGAGTCCCGCGAAGAGGTCGGATGGTCGGGTGTCGTGATCGGCATGATCGAACAGGTCGAGATGTCCGATCTGCAGGACCCGATGGTGCATTTTCGAAGCGGTTATCACCGACTCCGTGCCCGCTAGGACGATGCGACGACCTCGACCGTGATCCGGTTCATCATCCCGAGATGGCTCACGTCATGCTCTTCCGGTTCCAACCCCGCCGCGGCGAGATCGGCCGAAACGTCCCGGTTGTTACGACATCCCGACCGCTCGTAGACCCGCTCGATGTTCCGATCCTGACGCCGGGCAATCCATCCCACAGACGATCGGCCGTGCTCCACGAGAAGCACTCGCCCGCCAGGTTTGGTGACCCTCACCATTTCCCGAAATGCGGCGACGTAGTCGGGAAACGTGCACGAGGAGAACGCCGAGACGACAGTGTCGAATCTGGCTTGAGAGAACGGCAATTCCTGGGCGTCGCCGATCACGAGCCGGACGTCGGCCTCCAATTGTCGTCGACGGCGGCGTGCTTCTTCGATCATCTCTTCGGAGAGATCGAGGGCGGTGACCGATGAGGCCTTGGCGAGATATTCGAAGTTCTCACCGGTTCCACACCCCACATCCAGGACCTCACCGCGTGCTTTCGAGAACTGTTTGCGTCGGAGACGGTTGACGAGAAGCAGGCTGTCGACGATCCCGAGCAGCCGCCAGTTGCCGGCCATGTCATCGTAACGTCGGCGAACCTGCTCGGTGCTCATCGGACCGGGCACTGCTGACCCATCTCCATGAGCCGGTCCCGCCACCGTTAGGCGGACGCCTTCTCGACCGGTCCCGTCTGGGGCACGACATCGTCGATGTGACCTTCGATGCTGACGTTCGGTATCCACTCGAGCCAGGACGGGAAGTACCAGTTCAGATTGCCCAGCAGTTTCATCGACGCGGGCACCAGGACCGAGCGGACGATGGTGGCATCGAGCAGGACTGCAATGGCCAATCCGAATCCCAGCTGCTGGAACATCACCAAGCGCCCGGCGGCGAAACCGGCAAACACCGCCACCATGATGATGGCCGCTCCCGTTATGAGCGCACCGGTGGTGCGGAGACCGTAAGCCACCGATTCGGTGTTGTTCCCGGTCTGGTCGAATCGCTCTTTGATCCTCGAGAGCAAGAACACGTGGTAATCCATGGAGAGGCCGAAGAGGATCGAGAACAGGAACAACGGCAGCCAGGCCTCGATGGTTTCGACCTGTTCGAAACCGAGGAATGAGGCGAAGTCTTTGAGCCAGGCCGGACCGACATCGGCCTGGAACGTCGCCACCACCAGGCCGTAGGCAGCACCCACAGACAGCAGGTTCATGGCAATCGCTTTCGCGGGGATGACCAACGAGCGGAACGCGAGCATCAGGAGGATGAAGCTGAGCCCGAGCACGGCGGTGAACACGATTGGCGTGTAGTTGTCGACCTGATCGAGGAAGTCCACGGTGATCGCGGTCTCGCCCCCCACGAAGACCTCCGTCTCGGCTACCACCGCCCCGGGAACGATGTCCGCCCGCAAATGCCTGAGCGCCTCCTGTGACTCGATCGAATTGACGTCGCCGAGGGTCTGCACCGACAAGACGGCTACATCGTCTGTCGACAACGGGTCGATGACGCTGGGCCCGAATCCCCCGTCGGCGGCCACGTCGGTCTCGAGGTTGGCCACGGTATCCGGTACCTCCGACCCGGTCACCACGACCTCAATCGGTGAGGTGAAGCCGCCGGCGAACTCGGTTGCCAGGATCTCGAACGCCTGCTTCGACTCCATCTCGTCGGGCAGCGTCGACACACCGGATAGGCCCTTGTTGATCGAGAAGAGGCTGCTTGCGGCGAGGAGGAGGATGCCACCGGCAAATACGATGCTCAGGACCGGCCGGCCCATGACGGTCTTGGTGATCCGATCCCACATCCGGCCTTGCTGGTCCAGAGTTCGACGGCGTCGAACCCGCAGCGACTCGATCCGGTCGCCGAGAAGCGACAGCACCGCAGGGAGGAGGGTCATGGAGGCGAGCACCGCTACGACGACAACCAGAATCGCCCCAAGGCCCAATGCCCGGAAGAGAGTGTTGGGCAGGATCAGCATGCCGACCAGGGCCAGGACCACGGTCAGCCCGGAGAAGAAGACGGCCCTGGTGGCGGTGGCGCCGGCGCGCGAGATGGCGTCGAGTTTCTCGAAACCATGGAGGCGCTCCTCGCGATACCTGGAGACGATGAACAGTGAATAGTCGATCCCGACTGCGAGACCGATCATTGTGATCATGTTGGTGATGAAAAAGCTCAGGTCCATGAACAACCCCAGGAGCGCGGCCAGACCCATGGCGATGCCGATGGCCACCACCCCGAGGATCACCGGGATCACCCCGGAGACCACGGACCCGAACACGAGCACGAGGACGACGAGGGCAACCGCAATGCCGATGGTCTCGCCGGTCCGGAGATCTTCCTCGGCGATCGTGTTGAAGTCGCTGTTCAGCGTGGCCGGGCCTGCCATGAGCGCCTGGAAGCCATCCGGTGCCGGGACTTCCGCCAACGTGTCCCTCGCCAGCTCGGCATTGATACCGGTTTCGTCGACGCCATCACCGGCGACCACGACGGGAAGGAGGGCGGACAGGCCCGACTCTGAGACCGGTCCTGTTTCAGACAGGTATGTTCCGACACTCGTGACCACGTCGGGACCCAGCGCGAGGAGGGTCGATTCGATTTCGGTCACGTAGGCGACATATGCCGGATCGGAGACGTCGATTCCCTCCGACGTCACGACCACGAATTCGGTGTCTGTTGGTTCTCCTCGGACGTCCTCGATCAGATTCGACGCCGTGATCGATTCGGGCTCGTCGGTGAAGCTGATCGAGCTGGTTAGGGCATCGCCCAAGAGTTGGGAGGTGAGTGCCAGCGCCGCCACCAGCGCCAAGACCCAGATGATCACCGTCCTCCAGGGTCGTCGGCCACTACCTCGAGCCAGGGCTTGTGTGAATGACATTTGCTCCGCTCCTCGTGGCATACCGGGGAAATCTCGACTACACTGTAAGCATACGGCGTAAGCCCGTCAAACCCCGAAGGGAGACCACGACCAGATGACCGGCACCACGACCCGGACTCCACTGACCCGGGACCGGATCATCGATGCCGCAGTCGTTCTGGCCGACAGCGGCGGGGTCGAAGAGCTCTCCATGAGAAAGCTCGGGGCTGAGCTCGGGGTGGAGGCGATGTCGCTCTACAACCACGTCGAGAAGAAGGACGACATCCTCGACGGCATGATCGACTACGTGTTTCGTGCCATACCTCTCCCCGCCGCCGATTCCGACTGGCGCCTCTCGATCCGAGAAACCGCCCTGGCCGCCCTCGACCAGTTCGTCGAGCATCCGTGGATGGTCAACCTGTTGATGCAGCGGGGGATCTATGGGCCGTCCTCTCTCCGGTTCATGGACCGGATCCTCGGCCTTTTCCGCGCCGCCGGCTTTTCAGAAGAGGACGCCCACCACGCATGGCAGATGTTGGCCAGTCACACCATGGGGTATGCGTTTCAGCAGATGTCGGGCGGTGAGGACAAAGACGGGTGGGAATCGAACTCTCCCGACCTATCGGCGTTCCCCAATGTGGCCGCGCTCACTCCGTACCTGGCCAACTGCGAGTTCGAGACCGAGTTCGCATTCGGCCTCGAGATCATCATTGCCGGCCTCGCCGCACGTCTCAGAGACTGAGCTGCTTCGATCGAGTACCGCCGTCGATCGGTGTGGTCGTGGCCGTCGACGCGAGTGGGAGGGCGCAAATTGCCGATGCGTCCCGTGACGCGAAAAACCCCGAGGGAGTGCTGGCCGAAGCCCTCACCCTCTCGGGGTTCTCGACCTTGCTGGCACTCCAGCCCCGAAGGACTAGTCTCCCAGCGAGATCTCAAAGTCACCTCTCGGTCACTTTCAGTCCGATCTGGAGTTGCCTCCAAGTCGGCTCCGCCACGTTAGGACTGCGAATCTCCGAGGAGCAAGTTGAACGGCAGACGAAATTTCGCGACTTAGCCATCTTCTTCGCGAACCGACGGATAGGCGGCTATCACCCGGGCGACTCCTAACCTCCATCGTCATGGCAGACCAGGAACGAGTGACACAGCTGAGGCACCTCCTCGCCCAAACAGCGAGGGAACATCACGAGGCCCACGGGACCGACCCCAGCCCCCAATGGGCCGAGTGGTACGCCACCCGGCTCCAGCCCGAGTTGGGATCCTTCGTCGGATTCGAGCCCACGATCGAGGAGATCAGCGGGTGGCTGCGAAACGCCGATGAGAAGTACCGGGCGGAGGACGATCCGGAACAGCACTGGCCGGCCTACTACGCCGAGCTCATTCTCGACTCGACAGCGGTCACCGAAGGCTGAGCGTTACGAGGCGCGCACCAACGGGGCCACCTTGGTGCCCAAGAGCTCGATGGCGTGCAGCACTTGCTGGTGGGGCAACGTGCCGACACTGATATGCAGCATGAAACGGTCGATCCCGAGGACCTCCCTCATTCGGATGATCTTCGCGGCCACCGTCTCAACGTCCCCGAGCACCAGCGATCCTTCGGGAGAACGCATCATGTCGAACTGGGGGCGCGTCATCGGCCCCCATCCGCGTTCCCGACCCAGCTGGGTCATCGCGACCGCGTAGGCGTTGTAGTAGTCATCTGCCGCCTGATCGTCGCTGTCCGCGACATATCCATGAGCATGGACGGCAAGAGGGGCCGCGACGGGATCGTGCCCCGATTCGATCAGGGTGCTGCGATGGAGGTCGGCGAAGAAAGCGAAGCGGTCCGGGTTGCCACCGATTATCGCCAGGGCGACCGGCAGCCCACGTGTGGCCGCGCGGACGATTGACTCCGGGCTGCCGCCCACACCCACCCAGATAGGGAAGGGGTCCTGTTGCGGCCTGGGATAGATGGCCTGGTCCTGCAGTGGAGGACGAAACTTGCCCGACCAGGTGACCCGCTCCCGATCGCGGATCGCCAAAAGCAGGTCGAGCTTCTCGGAGAACAGCTCGTCGTAATCGGAGAGCGAGTAACCGAAGAGAGGGAAGGATTCGATGAATGATCCCCTCCCGACCAACAGCTCTGCCCGTCCATTCGAGATCAGATCGAGGGTGGCATAGTCCTGGAACACCCGCACCGGGTCGTCTGAGGAAAGGATGACCACAGCCGGAGTCAGCCTGATCCGTTGGGTCATCCCGGCGGCGGCGGCGAGGACCACGGCAGGAGAGGACGAGGCGAAGTCGGGCCGATGATGCTCCCCGACGCCGTATACCTCGAGCCCGACCTGTTCGGCGACGACGATCTCCTCGAGGACGTGGCGAAGACGCTGGCCGTGGCCGATCATCGCACCGGTCTTCGGATCGGGATACGTCTCGGCGAAGGTGGTGATCCCGAGTTCCATCAGCCTCCGGCCGTCTCGGCTCGGTTCCGTTCCAACCATTCGCGCACCCACCACAGGTCGTCGTCCGGCACACCGACGCCGGGTATCGGCCTTCCGGCACCGGGGAGGTTGTCGAACTCTCCGGCTTCGATCGCCTCACGGATGAGCCTTTCGGGAAGCGACTCGTAGGGGTCGCTCCGCAGGCGGTCTTCCATACCGGGACGTTATCGGGTCCAGCCGAGACGGTCGGTGGCATAGGGTTGGCCCGATGCCGATCCGTACCCGTTCGTCGGTGGTGGCCGTGCTGATGGCGGCGTTGGTCTGCGCCTCCTGCGTCAGACTTGGCGTCGAAGGCTCTGGAACCGTCATCAGCGAGTCCAGAGAGGTGAGTGGGTTCAACGAGATCGTCCTCGGCGGCACCGGCCGTGTGGTGGTCGAGGTCACTGGGACCGAGTCGCTGACCATAGAGGCCGAAGACAACATCATGCCGCTCCTCGAGACCAAGGTAAGAGACGGGCGTCTTCGGCTCGAGACGAAGCGGAGCATCTCGCCGACGGTCGAGATCGTCTACACGATCACGGCGGCGACTCTCGACGGCCTCGTCATCAGCGGGAGCGGAGTCGTGGAAGCCGAGGCCATCGATGGCACGGATTTCCGGGTCGATATCAGCGGGTCGGGTGACGTCGACGCGGAGGGGACACTCAGCGGGCTCCTCTCGATATCGATAAGCGGATCCGGCGCTTTCGACGGAGAGTCCCTGACCGCGCCCCGGGGAAGAGTGGATGTCTCCGGGTCCGGCAATGCGGTGGTCAACGTCACCGACGACCTCGACGTGTCGGTCTCCGGTTCCGGCGATGTGGAGTATCTCGGGCTGCCGAGCATCGACAGCGAGATGAGTGGATCAGGGGCGGTCACTCACCGGGATTGATCCCGATTCTCTTCGAAGTAGGCGCCCAGATCCCGGAACTGACCGGTGAAGATCCGGCGGGCCAGCAACGGGTAGAGCCACTTCGCCAACCCCGGGGGTCGGAGAAACGTTGCTCTCGTCACCTGGGTGATGCGAGACCCGGATCCCTCTGGTTCGACTGTGAGACTGATCGTTCTCCTTTGGAATCGATCGTTGGCCTCCCAGGTGATCGTGCGCTCCCCCATTTCGATCACCTCGACGTCGACATCGAACTGCGTCCGCTTGGCCCCGGGCCGATCGAGATGCTGGTGGAACCGGAACCGGGCACCCACCTCGACCTTGCTCCCTTCGACCAGGTCCACTGTTTCCACGTTCTGACACCACAACAGGTCGTTGCGCGTGTCCGAGACGAAGCGAAAGAGCGCAGCCGGAGGCACCGGGATGTGCGCCGACACGGATACGGGGCGGGCGGGAAAACCATCCACGGCGCGACGATATAGGGGTCGGCCGAACGACGGCTGTGCGTCAATTTCGCTTTGGGACAAGAATGGAGGAGCGACGACCAGAAAGGACGTGATGACAGACCAAGACGACACGACGAACGGGGCCGGCGAGAGCAAGCAGCAGCGCTGGTTCGCCGAGGTGCAGGAAGCGCTGGACCGCACCGGCGATGCCCTCCGCACGGCGTGGGAAGCCACCAGGGACAGCCGCATGAGCGCCCTCGAGTCGGCCAAGCAGGCCGCTCAGGAGCTGGGTGAGGTGATCGACCAAGGCATCGCCGCCGCCAAGGAGCGCTGGGCGGCTGCAGATCAGGCTGAGGAGACCGTGGAGACCGAGTCCCCATTCGCTGAAGAGGCGACTCCCCCGGAAGAGACCATCGCGAGCGATGCCGAGCCCATCCCGATGTCGGGGGATGTCACGGTGACACCCGTCGAAAGCGATACGAGCGACCAGTCCTGATCCGGCGGTTCCTCAACGGAGGGGCCGGAAAAACGACCGGATGTCATCGGTGAGGAGCTCGGGCACCTCCATCGCCGGAAAATGGCCGCCACGGTCGAATTCCGTCCAGTGCTCGATCCTCTCGTCGGGATCCATGAGGCGACGGCTGACAGTATCCCGGCCAAACACCGCGAAACCCGTGGGGGCAGCGCCTTCCTCACCCCAGTCCTGGGCGTGCATGCTGTCGTAAAGAAAGTGTGCCGCGGACGCCCCCGTTCTCGTGAACCAGTACAGCGACACATTCGTGAGGAGGAGATCTAGATCGACAGCGTCCTCCGGAAGGTCGGCTTCCGGGTCGCTCCACGCCCGGAACTTCTCGACAATCCAAGCCAGTTGTGCGACAGGCGAGTCGGTGAGGCCGTAGGCGAGTGTCTGCGGCCGGGTCGATTGAATCTGGAGATAACCCATGTCGTCAGCCGAGTTCGCTTTCATCTTCTCGACTCGTTGTCGCTCGTCATCGGTGAGGCCTGGGGTCAGAGCCGGATCGCCGGCGAACATGGCAAACGACACAGCGGTACGCGGGTCCGACGCCACATGCACTCCCACCACTCCGTCGGGGTCGGCGGGGCTGAGGCCGGCGGCCACACCTGCGCCCACATCACCACCGTGAGCCCCGTATCGGTCGTAGCCGAGACGATGCATGATTTCCACGACCGCGGCGGCGACACGACTGGTGGACCATCCGGCCGCCTCGACGGGGGTCGAGTACCCGAAGCCGGGGGGTGAGGGCACTACGACGTGGAAGGCATCTCGGGCCTCCCCGCCGTGAGCGACAGGATCGCTCAGGGGCCCGATGACCTGGCTGAACTCGACGAACGATACCGGCCAGCCGTGCAGCAGCACCAGAGGCAGGGCTTCGGGCTCGGGTGATCGGGCATGGACGAAATGAATGTCCTGGCCGTCCACAGTCGTCATGTGTTGTGGGAGCCGATTGAGCTCCTGCTCCCTGGCCGCCCAGTCGAAGCCGTTCGACCAATGATCGACAAGTCCTCGGAGATAGTCGACTGGGACCCCGCGCTCCCAACCTGTGCCGTTGGGTTGCACCGGCCATCGAGTCGAGGCGAGCCGTTCGCGGAGATCGTCGAGTTCCCCTGACTCGATCTGAATCTGAAATGGGCGGATGTCCGGGGTGGTGGGGGTGCTGCTCATTCTTCCCAGCCTAAGTCCTATTTAGGAACGGATCCTTCCTATGTAGGTGGCATGATTGTCACCATGTCGGATGCCTCGGCTCGTCTGCTGGCTCTTCTCTCCATCCTCCAGACGGGTCGAGATTGGACTGGTGACGAGCTGGCGATCCGTCTTGGCGTCACGACGAGGACGGTGCGCAACGATATGGACCGGCTACGAAATCTCGGGTACCGGGTGGATTCGATGCGTGGACCGGGAGGCGGGTATTGGCTCGGTCCCGGTGCCAACACCCCGCCACTGTTGCTCGACGACGACGAGACGGTCGCTATCGCGCTCGCCCTTCGCCTCGCCGCCGGCGGTTCGGTGCAGGGATTAGAAGAGATCAGCATGCAAGCCCTGGTCAAGATCCAACAGATGCTGCCTGATCGGCTCCAACAACGGGTCGCGTCTTTGGAGGGCTCGGTAGAGCCGATCCGGGGCCGAGGACCGAGCGTGGACATGGACCTCCTGCTCATCATCGCTACGGCATGCAGCAACCATCACCTGCTCCGATTCGAATACCGCCGCCACGACGGAGGGTCAGGCATCCGTCAGGTCGAGCCGCATCGACTCGTCAACGACGGGCACCGTTGGTACCTGTTCGCATGGGAAGTAGAAAAGGAGGACTGGCGGACCTTCAGGGTCGATCGGATCTCTGGCGCCAGGCCGAGACCGTCCCCCAAGTTCCGTCTCCGGGCAGTGCCCGATGTGGCGGCTCGGGTGTCGACCGGGGCGGCAACTGCGATGTGGAACTACCAGGCCCGCGTGATCGCTCACGCGCCCGCTGAGACACTGGTCGATCGCCTCCCGCCGGCGGTGCAGGTGGACGCGATCGACGAGAAGACCTGTCGGCTCCACGTCGGCTCATCGAGCGCGGCGGCGCTCGCCCGGTATCTGGCCCTACTGGGAGTGAGCTTCGCCGTCGAGGAGCCAGAGACGCATCGTGATCTCGTCGAAGCGATCCGAGAGCTGTCGGGCATGCTGCTCGACGCGGTCGAAGGGCGTCCCGCCGATCAACCAGGAGAAAAGGCGCGGCGTCGGGCTTCGAGGACGCGGTCGGGGTCGTAGACCCTGACCATGGGCCCTTCGATCCGACTGACCTCACCACCGTAACGCTCGATGAATACCAGCTGCAGGTCATCCGTGCCCTGCCCTTCCGCAAGGGCATGGGGGCCGACCACGGCAAGTCCCCGGATCGAGCCGTTCCCGCGTGACCTCTCGTCGGCTTCGAGCACCGCAGTATGGGCACCGGCATGTTCGGCCATGAGCAGGGCGAGCAAGAGCTCATCACGCGCCTCCGGCACCGTTTCAGTCTCCAGGGCGTCCCGCAACACTCTCCGACCCTCGAAGCCCCGAGCCATCGCCCAGTAGGCGTGACCCCGGATCATCGAGGAGGGGTGGCGGGTATGAGCCTCGACAGCCTCCCGCGCCTCAGACTCCCCCGAGTTCCCGGCGGCGACGAGGAGGTTTCGTCTGATGAAGCGCCCTTGTCGTCGGGGCACATACCACCAACTGCATCGATCGAGGAGGGCATCGTCGGAGAGTCCGAGCAGGTCGGCGAATGGGAGGTTCGCCGGTCTCTCCCCTGCCGCTGCCAGGGCGCGGCTACCCGGTGGGCAGGCAGTCAAACAATCGTCGCACCCATAGATCCGCCTGCCCATCAGAGGCCGGATCCATTGTGGGATCGAGCCAGGGGTCTGCAGCCACGTGGACAGGCAACGGCGTGCGTCGAGACCCCACTCCCCCAATGCTCCGGTCGGACAAGCGGGGATACATGCCGAGCAGGTGCCGCAGTCTCGTTCCATGGGTCTACTGACGGGGATCGAGGCGTCGGTGGCCACAGTCCCGAGCAGCATCCAAGGGCCATGCCCGGGCGCCAGCACCATCGTGCTCTTCCCCCGCCAGCCCACCCCCGCCCGAACTGCAGCCGCCCGGTCGACGAGCCGGTTATCGTCGCTCAGCGTCTCTGCCCGGAAGCCGCCGGCACGGAGAAACTCGGCGATCGCTCCCGTGATGCGACGGACTCCCTCGTAATGATTGGTGGTGGCGAATCGACCAACCATCCCCCCTTCGTCTGGCGGCGTCTCTGCGCCTTCCAGGTAGTCGTAACTCACCACCACCAGCGATCTGACCCATGGAAACGACAAAGAGATGTCGGTGGCCACCTCGGGGTCGTCGTATGTGAAGCGAAGCGGCCCCGCGTGGCCTGACTCACGTGATGCGCGAAGGGCTGCCCGCTCCCTGGAGAAGATCTTTGCACCGGTCACACCAAAGCCGGCGGCGCCGTTGTGATAAGCCAGCTCGGAAAGCTCCTCGGCCAACATGATGTCCGAATACTGCCCTCGTAGCCTGGGTGTGAAACACGCATTGGGCGAGAGGTTCGAAAAAGGCAGGTGAGCGGTGCGAATCCTGTACGCGTTCGTGGTGACAACCATCGATGGTTTCTACGAAGGGCCAAACGGTGAGTTCGACTGGCCGAATGTCGACGACGAGTTCAACCAATACTCGGTCGCCAATCTAAGCGACACCGACATGATCATCTTTGGCCGGGTCACATACGAAGGGATGGCGGGTTACTGGCCAACGGCGGCGGCTCTTGAGGAAGACCCGCTCATCGCCCCACTGATGAACGACATCTCGAAAGCGGTCGTGTCGAGCACCCTCGAAGAGGCGAAATGGAACAACTCGATCGTGATCAGAGGAGATGTCGCCAACGAGATCGCGAACTTGAAGAGTCAGCCGGGCCGGTCGATTGGCATCTTTGGAAGCCCGAACCTCACCTTCAGCCTGATCGAGATGGGTCTCATCGACGAGTTCAGACTCATGATCCACCCGGTCGCCCTGGGATCAGGCAAGTCGCTGTTCAGGACGATGAATGGCCGACTCACATTCGATCTCCTGAGAACGACCACCTTCGAATCGGGAAACGTGCTCCTCACCTACCGGCCGCGACAACCGACCCTGGCACCCTGACACTCCGGGGCCGCCCGCCGATGGGCACGGTGCGACCGGGATAAGTCGACTACAGGGGAGTCTGCTGGTGGAGGACCAGCCGCCAATTTCCGCCCCGGTTCACATAGACGCTGCTGATGGCCGCCCTGTATCCGCCATCGCCGCCATCGCGCGCTGCATCCGCGGTGTACACCAGGGCGGTCACGTCATCACCGACATCGACGAATCGAAGATCGTCGATGGTGAAGCTGGACCAGGGTGTCGCCTCCTCCATTGCTGAGACCACCTGGGCCTTGGTCATCAGCCCATCAGGGAGGGCCATGACGCCGTCGTCCGCGAAATTCTCCCGGTAGAACCGGGAGTCGCCTGCGGATTCCCAGAACGCTGATTCCAACTCCAACAATCGGTTCTCGCTCGTCGTTTTCGATGTCGACATTGGATCCATCTACCCGGCTCGCATCAGGGCCAACCGGAC
This sequence comes from Acidimicrobiia bacterium, assembly GCA_040510135.1. Lineage (GTDB taxonomy): Bacteria > Actinomycetota > Acidimicrobiia > Spongiisociales > ZC4RG35 > JARDZU01. Next base: position 2,219 of record JBEVJN010000001.1, on the reverse strand, counting down.
CGCTCACTCGACGACGATGCTCGCCCGCATCGTCGGGTGCACCTCGCAGAAGTAGGCATAGGTCCCGGGCTCTTCGAAGGTGAAGGAGAATTGCTCACCCTCATTGAGGCGCTCCGAAGCCCACAGATCGTCGTCGGAGGTCGATGTGTGGGGTAAGTCGGGGTCGGCGCTGACCCAGGTCACGGTGCTGCCGGCCGCAACGGTGAGAGTCTCCGGATTGAAGGCGAGATCTGCGATCTCGACCCTCTGCTCATCACCACCAGTCGCCCCCGTCGTATCGGTGCTTTCCCCGCTGCATGCAACGAGCATCGAGGCGAGGGCCACCGCCAAGAAGAGAACTCGTTTCACGGACGCTCCTTGTTCGCTTGTAGGTGCATTACGAGCCCGAGCCCGGTTGGGTTCACGGTGTCTTCCGCCACGACCGTCTGTGATCCGATCGGGGGCGCACCACTCCCCCTCGGCGGTGCGAGCTCGGCCTATCTCCCTCCGGCTGACCAAACCTGAGCAAGATCGACTTAGATCGTGGAATAGGAGCCTTGGGAAGCTTGTTGCACGGGTTTCCACTTGCGAAACGAAGGATTACCGAACTCATGCGCGAGACCGCCCAACTGACCCTTCCCGTTCTCCCTCTCCACAACGGTGTGGTCTTCCCCCACATGGTGGTGACGATCCGGATCGAGACCGAAGAAGGTCGAACCGCCATCGCCGCTGCCTCCAAGGCCGATGGTCGCCTACTCCTGGTCCCGAGGCTCGATGGGCGCTACGCCGCGGTCGGCACCATCGCAGACATCCAGGAAGCCGACAACGAGGGCAACATCGTCGTGTCGGGCGCCTCTCGGGCGCGGGTGGGAGCCGGCTCGGTCGACGAGACCGGAGCCCTCTGGGTCGACGCCGAGTCTTCGCCGGAGGTCGACATCATCGACGACGAGCTCGATGCTCTCGTCGCCGAGTATCGGGCGGTGGTCATCGCCGTCCTCGAAAACAGAGGAATGGCCGGAGTGGCTGAGCGTCTTCTCGACGTCGACAACCCATCGCGTCTGGCCGACCTGGCCGTCTACTCACCCGACCTCTCCTTGGAGCAGAAAGTGGAGCTCCTCGAGGCCCTCGACATCCGCCAACGCATTGGCAAGCTCCTCGTCTGGATGCGTGAGGTCCTCGCGGATCTCGAGCTCCGACGCAAGGTACGCGATGAGGCAACCGAACAGATCGAGAAGGGGCAGAAGGATTACATCCTCCGTCAACAGATGGAGGCGATTCGCAAAGAGTTGGGCGAGGACATCGATGTCGCCTCCGAGTACCGGGCCAAACTGGCCGAGCGGGATCTTCCCGAGAAGGTGGCCGAAGCGATCGAGCGGGAAATAGGGCGTCTGGAGCGGATGAGTGAACAGTCCCCGGAGCATTCCTGGATCCGCACCTGGCTCGACACGATGTTCGATCTGCCCTGGGGCGTCTCAACAGAAGACCGCCTCGACCTGGACGAGGCATGGACAGTGCTCGACGCCGATCACACCGGTCTCACCGATGTGAAGGAGCGGATCATCGAGCACCTGGCAGTCCGCAAGCTCCGCGCCGAGCGCGGTCTGGCCGACAGCGACGGGCGCAACACCGGAACCATCCTGCTGCTCGCCGGTCCCCCCGGCGTCGGCAAGACCTCCCTGGGGGAATCCGTCGCCCGTGCCCTTGGTCGCAAGTTCGTCCGTGTCGCCCTCGGTGGGGTGAGGGACGAAGCCGAGATCCGCGGCCATCGCCGGACCTATGTCGGGGCGCGGCCGGGGCGGATCGCTCGGGCTCTCACCGAGGCCGAGACCATGAACCCGGTGTTCCTCCTCGACGAGATGGACAAGGTCGGCGCCGACTGGCGCGGCGACCCGTCCTCCGCTCTTCTCGAGGTGCTCGACCCCGCCCAGAACCACACCTTCCGCGACCACTACCTCGAGGCCGGCATCCGCCGCGCTCCTTTCGGCGCGCACGTGGGTGGGGCCGAGCAGGCCCGTTCCCTCCCTGTAGTCGAGGAGTCGACCTCGGTGTCCGACTCGCTCTTCGCAGAAGCTAGCTCACTCGCTTGCAGCGCTGCAAGGCAGTTGGGTTGATTTGCGCGGCCATGCCATCTGGCGTGTGACGTTGTTTGCACCAGGGACAGAATGACATTCTGAATGCGTCGCACCCGTCGTGCGCGCGCGTGACATCTGGCACTCGCCGGCTCGGGATGGTCGTCAGGA